>JAQBOA010000102.1 GCA_028288305.1 Mucilaginibacter sp.
ATTAGGCCTGCCGCTAGCGTTCATCCTGAGCCAGGATCAAACTCTCCATTGTAAAATGTCTAGTTCTATCACTGACCCTATTATTAATAATAGAATCTGTAAAAATTATTCTCTTTTTACAGTATCCCTCTCTCTTTCTCTTTAACCGCCTCCCCTTTCGGTTCCGCCGTTACTCTACATGATTATCTATACCTTATAAGAACGTTTATTGTTCTCTGTCGCAGAGAACCTTTTTTAAAAAACCTCTCGGTTTCTAATTTTTTAACCATTTGCCTCGTTGTCGAAGCGGCTGCAAAGATGCGATTATTTTTAATGCCTGTCAAGTGTTATTTTCACTTATTTTCAGATAATTTTTTAGTCGCTAAATCTTCAAAAAACAACCGCTTTCTCTTAAGCGGGCTACAAACATACACACATTTTGGCAAGCTGCCAAAAGAAATTTATAAAAATTTGGTTCTGCTTCCTTAACCAACTGTAAACTAATAAGAACCATTATAAGGCAGGTTAATCATTAAGTTAAACAATCACAATTATTGAATTTGTATCTTTGAAATTGATATGAACGCAAACGTTTTTCCTGAAAATTTTTTAGCTTCTTTATCTGGTGAAAAAGGTTTTGAGCCGCATAATTTTATAAATGCACACCAGTTTTCCGAACCGCCAACCTCAATCAGGATTAATCCTTTTAAAAGTTCTGCATTAAAAACAAATGAGCAAGTGCCCTGGTGCCCCGAAGGAAAATATTTGGAGACCCGTCCATCTTTTACCTTCGATCCGCTTTTCCATGCCGGATGTTATTATGTGCAGGAAGCATCATCCATGTTTATTGATCATATCATTAAACATATCAGGCCCAATAAAGATGAACCAGTAAAGGTATTGGACTTATGTGCTGCACCGGGTGGTAAAAGTACCCTAATCAATTCTGCTTTAAATAGCAACGACCTGTTAGTGGCCAACGAAATTATTAAAACGCGTGTTCCTGTTTTATGTGATAACCTTAATAGGTGGGGCACTGCTAATGTTATAGTAAGCAATAATGATCCGAAGGATTTTAGCAAGCTTACCGGCTTTTTTGATATGATATTGGTTGATGCGCCATGTTCCGGATCGGGAATGTTCAGGAAAGATCCACAGGCTATGAGTGAATGGTCGGCGGCAAATGTGAATTTATGCCAGCAGCGGCAGGAACGCATTCTGGCTGATATTTATCCTGCCTTAAAGGAAGATGGTTACCTTATATATAGTACCTGCTCCTACTCACACCAGGAAAATGAGGATATACTCGATTGGATTTGCCAGGAATTTGAGATGGAAAGTGTCCGCGTCCCGATTAATAAAGATTGGGGAATAATAGAAACTGAGTCGGACCAACAAAAAGCCTGGGGCTATCGTTTTTATCCCGGCAAGGTAAAAGGCGAGGGATTATTTGCCGCTTGTTTAAAAAAGAAGGGACATACCGACGAATCACCTTTTTACAAAATAAAAGGACATCAAAAAGTAGCTTTAAAGGAAATTGAACTGGTTAAAACCTATCTTAATAAGTCTGATGACTTTTACTATTTTATGGTTAATGAAGATTGGCTGGCTATTAACAGGGTTCATAAAGAGAGTTTGGATGTTTTGCAACGACATTTGTATATCAAAAAATCTGGAGTGAGGTTGGGTAAGCTGATGGGTAATGATTTAATCCCTGACCATGAACTGGCATTGAGCATTCATATTAATAAGGATGCAGTATTACAAACTGAACTTAACTATAATCAAGCCATACAATATTTAAGGCGTGAAAACATTGATCTTAATATAACTAAAAAAGGCTGGAGCCTGATGACATTTGAAGGGCATCCGCTGGGGTGGGCAAAGCTTTTGCCAAACAGGATCAATAATTATTATCCGAAAGAATTGAGAATATTGGCAAGCCCCCCGGCCCCCTAAAGGGGGAGAAAATTAATATGTAGTTTGTAGAGACCCAACATTTTGTGTCTTGCAAAAGGAAAAAAGCTGAGGGTGTAACGTGAACTGTGTCAAGTAGTCAAACTATAAGACACAAAAAGGATGGAATCAGGAGAAGAATTTGATTTTGAAAGTTTCAAAAAAGAAGCGTTAGCCGGCTTGGGCGAGGGTGTACTTGCCCCACTCTTAAAGCATTTATTAGAGTCAGCATTAGAAGGAGAGTTTGCCCATCATCTCAGCCAAAGCAAGGGCTTTTGGAGTTCGAACAAAAGTGGTGGAAGAAATATCCGCTGAGCTGTAAATCTTGGATAGATAATTGGCTTAACCTGTCGGCTTTCTATGCGTACGATTCCACTATTCGGAAAATCATTTACACCACCAATCCCATTGAAGGAGTTCATAGGCAGTTGCGTAAAATCACCAAATCTAAAGGTGCTTTTAACTCCGGTCATGCCTTGTTTAAACTGGTGTGCCTGGTCGTAAAAGACGTCAGCCGAAAATGGACGATGCCTATCCATAATTGGGGTATGGCTTTTTCTCAACTATATATTAAATTTGGTGACCTTATTCTTAATGAGGGTATAAATAATTGAGTTAGCGGTAATTGTAGAGCGACAGTTGTAACAATCAGGTCAACGGACAAAATTAACTTTGACGAACAATAAATAAATAAAAATTATGAGCAAAATTATCTTTGACGGCGGAATATCACTTGATGGCTTTTTCGCAGGCGATAACAGAAGTCCAAGCAACCCAATGGGCGGCGTTTCACCAAAAATCCACAAGTGGATGTTTAAACAAAAAGCATTTTGGAAAAACATCAATATGGAAGGCGGTGAAGAGTACGGTGCAGACAGTAAGTTAATTGATGATGTGTTTGCGAGAACAGGTTCTTACATTATGGGAAAGCGAATGTTTGAAGAAGGCGAAGTCCATTGGGCAGAAGATTTATACAAAGCAGATGTTTATGTTCTGACACACGAAAAACGGAAACCCTGGGTTCAAAAGGGGACAACAACTTTTTATTTCGTAAATGACGGAATACAAAGTGCATTAGAAAAAGCAAGACAATCAGCCAAAGGAAAGGACATAAGAATACAAGGTGGTGCGAATACTATTCAACAATTTCTCAATGCAGGGCTTGTGGACGAATTTTTCATTCACATTGCTCCAGTTTTTGTAGGAAGTGGTATCCGGCTCTTTGACGGCATTGACAAAGACAAATATGATATTCAAATTGTAGAAGTAATACCATCAGACTTGACAACACACTTGAGATACAAATTGACGAAGAAATGAGAACAACTACCGCTAACAAGGTATTGCCGCAATGGGGCTGACGGGGTTATTTGAACATTTGTGCTACTATGAAACATTTGTGCTAAATTCGGCTGACGGTTTCCAAAATCCCCCACTGCGGCAATACCAGAACCGAGAGCGCTAATTAATTCATGACACAGTTCGTGAAACACTCCCAAAAACTCTCTGGGATGAAATGCTTCTATTTCAATTTCGTTACCGTATGATCTAATATTAGATTATTCATAAAATGGAGCAAACTTTAAAATCAATTAAAGAAGAGAAGTTGAAGCATCAAACTGAAATAGCTGTTGATGAACTTTATGATGACTACGCCGGTGATAAAGAACTAACTGACTTTTCGTATTTAATAAGTAAAAAATCATTAGCCGATGATTGGCTTTCCAAAGAAGATAACCGTTGGGATAGATTATTATAAAATGTACAATAGGCCCTCGTCATTTTATTATCTCACCCAACTTATAGTCTAAACAAATAAATATCTTAACAAAAAAAGTCATCTAAAATTTGCACATAAGCAGATTGACAAGTTCCAAGACGCAAAATATTGCGTCTCTGCAAAAATCGCCAAAAAAATCAATCTAAAAAATCTGCACATTTGCACATCCGCATATTTGCACATTACAAAAGAATGGCTCAATACTTTATTATAGATTTCGACAGTACGTTTACACAGGTGGAGGCTTTGGATGAGCTGGCCCGTATATCCCTAAAAAATCATCCAGACAGAGAAAGTATCTATAAACAAATAGAAGACCTTACGAATGCTTCGATGGAGGGTCGGCTATCGTTTACCCAAAGTCTGGAGAACCGTGTTAAATTATTACAGGCTAACCGGGAGCATTTAAAACAACTGGTTACCCATCTCAAGAAAAAGGTTTCTACTTCGTTTTCCCGCAATACCATCTTCTTTAAAAATCACGCTGACGAGGTATTGATTGTATCCGGGGGCTTTAAGGAATTTATTATCCCGGTGGTGACTGAGTATCAAATCAAAAAAGAAAATATTTACGCCAATACCTTTGAGTTTGATGATGAAGGGAATATAATTGGATACGACAGAAGCAATCCTTTGTCGCAGGAAGGTGGTAAGGTTAAGTTATTGAAAGAACTTGATTTACAGGGTGAAATTTACGGCATTGGTGATGGCTATTCTGATTTCCAGCTCAAGGAATCGGGCATGATCAAGAAGTTCTTTGCCTTTACGGAGAATATAGAGCGTAAATCAGTAGCCGAAAAGGCTGATCATATCACGCCAAGTTTCGACGAATTTCTTTACATCAATAAACTGCCGAGAGCTATATCGTATCCAAAAAATCGCATTAAATGCCTTGTAGTTGGCGACGTAGAAGAAGAAGCGCTGGCACAAATGCGCAAAGAAGGTTATAATATCCGTCAACGTGAAAGCATAGAAGAAAAATACCTGGAAGAAGCAGGCATACTTTTTTGTGATGAAGAGAACCAGCCAACCATTGAACAATTACAAAATGCCGGAAGGTTAAAAGTAATTGGCATTTTTGGAAGGATCAATAGCCGCAAACTGGGGGAGGCAGCCTGTGAAAATGGTATTATTATTTTTGACGACCCTAAAAACAATCCACGCAACGACGATTTTATTCCCAAAAGGGTGATGGCTTTTATGAACGAGGGCAAAACGCATACCAGTTGCAATTTTCCAGATTTGCAGCCCCCTCGTATAAATAACGCACACCGGTTAATACATATTCACAAAAACGTTCCGGGCATACTGGCCAAAATAAATGATGTATTTGCCCGCCACAACATTAATATAGTAGGTGAATTTTTGGTGACCAACCCCCAGATAGGGTATGTAATTACCGATGTGAATGCCGGTTACGATACCGGGGTGCTGAATGAACTAAAGGCTATTGAGCATACTATTAAGTTCAGGCTGCTGTATTAGGAAGTCCGAAAGTCGGGAAGACCGAAAGTCCGAAAGTTTTTTAAGCTATTACTTGATCAAAATCTTAACAATTATCTTCTTTCGGACTTCCGGACTTTACTGACTTCCGGACTCCTTAAAGGGCACTACCAAAACGGGCACTTCTGAGTGACGCACAACGTGCTCGGCAACGCTGCCCATAAATAAACGGTCAAGACCAGTGCGGCTGTGTGTACCCAACACGATCAAATTGGCTTTAAATTCTTTGCTGCATTTTATAATTCCATCTGCAGTTGAGCCAAATTCAGTAAAATGAGTAACCGGCATATCGCCTGCTAGCTTATTTATAATACGGTCTACAATATTTTCCGATTGGTTTTTTTGAATATCCATTAGTTCCATTTCCTCTATACCCACGCCTTGCATAGGCATTCCCATTATAGGATCGGCGGTTGCTGTCATTTGAGGCATAATTGCAGGCTCAATGATATTAACCAAACCTACAGCGGCGTTGAATTTGCGGGCAATATCAAAGCCATATTCAGCAGCATGTTCCGAATGCTTGCTTTCATCAATGGCTATAAGTATTTTTTGGATCATCATGATTTCCTGGGATTTTATATAAAGATAAGAACAAGTTAGATGGAATATGTTTTGATAAAACAGAAAAATCCCTTAATTGTTACAGTCAAAATTTATCCTTTATTGTTAAGGGATAATTTGAATCGTCGGACCTCGTCTTCTATTTGCCTAATAACTATGGTTTTGGCTTATTTAACTGAAATCCTACCATAAACTGAAGGGTGCCATTGTAAGATTTATAAGTACCAAAGTCTGAAGAAACCTGGTATCCGCTTAAGCTTCTCATATAGGCTGCCCCGAAGCTTAAACGCTTAAAATGAATATTTACCCCACCTGATAGACCAAAATTGAGTTTCTGCTCATATTTTGTTTTGTTCAATACAGCCAAAATTCCCTGATAATAAGAAGAATCTGACCTGATAGCTGCCGGTTGTAACGTACTATTAGTATTTATTTGTTTTATAGGTATATTTATTACCGGGCCAGCCATGAAACTTAAGTTACTGTTGACTTTGTAAACTGCGTGTAGTGGTATACTAATTGAGTATATTTTCCGTGAACTTGTTATTTGCAGCGATTGGGCAGAATCAATCTTGCTTGCATTAGGATGCGTATAGGTGGTACTAATGGTTTGCGGGCTAAATAACCGAATTTGTGAATTAACCGCCCATTTATCGTTTATATTATACGTGGCAAACAACCCCAAAAACAAATCAACAGGCAAGCTCCCATAAAAATTAGAATTTTGGTTTTTAGGGGTAAAACTCCCGGAAGAGTTAACACCCGCTAATAAACCCCAATCTATGTTTATGTTTAAAGAAGAAGGATTTTTTACTTTTGCATTTTTCGTTTTAGTGTTAGCTTTTTTATTCCCCTGCAATTTGTTAACTAACTGATTCTGAATTATTTTGAAATTTAAGATAGGTTTTCCAGTAATATTTAGGCTGTTTTGCGCTGAAATAAAACCGGTTCCAGGGGTTGAAGAAAACAAAACAGGATATTCATTATGATTATCACCGCTTTTAATATCCGAACTATTTTCATTTCTACCGTTAATAGAATGATGGTGCACAGTCCCTTTCAAATTGCGGGATTTAAACACATTTGTATTACCAGTATTAGCACCCCTGCTTAATGATGTGTCGTTCTTGCCCATACCTGGAGACTTGCCTGCCTTTGTTTTACTAAATGAAGCATGTACTGTTGATTTATCTTCAAGTGCCGGTTTATTTTTATTGTTAGCAGCAACAAGCGGTTGAAATTTACTTTGAAAATTTAATACATTTTGATACCTCGGGGAAAATGGATTACTATTTTTAGTTAATGCAAATAAACTATTACCGGGGATAACGTTTGAGGATGCATTTTCCGGCTTATTACTGAAAATTGTACCAATAATGTTTTCATTTTGTATAACAATGGATTGGTTAATGTTGAAAAGGCTATCTTTCTTATTAAAAGCTACACTGTTTGCGGTTAAAGAATCTCCAACACTGTCTCCTGATGAACTATTAATATTCAATTTATTATGTCTTTTCACATGACCTTGATGATAGGCACTATGACTGTGATTTTTGGTTACAATTTTATATGTAAAAACATAAGTCATAGCTGCTGCCGACATAGAGAAAAATAATAATGAAAGCAATTTAAAGCCTTTGGAACGCGAAGGCTTGTCATCCTCTGCAGATGTAACCGGTATATGCTCATCCAAAATAGACTGCATTTCATGCCAGTCTTTTTGCGGATCATCATTTATCTGTAATTCACTTCGCTTTTTTTGCCAAAGTTTGAGGTATCTCAATGAATTTTTCATTTTGCTTTTTCACTCCTTTCCTTTGGCTGATCAATGCTTATACTGGGTGGTTCGAGCAATGCCTTTAGTTTTCTTTTTGCTTCGGCCAAATGCCAGCGGGATGTACCTTCACTTATGTGTAATTGTTCGCCTATTTCTTTATGTGTAAAACCATCTATTACCGACAAATTGAAAACCATTTGTGTTGCACGCGGTAACGACCTGATCTTTTGTAAAATATCTTCAAAGTATAATTTTTCTAAAACCTGGGGAGAAATAAAAAAGTCATCCTCATCTTTCTCCAATACCAAAGTTGAGCTAAATTTTAATTCCTTACGGGAAAGATCTATTGAGGTATAAATCATGATCTTCCGTATCCAGCCGCCTAACTCGCCTTTTTCAATATCAAAATTTTGAATTGATTGAAATACTTTCAGAAACCCGCTATTAAAAGCTTCTTTAGCCAATTCCTTGTCGGGTATATAACTATAACAAACACGCAGCATATCTGCATGGAATAGCTTATACAAGGCTTCCTGGGCCGTGCGTTCATTATTTATACATCCTTTTACCAGCTTTTCTGCTTGTTTTTTAGAAAGATTCATTCAAAAAATTTATTCCTGAGTGAATAAAAAAGATCTTCGTATGCAGATCGTAAAACGTTGGGTCAAAATCAAAATATTTTTCTAACAAATAAAAACGTGCAGAATATACAGCTTTTTTAGAGAGCTCAACCATATGAAAGGTAGAACTCTCTAAAGAATTAAAATATATTCTACCATTACCGGCTGATCTGCTGCGGGGCAATCAAAACTCCGGAGGTATAATTCCAGTTAAATGTAATTGATGTTGAAGATGAAACCATGCTACCGGCATAAGTAGTACCATTTAAAGTAACTGTTATAGGAAAAGTACCAACAGGCATAGGGCCACCATTTTGGGTAAGATTAATAGTTGCAGCAATTGGGCCATCGCCTATAACACAAGGTGATGGCTGTACAACATCCAGAAAACCTATAGTGTAATTGCCGTTAGCAAAGTTATAAGAAGTATGGAGCAGGCTTATGCCACAATAGTAGTTTTTTGTTTGGGCTATAAAATAAACGTAACTGGAATCGGCAGTTGGACTTTTATAAAAATGAGGTACAAGGGTAATCTGATCGCCTGTAAGCGGAGTGGTAGTATATTTAACAGGCGGTTTGCCGGTGGGCACCGTATCCGTTGCCGCCTTTCCAGCCAGTGAAGTGGACTTATTTGAAATTGGATTATTTGTAGCGGGTGATACACTTGATTTATTACACCCTGGCAGAACAACTAAAGTTAAGATGACAAGAAGTAAAATGGCTAGTAGGCTAAAAATTGCTGTTTTCATTTTTTTAAATTTAGGATAATTAATTAAATCTGTTTATTGCATCATCGTATTAAAAATGAAAAACGTTGGGCAGTTGTGAAAAAAGATTAAAGAGCCGGGAATCAAGATACGAGAGCCAGGAATTAGATATACACGCTTGAGTTATAAAGAAATACTTTTCTATTCTCTTCAATCTTGGCTCTTGTATCTTGGCTCCTGACTCTTGATTATTAAATAAATAACAAATCTTGCTACCTTTAACAAATGCATTTCACTCCGGAAATAGAAGAACGCCTGGCACAGTTACAGGAAAAATACCAGGCTATGGGTCAGGATATGACCTCATATCTGGATGGATTGTTGTATGCTGATTTTTTGACCTATTGGGATTATATACATCTTGATACGCTATTAAGTCTTCAAAATCCAAAAACGCCGTTTCCGGATGAAGAGATATTTATTATTTATCACCAGATAACTGAGCTGTATTTTAAATTGGTCCTGCATGAATGCAGGCAGATCACCACAGCACTGCCTTTAAATGCTGAGTTTTTCGCTGCCCGTTTAAAACGGATAAACCGGTACTTTGAGGCGTTAACTCAATCGTTTGAGATTATGGTTGATGGGATGGAAAAGGAACAGTTTTTAAAGTTCAGGATGTCCCTGCTTCCGGCAAGCGGTTTTCAATCCGGGCAATACCGTATGATTGAGATTTATGCTACGGATTTTATTAACCTGGTAGCCGGTGATAAGCGTGGCAGTTTGAAGAATGCAACCATTGAGGAACAGTTTGAATGCCTGTATTGGAAATTTGGTGCAACAGAACTATCAACAGGTAAAAAAACTTTAACGCTTAAACAGTTCGAAAGGAAATACGCCTCAACTTTTATTGAGCTGGGCAAAGCGAATATTCATCACAATTTTAACGCGCTTTATAAGCAACTTAAATCCTCATCACAATCTACACCCGAGCTTGAAAATGAGTTAAGACAATTGGATATAAACGTAAACGTAAACTGGCCATTGGTACATTTTAAATCTGCGGTTCGTTACCTGCACCGGGAGCCCGATGAGATTAAAGCAACCGGCGGCACCAACTGGCAAAAATATTTGCCGCCGAGATTTCAGAAAAGAATTTTTTACCGGGGTTTATGGAAAGAGGAAGAAGTTGAAAATTGGGGTAAGGGTTGGGTGGAAAAAACGCTCAGCACTATTTAACAACCGCCGTCACCAATTAAATTCTTCATCCAAATAACTTTCGAACCGTATTTTAAAGTGATAATTGGTTTCATAATATAATCCTCGTCACCTGTTGATTTCAAAGAACCGTTTTTAATGATTAAAGTATAATTTCCATTTGCGAAAGCATGATTCTCCTTATCACTTATTTTGTAATTGGCCTTTAACAAGACTGGTTTATTATTTATATAAATTAATGCCCTTGTATAATCAGTTCGACAGATAAGTCTATTTTGTTTTTGATCGTTTTTAGATAAATAATAATCGTCGCCACAACCCTCCATATCTTCAGGCATGTTTGTAAAAGTGGTAATTTAAATGTTGGATCTTGCTTTGGTTGATTATTACTCAATCCTAATGTAAAAAGAAGGATTAGTGATAAAATTAGTTTCATATGTTAAGGTTCATTCACCAAATATGATCAAAATTCCCTAACTTGCCATTTTCTGAATTAAATATTTAAGGCCATGACCGAGACGCTTGATATCAAGATCACAAAAACCAAAAATTCCCGTTTACAGGAAACGGATTTTAACAACTTACCATTTGGAAAAACATTTTCGGACCACATGTTTGTGGCGGATTATGCCGATGGTGAATGGAAAAATTTTGAGATTGTCCCTTACGGGGAAATTGGGTTGAGTCCGGCTATTTCTGCTTTACATTATGGACAGTCGTTTTTTGAAGGGTTAAAAGCTTACAAACATGCTGACGGACAGGTTTCTGTTTTCCGTCCGAATAAAAACGCGGCTCGTTTTAATAAATCAGCCGAACGCTTATGCATGCCCGAACTGCCTGAAGATATATTTATCCAGAGTATTGCCGCTATAGTTGATATCGACCGGGACTGGGTTCCGGCTAAGCCTAACCATTCCATGTATATCCGGCCGTTTATGTTTGCAACAGATCCATATTTAGGTGTGGCTCCTTCTACAACTTACAAATACATGGTTTTGGTAGGGCCAACAGGTCCGTATTTTAGTAAAGTTTTAAGGGTTAAGATAGAAACTTATTTTACCCGTTCGGCCGAGGGTGGTATGGGATATGCAAAATCATCCGGTAATTATGGAGGATCTATGTTTCCCGCTAAGAAAGCAACCGAAGAAGGTTTTGACCAACTGATCTGGACTGATGCCAAAGACCATTTATATGTTGAAGAAATGGGTGCCGCCAATGTGATGTTCATGCTAGATGGTAAGCTAATTACCCCATCAACACGTGATACAATTTTAGATGGTGTTACACGCGATACCGTTTTAACAATGGCCCGCGAATGGGGCATGCCGGTTGAAGAACGCCGGGTGTCTGTAGCCGAAATTATTGAAGGCGCTAAAAACGGAAAACTTACAGATGCTTTTGGAGCAGGAACAGCCGCTACCATTGCCGCTGTTGGATCCATAAGCCATAATGGCGAAGAATATTTTTTAAGTGATCCTAAAACACGTGAGTTTTCGCAGAAAGTATTGAAGGAACTTGATGCTATAAAATATGGCAGTGTGCCTGATATGCACGGGTGGAATTATATGGTGTAAAGTCTTTAGTCTGAAGTTCAAAGTCTTAAGTCAGAATAGTTCTAAGTTTAATACTTCGGGCTAAAGACTCTGTAGTCTATCATCCTTTATACTAAGCCCGACTTAAGACTTTGGGCTCAAGACTTACGACTTAAAAACTATTCCACACTCACTGTCAAGCCTTCCTGCTGCAGAATTTTGCGATAAATTTCCATCTCTGTAAATGAGCCTTCAAG
>JAQBOA010000058.1 GCA_028288305.1 Mucilaginibacter sp.
CCTCGCTCCTATTTCTCACCCAGGCAGTAATGTAAATGTTTGCATAGTATATCAGATATACTAATAAAATTCCCATCAAAGCTCCGTCAAGATAAGGAGAATACTAAAAAAATAAGGTGAAAAAAAATGCTTTACTATAAATCTTATTAATACGACAAGTAATAAAGCAATTGAGGCAATGGGGATGCGTCCTATTGTCATATAATTTTCAGTTAATACAAATATATGATTTTATAATAATGCTAAAATTTTAAGTTTGCACAAACAAATCCAATGAAAATAGAAACCATCGCCATACACGCCGGTAACCATATAGATGAAACCTCAAAAGCAGTAATACAACCCATCGTACTTTCAACAACTTTTGAACGCGCTGCCGATGGTACTTATCCAAGCGGTTATATATACAGCCGGTCAGGTAACCCGAATCGTACTCTACTTGAAAATGTGCTGGCAAAACTGGAAGGCGGCGCTGATGCCGCTTCATTTTCATCTGGTAATGCTGCCGGAATGGCCGTCTTTCAATCGCTGTTGCCTGGAACTCATATTATTGCCCCGGATGATATGTACCATGGTTTACGCAACCAACTAAAAAACTTATTTGCAGGCATATTAACTTTCGATTTTATTGATGTAAATAATACCGAAGTTTTGCAAAATCATATTAAACCAGAAACAGGCTTGATATGGATAGAAACACCTTCAAACCCCCTGCTTAAAATTACTGATATAAAAAAGATAGTAGAGATTGCACATAAACTGGGTATTAAAGTAGCTTGTGATAATACGTTTGCGACACCTATATGCCAACAACCACTTGCTTTAGACACCGACCTGGTAATGCACTCCTGCACCAAGTATTTTGGCGGACATAGCGACCTGATGGGTGGTGTATTAATTACAAAGGAGAAAAATGATTGGTGGCAAAAGATACGCCAGGTACAGGAAATGGGCGGTGCCATACCTTCGCCGATGGATTGTTACATGCTGACGCGAAGTATAAAAACTTTGCCCTACCGCATGCGCGGACATGTTCAAAATGCCCAACTATTAGCTGAATTTTTAGAAAAACACCCAAAAGTTGAGCGGGTAATGTATCCGGGCTTACCCTCACATCCGCAGCATAATATCGCAAAACAACAAATGACAAGTTTTGGGGGTATGTTATCATTTTGCGTAAATGGAGGCGCAGATGAAGCCAAAAGAGTGATAAACAGCCTTAGATTATTTACCCAGGCCACCAGTTTAGGCGGCGTTGAAAGCCTTATAGAACACCGTGCATCAGTAGAAGGCCCGGATACCAAAACACCTTTTAATTTATTACGGGTATCAGTTGGATTAGAGCATATTGATGATTTGATGGCGGATATGTCTCAGGCGTTTGGATAAAGTTAAAAATCCTCGTGTTACTGGGTATAGGAATTTTAATATAAAAGTATAACTGCAAATTCTAATTTGTAACAATTCAATCCTTTAGTCGTTTCTTATTGATTTTTAAATTATTTTTGATTGATGAAGATTAATATCCTGGCGTTTGGAATTTCGAAGGACATATTCAATAGTTCTTCTGTTTGTTTGGAGATGGCCAATGATGCTACCGTGTATAATTTAAAATATTTACTCGAGCAAAAATACCCGCGTCTTAAACAACTGGCCTCGTACATGGTTGCTGTAAATAACGAATACGCCTTGCCCGGGGATAACATACATGAGCGTGATGAAATCGCTATTATTCCTCCTGTGAGTGGAGGTTAAGAAAACCCCGTTTCCTGATTCCTTTACATACTGCCTGTCCAATATCAAAAACGTTAATTTTTTAGAGGATTAATACATATAGCTAGTGCCATAAATGTTATCTGTCTTAACATTAAAGTTTAACTTTATTTAATAAATACATTTAATTGATTTACAAAGTATTGTATTTGTATATTTAAAAAAAACTTTGCCATAAGGCTCACTTTATATTGTTATTTATTTGTTAATTTTACCGTTAATGTTTAATATTCGAAGTAAAAAAGCGCCTGAATAATTTTTTTCCTCTACTATCTGTGATTTAATTTTTACTAATAAGGAAGTAAAGAATACGTGAAGTTTGATGATATTAATTTTTCAAAGCATAATTTTGTATGCTAATTTTTCATACAACTTATTAAACACTTGAGCACTCAAATCCAAATATCCCCCACTCCATTAAACATCCAATCCGCGATTGATTGGGTCATGTCACCTGAATCAGGGGGCATTGATGTGTTTATTGGGACAGTACGTAATGCCACCAAAGGAAAACCCGTGATCCGCCTGGAATTTGAAGCTTATGAGCCTATGGCACTGGCCGAAATGGAAAAAATAGTAAAACAGGCATTTGATAAATGGCCTGTGCAAAAAGCGCTGATCTATCACCGTACCGGAATATTGGAAGTTGGTGAAGTGCCGGTAGTTATCGCGGTCTCTGCCGCTCATCGGGCAGCAGCATTTGATGCCTGCCGCTATATTATTGATACGCTAAAAGAAACTGTCCCTATTTGGAAAAAAGAAATATTTGAAGATGGTGAAGTATGGGTTGCAGCGCACCCGTAGTAGTCTGAACCGCAGATTAAGCAGATTTTTATGATTTGTCTGATTGTATTTTAATTAAGGCGCAATCATATGCCCGCTTAATCAATTTAATCTGCGGTCCAGACAAAATCTGATTTTTCTAAAATTTTTCGTAACTATTTAAAACAACAGTGATCTTATGTTATATTTAAATACAATAAATATAATCAGTTGACTGTCAATGAGTACTCATCAATTAACCGGAAAATCCAACAAAAAGCCAATTTCGCAGGTATTGCTATTAAACTGTGGTATTGCAGGAAGTTTAGTATTTATTACCACTTATCTTTTATTCGGTTTTACAACTCCACACTTTGATACTTTACGCGATACAATCAGTAGTTTGGAACTGGTAAAAAATGGCTGGTTACAACAGGCCAATTTTATACTTTTCGGTATTTTTATAATATTTTTTACAATTGGCCTTTCAAAAGAACTTATAAAAAGTTACAACGCTATATTAATTATAATATTTCAATTTTGTGTAGCTCTTGGATTAATTGGCGATGGCATATTCGTTTATGAACCTATGCACACTACTTGCGATATAATTACTTTTAATTCTGGTCTTCTTGTAATGCTCTTATTTACCTGGCAATTCTACAAAAATTCAGATTGGAAAGGGTGGATTGTCTACTCAATTTTCTCAGCTTTATTAATGATGGCCTTACTGGCAGCTTTTGGAATAGCTAATAAAAATCATGGGCTCGCTGGTTTATACGAGCGGCTTGCTGTTTTGCCGCGTTCAATTTGGTCGATATTATTAATATCAAAGTTGTTGCAAGGAAGAACGCTGAAAAAGACAGCATCTAATTGAACCGTATTTTTAGCAAATATGGTTTAGCTGCCAGTAACATCTATTTTAATAGGTTTTGGATTAACCCTCTATCCATGCCTTCAATCCGCCATCCAAAGAAAAAACATTTGCATCTGGAAAATTCTTTTTAATGCTTTTAATAGCTTCACCGCTTCTTTTTCCCGATGCACAATACAGTACAGTTTTTACATCTTTATTGACATTGGCAATAAAGGAATAAAGCTGATCTAAGGGAACATGTATGCCGCCTATGTTAAAATCTTCACGCTCCTTATCGGTCCTGATATCTATCAGCTCTAAAGAGTTTTCAGCAAGGCCTTTTTTCAAATCAGCTACAGAGATCGTAGGAAAATTTACCGTTTCCATTAACCTGGTGATATGTGTATTAGTAATATCACCAATTTTAATGATCCGGCTTTGAAGCGTTTGAGCATCAAAAATCAACACCTTTCCTGCAAGCGGTTCACCTGTTTTGGTAATATATTTGATTACTTCATTGGCCTGCATACAGCCTATGATGCCAGCAAGTGTTGGTATCACGCCGCCTTCAGCGCAATTCGGTATCTGAACAGCGTCCACTTTTGGGAAAAGATCACGGTAGTTAGGCGTTCTAACGCCGTATTCATTTACTAAATTCCAAACGGCAACCTGGCCTTCATATTGATAAATAGCTCCATATACAAGAGGCTTACCGGTTATCACGGCAGCATCATTCAATAAATAACGGGTATCAAAATTATCAGTACCATCAACTATAATATCATAATCCGCAATAACATCCATTACATTTTGTGAGGTTATACGTGTATCGTGCGGAACTAACTTGATATCCGGATTTTGTAATTGCAATTTGGCACATGCTAAAACCGCCTTTTTTTTGCCTGCATCAAGGGGTGTATATAATACTTGCCGGTGTAAGTTGCTGATAGAAACTACGTCAAAATCGGCAATCCCTAAAATCCCCACTCCGGCAGCCGCTAAATATTGAGCTGCAGGGCATCCAAGTCCCCCTGCTCCTACTACAAGCACCCTTGCATTTTGTAAAAGGTTTTGGGTCTTTTCGCTAAAACCAGGCAAAGCTATCTGACAGCTATATCGTAAAAAATCCGGGTTCATTGTGCAGCTATTTTTTGATTCAATATAAGTTTAATTTTTTCCAATTCTTCGGGCGTATTCATATTGGTAAGGTCGTATGGATTAGGTGAATTTAACAAGGTGATTTCACTATTTATTAAAACCTTACGGGGACAAGAATAACCCTGCGATAAAAATGAAAGCAATACAGGATAGCTTTTTGGTTCCCAAATAGTGACCAGCGGTTCAGGAAAGCCATCAAATGTACTTTGATAAGCTGTGGCAATGGTTGCGACATTACGGTTGGATGTTAAATGCAGAAAAGTTTGTTCGTCCAATAAAGGCAAATCACAAGCAACCACTAGCCAGGCATTATCGGGCTTTTCGCGAAAAGCAGATAAGATCGCCCCAAATGGCCCTAATCCTGTAAAAGTGTCAGGAAGGCTTGAATATTGTGCATCAATATCCTTTTGCTGCTCCTGCCTGCATGAAATGTACACTTTGTTGCAAAAGGATTTAAGTAAATCTGCCACGTGGTAACGCTGTTCTTTTCCATTTAAGTTAATCGCTCCTTTGTCAAAACCCATGCGTTCGCTTTTTCCACCAGCCAGAACTAAGCCGTTAAGTACAGATTTTGCCTGTTGCATTTTATTCTGAAAAAAGCTGATGATCTTTTCAGTTTCATTCATGCGATAAAGCGGCAGTTCCTGCCAATTTGGGATAGAATCCTTTATAAAAGGAAAAATGTCATCGGCATCATCAGCTAAGAGAATCATTTGAACATTGGTTAACTGTTCAACCCGTTTTTGAAGTGATGCTTTTTTACGTTCACAAATAATAACCACCTGCGCCCTGGCCTGCTGATGATTGCCATTAACAAGCACAAGATCAGTCCCGGAAAATGTTTCCCTTAATTTAAACGCATTGAACTCAGCCTGATAATTTAGTTGATTGTAATTTACCTGGTCTGTATATTCCAGAACCGCTCCGCTTGCTAACCTACCAGGCAATAAGCTAATATCATCATTATGTGAAGTATCTGCATAAGCACATTTATAAGCTGACGATAAAACTTTTATAATATCACTTGCCAATAACTTTATAGCATCACATTTACCGCCTACTAAAGCCCATTCATTCCGGTTAAAATTCCCGAATGAAGGCCTGGTAAGATCAGTATGCTTTTTATGCCCTTTTGAAATCACGTTTACCTCCCGTTTTTGATAAAAGCTTTGTTTCTTTTATCACAATATCATGGCTCATGGCCTTACACATATCATAAACCGTTAAAGCTGCGATAGACGCGCCAACCAGTGCTTCCATTTCCACACCGGTTTTAGCTGTAATACTTGCTGTACAATCAATCACCACTTCCTGCTGTTCGTTTATATTTATCGTAACCTTACAATTATCTAAACCTAAGGGGTGACAAAGCGGTATAAGTTCACCTGTTTTTTTAGCCCCCATAATACCAGCAATTATTGCAGTTTGAAATACAGAACCTTTTTTTGTCTGCAAATCACCACCTGTTAAATGTGTCAATACTTCATCGGGTAATGAAACAATACTTCGCGCCGTTGCGGTGCGATGTGAAACCGTTTTTTCGGTTACATCAACCATTGCCGGATTGCCTTGTTTATCTAAGTGTGTGATCACAGATTTTAACTGATTTATTTGATTTCACAGATTTTTTAAGCGTCAATTTTAGCGAGCTTATTTAATTTATTGATTTTGTTTGTTCTTTGGTAGGGACAAAATTAGTCTTTTATAATTAAGGCTTTTCTCACCAAAATTTATTAATAATCCTATTTTAATTTTGTTTGCTTTTAAATAGTTTAATATTTGATTTAAGTGTAAATCATCTAATGCAATTAAAGCCTTTAATTCGACCAGAACATTATTTTCAACTAAAAAATCAACCCTTCTTGTTCCGATCGGTTCTATATGATCTTTATAAAAAATTGGCACTTCCAGCTCTCTGCGAAAATTTAAACTTGCTTTTTCGAATTCCAGAGCTAAAGCCCTTTGATATATAACCTCCTGAATCCATTACCTAAAAAAGAATGAACCTGCATAGCACACCCAATTATCTTACCTGTAATTTCTGAGTGTTTATATTCAACAATCGGATCCCTGATTTTATTGATTTAATTGATGCACCTATTACGATTAAATTACTAATAAAAGTTACGAAATCAAATATCATATAAATCTTATATCAAAATCTGCGAAACCAGTTAAATCAGTTAAAATCTGTGATCAAAGGGCCATACTCTAAATACCTCTCCCCTCTTAAACACGTCCCTTTCCAATGGCAATTCCATAAAAGCATCTGTATCCGCTAAGTTAGCAAAATCGCCTGATCCATTTCCTTCAACGGGTGTTGCCATTAATTGGCAATACTCATTGTTATGTAGTTTCACCTGTAAAAAACACTTTAATTGAGGTTGAAAACTATAACGGTTATTTAAAACCGCGTAAAGCGGTGGCTTGGGTTCAGCTCCAAGAGTAGTTTGCAGCCAGGGCAAAAAATACCGGTGTAAACACATAAAGGTAGCAACCGGGTTACCCGGAAAAGCAAATACCAGCGCACCATTTTCATGTTTTCCAAACCAAAAAGGTTTACCGGGACGTTGCTCAACTTTATGAAAAAGCTTTTCAACCTTTAATTCGTCAAGTGCTTTAGGTATATGATCAAATTTACCCATAGATACACCACCGCTTAACAAAAGCACATCGTAATTTTGCAGGCAAGTTTTTAATTGTGTAATTATAATTTCAGGATCATCCGGAATATGCAGCATACCAGCTTCCAGGCCATGTTGTTTTAAAACTGCCTGAACAGTGTAACAGTTGGAACGCCTTATTTGGTATGGAGACGGTGTTGCCGATACCTCAATCAATTCATTTCCGGATGAAAGAATAACTACCCGCGGCATTTTTTTTACCCTTAATTCAACTTCACCTACTGATGCGATAACGCCTATAAGGGCCGGTGTTATCACCTGACCGGCATGTGCTAAAAGCTCATCCTGCTTTTTATCGTCACCTTTATAATGTATGTTTTGTCCTCTTTTTATTTCACTTGTGGTAAGAGTGGCTAAACCGGCACGTACTTCCAAGTCTTCATAACGGACAACTGTATCTGTAGTATCCGGTAATATAGCTCCGGTCATAACCTCTACACATTCATTATTCTGTTCAATATCAATAGGTTGATTTCCGGCTGCTTGTGTAGCTTTGATTTTAAAGGTACTTATTCCTCCTTCAATGGAATTGTAATTTACAGCTACGCCATCCATAGTAACCCTATTAAATGGCGGCAAATCCCTGTCAGCTTTAATGTCTTCAGCCAATACTCTGTCAACAGCCATTTCAAAAGGTATAATCTCAGCGCCGTAATCAGTTACCTGTGCAAGAATTAGTTTTTCAGCTTCCTCAACAGTTATCATATTTTCAGCTTATATTAATATTTTATCCCCCTATTGTAGCCATAGATTCGTGAATGCCAGTGCTTTCTTTTCTTAAACGTTCAGCTTCCCACCCATCTTTTGCCCTCTGATTAAACGTTTTTAATAATATTTGTCTTAAATCATCCTCATTTATACCCTGCCTGATGAGGTCTTTAATATTTAATATTCCATTGTCGTACAAACAGGTTTTCAATTCCCCAACGGGTGTAATACGTACGCGGTTACAGGTTCCGCAAAAGGTACGTGAGTAAGCCGCTATTATGCCTATACTACCTTTATGGCCAGGTATTTTGTAATTATATGACGTTGAATATAAAGCATCAGGCACCTTTTGTAAATCAGGGCATTTATCTTTTATTTCTTCTAAAATACGCAAATAATCCCATTTCAATCCATTATAAATATGTCCATCTCCGTTAAAAGGCATCTCTTCAATAAAACGGACACTTACAGGCAAATCTTTCGTTAGCTGAACCAGCGGAATTATATCCTGTGTATTTTTGCCATCCATCACTACGGCGTTAATTTTTACCTCTATGTCGTTTTTTAAACAATTTTCCAATGTTTCAATAACATTCGAAAATTCATCTCTTCCCGTGATGCTGAAAAAACGATTTGCATCCAAAGTATCCAAACTAAGGTTTATAGAATTTACGCCTATGGCTTTTAGCTCCGGTATATGAGGCGCTGTTAAAACCCCATTTGTAGTTATATTTAGTTCGTTTAAACCTTTGAGCTCTGAAAGCGAGGTTAAAAACCGCATAATATCTTTGCGTACAAATGGTTCCCCTCCGGTAATGCGTATTTTGTCGATACCCATTTTTACCAACAAGGAACAAATTTGAAGCATTTCCTCATAAGTCATCAACTCTTTTCTTGAAAGCCAGTTCAAGCCTTCCTCAGGCATACAATAAAAGCAGCGCAAGTTGCATCTGTCAGTTACCGCCAGCCTTAGATAGTTAATTGTACGTCCGTGATTATCTAATAACAAGTTTTTTACGTTTAAATAAATACCAAACCAAAAACGGATAGCAAATCAATTTAGTTTTGCTTTACTTTTGTAAAAGTAAATATTACAAATGTTTACAATGTTGTTTAATTGTATTTTTTATGTTTTTTAATTCTCTAATAAGTAACAATTTTAATAGGTAACAAATTGCCTTTACAGAGGATTTACAACATGAACAACGTTGCCATACATTTGTTGAGAGGTAAAAAGATAGTTACATAGTAAATTGCCAGGTGTGAAAGAATTACAGGATATAGTAAATGCGTTTGATAAAGCCTTTAACGAAGGGAAGCAAACGGCTTTGGCAACCGTGGTATTGGTTGAAGGATCATCATACCGCAGGGCAGGCGCCCGCATGCTTGTTACTGAAGACGGGCAGCTTACCGGTGCAATAAGCGGAGGATGCCTGGAAGGCGATGCTTTGCGAAAAGCACGTTTGGTAATGACCCAAAATAAACCTATGCTGGTAACTTATGATACCACAGATGATGATGATGCCAAATTTGGTGTGGGATTAGGTTGTAATGGAATTATCCATATATTAATTGAACCCATCTACCCCGAAAGACAGGATACTCCTATTAACCTTTTTAAATTATTTTTAAGCAAAAGAGAGCCAGTTGTGCTCATCACTTTATTTTCCTTGAATAATAAACAGGCCGCCCAGCCAGGTACTTGTTTATTGCTTACCGCGGATGAAAAAATACAAGGTACTTACCCGGATAATGAAATAAAAGATGCCTTACTGGCCGATGCTAAAGATGTGCTCAAAAATGGCAACTCAGTAACAAAAACTTATGTTTATGGCAATGGATTTACCTGCTTTATTGAGTTATTGCAGCCTACAGTTTCGCTGGTGATATTTGGTGCCGGCAACGATGCGATACCATTGGTACAATTCGCGGCCGTTTTAGGGTGGCAGGTAACTTTAGTTGACGGGAGGGCGAACTATGCAGTGCCTGAACGTTTCCCGCTTGCTAAGAAAATTATTATTGCGAAGCCAGAGCAGGCGCTTCCGGAAATTGTTTTAGATAACCGGACGGTGGTAATATTGATGACACATAACTATAATTATGACCTTGCCATGCTGAGGCAACTGTTGCCTTTAGAGCTTACTTATATAGCTGCATTGGGTCCAAAGAAAAGACTGCAACGAATATTGGATGAATTGGATGAGGAAGGGTTAAACATTACTGATAAACAATTAAAAAGCATTTACGGGCCGGCAGGTTTGGATATAGGATCGGAGAATTCAGATGAGATTGCGCTTTCTGTTATTGCAGAAATGCAGGCCGTATTGACTAAAAGGCAAGGAACATCATTACGGGATAAAACTGTAATTCACGATCGCGATTCCGAAAGGCTCATTCAGCAAACATCCGATACAGAAATTAAATCATTTTAAGAATGACAGGTGTAATCATCCTTGCCGCAGGATCATCAAGCAGGTTGGGCACTGCAAAACAAAACCTTGTTTACCAGGGGCAAACACTTTTACAAAGAGCAATTGAAACTGCTCTTGTGTCGGTTTGCCAGCCTGTAATTGTTGTTTTAGGAGCAAATGAAAATGTGATAAGGCCAACTATAGAAGAAATGCCGGTAAATATTATTTCTAACGCGGATTGGCAGGAAGGTATGTCGTCGTCAATAAGGCTGGGGATAAAAGAAATACAAAAAACAGAGCCAAATATAGCCTCCGTAATTTTAATGCTTTGCGATCAGCCTTTTATTGACTTTTCTATTTTAAATGTATTAGTTAAAACTCAAACAAATAATGGAAGGGATATTGCTGCATGCGCTTATAATGATACCATAGGGGCACCTGTTTTATTTGATGTTGTATACTTTGAAGATTTACTGCTATTAAAAGGACAGGAAGGCGCTAAAAAACTTCTAGTGAAATATAGTGATAAGGTGGTTTCGATTCCTTTTCCGTTGGGAAGTGTTGATATTGATACGATTGAAGATTATGAGAAGATAAGAGCCTCACCTAAATCCTCTCCAAAGGAGAGGACTTAAAAATATCTAATATGCTAATAAGCCCTCTCCTTTGGAGAGGGTTGGGTGAGGCCTACTTCAAAAACTTATAAATCGTCACAGTCTTATAAACTTCACCTGGTTTAAGTATTGTTGAAGGGAACTGAGGCTGATTTGGTGAATCAGGATAGTGCTGAGTTTCCATAGCAAAAGCTGTTCGTTTATCATCTTTTCCACCACCAAGCATTGTATTGTTGCCGCTCATAAAATTACCGCTATAAAATTGCAGGCCCGGTTCTTCGGTAAATATTTCCATTTTTATGCCGCTTTTGTCGCCGGTTACAGTTGCAATTGGCGTATTCAGGTCATGTTTGTCCAGCACATAATTATGATCGTAACCTTTTCCATTTTTTAACTGTTGATCATTATCGCTAATCCGGCTGCCAATTTCAGCAGGTTTAGTAAAATCAAAAGGTGTACCAATTACAGAAGTAATTTTACCTAAAGGGATAGACGTTGAATCAATAGGTAAATAATTAGCGGCTTTAAGTTCTACCGAATGATTTAATATAGTACCGCTTCCAATCCCGTTAAGGTTAAAGTAGGAATGGTTTGTTAAATTTACTATGGTAGGCTTATCAGTAGTTGCTTCGTAGCTTATTTTAACGGCATTATCATCAGTTAGCTCATAGGTTACTTTACAATTGAGATTGCCCGGATAACCTTCTTCCATATCCTTTGACAAGTAGGTAAGTTCAACAATATGATCATTTGTTTTTTTTGCATCCCAAACCACATCGTTAAATCCTTTTTCACCTCCATGCAGCGTATTGGGTTTATTATTTATAAAAAGATCGTACCGCCTACCATCTAAAACAAAATGACCCTTTGCTATTCGGTTCCCATACCTGCCTATGGTTGCGCCGTAATAGGCTGACATCGCTTTTTTATATTTATCAATATCGTCAAATCCAACAACAATATTTGTTAGTTTCCCTGTTTTATCGGGCACTAAAAGACTTATTAAATGCCCGCCGTAATTGGTAATTGCAGCTTCCATCCCATTTTTGTTTCTTAATATATAAAGATGTGTTTGTTTGCCGTCTATTGTTTTTTCAAATCCGGTGGAAGGCGGTAAAGTTACCTGGGTAGTACTGTCTGTCATATTCGAATTAGTAGCTGTTTTACGCGACGGTTGTTTACAAGCTGCCAAAGATAGGATACAAAGCGTTAAAAATATTGCCGGCAGTTTTTTTAATAATGCATTCATATAAATAATGATTAAGCTAAGATATACGATTTTGTTTTTAATATTT
>JAQBOA010000011.1 GCA_028288305.1 Mucilaginibacter sp.
GCGTGATCACAGTGCTGGCAAAGCATTGGCTGATAAACTACCTTTACATGGTCCAGATCCTCAAGTTTTGCTATTTCCCTTTCGCGAGTAGTACCTCCGTCACCATTATCGTTAAAGCTGTAATAACGGTCAATGCGGATCCAGTGCATCTCGCGGCGGCGCCTAACCTCATCCTTACCTACAACAGGAACGTTATTTTCGGCGCTGCAAGCAACAACACAAGCACCGCAACCGGTACATGCGTTAAGGTCAATTGCCATTACCCAGTTGTAAGCAGGGTGTTCATATTCGTCCCATAAGGTATACTCTTTATGCCCCTCTACCTTTTTTGTACCTGATGCAGGGTTTTTCAAGTATTCTTTAAAGGTTGTTTCTTTTATAATACTGTTACGACCTTCTATGGAGTGGTGTGTTTGTGTTTGAGCAAGCGGAGAATTATCACCTGTTGATGTAAGCGTAGCGACAGCGCTTGATTGAAAAGTGCCATTGCGCAGGCTATGGAAAGGAAACGCGTTTTTTCCAACGCCATTACCTACCGGACCAGCAAGTGTACGACCATAACCAACGGCTACAGAAACAGTTCCTTGCGTTTGTCCTGGCTGGGATATTGCAGGTATAGCTATTGAGTAACCGTTTGCTTCAATTTTTACAACATTACCATCTTCATAACCCCACTTTTTCATATCGCTTGGCGACATGCAGGCATAATTATCCCAGGTTACTTTGGTTACCGGATCAGGTAGTTCCTGTAACCAGGGGTTATTGGCACGTTTACCATCGCGCAAAGCAAGAGTTTGATAAACCTGAAGTTCTACTTTAGTACCTTCAGCAAGCTGATTGCTGTGATCTAAAATGGTTTGTGCAACAGCATTCAGATCGCGGCTAAACGTATAAGTACCAGCTGGTTTCGGTGCTGCTTTAACAAAGCCTGTTTGCAAAAGCGTTTCCCAACCAGATTGACCAGATAAAGTGCCTAAAGCTAAAAGGTTTTTGTCCCAGTTATTTCTAACATAAGTATAGTATTCCTTTACAGGATTATCAGACCATATCAGCAAACTTTGCTCGGCCTGGCGCGTATCATAAACCGGGTTAATAGTTGGTTGCTGAATGGTATAGTATCCTTCAATTGCATTATCATCGCCCCATGACTCCAGGTAATTATGATTAGGTGTAATTACATTACAAAGTGAAGCAGTTTCGTCGTTATAATCAGCAAATGATACTTTTAAACGAACCTTCTTCAGGGCCGCTGTAATGTCATTCTTGTTATAATAGTCATAGGCAGGGTTTGCATTCAGGAAGAATACGGCATCAACTTCGCCGCGTTTCATTTCATTTACAAATTCTACAAATTCGGCATCATTACCAGCAAATTGATAAGATGGGTTATCCAGGTCGATTGTGGTACCATAGCTGCCTAACAGAGAGTTTATGGCATTAACTAACACCTGTGTAGCAACGTCATTTGAACCTGCTACAACCAATGCCTTGCCTTTAGCGGCCTGTAATTCTTTAGCTACTAAAGTCAGTGCCTTATCGGCGATGGTATTATTTAATTTTTTTGTACCTGCTAATGTTGTTCCCGAAATTGCATTGTATAAGTTCACCAATGCTACACCCTCTTCCGAAGGTTTAATTGGTATACGTACATCCGCATTGGTACCTGTTACGCTCATGCCAGTTTCAAACTGAATATGGCGTGACATTTTTTTGCTTTGCAGCGATTTGTTATTACGGTTTTGTACGTACTGTCTGATAAACTCCACCGGAGATATCCATGTACCGAGGAAGTCAGCACCGAAACTTACAATAACATCAGCTTTGTCAAAATTATAGTGGGGCAATACTGCTTTTCCGAAACTGTTTTGATTAGCCTGAATTATACCGGTATACGATACTGCATCGTAATTAATATGTTTAGTATTTGGAAACTGTGCAATAAAATCGGTAATAACTGCTAAAGTAGAAGGGCTATGAGTGGTTGCTGTTACGATACCTATCTTTTTACCACCAGCTTTAATTGCTGCAAGCTCACTCTTAACAAAATCATCTGTTACATTCCACGCGTAATCACTGCCATCTTTTGATGGGCCTTTTAAACGGCTAACATCATAAAGGTCAAGAACCGATGCCTGCGCACGGGCACTTAAACCGCCCTTTGACAAAATATCATTTGGATTACCTTCAACTTTAATAGGACGTCCTTCGCGTGTTTTAACCAAAATAGCACTTCCTTCATAAGTAGAAGCGTAGTAATTGGCTATACCTGGCGTTACCTCCTCTGGCTTTATCAGGTAAGGCATAGATTTATGAACAGGCACCTTTTGACAGGCAGCAAGCGTTACCGCTCCAACTCCGAAGCCAAGGGCTTTTAAAAAGTCACGTCTTGGTGTTCTGCCTTCTAAGCCGCCACCGGTTAAAACATCTTCAATAGGAATAGGCTCAGCAAATTCGTGTTTGTTTTTCTCAACAAATTCCGGGGTTTTGTTCAGCTCTTCTAAACCTTTCCAGTATTTTTTATTGCTATCCATTTAAGCTATATAAACTGTAATGTTAAGTTCTATTTTATTTTTTATGTTGTAAGTTGTGGGTTGCAGGTTGTAAGCTATTTATTCTTCTATTCCTTCAACTTATAACATTCAACATTCAACATTTTTATTATTAATAATGACACTTACCGCACTCAATACCACCCATTGCAGCGGCTGTAACTTTTTGTCCATGCTTTATAAGGTCGTGAACCTGGATCATATTTTCGTAATAAGCGTTTCCTTTCATATTAACATTGGTACGCTTATGGCATTGAATACACCATTTCATAGTTAGTGGCGAGTACTGATAAACCTCTTTCATGGTTTCAACAGGTCCGTGGCATGTCTGGCATTTTAAGCCTGCTACTTTTACGTGTTGTGAGTGGTTAAAATACGCCAGATCGGGCAGGTTATGGATACGGATCCATTGAATTGGCCTTGATTTAGTACTGTCATATTTCTGTGTTTGAGGATCATATCCCAAAGCATCATAAATTTTATGTATTTCTAATGATTCAGTTTTAACTACCTTATGACAGTTCATACATACGTTCAATGAAGGGATTGACGCATTCTTTGATTTATACGCACCTGAATGGCAGTACTGACAATCAATTTTCATTGCTCCCGCATGCAGGTCATGAGGGAATTTAATAGGCTGTACCGGCTGATAACCCTGGTGAACGTTTGTGTTCCACATAGTAACCCATGTCCAGCTTCCCAAAGCCAGCGTACCGCATAAAAGCACAAAGAAAACAAGCTTCTTATTTTTGGCCAGTTTTTTAAAGGTAGCGAAACGATCGGCAGGTACTGTCACTGTTTCTACTGCGGCTTCCTCAACAAACAGGCCTTTGTTTGTAAGTACAAGGCGCTCAAGTGCGGCGATAACCTTATTTAAAACCAGGATAATAATAAAGGCAAGGATAATTACCCCAATCAAAGCATAAATAACCAGGTCACTCGGACCTGTTTCTGCAGCTGGCTGCCCAGGGGTTGCGGCTGTTTTAGCTGAGGCAGCCTGGAGAGTTTTCCAATCCGTACGTACATAAGTTATGATGTTTGTCACATCAGCATCAGACAGTTGTGGAAAAACTGTCATATTCGCCTGGTTAAACTTATTAAATACGGTTAAAGCCTTTGGATCTTTTGCTGCAATTAGTGCCTGATTGTTTTGTATCCATTTGATCAGGAATTTATCGTCAGTTTCTGATACAAGCTGCGGACCTAAAGCCGGACCAACCAGTTGCGATTCAATTTTATGACAGGCGGTACAATTGGCTTTAAAAAGGGCCTCACCCTTGGCAGCATCCCCTTGAGCATAAGCAGAGAATCCCAAAAAAGCAAAAGCGGCAATCAGTAAAACCGACCTTGAAAATTGTTTTAAAATAAATGAGATACTCCTCATATAGTGTAGTTGTACTAAATAATTTTATATATTAACAGATGATGTTCACGCAGATAATGAATATTAAATCCGAATTTTTCAGTGACAAAAGTAAAATTTATTACAGTATCACTGACAAATAAATGACAGTAATATATAATTTATAATTGTTCTAAATAAATGACAATACCGCTCAATTTGAGGCATAAACAAACCTGGAAGTATTAAAACAGCCTAATAACTTTAGAATAAAATTAAAGTTAATACAAACAAAACAAAGAAAATAATGCTTATTATTTATTAATGTGAATTTTTTTTATTGGAATTTTATGTATCTCTTCTCACTCTCTTTATTAGCTTGTGAGAGATTATATAGTTACATAGAAATATCTATTCCACCGGCTATATCGAAGCCTTTAAATGCAGCACCGTTCATCTGTGTTTTATCAATTTGTCCTGTTGAAAGATAAAGCTGATCATAACCTGTACCTGTTTCCCAATTAAAATAACCATAGCTAATATTAACTGCTATATAATGAGTAATGCTAAAAACCAACATGGCATTTGCATTTAGACCATATCCATCTGCATTATGCCGGTAACTAACCGGATGCTGAAACTCATTAATCAGGTTCCAGTCGCCTTGTGCGCTATAATTTACCTGGTGATAGGCAATACCGGCAGTTAATTTTAGTGGTTGCAACAGGCGAATTGATGAGTTTACTTTTATAAAAGGGCCCTTCCAGTTTGACTGGTAGGTGCTATTTAATGTTGGAAACTGCCCGGTTAAATCAACCAGGTACAAAGCTTGTGTACTAACACCATATCCTATATATGGAATAAGGCTGAATAGATTGTTGTTAAAAAGAATGTAACCCGCCCCGGCATTGAATGAGCTTGTATATCCTTTATTATCACTAAAATTCCCTGTATAGATTGGTGCTGTGCGGTTATCACCATTATAATCCATATCGTTTACTGAACCCGATTTTATAAACTGGCGGTTATAATCACCGTAAACCGAGATCTTTTTCCATACATTCCATTTAAGGGCCGCGGCATAATTTAAGCCGTTAACATTTTTCCATTTGAGCTCTGAAAGAATATTTGGATTTTGCCCGTTGATATTTCCCGCTATAGACCAATGGAAATCTTCTTGCTGCCAACCTGTTGATAAAGATAATTGTGCTTTTTTTTCTATATCCTGGGCATATCCAAAATGAAGGTTAAATAAGATAGTTAAAAAGAAAATCAGAAACTTATTCATTGTGAATATTAAATTACGGAAATATAAAGAATGTTTTGTTGCGGAAATCAGCAAAAAAAAAACAAGCACCGGAATAATACCAGTGCTTGCTAATTAGTTTAAAATTGGTTAACTAAGTTATGAAATATATTGCAATTATTATGGATTAATTTTATTTATTTACCCCGAAAGATTCCCAGCCCGAAGCCGTAGCGCGTGTACAGGTCATAGCTTGTGTACCGTTTTCACTTGAAACAAATTGGCCATTACTCCCCTGCAGGGTTATAGTGCCGTCGGCGTTAGTGCCCCATGTAAATGTTTCCCATGCACCAACGCTGGTACGGTTACAGGTTATAGCTTGAGCACCGTTTTCGGATGATACATATTTCCCCATACTTTGCAGGGCAACCTTACCACCGCCTTCATCAACAACCAAAAACTGCTCCCATGCCTGAGCTGTTGGACGGTTACACCACATGGCTTGTGTACCATTTTCACCGCTTACATATTGGTTATTAAAGCCTTTTAAAGTGATGTTTTGACCTATTGGAGGGCCGCTTGAAGTTCCGGCTTTATAAACACGCACATAATCAACAAGCATGTTTGTTGGCAATGAATTATTGTCAATAGTGTTTCCAGGAAGATCACCACCTATGGCAAGATTTAGAATGACATAAAATGGCAACTGAAATGCTCCTGTATTATTAATATTATTAGCAATGTTCCCAGTTACATATAAAGTGTTATCAACATACCACTTAATGCTTTGGTTATCCCACTCAACAGCATATATATGAAAGCTCCCCGGGGTTGTATTTATACTGCTGCCATATTGGGTATGGCCGTTGCCGCTATTCCAATGCATTGTGCCTAAAATAGTATTGCTGGTATTAACATGCTCCATTATGTCAATTTCGCCGCAGTTGGGCCAGCCAACTGAACCTATATTAGTTCCCAGCATCCAAAATGCGGGCCAGGTACCCGTTACCATCGGCAGTTGGATCCTTGCCTCAATCCGTCCATATTGCATAGAAAATTTACCGGATGTATTTAGCTTTGCCGATGTGTAAGGCTGTCCGCCAACGCTTTGCTGCCTGGCGGTAATTACCAGGTTACCATTGGATTCTGTTACATTGGCTGCCTGATAATATTCCTTTTCATTGTTTACATTAGGATTGCCCACATCGATATTCCACTTCGAGCCATCGACCCCGGTACCGTTAAATTCATCTGACCATACCAGTTGCCAGGTAACTGCCCTTGGTTCAGTTGTTTGCGCCTGATTAATTGAAGAATTGCCTTTTGAAGAGCTGCTTATATCCTTTTTACAGGAAATAATCATCGCTGCCAGTACCAATATAATACCGGCACTGGTAAAAAAGTTTAAGAATTTTCTTTTCATAATTGATTGTTTGATATTGATTAATAGTATTCAGATTAATTAATTGTATGCGGTTATTTATTGACCCCGAAAGATTCCCAGCCCGAAGCTGTAGCACGTGTACAAGTCATTGCTTGTGTACCGTTTTCACTCGAAACAAATTTGCCATTACTCCCTTGCAGGGTAATAGTGCCATCTGCGTTGGTGCCCCATTTAAATATTTCCCATCCGCCCACGCTGGTCCGGTTACAGGTTATAGCTTGAGTGCCATTTTCAGATGATACATATTTCCCCATACTTTGCAATGCTACGTTTCCATTGCCCTCATCCACAACTAAAAATTGCTCCCATGCCTGAGCTGTTGGACGGTTACACCACATAGCTTGCGTACCATTTTCGCCGCTTACATATTGGTTGTTAAAGCCTTTTAAAGTGATGGTTTGACCAATTGGCGGGCCCCCGTTTGATGGTGTGCCTGTCCAGGTAAATGTTGCCACAGCGCCGGCAGGTAATGAATAAGTGAATGACTCACTGCCCCATTTTATTTTAAATGACTGTGTTGATGATGCTGTATTAAGTGTCACAACAACTTTGGTGCCATCAGGATTTTTAAAAGCGACATTCTGTATGCTTGATGTAAATGTATTCGATGATATACGCATAGCCCCTGCTTTTACAAATTCGGAAGCATGAGCAACGGTATAATAGGCAGTATTGCGGGTGTAATTATTGCCCGATATGGTTACTGCGCCTAAGCAGGTAGAACATCCACCGGCAGTATGCGGATTATAGTTTGGATCTGCGGCAAGGTTCCATTCCAAAACAACACGGCTCCAGTTACGCGGTGCGCCGATAATTAAATTATTAACGTGCCAGTCAAGGTCGCCACCAAAATTGCCTGGGCCGCCTATAAACTGTTCAGTAAAATAAACGTTTTTATTGGGGTATGCGTTATGTACCGTTGTTAACGCACTTATATCACCTGCATATAAGTGAAATGCGGAACCATCAACATAAGGGTTAGCACCCGAATCGCCCAAAACAGCTTCGGGATAACCGGGCTGGTCACAATTATGATCATAAGCGATAATTTTGGCGCTGATACCATTGGCTGAAAACTGAGGGCCTAAATTGTTTTTTATAAAATTGGCCTCTTCGTTCGACTGCATGGTCATTGCCGGATTATTGTTGGCGTTTAGCGGCTCATTCTGAGGTGTCACCGCATATATATTTATATCCTGTGCTGCCATAGCCTGTATATATTTTACAAAATACCTGGCATAAGCATCATAATAAGCGGTATTTAAGCTACCGCCTGTAAAGCCGCCGTTGCCGCCACTTCCAGTTTTCATCCACACCGGCGCTGTCCACGGGGTAGCTAATATTTTTATGGAGGGGTTAATGGCGATTATCTTCTTTAAAACAGGCACCAGGTCGGTCATTTCCTTGCTGATGCTGAAATTGTTAAGATTTACGTCGGTTTGCCCAGATGGCATATCATCGTAAGTAAAATCTGAAGAGCTCAGATCAGAAGCACCTATAGTGATCCGCACAAAGCTAGACCCAACATGGCCGGAAGCAGTTGAAAAAATATCAGTCAGAAAAGTGCTTTGGTTTGCACCAAGTCCGTTAATTAACGATGCACTGCCGCCGGTTAGCGCATAACCAAAACCATCGATAGTTTGGTAAGTGGTATTTTCATCAACAGTAATGGTAGTTGGATTTGTACCGGCATCTGCGGCGAAATTAACGCTGCCCTGCTGTTGTAAGAGTTTAGATTGATCTGTAGTTGTTTCCCATATGCTTACCGTTTCATTTGCGGACCGGGCCACAGTATTTTTCGTATCTGAAATCCCCGGCGCCTGCTTTGACATATCTTTTTTACAGGAATAAAACAGCAGTGCCGGCAACAGCAATAGCGCCGCGGACAATTTTAGTTTGTAAATAATTTTCATAATTTATTTGATTTAAAGTTGACTGAGTAATGATTTGATTTGAAAAGCACCCGTTGTTATAATGACAATGGGTGCTTTTGAGAAAATTAAAGTTGTGTCCCGGACCATTTAAAGCTTACCACACTGCCGACCGGCAATGTGTAAGAGAAGGATTCAGAGCCCCACTTTAATTTGAAAGTTTGACTGGTGTGACCGGTATTTAATGCGATCACAACTTTGGAGCCATCAGCATTTTTAAATGCTACATCCTGTATCCCGCCCGAAAAGGTATTTGAGGAGATGCGAACAGCGCCCGGGCTTACAAACTTGGAAGCATGGGCAATTATATAATAAGAAACATTACGGGTTATGGAGGTACCTCCTATTGTTAGTGCACCTTTACAAGTTGTGCAGCCGCCGCTGGTGTGAGGCCCATAATTAGGATCGGATGCCAGGTTCCATTCCAAAACATTTCTGCTCCAGTTTCTTGGAGCGCCAATAATCAAATTATTGACATGCCATGATAAATCACCGCTAAAGCTTCCGGTAGAAGATGTATACTGTTCAGTAAAATAAAGACTTTTTGTAGGATAGTTGGTATGGACAGTTGATAATGCGGTTATAGCTCCTGAATATAAATGAAATGCCGATCCGTTGACATATGGGTTTGCATTCGCATCAGCCAAAACGGAATCCGGATAATCCGGATGATCACAATTATGATCATAAGCTATGATCTTGGTAGTTATGCTATTGGTTTGGAATTGCGGTCCCAGGTTGTTTTTTATAAAGTTTGTTTCTTCACCTGCGTACATGAGCAAACTTGGGTTATTATTAGGATTTAAAGGTTCATTTTGTGGTGTTACCGCATCTATAGTTATGCCCTGGGCCTTCATGGCCTGTATATATTTTACAAAATATTTTGCATATACATCATAATATGCAGTATTCAAACGCCCGCCAATAAAACTTTTGTTTGATTTCATCCAGGTTGGCGGTGTCCATGGCGTTGCAATAATTTTTATAGCCGGATTTAAAGCAATTATCCTTTTTAATAACGGTACCAGGTCAGTAAGCTCCTGGCTAATGCTGAAATTTGTAAGGCTTAAATCCGTTTGCCCGGCGGGAACTTCATCATAGGTGAAATCAGAAGCGCTTAAATCGGAAGCGCCCATGCTTATGCGCAAATAACTTACCCCTATTTGGTTGGTACCGGTTAAAAATAATTCGTGAAGTAAAGAATCTCCCTGGGCGCTGCTCAACTGATTAATTAAAGTTGCACTTCCTCCCGTTAAACAATAACCAAAGCCGTCAATCCCCTGGTAGGTGGTATTTTCGTCAACAGTTACCGTGGTTTTATTGGTACCGGCATCGGCAGCAAAATTTATACTTGGTTGCTGCTTTAATAATTTGGATTGATCACCGCTCGTCACCCATAAGTTTACTACCTCGTTCGCAGCCCTTCCAATAGTTTTATTGGAAACTCCTTTATCTGAGGTATTTGAAAGATCTTTTTTACAGGAAAAATACAGGAATACCGGCAGCATTAATAATACCGCCAGCAGCTTTAGCTTGTAATTTGTTTTCATAAAAAATTGTTTATAGTTGATTTATTGGTTTAAGAACACTCCAATAAAACGATCTCTGAAAAATAAAGGCACATTAGAGAATATTAACCTTTGCTTACAAATAATCAATAACATTTTTGCGGGGGAAGCAAAAAGGAATCAGATTTTTTTAAGTAACAGGTAGATATTTAGTTTATATTGGTATAACAAATTTATGACAATATAAAGCACAAAAGCAAATAAAATAAACATAAATATCTGATTAATAATATATTATGCAAATATTAATACGCTTTAAACACAAACATTATTAATGAAAAGATGCCTTAGGTGTATAGTAGAATTGTTTTTAGGCGAGAGAAGAAGTATAGGTGATACGCTTGCATCACATATTAATTTTTAAGTAAAAAGGAAAGATTTTTATAAACACCTTATAGAATAAAGGTATAAGTTAGGTTAACTTTTATTAATCAATATTTTATTTATTGCTTTCAAGTGTAAACCTTCTTCAGGGATGTACAGAGTTCCAGTCTTCGCCATTCTTAAATTGGAACGCCACGACATTTATGACTTTTCATAAAAGCCTTTTAATTTTTTATTCTTGTAAAAAATTAAAAGCTGTTTTATTTTTTAATATGTAAAATATTATATATAATTTTAAGTGCCTTATCATAAGTTTTAGGCTACCTAAATTTATTCACAAAAAGCTTTAATTAAGCAATAATTACTTCTTTTTTCTTTTAAACAAAACGCAAGCCGACGATCAGTGGAATTGAATTTATTCAACATATCTAGCTGATAGATAAATTATTGAACGTTTATACCGATCCCCAAATTTTTTTTAACTGCATTTAATAATCCTCCATATTATCGACATCATTAATTTGATTTTGATAAAACTGGCCTTCTAGTATTGATTTTAATTAATAAGTCTGGATTAATATTAAATAATAGCGTTATGAAAAAGCATTTGTACTCAAAATTAAAAGTGTTAGTTTTAAATGGCTTTACATGCAAATTACGTCTGTTTGTATTAGCGGTTTTGTTTTGTTTTAGTAATGATTTGTCCGCAGGTATAAAACCATCACGAGATTTTAGGATAAATCATGTCGATAGGTCAGTCACCATAGCCTCGCCAACAATAGGCACCGGTACGGTAACGGGCTCCATTTCTGCTTGCAAGGGCATGGCCTCGGTTAGCCCGCATATCCAACAGTTTGGGGTTTTCGGCAGCGGTTTAACAGCCAATATAACCGTCGTGGCGCCAACAGGTTTTCAAATATCGCTTGCTGCAGGCAGTGGTTATAGCAGCAATATAAAGCTCATTCAATCGGGCGGGGTAGTGAACACTACCACGGTGTTCGTGCGCTCAGCTTCTTCGGCCCCAACGGGTAGTATAACAGGCAATGTAACGCTAACTTCAGCCGGGGCAATCAATCAAAATGTAACGGTGACGGGATTTGTAAATGCCTTACCCACGGTAAACCCGGTATCCAATCAAACGGTTATTAACGGAGCGACAACAACCGCGGTTAATTTTACAGGCTCGGGGGGATTTAATTGGGTTAATAATACACCGGGTATTGGCCTTGCTGCAAGCGGCTTCGGTAATATCCCCGCTTTCACTGCCATAAATTCCGGCAGCACCCCAATCACGACAACTATTACAGTTACCCCGGTATCATCTGCAACTGGATACGCTTATATACCGAATCACGATTCAAATAATGTTTCTGTTATCAATACCACCACCAATGCCGTAGTAGCTACAATACCTGTAGGGACATCACCATTTGGTGTAGCTGCAAGCCCTGATGGCGGTACAGTGTATATTGCGAATTCGGGTTCTTCATACATTTCAGTCATCGATACTAAAACCAATACGGTTGTAAATACCATACCAACAGGGCCCGGGCCGTTCACTTTAGTCGTAGCTCCCGATGGCAGCAAGCTTTACGCGGTCGTAGGTAATGATGTATTGGTGATCAATACAGCGACCAACGTGATAACAGATACTATACCCATAATTGGAGGCGATACCGGGATATCAATTAGCCCGGATGGCAGCCGGGTATATGTGGCAAATAGCATTGCAGGAACTGCTATTGTGATAAATACTACGTCCAAAACGGTTATAGCCACAATACCTGTAGGATCAGGCTCTCGTCCTTACCCTATTGCTATAGCGGTAAGCCTCGACGGCAAAAAGGTATTCGTTACAAACTCCGGTTCAAACAACGTTTCTGTGATCGATGCTGCAACCAATACCGTGGTGTCAAATATTTCGACGCCACCATTCCCTTATGGAATAGTTCTAAGCCCGGATGGCAGCATGGCCTATGTAGCAAATTTCGGGTCGTCCGTATTAGTGTTCAATACCTCAAACAACGCTATTATAACTACAATACCTGTACCCTCAGGTCAATTATATGGCATATCGATAAGCCCGGATGGCAGCAAGGTGTATGCTGCAAACCTTTACGCCGGAAATGTGGTAGCGATCAATACGGCAACCAATACGGTAGTAGCTACAATACCCGTAGGGGCATTGCCGTACTCATTGGGGAATTTTGTTACTCGCACCACGGCGTGCAGCGGCACGCCGGTTACATTTACAATTACTGTTAACCCAAGCAACTCGGCAACCTCCGACTATGCTTTTCTTGCTAACCTGGAGCTCAGCAGTGGTAAACTAAAACCAGCTTTTGCGAGTAGAACATTCGCCTATACGGCACGGGTCTCCAGAAAAACGTTCGAGATTACTGTAACGCCAACCGCCGGAAATGCTTTTGCAACTATAAAAGTCAACGGCATAGCTGTAGCGTCCGGGACAGCTTCATCGCCTATTGCCTTAAGCAACGGCATTAACGATATCACAATTGTAGTAACTGCTCAAAACGGCATCAACACCAAAACTTATTCCCTGGTGGTAACAAAAGAACCAAGTGCGCAAAATAGCTTATACCAAACCGCAAGTGCGGATGATGGAACAAGCGGTGAGCAGCTTGAAGCGGATGGGATAAAAGTACACCTTGGTATTTCGCCTAACGGGGATGGTATTAATGATGTATTGGTGATCGATGGTATTACGGCTTACCCCGAAAATAAATTGTTAATAATGAACAGCAATGGATCGTTGGTATTTGAAGCAGAGGGTTATGACAACAGCACAAGAGTGTTCGACGGACATTCCAATAAAAACGGATCAATGCAACTGCCGGGCACTTACTTTTATTTGTTGGAGTATAAAGTTGGCAAGGAAAAAAAGCATAATTCCGGCTTTTTTATATTTAAATACTAATTAAAAGAAAATTTAGAATAATGAATGCCGAAGGTAGCTTCAGCATTCATTATTTAAATCAAGCATTGGTTTAAATAATTTTATTAACGATAAGGTGTTTCACTGTTTCATGAAATACCTAATCTCTGTCCCTGCTAAGTTTTGCTATCGTTAAGGGATTTTCTTGTAGTTCAGCTGTTTCCCGGCGATGTTTAACAATATGAATGGCTGTAAATATAGCTTCGCGGAATGAAACCTCCGAAGCCAGATTTTTACCGGCAATATCGTAGGCTGTTCCATGATCGGGCGAAGTACGAACAAAGTTTAAACCTGCTGTAAAATTTACCCCCGATTCAAATGCTATCTGTTTAAATGGTATTAAGCCCTGGTCGTGGTACATAGCCAATACTGCATCAAACTGCAAATAAGTACCGTTGGCAAAAAAACCATCAGCAGCATAGGGGCCGATGGCCAGTATATCGTTGTTTCTTGCTTCTTCAATAGCGGGAATAATAACTTTTTGCTCCTCATCGCCGATAAGGCCGTTATCACTTGCATGCGGGTTTAAGCCCAGCACCGCGATTTTTGGCTTACGTATCCAAAAATCGTTGCGTAAGCTGGCATCTATCAGTTTTAGCTTTGCCAATATTTTTTCGGCGGTAATACTTTCGGCAACCTTTACCAGTGGTATATGCCCGGTAACCACGCCGACCCTTAAGGTATCACTAACCAGAAACATCAATGATTCGGCTGCACCATCGCGCTCCTGCAGGTATTCGGTATGTCCAGGAAAATTGAACAGCTCGCTTTGTATATTGTCTTTATTAATTGGCGCGGTAACAAGGGCGTCAATGTCCCCGTTAATTAAATCATTGGTGGCCCTTTCTAATGAAATAAATGAATATTTACCAACAGAGGCATTGACAACGCCGGGTTCAATCTTTATGTCCTCTTCCCAGCAATTAATCATATTTGGCTTTTTCTGATCTTTTTTACCCGTAGTCTCCGAAGGATGGTTGATCACAAAAAAATTAAGGTCATCAACCTGGGTAGTACGCCGGTAAAATGACGCAAGCTTTGTATGCCCATAAACAATAGGAGTACAATAGTCATAAATACGACTGTCTGCCAGTGTTTTAATAATTATTTCTAAACCAATGCCATTTATATCCCCTATGCTGATCCCTATTTTAAATTTTTCACTCATGATATTTATGATTACACCGATTATAATACAATTTCACTGATTAGTTTAAAAGATTGTTTGCCGGTTATATACTTTTGCTTTTAACCTTTTAGCTTTTATCAGAATAATGCAAATAAAAGATTTTAAGCTTACAGTTAATTGATTAAAGGACAAATATGTATAATTTGCCCAACTATTTGAAAAATAATGACATTGGTAAGAGCAAAAAAGCATTTGGGTCAGCATTTCCTTACTGATAAAAATATTGCTGCAAAAATTGTTGAGAGTCTGCAACATGGTAAAAATTACAGGCAAGTGCTGGAAGTTGGCCCGGGTATGGGTATACTTTCTGATATTTTATTGCAAAAAAGCGAGTATGAGGTCTTTTTGATTGATATAGATACTGAATCATACCTATACCTTCAAAAAAAATACCCCCAATTAGGCAGCCGGCTCATTAATGCAGATTTTTTAGAGATGGATTTTGCCGCATTTTTTAATGGTCCGATTGGGATCATTGGTAATTTCCCATACAATATTTCGTCGCAAATACTTTTTAAGGTGCTTGATAATAGGCAACAGGTGATAGAAGTTGTAGGCATGTTTCAAAAAGAAGTTGCCGAGCGGTGTACTGCTAAACCGGGCAGCAAAGAGTATGGCATACTCAGCGTGTTTTTACAGGCCTATTATAAGGTTGAATATTTATTTACTGTAAAAGCAGGCGTATTTAATCCACCACCTAAAGTATTATCAGCGGTAATAAGACTAACCCGAAACGGGGTAAGCAATTTAGATTGCGACGAAAAGCTTTTTTGGCAGGTTGTAAAAGCGGGTTTTAACCAGCGGCGCAAAACTTTGCGTAATGCTTTATCATCGTTAATCAATAAAGAAAAAATGACCGATGAACCTTTGCTTGATTTAAGGGCAGAACGTTTGAGCGTTGATGATTTTGTTAAGCTGACTAATAAGATTATTGAAAGCAGATAACTCGATATTTACGAATTACCATTTCAGATTTACGATTTTTTTAAATAGTATAAGTCAATTCTAAAATCGTAATTCGTAAATTCTTAGCGGTATTTTTGTTAATTTATCGGAATAATTATAGGCTCACTTGCGGGGTGCATTTTCTTTACTGATTCGGCCATTCGCTTTATAAAAAGATAATTGGTAGTGCCTCCTATCGCAGCTCCTATTACAGGTACTAATCGTTCGGCAGTGCGTGTACCTAAAAGCAGCAGCATCTTTTCGGCTACGCCTTCCATCACTGTTTTAGACAAGGTTACGCCTGCTTCTACTTTTAAAGAAGTTGCTACGAGCAACATAAATTCATCAAAGCTAATTTGATAACTGCCTTTATTATAGTACATAATTGCCATGGTAACCCTGAATTGCTGGGCTACCAGGTTTGCAAAATCAAAAGGGATACCCGCTATCATGGTAAAGAGGCCGCCGCTTCCTGAGATAACACCAGAACCAGCGGCCAGATATGCACATTGTTCAATGAACTTATCCAGCCCCATCTTATCAACACCTTTTTTAATTTTGAACTGATCTATATGATCGAATATTTGTTTAAAGCCTTCCTGGGAAAGCTTTTGGGCCTGTAATTTAATATCGGTACGTAAATTTTTAAATTTTATGAGTTTCATCTCTTATTATTTTAAGTTAACGGAGAAGTCTGAATATTAATATCTGTGCTATTCCCATGCCATACTTATAAACTGGCATAAATGTCATGTTTATTAATAACCTGAATTTCACAGCTATCTATTATTATCATTTTATATTTTTACATTTTTAAATAAATATTAGAATTTGAAAAACAACATCCTTATCGTTGATGATATCCATCCTGTTTTTATTGAACAGGCAGAAGCTATGGGTTATCATTGTGATTATCAACCATTAATAAAACCTGAAGAAGCGCTTCAAATTATAGGCAAGTATACCGGCCTGGTTATCCGTTCAAAGTTTAAATTAAACCGCGAGTTTATTGATGCCGGTAAAAATCTTCGCTTTGTTTGTCGTGCAGGCGCAGGTATGGATAATATTGATGAGGCCTATGCAGTGGAAAAAGGTTTGGTACTGATAAATGCCCCCGAAGGAAATGCGGACGCTGTGGGTGAACACGCCATAGGTTTGTTGCTGGCATTAATGAATAACTTTAGGGTAGCCGATGCCGAAATACGCGCAGGAATCTGGAAACGTGAAGATAACCGCGGTTATGAATTAAAAGGCAAAACAGTTGGTATTATAGGCTACGGGTTTATGGGGCATAGCTTCGCCCGCAAACTTTCGGGTTTTGAGGTAAATGTTATTGCCTATGATAAATATAAAACCGGCTTTAGTGATAAGTACGCACGCGAAGTTAGCATGGAAGAAATAGTAAAACATAGCGATATTTTAAGCCTGCATATACCTTTAACCTTAGAAACAACCGGTTTAGTTAACGATGAGTATTTATTCCACTTTAAAAAGCCTATTTTTTTGATCAATACTTCCCGTGGCAAAACAGTTCAAACAAGGGCGGTGTTAAATGCCATTAAACATGGCAAAATATTAGGCGCCGCATTAGATGTGCTCGAGATAGAAAAATTCCCTGCTTTGTCCGAACAGGAGTGGTTTGCTGAACTGCGTCAATCTGACAAAGTAATATTAACTCCCCATGTCGCCGGATGGACTTTTGAATCATATCGCAAAATCAGTGAGGTAATGGCGGAGAAACTGCGTTTTTTGTCCATAGCCCATGGTCATTAGTCCATGACTATTTTATCAAAATTAAGAAAGATCAGCTATGGTCTATGGACTATCGACCATGGACTAATAAAACATTATCAATCAACCTCGTTTTACCCACCTTTGCTGCTACAAGGGCGACAATGTTTTTGCTGTTTTGGTTAGCAGCGTGTAACGTATCTCCATCGGCAATTTCAAAATATTCCAGTCCAACACCAGGTTCATTGCTGATCATCAATTCGGCTTCTTTTTTTAGTTGGGAAATGTTATTGATGTTAAAATTGCTTGTAACCCAATTCAACGTTTTTGATAAGATAAGTGCGTGCTTCCGGTCTTCAGATGTTAAATGAATATTTCTCGAACTCATAGCCAAGCCATCGGGTTCACGTTTTATGGGACACATCACCAATTGAACCGGAATTTTGAGCAGATCAACCATTTTTTTGATGATCAAAAATTGCTGGTAATCTTTCTGGCCAAAATAAGCAGTATCAGGTTTAACAATATTAAATAATTTATATACTACCTGGGTAACGCCCTGGTAGTGTCCTGGCCGGAACTTTCCTTCCAGCAAATGCTCCAGTTCGCCAATATTCAAATGCCATTGTTCATTATCATCATATATTTCTTCCACTTCGGGTTTAAACAGCACGTTACAACCAGCCTGTTCCAACAACTTAATATCGTGTTCTATAGTGCGGGGATATTTTTCAAGATCCTTTGGATCATTAAACTGCGTCGGATTAACAAAAATACTGCATACAATTTCATCATTATATTGTTGCGCCTGCGCTATTAGTGAAAGGTGTCCCTGGTGAAGAGCACCCAAAGTTGGCACAAGGCCAATAGTTCTATGCGAATCCTGTATTTGCAGTAAATGTTGCTGAAGGTTGTTCTTGGTGGTAAATATTTTCAAATCGTTAAAATTATTGAATCCGGCAAAGTTGTACAATTCATTAAAAATTACCAAAAGATACTTGCAATATTGGTTGTCTATTTATATAATAATGCTTATATTTGCAAACTCAATTTTTTACTTCTTATAAATAAATTAATACTGATATAGTGATGGGTAAATCTAAGCTTTTGTTTATAACTCACGAAATGTCTCCTTTCCTTGAACTCTCAAAAATTTCTGAAATTACGCGACAGCTTCCGCAGGCTATGCAGGAAAAAGGTTACGAAATACGTATCCTTATGCCACGTTTTGGGAATATTAATGAGCGCAGGAACCGTTTGCATGAAGTGATCCGTTTATCGGGAATGAATATTATCATTAACGATAACGACAATCCGTTGATCATAAAAGTTGCGTCAATTCCTGCAGCGCGGATGCAGGTTTATTTTTTAGATAACGAAGAATATTTTCAGCGAAAATATGTATTCGGTGATAAAGAAGGTAAGTTTTATGCCGATAATGACGAGCGCATGATCTTTTTCTGTAAAGGCGCTTTAGAAACTGTTAAAAAATTAGGGTGGGCTCCTGATGTAATTCATTGCCATGGGTGGATGAGTGCGCTGGTACCGGTTTATTTGAAAACCACTTACAAAGATGATCCAACCTTCAAAAATTCAAAAATAGTTTATTCTATTTATGAAAATGATTTTAAAGAAAAACTGAATGCTGATTTTACCCAAAAAGCGATAATGGGTAATATGACCGAAAAACACATCGCTGTTTATGAACCGGGAACAAATTCAGCTTTGTATGCCGGTGCAATTCAGTACAGCGATGGAATAGTTTTGGGCAGCGAAAATATTGATGAAGAAGTGTTAAATAATGTTAAAAACAGCAATAAATCGGTTTTAGAATTTAATTCCACTGCTGATTTCGAAAATTATTACAATTTTTACGACGAAATTGCCAATGAAGAATTGGCACATGTTGTATAAGCTTTGAGATCATATATGAAATTTTTCCGTTTAGACTTATTGACCTTGTTAATAAGTCTTTTTATTTTGAATAGTTGTAAAAACCAGAACAGTCTTAGTCTGGGTGCTGCTGGAGCATCCGGCACAATAGGGGCAGCCCTGGTGGACACCTCAACAATTATTATAAACACAGTGCCCGAAGATTCTGTAGCAACTTCAGGGCAACTGGCTAAAAACCCTTTGGCATATTTTACTGACCCGATTTTTGGCGTGTCGGTATCAAATCTGGCTACAGGTTTAAATTTACCCTTTTCTGCTGCTTACACTCCTCCAATCGGAACGATAACTATCGATTCAGCCCGTCTCGTATTAAGATTTGCTGATGGTTTTTATGGTGACTCTATTGAATCTCGTTATACTGTTAATGTTTACCAGTTAAAAACGAAGTTTAGAACAGATACAACTTATTATAATACAAAAAACTGGGGCGATTATAGTTCATCACCATTGCTTGGCTCGCTTACATTTAACTCAAGAACTCACGATTCGATAAAAATTTTTAATATTATAACCGGAGCGCCTGATACACTTATTAAAGTCCCACCTCAAATTAGGATACCTATCAATCCTCAGTTTATAAATACTAATCTTTTTAATGCAAGCACAACTACACTTTCTTCCAACTCTGTTTTTACTAATAATGTAAGGGGACTGTATATTACGCTTGATCAAACTAAAACAACCGGGGCAGGGGGCATTTTTATGATTAGCCCATCCGATTCTTTAGCAGTTTATTACAGAACTGTTAATGGAGCTACTATTGATACTGGGGTTGTTTTACTTCCCTTATCTACTTTAGCTTCGCAGATAAAACATACCTATACTACAACTATTCAAACAGAACTTAGCAACACCACATCTTCAAGGGGAACTATTTATTTACAGGGGCTTGCAGGCCTAAGAGCAAAGATCAGCTTTCCAAACCTGTTATTAAACCTAAGGAATAACCTGTTAAAAAAGGACAGTGATATTGTTTTAAACAGGGCCGAACTGGTGGTAACTCCAGTACCTGGTTCAGGTATTCCCTATTCGCCATTACCCCAAATAACGATGTACCGGCTGGATATAGCCAAACAGCGTATTGAATTAGAAGATGCTGCGACCACATCCGACCCGCGTTCAGGCGGCGCAAGTGTATTTGGCGGCTTCTATAGTCCGACTAAGCAAAACTATCATTTTATAATTACTGCTTATTTGCAGGATCTTTTGCTCAAAAAAACAGTAGATTACGGTACATATATCGGGGCAGTTGATTTAAGCGGTGCCACTTCTGTACCTATTGCTCCCACCGCACAAGTTGGAGCAAGGACAGTAGCCGGAGGCGGGGCGAATAAAAGCTCGCCATACAGTATAAAATTAAACATTATTTATACTAAAATAGCTAATAAGTAAAAGAGTTGAGGTTAGAGATTGGAGGTAAGTTAAGGCACTAACATCCAATCTCTTATCTCTAACCTCTTATCTCTAACTTCCAACCAATTAGTTTTTGCTAAATACAGGCTTAAACCTTCCTATTGATTCCAATATCTTATTACTTTTGTTTAATTACATTTAATATTATTTTATGTGCGGAATTGTTGGTTATATAGGTTATCGGGATGCTTATCCAATTATAATTAAAGGACTGCACCGGTTGGAATATCGCGGATATGACAGTGCGGGCATTGCTTTATTTGATAAAGAACTGAAGGTTTATAAAAAAGCCGGAAAAGTTAGCGACCTGGAAGGTTTTGTTAAAAATCTTGAATTAGGCGGAACTATTGGCATGGGCCATACCCGCTGGGCAACCCATGGCGCCCCAAGTGACCGCAATTCACACCCCCATTCGTCAGGCAACCGTAAGCTTACTATAATTCATAATGGCATAATTGAAAATTATGGAATTATTAAGGAGGCCCTTTTAAATAAAGGACATATATTTAAAAGTGATACCGATACAGAGGTTTTAATTCACCTGGTGGAAGACATACAGGGCGAAACTGGTTTAGACCTCCGTGAAGCGGTTAGAGTGGCTTTAAATAAAGTTATAGGAGCTTATGCTATTGTAATTATGAGCGCCGATGAGCCCGATCTGTTAATTGCCGCACGGAAGGGAAGCCCAATGGTTATCGGCGTTGGAAAAGGAGAATATTTTATTGCCTCAGATGCTACACCTATTGTTGAATATACAAAAAATGTAATCTATTTAAACGATAATGAAATAGCCTTTATAAGCCGCGAAGACCTCCTGATAAAAAATATTGATAATACCGTACAAACCCCATATATACATGAACTTGACCTAAAGCTGGAAATGCTGGAAAAAGGTGGCTATGATCACTTTATGCTTAAAGAAATATATGAGCAACCCAGGTCAATACGTGATTGTATGCGCGGCCGTATATATCCCCAGCAAGGTAAAGTTCAGTTAGGAGGCATTAAAGAATATACGGAGAAACTTAAAAACATTGACCGTATTATAATAGTTGCATGTGGTACCTCATGGCATGCAGGTTTGGTTGGCGAATACCTGATAGAAGAGTATGCACGAGTACCGGTTGAAGTTGAATATGCTTCGGAATTCAGATACCGCAATCCCATAATTACCGAAAAAGATCTTGTAATTGCCATTTCCCAATCCGGCGAAACTGCCGATACCATGGCTGCTATTGAGCTGGCAAAAGAAAAAGGAGCAACTATTTTTGGTATCTGTAATGTCGTGGGTGCTTCTATTCCTCGTACTACCCATGCTGGGGTTTATACCCATGCTGGGCCCGAAATTGGTGTAGCTTCAACAAAAGCATTTACTGCCCAGGTTACTGTTTTAACTTTAATAGCCTTTTATATAGCGCAGCAAAGAGGTACCATTACACAAAGCAAATTAATTGAGTATCTGACTGAGCTAAATGAAATACCCGAGTTAGTTGAAAAGGCTTTAAAATCGAATAATCACATTAAAGAAATTGCTGAGAAATTTAAAAACTCTTCCAATTGTCTATTTTTGGGCAGAGGCAGTTCCTTTCCGGTAGCACTTGAAGGAGCACTGAAACTTAAAGAAATTTCTTATATCCATGCCGAGGGTTATCCTGCTGCAGAAATGAAACATGGCCCTATAGCCTTAATTGATGATGAAATGCCGGTCGTATTTATTGCCACCAAAGATTCATCATACGAAAAGGTGATCAGTAACATCCAGGAAGTAAAAGCAAGAAAAGGCCACGTGATTGCTATAGTTACCGAAGGTGATACAGAAGTAAAAGGCATGGCCGATTACGTGATCGAAATCCCGCAAACTGACCAGGCATTTGTTCCACTATTAGCAACTATACCCCTTCAATTATTAGCTTATCACATAGCAGTAATGCGCGGATGTAATGTTGACCAGCCACGTAATTTAGCAAAGTCAGTTACGGTAGAGTAGAAGTCCGCAGTAGTCATTCTTCAGTTGTCAGTTTGCAATTTTGAATAATAAAACTGCCAACTTTAAACTGCAAACTGATTTTTTTTAATCCTTCCCATCCATTATTTACTAGGCGCATGGCCGAAATACATTAGTTCCCAAACAGCAGATTTCTCCTTAACTGTCTCTATTTTCTTGTCTCTCAAACGCTCTATGACGTTATAAAATCTGCAAACAATAGCTAAGAGAAGTCGAATCTTGTTTAAATTTTATTATCCGGCCTTTGCGTCCACATACTGAAGTGGTTTAATTATAAATGCAAGCCATTATGGAGTTGTGAGTTACTTTCATGTACTATCCTGAACTTCATGCGAGCTCTTAAAATCAGACAAATTTGATCGCATAAATTAAAACCGTGCAGGAATAACAACTTAATTTTCTTTAATTTTATATAGGCATTCAAATTTGCATTTATCATGTTGAAAACAGTGGCAGCAAAGCTAGAAATACTAGAACATGCCTGTGTAAAGCATTTCATGGCGTGGTGGGTGACTCACTCAACGGAATTACAGATGAATTATGTAAATCCACAAAAATTAAATGGATACATTACCGCCACGAAGAAGCTGCCGCATTTGCCGCTGAAACGACGCGCAGCCGACGGGAAAACTGTCCGTGTATGCCAGAAGTTGCGGCCCGGAATACGCACCTCATCACACTTACCTTTATTTCTTTCAGTACTTTAAAAAAGCAAAACGATATCGACGAGGTAAAAGGGCACAGCCAATGTGATCAATGGAATTAAATAAATCAAATGATATTAAAGGACTAATTAAATAATTACAGTCATGACAAACGCCATAGCATTCGATTTACTTCGGGACCCCAGGAAAAATAAAGGAACTGGCTTTACCCGGGAAGAACGTGACCGTTACAGTCTTAACGGTTTATTGCCTGATACCATTGAAACCATAGAAATACAGGCTCAACGAGCACATGAGCAAGTGGACCGCCTGGAAAAGCCAATCAACCAATATGTTTATTTGCTGCAGCTTTTGGACAATAATGAAAAGCTTTTCTTCAAATTACTGATGAACGATCCGGCAAAGTTTATGCCCCTGGTATATACGCCGACCGTTGGAGAAGCCTGCCAGACATTCGGCCATATCTTCAGAAGACCGAGAGGAATTTATATTTCCATTAGGGATAAAGCCCATATTAAATCTATTCTTCAAAATTGGTCGGAAAAAGATGTGCGTTTTACAGTTGTAACAGATGGGGAACGTATTTTGGGATTAGGTGACTTGGGTGTATGCGGGATGGGAATACCCATCGGAAAACTCTGCCTTTATACTGCCTGCGCCGGAGTGCCCCCGGAATATACTTTGCCTATAACTTTAGATACAGGAACAAACAATGAAGATTTTTTGAATGATCCCTTTTACCCCGGGTTAAGGCAAAAGAGAATCCAGGGAAAAGAATTTGACGATTTTATCGAAGCTTTTGTAACTGCTATTAATGAAGTATTCCCCCAAATATGCATACAATGGGAAGACTTTGCCGGAAAAGATGCTATCCGGATTTTAAATACCTACCGCGACAAAGTTTGTACTTATAATGATGATATACAAGGTACAGCAGCAGTGGCAACAGGAGGCTTACTGGCAGCCAGCAAGTTTTCAAAAAAACCTTTAAATGAACAGCGGTTCCTGTTTTTAGGAGCAGGGGCGGCAGCTGTAGGTATTGCCAATCTGCTTGTGCTTCATCTTATGCAGGAGGGTAAAACGGAAGAACAGGCTTGCCGGCAATTTTACATGTTTGACATCAATGGCTTGTTGGTTAATTCAAGAACCGACCTGGCTGATTATCAAAAGAAATATGCGCATGATACTGAAGCCTGTAAAGTTTTTGCGGATGCTGTTTTACAGATCAAACCAACCGCGATTATCGGTGTGAGCACTATCGGGGGAGCATTTAACCAACAGGTGATAGAAAGTATGGCCGCTATAAATGAAAAACCCATTATCTTTCCTTTTTCTAACCCTACTTCTCACTCTGAATGCACCGCTGAACAGGCTTATACCTGGAGTAAAGGAAAAGCTATTTTTGCAAGTGGCAGCCCTTTTGGCCCTGTTGAATACGGCGGGAAAAAGTTTATTCCCGGACAAGGTAATAATGTGTACATTTTCCCTGCTATGGGTCTGGCCGTTTTTGCAACGGAAGCAAAACGATTGACAGATGAAATGTTTATCACTGCGTCAGCGGCACTAGCTGAACAAGTAACTGATGAAGATTTTGAAAGTGGGCTGATCTATCCCCCTATAAACAAAATCCTGGATGTATCGCTTCATATAGCTGTTAAGGTCGCCACAAATATTTTTGAACTTGGAATGGCAGGTATTGATAAACCCGCAAATATTGCCTCATTTGTTAAAAGCAAAATGTATCAGCCGGTTTATTCATAGAGAACGATTTGATTCGAACTAATCAGCAGGTCACGAAAAAATAAGAAGAGGAAAAGCTATGGTCAACTTTCCCCTCGTAGACTCGAAGGAATTGAACCGGCGTTTAGACAATTTGCATTTCGTTTAATTTCTTCAACTGATCAATAAATTGGTTCGAAATCCGCCCAATCTGAGGAGCAAACGGTCTTAGCGCACGACAGGTAGCCCACTGGGAAGTGTCAGCGGGAATATTTTAAATGAAAAAATTCTACTGCCTGCTCAATTGAGTTAAAATCATGCTCCGTTCTCCCCAAAAGCCGTGGAAACGTAAATACAGGTTGGGGTATTTCATGTCCGCCCCCATTAACTGTAAATAGCTCCACATAGGTATCGCCAGATTTGTCCCAGCGTTTAGCCTCAACCGACCGGGATATACCTGACGATCCATTCTGTACCTTAGTTTCGTCCGGTACCCCTGTTATTCCATTACGTTTGGCAAAGGTTTCAGCGGTTTCATTAACAGATATAAAATCGCCAATTTTTTCGAGGCCTAAAAGGTTACCCTCACCGCCGTGATAAGGCACGATCGGATCTTTGGTTCCTTCTACAAACATAATCCGTGATGTAGCGCCTTCCTTCGGACCGCCATAAGTGGCCGGGGTTGGGAGAGTGGCACTAACAACGCAAACGGCGCTAAAAAAATTAGGTTTTTCTATCGCCAGCCGCATACACATTTGACCGCCATTCGAAAATCCAAAAACAAATATTTTCTTAAGGTCAACTTGATGCGATTTTACAAAGGAGTTGGCAAGTTTTTGAAGGAACCCCACATCATCGATATTTTCCTTTCTGGCTGCGGTCGGAGAATTTTTTCGAAAATCATTCCAGTTTCCTTTATAACCGTTTGGATATAATACAATGAAGCCATACTTATCGGCCAACTTGTCCAGTTGATATCCTGTCCAACTCCGCATTGTCTCCATGTCCATATCTGTACCATGCAAGGCAATAATCAGGGCGGGCCGCTCTGGGAGGTTCTTAGGGATATAGGCAAGATAGGTACGCTCAATTGTATCGCTTCTTATTTCCCCATGTATAATACTGCTGCTCAATGGGGGCTCCTTGGGAGCAGGAGCATAGACAAAATATAGATAACTGATACCCAAAACCACAATAATAGCACTGAATATAATTGCGGTGATCTTTATTTTTCGTTTCATTTTGCGTTTTTTTAATTTTTCCTATCCATTATTTACGGGGCGCATGGCCAAAATACATGAGTTCCCAAACAGCAGATTTCTCCTTAACCGTCTCTATTTTCTTATCCCCCTCAAAACGGTTTATGGTTACCTCTCCCGTAAACCGCAGATAAGCCCCGTCAAATCCAACCAACTTTACAAGGAGGTGCTTGACCCCCTTTACCCTGTCGGCAAATCTTTGCCTCACTAAATCCTTTGACCGCTCAAACGTAACGCGGTAATGACTGGTGCCATCATTAAAATCATACACCAGCGTATTGGCGACCGGTTTCTTCGTATACTCATCCATATAAATATTACTGGTTGAAAACTTCACTTTAGTGAAATCATCTGCCACGATCTTACCGTCGCGGGCTAGCATAAATATTGGTATAACCGCATTATTATACTTATCGGCAGCCGTAATATAGGAGGCAATAACAGAATAATTACCCACCTGTGCCCTTCCCCAATACCAATCATGGATCAGTTTTAGCATCGAAACGTCTCCCCAATTGTGGTCGTGATACCCAACTCCTTTTATCGTCTGGGTCTGCCCCGAAATAGTAACCGTTCCTTCTATATTCCCCTCAGGTACAGATGGCAGCCATGCGAAATAATGACTTTTTGTTCCCTTTTGAAAGTTCATAAAGCCGGTATTTGGACGCCATGATGGCACAGTCCCATGCAAAGCGATATCTGCTTTTATGCCGTCAATATCGACATGGATAGCATAATCGTGCAGATTACCGGTAAAAGAATTCGCACCGATCCGAACGTTGCAACTATCCTTTGAAGCCGAAAAATTACTGGAATCGATTTCTACCACCTTGTGGACTTTGGTACCATCGGGCCTGTCCAGATCAAACGAAACCTGAGGTTTCAAGGGTTTGTCCGGCATGATCTGGTCTTTGGTATAAAATACGATCACCAAAGAGGAGCCGTCGTTCAGAGAACCATCAAAATACCACCATTCATAGGTGCCAGGCCTCCCGGTAGTGCGCATCCCGTCTTCCCAGGGTGCTATGGCAGATCCCGATAACCCCAGTTTCTTATAGTCGCCAGGAGAAGTTTCCATTGCGGCAGTCGCCTTGCCCGCTTGTCCGTAACAAATACTTAAACATGCAAAAAACATTAATGTGAATTGCGCAAGTCTTCTTGCTCTTTGTACAGTTTTCATACTTTTCTGAATTAGTTAGAAATAATTTCTGCAAAGATACCCTCGGACAAGGGCCCACATCTTGAATTAATTCAATAAATCAGGCCTTATGCTTTAACTTGCTTAACCACTCGGGGGATATACCCATAAATTCCGCGATGTATTTGGAGGGGATTTTTTGAATAATTTGGGGATGATGACAAATTATGTACCTGTACAAGCTGTCGGAAGGATATTGGATCAATTTTGTTTTGAAATCGTGTTCGCTTACCAGCACATTAATGATATGGGCATAATAAAATGCAGACAGTACCTGGTGGGCGCCAGCCAGTTCCTCAAGGTCATTCTTTCTAAACGCCAATACCTCCCCATTACTGATGGCCAGTAAATCACACCGCGACGGACTATTGGTAAAATAACTGTCTACACAGGTCATAAAGGGCTGAAAATCATCCATGTGAAATGCTATTGTCCTTTTATCTCCCGTTTCTCCATTTAGATGCCTGCAAACAAACGCTCCTTTTAAAATGAAATAGATCACCCGGCATTTCTTTCCGGCTTCGATAAGCTTGGTTTGGCTTTTGATATTTACCAACTGCCCCACACATACAATGGTATCTATCAAAGGCTCCGGTAGCCCTGCATCTATCAGTTCGTTGATAAAATTATTATTTTTCATTTCGCTGATTGAAAGACAGCCTCTTCAAACATCATAATTAACGCCTGATCCGGTTACCTTAGCTTGTATTCATCATCAGATCAGCCGAAAGCAGGTAATCCATTATATGCATTACCTGTTTTCACTATTGTCTATGAACTTCGGCAAATCAAGCATGCACCGCCATTGATTCCATAGTCGCAGTTAAATCTAGCTGCAAACCTTTTGCAATCGCCATTCCAAGGCCAATATCAGCCCTGAACCAGTGGCAAAGCTGCCTGTTCACAATCAATTCTTTTTTCGGGCCATCGATACCACTCATTGAGTTGGTGATATTTTTAATCAAATCATGTTTGGCTTCATCGGTCATTAAGCGGTATAAATTACCTGGCTGAGTATAATGATCGTTTTCCCCTTCGGCATTACGATCATACCAGTCTGCCAATCCGGTGCCTAAATCCCATGAAGGTTCTTTATAACTTTCATCGGCTACAATATCATCAAAACTGTTAGGGAAATAATTTGGCGCCGAGCCTTGATTACCATCTACACGCATTTGTCCGTCACGTTCGTAATTATTTACTGCGAAGGGACACCTGTTAACCGGTATCTGTTCGTAATTACCACCCAGGCGGTGGCGGTGTGCATCAGGGTATGAAAGCAGGCGTCCCTGTAACATCTTATCAGGCGAGTATCCAACGCCATCCACAACATGCGCAGGTGCAAAAGCAGCTTGCTCAACATGTGCGAAATAATTATCAGGATTTTTATTTAATTCCAGCACTCCAACATCTATTAATGGAAAATCGCCATGAGGCCATACCTTGGTAAGGTCGAATGGATTCCATTTATAGGTTTTGGCCTGTTCTTCTGTCATTACCTGGATTTTTAATTTCCATCTCGGGAAATCGCCATTATCAATATGAGTCAGCAGGTCATGTTGTGCAAAATCCGGAGCTTTACCGCGCATTTCCCCTGCTTCTTCATCTGTAAAGTTTTTAATACCCTGTTCGGTTTTAAAATGGAACTTTATCCAATGCCTTTCGTTGTTAGCATTGATCATTGAAAAGGTATGACTTCCAAAACCATCCATATGGCGGTAACCATAAGGCGTTCCCCTGTCAGACATCAGGATAGTTACCTGGTGTAAGCTCTCCGGGTTTAGTGACCAAAAATCCCACATCATGGTAGCGCTTTTACAATTGGTATAAGGATCGCGTTTTTGTGTGTGAATAAAATCGCCGAATTTTTTAGGGTCCTTTATAAAAAAAACGGGTGTATTATTTCCTACCAGGTCCCAGTTGCCTTCTTCAGTATAGAATTTCATTGCAAATCCTCTTGGATCACGTTCAGTATCTGCCGAACCTTTTTCACCCCCAACGGTTGAAAATCGTAAAAAGGTCTTTGTTTCCTTGCCTATTGTGTTAAAAAGTTTTGCACGTGTATATTTAGTAATATCATGGGTAACCGTAAAAGTTCCATAAGCGCCAGATCCTTTGGCATGCACAACCCGCTCAGGGATACGTTCACGATTAAAATGTGCCATCTTTTCGTGCAAAATAAAATCCTGCAAAAGTATTGGACCCCGAGGCCCAACGGTCATTGAATTTTCATTTTCTGCATACGGTATTCCTGATGCCGTAGTCAGTTTTTTCTTGTTAGTTTCCATAATAGCTTGAATTTATTATTATTATCAAACTTCACCATAAAAATTCAATAGAAAAAATCAATAATTACTATATTTGAATAGAAATAATCTATATAACAGAAGAGCTAAGAAGCAAGAATCAAGAACCAGGAAAATCAGATAATGTAAACATATTGCGTTGTTATTGGTGTTTCGTTTGTGATCTATAAACTTTTTAAACTTAACTCTTGGTTCTTGGTTCTTACTCTTGACTCTTAATCATATGACTATTACCCAGCTTGAATATATTGTTGCTGTTGATACTTACCGGAGTTTTGTATCAGCAGCCGAAAAATGCTTTGTTACACAACCTACACTAAGCATGCAGGTACAAAAATTAGAGGACACCCTTGGTGTTAAACTATTTGATCGCAGTAAACAGCCTGTTACCCCTACTGAAATAGGTACAGAAATTATTTCTCAAGCCAGAATATTACTGGGTGAAAGTGAAAAAATTAAAGAAATAATCACCGATAGGAAAAAAGAGTTATCCGGCGAATTAAAGGTGGGTATCATTCCTACGGTTGCTCCTTATATTTTACCTAAAATATTGCAAGGCTTTATTGAAAAATATCCCCAGGTGAAACTTATTGTTTGGGAGCAGACTACGGAACAGATTATACAGCAGTTAAAATTGGGGATTATAGACTGCGGGATATTATCCACACCATTAAATGAAAGCAATTTAATTGAGATTCCTGTTTTTTATGAAAATTTTGTGGCTTATGTATCAAAAAACAGCAACTTATCGAAAAAGAGAAACATTAGTCCTGAGGATATTGACATAGAAGAAATATGGGTATTAAATGAAGGGCATTGTATGAGGGAACAGGTTTTAAATATCTGCCAGCGTCGCAAATCCACCCAGGGGTTTAAACATTTTGAATATAATACCGGGAGCGTTGAAACCTTAAAACGTATGGTTGATCAAAACAATGGAGCAACCATTTTGCCCGAACTGGCATTAGCCGACCTGAGTGATAAAAATCTTGACAAAGTCCGGTATTTTAAATCACCGGAACCTGCCCGCGAAGTAAGCATTGTAATTCAACGAAATGTTATAAAACGGAGAATGATTGAAGCGCTGAAAAATGAAATCCTGGAGTTCTTACCCAAAAGAATGAAGAGTAAACGAAAAAAAGATATTATGGATATCTGAGGTCGGAAGTCGGAGGTCAGAAGTCGGAAGTTGAAAAGCCGGTTTAAACGTCATCCAACAGTCTGTAGTGTTTATTGGCGCCAGATCGGGATTGCTACTGAGGAATAGGTTGAAACAATTCTTTTTTTATCTGATTGATATCCAAATCATTATTGTATATCTTTAGGTTATATTATCCCTCCCAACCGGACGCTGACTATGAAAAAATGCTGGCTGTTTTTATTGCTTTTAGCTGCCTTCCGGTGGAGCGGTTTTGGCCAGGAAATACATTTCACAAAAGTTGATCCTCCAAAAGATGATCCATGGACCGGAATAACCGGAATTACGCAGGACTCTCAAGGCTATTTATGGCTTGCCGCATTCAATGGCTTATATAAATATGACGGTAATAACTATACATTTTACAGGAGCGAGGCCTACAATCCCAATTCTCTTGGTACCAATCAGTTAGAGCATATTTTTGCCAACAAGGATGGCATAATACGGGTTGCTACTTTTGGCGCTGGCCTGGACAGGCTGGATCCTCTAACAGGAAAGTTCACCAACTTTCGTCATCGGACAAACGAGCCGGGCAGTTTGGCGGATAACAAAGTAAGCTGCATTATTGGGGCCTATAACGGAATTGTGGGTAGGAACCAGGAGTATGGGAAGAGTATACATGTTAACAGTGTTGAAGGTAAAGAATCGGAGTCTATTATTCAATTATCAACTTAAAGCTAATTCATGATGAAGCGACCCGTTTTAGCCATCCTTTTTGCATTTGCATGTGGCATCAGCTTTGCGCAAAACCTGGAGAGCATCGATAGCCTTAAGTATAAACTTTCGAATGCTGGAACGGATACTGATCGTGTGTACCTGATGAGCAGGCTTTGCAACTGGTATGCGACCAAAATACCTGATTCTTCTTTTTACTACGGGCAAAAAGCATTGGATCTTGCGCGTAGAATTAGATATCCGAAGGGTGAAGCTATGGCGTTGAATAGCCTGGGATTTGCCCAAGGGAACTCCGGAAGCGAGGCAATTGCTATTAAATTCCTTTTGCGTGCCAGGGAAATTGCCGAAAAAAATAATTTGACACCGGAAAAAGCTGTCGCTATACATTATACGGGATTGGCTTATTGGGGAATGAATGATCAAATTACTGCCCTGGCTTATACAAAAAAAGCTATCATATTGTTCAAGTTAAATCATGACTATAGCAATTTCGTGATCTCAGAACGCGAAGCAGGCGAAATTTCTGCTGAAATGAATCAATTAGATTCTGCCATTCATTATCTCAACATTGCGTATCATGATATGACCCGGTTAAAACAAAAATGGACGGGGATTTATATTTTAGAAAGCTTTGGGAATATTCAAAATAAAAAAGGTAATGCAAAGCGTGCATTAGACTATTATCAACAGAGCATAAGGCTTGCCAACGAAGACAATAATTATTTATCGGCTTCGAATACATCAATACATATAGCTAAGCTGTATCAGCAATTGAACAAATCCGATTCCTGTATTTATTTCGCCAGACAGGCGCTTGCAGAAGCGCAAACAAGTAAATATTATCAGGAAATTATTGACGCCTGCGAGATTTTGACCCAGATCTATGAAAAACGGGATGCAAATACTGCCCTGACATACAATAAATTAATCGTAGCGGCTAAAGACAGTTTATATAACGCCGAAAAAACGAGTGCTTTTAAAAGCATACTTGATTTTGATGAGCAGGAACGCCGGTACGAGATCGAAACTGCTACAGCTGCATATCAAAATAAGGTAAGGCTGTATGCATCGCTGGCCGGTTTAGCGGTTTTTTCGCTGATTGCGTTTATTTTTTACGGCAATAACAGGCAGAAGCAAAGAGCCAACAAAGTATTGGAAAGTACGCTCGCTAACCTTAAATCAACTCAAACCCAACTTATCCAGTCCGCAAAAATGGCCTCGCTTGGTGAGCTTACCGCTGGTGTTGCCCATGAAATACAGAACCCTTTAAACTTTGTAAATAATTTTTCGGAAGTAAATAAGGATATGCTGTTGGAACTGGAAACCGAAATAAAAAATGGAAATACTGAAGATGCTTTAGTTTTAACAACCGATATCATACAAAACGAAGAAAAGATAAATCACCATGGTAAACGTGCTGATGGGATTGTAAAAAGCATGCTGGAGCACTCACACAGCCGTAGCGGACAAAAAGAACTAATCGATATTAACGTTATGGCCGATGAATATATGCGCCTCTCCTACCACGGCTTAAGGGCAAAGGATAAATCATTTAATGCAGAACTCATTACCCACTTTGACACGGCACAACTCAAAATAGAGGTAGTTCCGCAGGATATAGGCCGGGTTTTACTTAACCTGTTCAATAATGCCTTTTATGCAGTAAACCAAAAGCAAAAAACAACTGGTGAAGGTTATAAGCCAGAAGTAACAGTTACCATTTATAAAGAAAATAGTCAGGTTATTATTAAAGTAAAGGATAATGGGGTTGGCATACCAGAAGCAATTAAAGAAAAAATTATGCAGCCATTTTTCACGACCAAACCTACCGGCGAAGGCACGGGTCTGGGGCTTTCATTAACTTATGACATGGTGGTGAAGGGGCATGGGGGAAGTATTGTTGTTGATACCAAAGAAGGGGAGTTTACAGAGTTTATTGTTTCATTGCCCATCATCTAAAAACTTTTAAAGTTCAAACTTTGAAGTTTTAATGCATAGCCTCTAATTACTCGCCTCTACCCTTTTTTCAGGAAAAATAAGGGACGCTACAACGCTTACAAGGAGTATAGAAAGTATAATTAAAAGAGAGTTAGAAGTAGTAAGTCCTATCCTTTCAACATAATTTGCCCCAAGCATTTTTAACCCGATAAAAGCTAAAAGTACGGCAAGACCAATTTTAAGATAGTGGAATTTATGGATTATATTAACCAGTAAAAAAAACATGGAGCGTAATCCCAATATGGCAAATATGTTTGAAAAAAACACGATATATGGGTCTTTAGTGATCGAAAAAATAGCCGGTATGGAGTCGACTGCAAAAACGAGGTCTGTAACTTCTATTATAAGGAGCACTAAAAAAAGCGGGGTTATGAGCCTTTTGTGATTTATTTTGACAAAAAACTTGTTCCCTGCAAACTTCGGGTGAACTGCAAAATACTTTGATGCGAACTTTACTATTTTATGATTCTGCGGATCAATTTCTTCTTCGTTGTTACGATTAATGAACATCATAACGCCGGTATATACTAAAAAGGCTCCAAAAAGGTACAATATCCAATGAAACTGTGTGATTAATGCCGACCCCAGAAATATAAAAGCAAAACGCATTATCACAGCACCGATTATACCCCAAAACAACACTTTATGGTAGTGTTTATTGTCAACAGCGAAAGCCCCGAAAATAAGTACTATGACAAAAATATTATCAACGGATAATGCATATTCAACCACATAGCCTGTTATAAACTCTAAGGCAAGATTTTCGCGATAAAGGTTTAAGCCTCCCGGGAAGTCATTTGGGTTTAATGAAAGATGATGAAAGTTTTTAATATTGATTTGCTGTAATGCAGCGAAATTGTCTACATGATGCAGTAAATGGCCATATTTAAGGATAAGCGCATAAAAGCATAACGCCAGCGTTATCCAAACAACGCTCATTAAACCTGCACGTTTCATGCTTACCGGCTTGTCGGATTTGGCAAATAATCCAAGGTCAATTGCCAGCATTATTAAAATAAAAACAATAAAGCCTGAGATGAAAATTAACTCGTTGTTCATTATTTATTACGTTCAGTTGTAAAACGTACAAGTTGCTCAAGCCCACTGCGCGACTCACCTTCAGGAAAAGTATTTAATATTGCAAAAGCTTCATCCTGGTATTTTTTCATCTGGCTTTCTGCGTATTCCAGCCCTCCTGTTTCTTTAACAAAACTGATGATCCGTGCAATTTTTTGCGGGTCGTCATTATGATTTTTAACCAGGTTGATCATTTCTTTTTTAATAGCCGTTTTGCTGTTATTAAGCGAATAAATAAGAGGCAGGGTAACTTTCTTCTCTTTTATATCAATGCCTAATGGTTTACCAACATCATCCGTGCCAAAATCAAACATATCATCTTTTATCTGGAATGCGATGCCAATCTTTTCGCCAAAGAGCCGCATTTTTTCGATGGTTTCATCATCAGCACCTGCCGAAGCCGCGCCACACTCACAGCATGATGCAATTAAAGAGGCGGTTTTTTGCCTGATAACTTCATAATAAACAGGCTCATCAATATCCATACGGCGTACCTTCTCAACCTGCAGCAGTTCGCCTTCTATCATTTGCCTCATGGCCTCTGATACTATTTTCAGAAACCTAAAGTCATCGTTTTTTATGGATAAGAGTAATCCTTTTGACAGCAGGAAATCGCCGACCAATACCGCTATTTTATTTTTCCATAAAGCATTAATAGAAAAAAAACTACGGCGCTGGTACGAATTGTCGACCACATCATCATGTATCAATGTAGCGGTGTGCAGCAACTCTACCAGGGCAGCACCGCGATGGGTAGATTCATTAATGCCCCCGCATATACTGGCTGAAAAAAAGACAAACATAGGTCTGATCTGTTTCCCTTTGCGTTTAACAATATAGTGGGTAATACGGTCGAGCAACGGTACTGAGCTTTGCATGGAAGCCTTAAACTTTCCTTCAAAAACATCAATATCTGCCGCAATGGGTTTTTTAATCTCGTTGATGCTCAGCATTGAAAACAAAACCTGCTTTTATATATCTGATCGCCCCGGTAATAGCCGGGATAAATTCGCAGCAAACATAAGTTAAAATTATTTATCTGCATTATTACAGTGTATTTTTTAAGTTATTTAGGTGATTAAGTTTATTGAAAATGTATCATCAGCTAAACAACCATTAAATCCTTCGTTTTAATGTAATAATCACATGGTCAAGCTTTTTTTCATGATAAACCTCGAGTAAAAGGCTGCGGTCAACTTGGGACTTGAAAAGTTTGTCTATTTCTTCAAGGCCCATGTCTTTCACCGCCTTAAAATTTATCGATACTATTTCATCATCTTTTTCCAGACCCACTTCATCACCTGCTGAGCCGGGTTCAACTCTGCTTATAATTATGCGATTATAAGCATCACCTGTGGAGTAATACTCTAAACCACTCATATCATGTTCAAAAGGTTCGCTAATGTTTGAACATGGTTTTATGTATAGTACGCTATCCGGATAATCAAATATTAAAGTAAATCTTTTAAGTATGCCAATGCCCAGGTTGCCATCCCGCTGTAATAGTGGCGTATTTCCGTTATTTTCCGGAAAAGAGGTAATTACATTTTTAAGTTTATACTTTCCTAAATCAACTTCTTTTACCCGGCTTAAAAAGCCCTCAATCGGGCCTGTTAATCCAACACCCAGGTTAGCGGCTATAAATTTTTCGGGAAGGCCATGTTTTTCTATTATATTTTCCAGTGATAATGGATGACCGGCTCCAATGTCAATCACTAATTTATTATTAGTTCTAGTACCATTGGTAAAGGTAACATTAGCATGTATAAATGGCTTTCTATTTTCGATTGAAATAGGCACTTTACTTCCTTTTCTAAAAAGCCGGATGTCCTTTGGCCGCCAAACTGTTATTGTACTATCGGCGAAATCAATTTTAACTGCCAAATTGTTAAAAAACTCATATCCTAATAAACCATGTATAGGCATCCCAGCATAATTTGAAAGGCCAAAATGATCTTTTTTTAAAATTGCCGAAGCAACATCATAACTAACTAATCCTGGAATACCAATATTTAAAGCAGATGTAGCGTAAGCTTCAAAATCATCTCCATCGCCTAAGCTGCTGATTTTTATTATGCGTTTATTTAAAACATTAATAGAATCAACCAACTTAGGGTCGGTTATTAGCATGAGGCCTACCCCAGTATCTAAAATAAAATTATAAGGACCTTTGTCATTTATAGTTAAACGAATCACCAGCATATCCCTAACCATGCGAAATGGGATATTTACATGTTTCCTGTTGCCTTCTATATCAAAATATTGAGCGTTAGCTACTAAATAACTGCAACATAATAAAATTAAAAGCGCTAAAACGCGTAAACGGTTTATACTATAAAAGAGCCTATTTAACAAACGTTTATAATTTGGTTATTAAATATACACATTAATTACCAGAAAATAATTAATGGAATGAAAAATCTACAAATTATAAGGCTCGTCTGCTGTCAATTTATATGAGTTTATTATTCGAAGGCTGTCAAATAAAAAAGTTAGATAATATTAGCATCATTTTTAATGCTGCTGATATCTGTTCAAAATTTGCTTCTAACTAATCAGGTTTTAAATTTCCCTTTAATTCAGGGTTTTGCGGAGGTAAAGTTGATACTACTTTTTCCACCTCAGTTTGCTGAATATGCACTGCGTAATCAGCAGGTTCTATCTTACTGCCAATGGCCTCGGCATATATCTGTGTGTATTCAGCGCCAATGTATAAAATAGCTGCAGTATAGTAAATCCAAACCAATATTATTAAAATGGAACCAGCCGCACCATAAGTTGAGGTCTTGGCTTCATATTGAATATATAAGGTAATAGCATACTGACCAATCATAAAAAGTACAGCGGTAAAAAATGCGCCGCTTCGCACGTCCTTCCACTTGATTTTTACGTCAGGCAAAAACTTAAAAATAATAGCGAATAAAGACGAGATAATAATAAAGGTTAGTCCCAGGTTTATCACTTTTAAAAGCAAACTCGTAACAATAGGTATAAAATTTTCTATCCACTCGCCCAGGGCGGAAATAATTAAGTTAACTATTAAGGAAGCTAATAATAAAAACCCAAGGCTTATGATAAGTGAAAATGATAAAAACCGGTTTTGGATCATCTTGAGCCAGCCTCTTTTTGGCTTCGCTTTAACACGCCAAATCATGTTTAATGAGTCTTGTATCTCTAAAAAAATACCGCTTGCACCTAAAAAAAGTGTAATTACACCAATTACCACTGCGATGCCAGATTTACCCGAAAGCTGCAGCTTTTTTAAAATATCCTGTATCTGAAGAGCCGCTGCCGAACCAACATAGTGCGCTATTTGTGGATACAATCTGTTTGCAGCAGCGTCTTGTCCAAAAAACAATCCGGCCAAAGAAATAATTATTATAAGCAGGGGGGCTATTGAAAAAATTGTATAATAAGCTAATGATGCGCTAAATTTTAATCCGTTATCATCATTGAAATTAACAAATGTTTTGGAAATTATCTTCCACATCTCCTTAAAATATTCTTTACTAAAAACCTTCATATCCATCATTATTGCACGGTATTAAAGACATACAGTATTATGTTTTTAAACAATACTGGTTAAATTGGTTCTAACAATTTTAATGCCTTTTGATAGAAGCTTTAATAGGTAATAATGTTTGAAAGTAAAAAATATATTATCCAAGCGAAACAAGAGTCAAGAACCAAGAGTCAAGAAAATAATAGCATTGTGAAGAAATCCATTAAAAAAACAAGTTAAGCATACTATGTCGGCACGGAATCATAAATAAGATGGTTTTTACTTTTTTTGTCTTGATTCTTGGCTCTAATATCGATTCGCGTTACCCCCTGATTTCGGAAAATGGAATATCAAGCAGAGGGTAATTTTGCCAGTCGTTAAAATCATAGTGCCACCACTCAGTGCGGTAAACTTTAAAACCATGTGCCTGCATTACACTTTTCAATAATTCGCGGTTCTTTATTTCGTCTTTGGGCAGATCGGAATAATCAGCGGAAGCTTTTACACTGAAACTATCGAAACCGGTGGGCATGTTAAGTTCTTTTCCTGTTTTTAAATCAATAACAGTAAGGTCAATGGCACAACCACGGTTATGTCTTGAACCTTTACGCGGATCAGCTACAAAATTGGTATCATGAGCCATTTCATAAAACTTTACTGTAACAGAATACGGACGGTAAGCATCATAAATTTTTAAACCCAAGCCCCTTGTTTTCAAATCAGCTTCCACAGCCTTTAAAGCTTCAACAACGGGAAGGCGTGCAAATGCTCTTGCCTGTGTGTACATACGCTGATGCATAAAATTGTTTGTAGTAGCATACCTAATATCTAAAGCAATCCCGGGTATATATTTTTTTATCTCTACCAGTTTTAAGTTCGGTGTATCATTAATTTCCTTGGCATAACTTTTCAACCCCATTACTCTGGCATTGTCAATATATTTATAATGCTGTGCCTGTACCTGGATGCAAAAAATGATAAACAGTAATAAAATAGAAAGGTGTTTCATATTAATGATGAGAAACTATAAGCAGGTCAAGGTCTTTACTTGGGATAGAAAAGCGTTCGCCTATGTGTTTATTGGTTAAATGACCCTGGTAAATATAAACAGCTTCACGCAGACCAGATTTTTGCCAGATTACATTTTTTAAACTTCCCTTTTCACCAATATCCAATAAAATAGGGGCAAAAATATTTGTGAGGGCATAAGTAGCAGTCCGAGCCACCCGCGAAGCAATATTAGGCACACAATAATGTATAACATCATATTTTCTGAATACCGGATGAGTGTGATTGGTTACTTCAGAGGTTTCAAAACAGCCGCCTTGATCAATACTTACATCAATAATCACTGAATTAGGTTTCATACGGCTTACTGTAGCTTCTGATACTAAGCATGGGCTGCGGCCATCTTCTGCACGCATAGCCCCTATGGCTACATCGCAGGTAGTAATAGCTTTTTCTAAGACGATAGGCTGAACAACGGAGGTAAATACCCTGCTGCCTATATTGTTTTGCAACCGGCGCAGTTTATAAATAGACGGATCAAAAACCTTGACTTCAGCACCTAACGATATTGCTGTACGTGTAGCATATTCTCCAACAGTGCCCGCACCTAATATCACAATCTCTGTTGGCGGCACGCCAGTAATACCTCCAAGCATTAAACCTTTTCCGTCAAAAATGTTACTTAAATATTCGGCGGCAATTAATATGGAAGTGGCCCCAACAATTTCGCTCATTGCTCTTACAACACTTAATGAGCCGCCTTCATCACGCATATGTTCAAAGCACAGGGCTGTAATCTTTTTGTTTATTAAAGCATGCAGGGACTCGGCTTTCAGAGTTGACAATTGCAATGCTGAAATAAGTATTTGACCAGGCTTCATCATCGCTATCTCACTAAGTGTAGGAGGTGCTATTTTTATAATAATATCTGCCTCGTATAATTTTTTAGTGTCGTAAACAATATGTGCGCCTTGTTCACTATAGTCTTTATCCAAAAAATTAGCTGCCTGCCCGGCATTGCTTTCGAGCATAACTTCGTGACCGTTATTAATCAATAACGCTACAGAAAGCGGCGTTAACGGTATCCTATTTTCCTGGAAAGAAATTTCTTTTGGAATGCCGATATAAAGTTTATTCTTTTTATTCTTTACCTCAAGCATCGACTCCTGGGGTTGCATCATAGCCTGTTTGGCAACATCCGAAAACCCACTGTATTTCCCTGAACTCATTATATATTATTTTCTGGCTGATGAAGATAAAATAAAAAAAGGTTAGTTTAAAATTAAATTTTTTCAATAATTATCTGTCGCAAGTTATTCTCCAGCATATTTATTTTAACGCTTATATAATGCTCAGGCAACAGGTCGGGAATCTTTTCAGGCCATTCAATAAAGCAAAAAGCATCTGAATAAAAATATTCTTCATAGCCCATATCCAAAGCTTCGGTTTGATTTTTAAGTCTGTAAAAATCAAAATGGTAAATTTTTTGACCGGCGGCGCCAATGTATTCATTAACGATAGAAAAAGTAGGGCTTGTAACCGGCTCGGTTGTACCCAGATATTCGCATAAGGACTTGATAAGTGTGGTTTTGCCGGCACCTATTTCGCCATAAAAAAAGAAGATGCGGGTGTTTCCTGCAAATATTAGGGTTTCGGATGCGATTTTGGGGAGATCAGTTATTGATTTTGCGTTTAAAAGCATAAAGACATGATACGCTTAACCACTTGTCATTGCGAGGTATGAAGCAATCGCGAACTTACCTGGCGGTTTGTGCATAGTCTGCGATTGCTTCGTACCTCGCAATGACAAATCGGTTTTTTTATCCAAAAATACAAAATTAAACTTATTATTTCGGCCCGTAAACAGCAATCGGTATTAGCATTTCTTCGAGTGATACCCCGCCATGCTGAAAGGTCTCGCTATAAAAATTAACAAAGTGATTATAATTGTTAGGGTAAACAAAATAACCGTCTTCCTTCGCAAACACGAAGCTCGAACTTACATGGAGTTTAGGCAACATAGCATCATGAGGGTTACGTATATGAAAAACCTCTTTAGGATTAAAATTTAAATTTTTGCCTTGTTTATAGCGTAAATTGGTATTGGTATTTCTATCGCCAACTATTTTACTTGGATTTTTAACTCTTATAGTTCCATGATCAGTAGTTAAAATCACCCTTACCTGTTTTTGAGCTAAAAACTTAAGCAAGTCAAACAAAGGTGAATGTTCAAACCACGATAGGGTTAAGGAGCGGTAAGCGGCATCGTTGCTAGCCAGCTCACGTATCATTTGCATATCTGTGCGAGCGTGTGAAAGCATGTCAACAAAATTATAAACCACCACATTAAGCTCGTTATTCATCAGGTTGTTTACAGAATCATTAAGAGCACGGCCCTCATCAATATTTAAAATTTTATTGTAGGAGTATTTAATATCTTTCCGCAATACACGTTTTATCTGGTCGGCAATAAACTCACCTTCATGCAAATTTTTACCGCCTTCATCTTCATCATTCTGCCACATTTCGGGATAACGTTTTTCCATATCCAAAGGCATCAGGCCCGAGAAAATTGCATTACGGGCATATTGAGTAGCAGTTGGCAAAATGCTGTAATAAGCATCTTCCTCCTCCAATCTGAAATACTCTGTTAAAATAGGATTGATTATCCTGAATTGGTCGTATCTTAAATTATCAATTAAAATAAAAAATACAGGGCCATTTCCATCCAGCTTAGGGAAAACCTTCTTTTTAAATAATTGGGGTGATATAATCGGGCCTGAGTCAGGAACCTTTAGCCAGTTTACATAATTTCGTTCAATAAACTTGCAAAATTGCACATTGGCTTCGGATTTTTGCATGGTTAGTATTTCATGCATGCCGGCATCCTCTAATTGCTCCAACTCCAATTCCCAATAAATAAGTTTCTTATAAACATCAACCCATTCCTGGTAGTTCAGGTTATCATTAAGTATCATACCTAAACTCCTGAAATCCTGTTGGTAGGCCATGGTTGTTTTTTCGGTGACCAGGCGTTTGTTTTCGGTGAGCTTTTTTATAGTAAGTTGTATTTGCTTAGGATTTACCGGCTTTATCAGGTAATCATCTATCTTTGATCCTATAGCATCCTCCATTAAATACTCCTCTTCGTTTTTTGTTATCAAAACAATAGGAACATCGTTATTAATATTTTTAATTTGTGATAAAGTTTCAAGTCCGGTTAAGCCCGGCATATTTTCATCTAAAAAAACCAGGTCAAAATAGTTATTTTTGAAAGCTTCAACCGCATCGTTACCATTGGTTACAGTGGTAACTTTGTAACCCTTTTCATTTAAAAAAAGTATATGTGGTTTTAACAGGTCAATTTCGTCATCGGCCCATAATATGGTGGTATCCTGCATTATATATAGTATTTTAAATATATGTTTGTTTGAATCAGGATTTACAGAATTTGGGGATTAACAGAATCATAAAAATTCAGCAAAATTTTAAATTCTATAAATTCCGATTCATACTATTAACTATCAAAGCACAGGTTTTGTTATTAATTATTAAGAGATTAACAAAAATTAACAATTGAAAGACTTTGTGTTTTAGCTTTATTTAACATTTTTACACCGTAATTAGCACATTGAATAAAAAGAAAATAATAAACGACCCGGTGTATGGGTTTATCAGTATCCCAACTGAACTGATATTCGATCTAATCGAACATCCATATTTCCAAAGGCTAAGATACATTAAACAATTGGGTATGACGCACCTTGTTTATCCGGGGGCGTTGCATACCCGTTTTCATCATGCCTTAGGTGCTATGCACCTGATGGGTATGGCAATAGAAACACTGCGCAATAAAAGCCATGAAATATCAGTTGATGAAGAAGAAGCGGTAATCATAGCTATACTGTTACATGATATAGGGCATGGGCCTTTCTCTCACGCTTTAGAAGAAATTATAGTTGAAGGCATATCACACGAGGAAATATCGGCCATGTTAATGAGTAAGCTGAATGTGCAATTTAGTGGAAGGTTAACGATGGCCATTAACATTTTTAATGGCACCTACCCGCGTCAATTTTTGCATCAGCTGGTTTCGAGCCAACTGGATATGGATAGAATGGATTACCTTAACCGGGACAGCTTTTTTACCGGCGTTGCTGAAGGGGTGATCAGCTCGGACCGAATTATTAAGATGCTGAATGTAGAAAACGACAATATAGTAGTTGAAGAAAAGGGAATATACTCGGTTGAGAAGTTTTTAATTGCACGCAGGTTAATGTACTGGCAGGTTTATTTACATAAAACAGTGATAGCCGCCGAGCAATTGCTGGCAAAAATACTAAAACGCAGCAGGGAACTTGCCTTGAAAGGTGAATCTGTTTTTACAACACCGGCATTAAACCATTTTCTAAAAAAACCTATCAATAACGAAGCATTTATGACTGAAGATCATCACCTGGAAATTTTTGCAGGTCTTGACGATACTGATATTATGGCAGCTGTAAAAGTTTGGGCCACACATGATGATTTTGTTTTAGCCAAACTATGTCGGGATTTAGTTGAGAGAAATCTTTATAAAGTTGATATAACCAACGATGCCCCCAGTGACCAATATATAGCCCAATTAACAGAACAGGCTGTAAAAAAATATGGAATAACACCATATGAGGCTTCTTACTTTGTTTTTAAAGAAATCATACGTAACGACGCCTATAAACCGGGAGACGGTAACATTCGTATTTTGATGAAAAACGGCATTGTAAAAGACATTGCGGCCGCCAGCGATAATTCAAATTTAGAGGCTTTGGCAAAAACCGTAAAAAAATATATACTTTGCTATAAGAAAGAGTTAGTTTAGATTAGTCCGAAAGTCGGAAAGTCCGGAAAGTCCGAAAGAAAGATTTTCGGGGGCAGAGGGATAAGAAGGCTGGAAATGGATGATTGAGGCTTCGGACTTTCCGACTTTCGGACTTTCCGGACTTCCTAAAAACAAATTTGCTGCTTTAATTTTAACATTTAAATTTGCCTGATGCAATTTACCGCGCAAGAATTAAGTTTAATGCTTAACGGAACAGTTGAAGGTGACCCGTTAGTAGCGGTAAACCAACTGGCGAAAATAGAAGAAGCCAATGCCGGCTCTTTATCTTTTTTAGCAAACCCCAAGTACGAGCAGTACCTTTACACAACCAATGCTTCGGTGGTAATCATTAATAAGGATCAGGTGCTTTCTGAACCAATAAAAACTACTTTGATCCGCGTAGAGAATGCTTATAGTGCATTTTCTTTGTTGCTCGAGAAATACAATACTATAAAATTAAACAAATCAGGTATCGAACAGCATTGCTATATTCATTCATCAGCTCAGATAGGTGAAAATGTTTATGTCGGCGCCTTTGCTTATATCGGTCCCAATGTTAAAATAGGTAATAATTGTAAAATTTATCCCCATACTTATATTGCAGATGATGTAGTTATTGGTAACAATGTTACTTTTTTTCCTGGTGTAAAAATTTATTTTGATAGTATAATAGGAAACAACGTTATTATACATTCGGGCACTATAATAGGAGCAGATGGTTTTGGTTTTGCCCCGGCAAGTGATGGTACCTATACTAAAATAAGCCAAATAGGGAATGTTATAATTGAAGATGATGTTGAAATTGGCTCCAACACCACCATTGACCGCGCTACTATGGGGTCAACTATAATACGCAAAGGTGTAAAGCTCGATAACCTTATCCAGGTGGCACATAATGTAGAAATTGGCGCTAATACTGTTATTGCAGCACAAACCGGGGTATCAGGAAGTGCTAAAATTGGGGAAAATTGCATTATTGGCGGGCAAGCCGGTATAGTCGGTCATATTAACATCGCTAAAGGCTCACAAATCCAGGCTAAATCCGGAATAAGCCGCTCAATAGTTATTGAAGGAAAAAAATGGGCTGGTGCACCGGCGGTATCCTACAACGATAATATGCGGTCGCAAGTAGTAATAAACCGTTTGCCGGAATTAGAAAAAAAAATCATTGAACTTGAAAAAATAATTACTGAATTAAGAAAAGGTCATTAGTCATTATGTCATTAGTCATTGGCTATTCGATAAAATAGAATAGTAACCAATGACTCAATGACCAATGACCTAATGACCAATGACTATTAAGATGAACGTAAAACAAAAAACAATTAAGGCACCGGTTTCAGTTTCGGGTACCGGGTTACATACCGGTGAAAGTGTTACGATGACTTTTAATCCTGCACCAGAAAATCATGGTTATAAATTCAGACGGGTTGATGTGCCCGGGGCACCAATAATTGATGCAGATGTTGATAACGTGACTGATACTTCCCGTGGTACCACAATTTCACAAAATGGGGCAAGCGTAAGTACTATTGAGCACGTATTGGCAGCGCTTGTAGGTTTAGAGCTTGATAATATTTTAATTGATCTTGACGGACCTGAAACACCTATAATGGATGGAAGTTCTATCCAGTTTGTGGATGCTATTAAGGATACCGGCTTTGTTGAACAGGATGCAGACCGTGAGTATTATCATATTCCTTACAATATTCATTATTCAGAGCCTGACAGAAAAGTGGAGATGGTAGCAATGCCTTTAGACGATTACCGTTTTACTTGCATGGTTGATTATAATTCGCAGGTATTGGGTAGTCAGCATGCCAGCATATCTACCATATCCGAGTTTAATAAAGAAATAGCTTCATGCCGCACCTTTTGTTTTTTGCATGAACTGGAAATGCTATTAAAGCACGACTTGATTAAAGGAGGCGATTTAAATAATGCGATAGTTGTAGTCGATAAGGATGTTGATGACGAAGAATTAGCACACCTGGCAAAAATTTTTAACCGCAAAGATATAAAAGTGGCGCCCCAGGGCATTCTAAATAATATTGAGCTTCGTCATCAAAACGAACCTGCAAGGCACAAATTGCTGGATATGATTGGCGACCTTGCTTTGGTAGGTGTTCCACTACGGGGTCATATTATGGCTGCCCGTCCGGGGCATGCTGCCAACGTGGCTTTTGCAAAAAAAATAAAAACACTAATAAAAAAGGAAAGAAGCCGTAAACATGTAAAAGTTTACAATCCAAATGCTAAACCGGTGTATGATACCGTTCAGATCATGAAAATATTGCCGCACAGGCAGCCTTTTTTGATGGTAGATAAAATACTGGAATTAACAAAAACCCATGTTGTTGGATTGAAAAATGTAACAATGAATGAAGATATGTTTAGGGGTCATTTTCCAGGTTCACCATTGTTTCCGGGGGTTTTACAAATTGAAGCTATGGCCCAAACAGGTGGCATATTGGTATTAAATACGGTGCCTGATCCCGAAAATTATATTACATTGTTCCTAAAAATAGAAAATGCCCGGTTTAAAGCACCTGTTGTGCCTGGTGATACTTTAATTTTTCACTGCAATCTGCTTACTCCAATCAGACGAGGCATTGCCCAGATGAAAGGTATTGGTATGGTTGGCGAACGTATAGTTGTTGAAGCTGAACTGATGGCACAGATTGTAAAAAGACAAAAAACAGAAGAAGCATGATCCAGCCATTAGCATACATACATCCACAGGCTAAAATAGCCGATAATGTGGTAATTGAACCATTTGTTACCATACATAAAGATGTGGAAGTTGGCGAAGGTACCTGGATAGGATCAAATAGCACTATCATGGACGGTGCACGTATCGGGAAAAACTGCCGTATTTTTCCGGGCGCTGTAATTTCCGCTCCACCGCAGGATTTGAAGTACCGGGGCGAACAAAGCACTGTTACCGTTGGCGATAACACTATTATCCGCGAATGTGTTACCCTTAACCGTGGGACAGCTCTTGATATAAACACTACTACTATTGGCAGCAACTGCCTGCTGATGGCCTATGTTCACGTCGCACACGATTGCGTTATCGGCGACAACGTTATCATTGCAAATTCGGTACAGCTTGGCGGGCATATCCATATTTATGATTATGCCTTTATCGGCGGTACATCTGCCGTACACCAGTTTGTAGACATTGGCGCGCATGCCATGATATCCGGTGGTTCATTGGTTCGTAAAGATGTTCCGCCATTTACAAAAGCCGGGCGCGAGCCTTTGTCGTATGTCGGCATAAATTCTGTAGGCCTGCGGCGCAGGGGATATTCAGCAGCGACTATTAATGAGATACAGGAAATTTATCGCATTATATTTCTTAAAAAGTATAACATTACCAAAGCTCTTGATATTATTGAAGCCGAATTTAATCCTACTGTTGAAAGAGATGAGATCATCAACTTTGTCCAGAATTCACAGCGGGGCATCATGAAGGGATTTGGGAATAGTTAGTTCATAGTTGATGGTTCATAGTTCATGGCAGCTTCAGTAATGTTAAAAAAACTTTGCGTGCTATGTCCAATCAACTATCGGCAATGTCTTTCGGCTATGAACCATCAACTATGAACCATGAGCTATAAAATCACCCTCGAAAACATTGGCCGCCGTTTTAATCGCGACTGGATATTCAGGGGGATTGATTGTACATTTATTAGTGGTAAAATTTATGCTGTTTTGGGTCCCAATGGCTCCGGGAAATCAACTTTGCTGCAAGTATTAAATGGCAGCCTATCTCCTTCGGCAGGGAAAATTAATTATTTTTTTGAGGAAAAACCGGTTGAAATTGATGATGTATACCAGCATCTCAGTTTAGCCGCCCCCTACCTTGAATTGATAGAAGAGTTTACTTTAAACGAGATGATTGATTTTCATTTCAAATTTAAGCCATATATAGCGGGAGTTAATAAAAATGAAATTATTGAGCTATTAGCAATGGAAAGCAGTAAAAACAAGCTGATCAAATATTTTTCTTCAGGTATGAAACAGAGGCTTAAATTGGCTATCGCTTTTTGTTCAGATACCCCAATGCTGATGCTGGACGAACCCACATCTAACTTAGATACACAAGGGGTTGATTGGTATTTAAACCTGGTACAAAAATTTGCTTCAAACCGTCTAACCATTATCTGCTCCAATCAGATCCACGAATATAATTTTTGTGATGAGGAGTTAATTATAACCGATTTTAAGAATAAAGTTATAGCTGAAGGATAATAAACAAAAGGTAAACAAAAGCTGAAACTTTAAGATGAATCATCTTTTGTTTTTAGCTTTGATCTTTAAACTTTCAGCTTAAAATCTGCTAATATCTCCGCTGCCGCTTTTTGAGCTGTTAATATTTTTGGCAGTACCGGTATAATGAACGTCCCCTGAACCATTTACAGCGGCATCAACCTTTTCGCTGGCATTTACTTCGGCATCGCCTGAGCCGGAAACACGTACTGAAGAATTTACAGTAAGAAGGTTACGCGCAGTAAAATCTCCCGAACCGACAACCTTTACTGTTGAATTTTCCGCACGGCCTGACAATTTCATATCACCTGAGCCTGTAATACTGCTTTCTAGAGTTTTTACATCTACTTTGCCTGTCATATCACCTGATCCGCTGATATTTAATCTTAAAGAGTTGGCCTTAATACCATCTTTAAAGGTTGCATCACCAGAACCGGATATATTAATACTGTTTACATCTTTAATAGTAACATATATCAATATCTTTTTATGGTTTCCCAATAAATCACCCCAATGAAAATATTCATGTTTGGTATATATTTTTAATACGCCACCGTTTACTTCGGTTAAAATACGGTCCATCACATCAGCAGGCGCTTCCACTTTAACAGATTCTGTTGAACCCTGTGTAATATACACATCAAAAGGACCGGCAAGATTTATGGCATTAAAACCAGAAAGGTGACGATCAACAATTTCAGAAGTACTTAATTTTGCCGTTGGATGAGGTTTTGCAATAGTATAGCCTGTACCTGTTATAAGTATAACAGCCAGTAAAAATTTTGTTAATGATTTCATGGTTTATCAGTTTTTTAAATAAGACGCCAATAAAATCAATTAGGTTGCACTAAAATAGAAAAAAGATCAGGTCTATTTTGTTCTCACTGAGGATACCAATAACTTTTGTAGTACTGAAGGGGCAGTTGCGAGGTTTAAAAATGAAATATGCCTGGTATTATCTAATATTTAAACAGTTCATATCCTTACAAACTGATCTCTAAATGTATAGTAAACATATCTTCTTTTTGTGAAACAGTTATCAAGTGTTTTTCGGGATATAGCAACTCCAACCGTCTTTGTACATTGTTTAATCCAGTACCTAACCCTTTATCATAGATATTTACCTTTTCAGCTATATTATTCATAACTACCATGTGCAGCAAACGTTTATTGCCATCCATATCAATAGATACATCGATAAGGGGATCTTTTATGGTTCTTACACCATGTTTGAAGGCATTTTCAACAAAAGGGATTAGTAGCATAGGTTCAATTTTGTAACCTTCAAAGTTACCTGACAAGAACAGGTTAAAACTAAGGTCGTCTCCAAAACGCAGCAATTGAAGGTTAATGTAGTTTTTAAGGTATTCCATTTCTTTCTCCAGACTAATCTGGCTGCCATCGCTGTCATACAACATATAACGAATCAATTGCGATAAATTTATAAGGGAGGATTCTATCAGTTCCGATTTTTTTCGTGCCATAGAGACCAGTGTATTCATTAAATTAAACATGAAATGCGGGCTGATCTGCGAACGCAGAAAATCAAGCTCCGTCTTCAATTGGATTGTTTCCAGTTCCTTAATAAGATCACTTTGCCGGATTTTGTCTAAATATAGCCGGTAACAGTAGCTGATAAAAATAATTAGGATAAAAGGAAATATTGAAAAAAGATAGCTGGGATCTATTTCGTTCGTATGAATCAATAAGCTGTTTGTATGCGAAACCCAGGAAAAATCTTTCCAAAGCAGCATCGGTAAGATAAGAAACACCAAAAAACACCCTAAAAGAAGAAGCCAATAATACAAGATTCCATTTTGTTTTTCTTTTATGGGATGTATCAGGAAGGTGTGTAAATAAAATATACCAATAAATGCCAGGAAGGAATAAAAAATATTCCGGTTAGATTCGTCATAGGTGTCATTACTGTTGATAATGATCCTAAGCATCATTAATAGGAAAGGCAAAATAAAAATAATTGTCCAAATAAGAACAGGAATGAATTCTTTGTACCAGTTGAAGTGCCTTAATTTCTGCATGATTGAGTCAAAAATAGCAGGCACAATCAGCATTGTAAAAAAAATGAGATAAAGCAACCTAATTATACTACCAATGCCACTTTTTTTATGAAAAAGGCAAAAGATTCAAGAACCAAGAGTCAAGATATTAAAAGATTGATGCTAATAACTATCTATACAAGCGCTCTTTACCTTGATTCTTGACTCCCGGCTCTTTATTTTTGACTTGAAACCCATTTCTTCGCAGAAAAACCGTCAGTCATAGTTAAAATAACCTTGTACGTCGCTTTTAACATTTATTAACAGGTAATCAGTTACAAGTCAAATAATTAATGATAAATAGATTCCCCCCGAAATGGGGCTGAAAATTGAATATCGTGCAAATAAAATTCCCTCTTTAGGGGGCCAGGGGGTTAATCCACCAGCACCCCGATATAATAATTAAAGGTATCAACCTCTATATTGTCCTTTTTAGCATCTTTAATATCAACCGGCTCAAAGTGTGTAGTGGGTTTAATAAATTGGTATTCACCTCCTTTTATCCGCACTTTAACAGGCATATTAAAATCTGCCACATCTGCTACCCAGCGGCAATATAATTTGCCCTCTACAAACATAAAATTCAGAGTAGGAATATTTTTATGTTTAAGGTATTGGTCAAACACAGGATTTAGATTCTCGCCGGCGTTCGCGCTTACGTAATCCACAATATCGTTATAGGTTACGGTTTTATGATAAAAGGTTTTGTTTAAGCCGCGTAATATGCTGCGCCATTTTTCGTCGTCATTAATAATGGTACGGATCATGTTCATCAGGTTGCCGCCTTTGTAATACATATCTCCCGATCCTTCTTTGTTCACATTATAAGGGCCAACAATGGGCCTGTCATTCAATATCGAGAAACGAGTGCCATGCACATATTCCTGCCCGGCAAGCTTGCCGTATCTTTGTTCAATAAATAATGATTCGGAGTAATTTGTGAAGCTTTCATGTATCCACATATCAGCAAGATCTTTGGAAGTAATATTATTACCAAACCACTCATGCCCGCTTTCATGTACAATAATAAAGTCCCATTTCAAACCCCAGCCGGTTCTTGAAAGGTCGCGCCCCAGGTAGCCATTAATGAAATGATTGCCGTAAGCTGTGCCGCTCTGATGCTCCATACCTAAGTGCGGTGTTTCTATAAGCTTATAGCCGTCTTCATAAAAAGGATAAGGCCCAAACCAATATTCAAATGCCTTAATCATATCCTTTACATTTTCGCCGAATTGCTTTTTTGCTTTTGCCAGGTTATAGCTTAATACCCAATAGTCCAGGGTTAATTTGCCTTTTTCACCGTCGTAGGTATCATTAAAATGGATATACTTACCAATGTTGGCCTCAATATCGTAATTGTTTATAGGGTTGGCTACAAACCAATCGTACCTGGTATAGCCATTTTTCAGATTAGTAACTTTACGTAAGCGCCCGTTTGATACATCCTGTAAGCTGTCAGGAACGCTGATGCTGATCAGGGCACTGTCAACCTCATCATACTGATGATCTTTATTGGGCCACCAAATACTAGCACCAACTCCCTGGCAGGCCGTAGCCAGCCAGGGATTGCCAAGAGAATCTTTTGTAAAAACAACACCTCCGTCCCAGGGTGCGCGCTTAGCTACAGTTGGGTGACCTGAATAATAAACGGTAAATTCATCTTTACTCCCTTTTTTTATAGTTTCAGGAAAAGTGACGAATACCGCATTGTATTCCCGTGTATAAGGCAGCTCATGGCCTTTATAAACCACTTTTTCTACCTTTAAATTAGCAAACAGATCAAATTGCAGCTTAGTGAAATCCTGCACGGCGGTAAATTTGAAAAGGTTGCTGCCGCTGATAAATTTATTGGCAATATCAAACTTAACATCAAGGTGATAATAGCCAATATCATAACAGGTACGTAAAGGTGTTAAATTGCCGCGCAATGAATCGGCACGTGTAAAAGTTTCTTTCGGCACACCAAGCTGCGCCTTTGCATTAAAGGCAATTAACGCCAGAACGCAAATCAGTAATCTGTTTAATTTCATTATAATCGGTGTAATCTAATCAGTGTAATCCTTTTATTCCAATACAGTAACCTTTACACCAGATTTGTTTTGAGTGTCATGATATATTCTGATTGTAGCTTTTTGAAAATCTGAGTCTTTTGCATGGTAAATATCTTCAAACTTTTGTGGATTTCTATCCGCTAAAGGGAACCATGAATTTTGTACCTGTATCATTATCCTGTGGCCTTTTTTAAAGGTATGAGCAACATCGGGCAGATGATATTTAATCTCTGTTACTTTGCCAGGAATGAATGGCTCAGGTTTTTCAAAAGAATTACGGAATTTACCTCTGAAAATTTCACCGCGCACCAGCATCTCGTAGCCTGCCATGGTTACATTTTTAGGGTTAGGTTTTGGTTCAGGATAACTATCAGGGAAAACATCAATCAGTTTTACTACATAATCGGCATCAGTTCCAGTTATTGATGAAAACAGATCAGCTACAACAGGTCCTGTTAAAGTGACATCTTCTTTTAAAGTATCAGTTTGGTAAACCTTAACATCCGGTCTTCTGCCCGCAAAACGCTGGTCGTCCAGCATATACTCCCTTGTACGATGTGCCTGTACACCACCCTGATAAGGAACCGGAGAGTTAGGATCGCTTACATATTCGTCAAAACTGCTGGTTGTTTTTGGTTCATCAAATGAAAGCTTACCGTTCGTATGAAAGTATAATGTTTTTTCCACTGTATTTTTCGGAGGCCATTCATTGAATTTTTTCCATTCGTTGCTGCCCGAAACAAAGATAGTGGCTTTTGGCAGGGCCATTGTGCCTTCGTCTTTCAGGTAATACAAAAAGAAAGGCAGTTCCACATTTTCACGAAACCAGGCGCTGGTTTTTGATCCGAAGTTCTGATCGCCAAAATATTGGCCATCGCCGCGTTCCCAACCTCCATGAAACCAGGGGCCCATAACCAGCATATTTGGATGCGATGATGGATTTTGTTTTTCTAATGCTTCAAAAACATGCAGAGCGCCAAAGCAATCTTCGGCATCAAAAAAACCGCCCACAACCATTGTTGCAGGAGTAATATTTTTTAAATGCGGACGGATGTTCATTCCCTTCCAAAAGGAATCGTAGTTAGGATGCGCCATCATATTATCCCAAAACTTTACTGAATCGCCCAGGTAATTCATTTTAAAGTTTGGCAATGCACCAAGACCCAGGTAGAATTTATAATTGTCGCTTTCTGTATATTTAATGCCATTTTTAAACTCCGCAGGTGTAATAGGTTTTGGGCGGGGTACGCCAAAGCTGGTTAAAAATGCAAAAGCATCCATCTGAAATAAAGCGCCGTTGTGGTGAAAATCATCACCAATAAACCAATCGGTAACGGGTGCCTGTGGCGACACCGCTTTAAGCGCCGGGTGCGCATTTGGAAGTGATGCTGTTGAATAGAAACCCGGATAAGATATACCTTCAATTCCTACCTTGCCATTATTATTTGGCAAATTTTTTATCAACCAGTCTATAGTATCGTATGTGTCTGAACTTTCGTCAACTTCCTTATTGCTTTTTTTATTATCAATATCCGGGCGCACATCCACAAAATCACCTTCGCTCATCCAGCGGCCACGCACATCCTGGTAAACAAAAATAAAACCTTCTTTTGCAAACAGCATATTTTGTCCCAAAGTACGTTTATACGCGTTTTCACCATAAGGCGCAACGGTATATGGCGTACGTGTCATCATAATAGGGTATTTTTTCGATTGATCTTTTGGCAGGTAAATGGAAGTAAACAGGCGTTTACCATCGCGCATGGTAATGTACTTTTCCATTTTGGTATAATGATCCCTGATGTAAGATGAGTCTTGTGATGTTTGTGCAAAGGTACAGGTATACCATACCGTGACCCCGAGAAAGAGTAATAGTTTTTTCATAATAATAATTCGGTCAGTTAATAGCTATTTAAAAAAGCTAATTTAATAAGTTAATCGGTAATATGCTATTTGTGTTAATACCGTTACAAAAGTTAATCTCTTGTTAATAAAAAATATATCTTAAATAAACTTATTAAAATAATTTAAAAAGTATTGTGATAATAAAATTTTAATTTATTAAGTTTGTAATAAATAATGCACAGCATAATAAATAGACTAAACGTAAACCTTATGTCGGTAAGGGTTAATTTGGATAGTTAAATTGGTTTGTATGAAATCCCTGCTTAGGCAGGGATTTTTTTGTGTAGTATTCCTTATAACTTTAGAACATTTCAACTTAATGGCGCGATTAAATTTATTAGAAGAAACCCGGTATGAGAAACTTCCGGTAACCGTGTATCCCAATCAGAAAGCAGCCTCACTGGCCGTGGCAGGGCGCATAGCCTCCCTGATCCGCAGCAAAGAGGCCAAAGGCGAAAAAACGGTACTGGGCCTGGCAACAGGGGTAACCCCGATCGGCGTTTATGCCGAACTGGTGCGTCAGCACCGCGAAGAAGGGCTGAGCTTTAAAAACGTGATCACCTTTAACCTGGATGAGTATTACCCCATGAAGCCCACAGCGGTACAAAGCTATGTCACCTTCATGAACGAAAACCTGT
>JAQBOA010000014.1 GCA_028288305.1 Mucilaginibacter sp.
ACAATTCCTATCGCATTGCTGGATGTACAAACTATATCGCTCATCGCTTTCAGTTCGGCTGTACAGTTTACATAAGTTATTACCAAATGATCAGGATATTGTTCCTTAAATTTTTTAAACAAATGCGGCGGACAGCTATCAGCTAATGAGCAGCCCGCCTTTATGTCGGGTAATAAAACTTTTTTTGAAGGAGATAATATTTTTGCCGTCTCAGCCATAAAATGAACACCGGCAAATACGATAATGTCGGCATCAGTTTTTGCTGCCTGCTGCGATAATCCCAAACTATCACCAATGTAATCGGCAATATCCTGTATATCAGGTTCCTGGTAATAATGAGCAAGTATAACAGCATTTTTTTCGTTTTTTAACTTTTCAATTTCATCAAAAAGATCAAGGGATGGATCAATTTCTTCATCCACAAATCCCTTTATATTTATTTCTGCTAAGGTATCCATTTCAACAATTCAATTAATAACAATTAGTTTTATATATATAAAGAACTTATTATTATTGGTGTGTTAGTTATGTTTATAAGTAGTTTTAAAAGATGGTAAAATATATTTTTTAATAATTTATCAACAAAAAGTGTAACTTTTTTATTACCTACTTTATTGATTTTTAGATTAATATGACAAGCAAATTAATCTTTTAAAAGTTATTTGTTAATACTTTAGTACTTTCCAAAATGTTAGCTTTGGAGCTTTAACGGCTCAAAAGTCGGTTAAAATTTATTAGATTTTTGATTAAAATGCGGGGTTACTAACTATGTAATTATTTATTAAGTATTTGCTTACACAAAATTAACAAGTTTTATACTGCTTATTAACACAAGAAATAATTTTACACATTTTATATATATTATATGACCAGAACTGTTGATTTCCTTGTAGTAGGTTCGGGTATAGCCGGATTAAGTTTTGCGCTTAAGGCAGCAAAGCATGGTAAGGTTCTGATAGTTACCAAGTCAAACGAAGATGAATCAAACACTAAGTATGCTCAGGGAGGTGTTGCTGTCGTTGTTGATAAAAAAGAAGATTCATTTGAAAAGCATATCCAGGATACCCTAATTTCCGGTGATGGTTTATGTGATAAGGAAGTTGTAGAAGCAGTTGTTAAAGAAGGGCCTGATCGTATAAGGGAAATTATTGATTACGGTACAAACTTCGACAAAACAAACGAGGGCTTTTATGACCTGGCTAAAGAAGGCGGTCATTCAGAATTCCGGGTTTTGCACTATAAAGATATTACCGGATTTGAAATAGAAAGGGCATTATTAGAAGAGATTCATAATAATCCTAATATTGAAATTCTTACCCATTACTTCGCTGTTGACTTGATTACACAACACCATTTAGGAGTATTTGTCGATAAATCAACTACTGATATTACCTGTTATGGTATATATGCCTTTAATAATAATACCAGGAACGTTGAGAAAATACTTTCAAAGGTTACGGTTATGGCATCGGGTGGTGCGGGGCATATTTACTCAATAACAACAAATCCTACTATAGCTACCGGCGATGGTGTAGCTATGGTTTACCGGGCTAAAGGGAAAGTAAGAAACATGGAATTTATCCAATTTCATCCAACAGCTTTATATAATCCAGGCGAGTATCCATCTTTTTTAATATCGGAAGCTGTGCGGGGTTTTGGAGGTGTTTTGAAGCGTACAGATGGAAAGGAGTTTATGCAGGAGTATGATGATAGAAAGTCATTGGCACCGCGTGATATAACTGCAAGGGCAATAGATGCGGAAATTAAAAAATCGGGGGAAGATTTTGTTTACCTGGATGTAAGGCACCGAAGTAAAAAAGATATCCTGGCACATTTTCCTAATATATATGCTAAATGCCTGGAGATTGGTATAGATATGACTAAAGATATGATCCCCGTTGCTCCGGCATGTCATTATATGTGTGGCGGAGTTATGGTTGATCATATAGGAAGATCTTCATTATTAAGACTTTACGCATGCGGTGAATGTTCATCAACAGGTTTACATGGTGCTAATAGGCTGGCTTCCAACTCATTACTGGAAGCTTTGGTATTTGCCCACCGGATTTATGAAGATGCTGTTGCTCAGTTTAAAGAGATAAGTATCCCTGAAAGTATTCCGGATTGGGATGAAAAAGGTGTTCAGTTATCAAATGAAGATATCCTGGTAACACATAATATACGCGAAATGCAAAAGATAATGAATGATTATGTTGGTATAGTCCGTTCTGATTTTAGGCTTGAAAGAGCATTACGCCGTTTGGGTTTATTATATGAAGAAACAGAAGAATTTTATAAGCGTACAAAATTGTCTGTAAAACTATGCGAGTTAAGAAATTTGATCCAGGTTTCTTTTCTTGTTGTAAAATCAGCAATGATGCGTAAAGAGAGCAGGGGGTTGCATTCAACAACGGATTATCCTTTTCATGCGGATGTTATTGAGGATACAGTGTTTTAAAATTGAGCGGAAAACGGGATTCGAACCCGCGGCCTTCAGTGTGGGAAACTGATGCTCTACCAGCTGAGCTATTTCCGCTTATTATTTATTTAAAGAAACAAATATAAAGTTTTTCTCTTCAACAAATATTCAGTCAATCAATAATTCACTAATTCAATAATTAAATTTATGCCTGTCATCCTTCCTGTACGAAATGTAAGTCCCTCATGGGGAAAAGACTGTTTTATTGCCGAAAACGCTACAATAGTTGGGGACGTGGTTATGGGCGACAATTGTTCAGTTTGGTTTAATGCAGTAATCAGGGGAGATGTGCATTATATTAAGATTGGTAATAATACCAATATACAGGACGGTGCTGTAATACATTGTACTTATATGTATGCTCCTACCAATATTGGGAATAATGTATCAATAGGTCACAACTCGTTAGTGCATGGCTGCACGGTTCATGATAATGTTTTAATAGGTATGGGAGCTATTGTAATGGATCACGCTATCATCGAGGAATTTGTAATTATTGCTGCAGGTGCTGTTGTGCTCGAAAAAACAATCTGTGACTCAGGTTATCTATATGCCGGTATACCTGCTAAAAAGATAAAACCTATTACAGATGAACAAAGAGAAATGCTAAAACGTCTGCCTAATAATTATATCATGTATTCGGGTTGGTTTAAGGAGTAGTTGGTTCCTTCGGAATAGCAATCGGTGTTTCTTGTTCCCAGTTTGGCCTCAATGTAATTGCTGCATCGTTAACCCAAATATTTTCCGGCTGAACTTTTTGCTTCACATTACCGCTATCCCATTTTCCGTTTTTATTTTCATCATAAACTACTCTTACCCGGTATTTGCCGGTTAAATAGTTTTTGTAAGCGATGTTTATATTTTTATGGATAAGGTCACTTCGTAAAAGGTGTTGCTGATCATCAAGTAATTCAACAATATATTGCTTGGCAGTATCAGGTACAGTTACTTTTAAAGTTAACAAACTATAATTTTCTGGTTTATCCACTTGAAACCTTCTAAGTACTCTTCTGTTCTTATCTCCGTAAATATCCGTAAATGCACCTTCATTAATAGTAAGGGTATAATTGGCATTTTGTTTCCATCGATATAAAAGGGTAAAAAGCTTTAGATTGGTGGTATCCCTAACCAAATTAAAGTTAGACACATCAGTTGAATCTTCTTTTAATGCAATAAGCGAAGCATCAAAGGTGTTTACTGGAAAATTAGCTTTTAAAGTTAATTCGGTACCCGGTTTTAATTTTAAATCAGTATTAATATTAAATTGAAAAGACAGGACTCTTGTAAACGACTCTTTTTTTCCTTTTCTTAGAGATGTTGTATCCAGCGGTTTATTATTATCAAGAACCGCAACCCTTATGGAATCAAAATCCATGTTCCGCATGTAAAGAATGGCGGTATCTTTTGTTTTACTGATGTCTACTATTTTTTGTTTATCAAAATCCGGAGGGTAGAGAATCTTTAAAGACGGATTATCCAAGGGTTTGTTAAAAGTAAAAAACATTTTACCATCCAGGTCAACCCTTCTGTCAACGAGGCGGAATTTTTGAGGTACTTGTTTAAATAGCCTCAGTTGCACATTTGAAGTGTCTTTTGTAAGATGTACGTTTTTTTTCAGAAAGGCGATCAGCTCATTATCTTTATCGTATATTTTATTTGGAGCCGTTTCTTTAAGCGCATATATGCGGTAGTCATCAGGGTGCAGGTTATTTAAAGTAAAGTTGCCAGCTGTATCAGTAGTAGTATAAATTGTAGGTTTCTTTTTACCGAATAGTAAGGAATCTTGTTTTAGCGTAAAAAGCATTACCGTAGCGTCTTTTTCTCTTTCCGAGGTAAGTGTGTTAATTACAGAGCCAGATATGCTTAAAGAATCAATATGGCTCCCTGTAGAAAAAACGTAGGTGAAGTTTTTTAAAATATTTCCTTCGGTTACATCGGCTATCGCTTTTCCAAAATTTATAACATAGGTGGTATTTTTCTCGAGTGTATCTTTAAGGTTAATGACTATACTTTTTTTTCTTATATTATATTCCGGCAATTTTGCCGGAGTTGGGCTCATGGTTATTTCCTGATAAATATTGGTCAATTTAAAAAACTCATCAAAATCTAGCTGGATGGTTTTAGCTTTAAAATTTCGGGTCATATTGGGTGGCGTGGCCTTCAATAATTTTGGCGGAGTATGATCACGGGGGCCACCCTGGGGATTTTGCCTGTTGGCACATCCAAAAATTAAGAAAACGGCAAAAAAGGGGAGTATTTTTTTTAGGAAAAGGGAGGCTCTTTTATTTAACATTGTTTTTAAACGCTATAAACAACTTTTATATTTCAACGATATGTGATATTAAAAATTAAAGATAATTGATTTAATGCGACCTTTTATAACCAATTATTATTCAAATAGTTATAGGCTATCTTGAGATGTGAACCATTAAAACCGATATATCCGATGGTGTCACACCCGAAATTCTGGATGCCTGACCTAAAGTACGTGGTTTTATTTTCATTAATTTTTCCCGTGCCTCTTTTGAAAGTGAAACAAGGTGGTTATAATTAAATTCAGGATTTATCTCTTTGTCCTCCATTTTTTTCATCCGGTCCACAATATCCATTTCCTTTTCAAAATAACTCTCGTATTTGATTTTTATTTCAGCCTGTTCAATAGTTTCTTTATCGTATGCGGATAATAGCGCATTAAGCGCCTCATCCGCTTTTCGTAAATCTTCAAATCCCAGCTGGGGCCTGCTTAATAAGTTAAACAACTTTGTATTTTGATTTAATGCGCTCGTTCCCTGTTCTTCTAACAAGTAGTTTACTATTGAAGGCTCTATTGATTTTGATTTAGTATAGGCAACTATTAGGTCAGAGTTTTTTGTTTTCTGATTAACCTTTTCTAAACGCTGGTCATTAATCAACCCGAGTTCGTGCCCAATTGGACTAAGGCGGATATCGGCATTGTCCTGGCGTAAAAGCAAACGGTGCTCGGCCCTGGAGGTAAACATGCGGTATGGTTCTTCAGTCCCTTTTGTAACAAGGTCGTCAATCAAAACGCCTATATATGATTCTGATCGTTTCATGATTAGTTCATGCTTGTCATTTATTTTTTGATGTGCATTGATCCCTGCAATAAAACCTTGACAAGCGGCTTCTTCATATCCGGTTGTTCCATTAATTTGTCCGGCGAAATAAAGGTTACTAATTAATTTGGTTTCAAGTGTCAGCCCAAGTTGTACAGGGGGGAAGTAATCGTATTCTATTGCATAGCCAGGTCGGAACATCTTTGCCTTTTCGAAACCCGGTATTTGAATCAAGGCTTTGTATTGAATGTCTTCAGGCAATGAAGTTGAGAAACCGTTAACATATATTTCTACCGTGTTCCAACCCTCAGGTTCAACAAAAATCTGGTGGCGTTCGCGCTCTGCAAAACGGTTTATTTTATCTTCAATAGATGGGCAGTACCTGGGACCTAGACCCTTTATTCGCCCGGTAAACATTGGGGATTTTTCAAACCCTTCTTTTAAAGTTTCATGTACGTTATTATTAGTATAGGTTATCCAGCAGCAGCGCTGTTCTTTTGCAAGCTCAACATCTGTAAATGAAAAACGGCCCCTTTCTTCGTCGCCCCATTGTTCTTCCATAAGGCTGTAATTTAAGCTCCGGCCATCAACGCGGGGTGGGGTTCCTGTTTTCATTCTTCCAGACTCGAACCCTAATTCGATCAATTGCTCAGTTAAACCTGTGGCTGCTTTTTCGGCAGTGCGCCCTCCGCCAAAACGTTTTTCACCAATATGGATCATCCCGTTAAGGAAGGTTCCATTAGTAAGCACAACCGCGTCCGCTTCTATTTCTATCCCAAGGGAAGTTCGAACACCGGCAATAGTATTGTTTTTTACTAATAGAGAGGTAACAGTATCCTGCCAAAAATCCACATTGGGAATGCGTTCCAATGCAAGGCGCCATTCTTCAGCAAAGCGCATCCTGTCACTTTGCGCGCGCGGGCTCCACATAGCTGGTCCTTTTGAACGGTTCAGCATCCTGAATTGTAAGGATGTTTTATCGGTAATAATCCCTGAATAGCCACCCAGTGCATCAATCTCGCGCACGATCTGTCCTTTGGCTACGCCGCCCATGGCAGGGTTGCAGCTCATTTGCGCAATCACCCCCATGTTCATGGTAATCAACAACACAGACGATCCTAAATTAGCCGCCGCCGCCGCCGCCTCACAGCCTGCATGACCAGCGCCCACTATAATTACATTATACTTTTTAAACATCTTGGCTACCTATATTTTGCACCGATGGTGCACTTTCTGCTTTCCTTATGTGTTTTATTAATGCGCATGTTCCACGTGGAACATGGTTTGTAAAGGCTTGCGAAGTTTGAAAGCCTTCGTAAGTCTTATGTCTGTTTTCATTTATGTTCCACGTGGAACATGCTTTCTAAAACTTACGAAGTTTTGAAAACTTCGTAAGTTTTCTCCATGTAAAATTACTTATTGCTAACCGATGTTCCACGTGGAACATTAAATAATGATAATAATGCTACAAACGCCCAAACGCCTTCTAATACGATAAACGGATAGAAGCTAATTAAATAAGACGAAAAACAACATATCGCTGCGCCAATAAAATTTAACAAGCTATAGTATTTGCTTTGTGCAGGAAGCTTTTTATACAGATTCAGTAAAAAAGCAATTAATAAAATGATAACTCCAATTGAAGCCAGCAGGTCGGATGTTTTCATTCTGTCTTATTTTAATTCCGTTAATTCAATCCAACGAATACTCTTTTGGTCAAGCTTGCTGTTTAAAGCAGCTATCTGGCCAAGTATTTCATTGAGTTTGTTTGTTTCTATTCCTGCTCTATTAAGAGCCTCGTTTTTTTCTCTTAACTGGCTTTCAATTGCATTTATTTCGCTTTCCAGGGTTTCAAGTTCTTTTGTTTCTTTAAAACTTAGCTTGCTCTTTTTAACGACAGGGGCTGTTTGGGGTATTTCTGTAGTGTTTCGTTTGTTTTGCTGCTTGTTCTCTTCCTGTTCCTGCCGGTAAGAAGAATAATTGCCGTTATAAATTTTAACATGACCATTCTCTTCCATAATAAAAAGCTGGTCAGTAAGCTTGTCCAGCAAATACCTGTCGTGTGAAACCATCATTAAAACGCCCGAATAATTAGTTAAAAACTCTTCAAGTACATTTAATGTATCGATGTCCAGGTCGTTTGTAGGCTCATCCAATATTAAGAAGTTTGGATTTTTCATCAGGATACTCATCAGTTGCAGCCTCTTTTTCTCTCCGCCGCTTAATTTTGATATAAACCCATATTGTTTAGCCGGAGGGAAAAGAAACAAAGTGAGTAGGGCAGAGGCGGAAATTAACTTGCCATCGGCCATTGTAATAAACTCGGCCACGTTCTTTACAATATCTATAACCCGTTCGTCTTCTTTAAAAACAATGCCCGATTGATGAAAATAACCAATAACTGTGGTTTCGCCTTTGTCAATAGTTCCTTTGTCGGGATTTAATGAACCTGTTATCAAGTTTAACAAGGTTGATTTTCCGCTACCGTTCTTGCCGGCCAATCCAATCCTATCGCCCTTTTTAAAAACATAACTAAAGTTATTGATGAAAGTATGCTCATTGAAAGACTTGTAGAGGTGATTCATCTCCATTATCTTATTCCCCTGGCGTGCGGTTTTTACGCTAAGCTCCACTTTTTGCTTAGCTCCGCCGTTCTTTGTTTTCTCTTCCAGGTCATAAAAAGCGTCAATACGCGCTTTGGATTTGGTGCCGCGTGCCTGGGGCTGGCGGCGCATCCATTCAAGTTCTTTACGCAGCAAATTGCTGTTTTTTTGAAACGAAGCTTCATCGGCACTTTCGCGTTCCGCTTTTTTCTCTAAATAATAGCCGTAATTACCAACGTAGGGGATAATCTTGCCTTTGTCAATCTCTAATATCTCATTACAAACATTATCCAGAAAATATCTGTCGTGGGTAACCATCAGAATGGTTTTTGAGCCATCGGTTAGTAATTTCTCAAGCCATTCAATAGTATCAATGTCCAAATGGTTAGTTGGCTCATCCAAAATATAAATATCCGGATCTTCAATAAGGAGCTTTGCCAATGCCAGGCGTTTTTTTTGGCCCCCACTTAAAGTGTTTATTTTTTGATTGAGGTGATGAATATCGAGCCGGCCTAAAATGGTTTTTATCTTGTATTCATATTCCCATGCATCAATATCACTCATTTCTTCCATCACCTTTTCAATGGCTTTGGCATTATCAGGATCGTTTTCTAAAAGCTCTTCATATTTCCTGATCAGTTGCTGCTGCAGGTCATCGGCATGAAAAATATAATCACTTATAGTTTTAGCATCTTTAAAGCCCGGGTCCTGTTCTAAATAACCAAGGTTTAAATCGCGCATTTGCGCAACCTTGCCTTCGGTTGGTTTCAAAGTACCGGCCAGCAGCTTTAATAATGTTGTTTTGCCGGCGCCGTTAATGCCAACTAATGCTACCCTTCGGCCGCGGTTTATCCCGATGGATACATTTTTAAATAGCCAGTGATCATGAAAAGAATGGCCGAGATTCTCGGCAGAAATATAAGTACTCACAGTAATTGTTTTATTTTATCAGAAGGATAGATAAACACACCTTCTTCGTTTTTTAATGATTGTTTATACATAGCCATTGCCACAGTGACAGCTGGGATGCTACGGTATTTTTTTAAATTTCCTATTAAGAGCGGATTTATAACTTTCATAATGGGAATGAAAATCCGTTCCACTAACCTGTTTTCTTTTCTCTCTCCCGTCAAAAAAGAAGGCTGATAAATGTACAGACCCGATAATCCAATTTTTTTGATATCTTCCTCAACTTCACCCTTCATTTTTGTGTAAAAATTTGAAGAAGCGGCATCCGCACCAATTGCAGACACTAAATGATACTGCGAAATACCATTTTTATAGGCTATTTGGGCCAGTTGCAAAGGATAATCGTGATCCACTTTTCTATAATCGTTTAAATCCGGTGTTTTTTTCCGCGTACTACCAAGACAGCAGAAAACAGCATGACCTGTTATAGCTTTAGAATAATTATCCAACGTATCAAAATCTACAATAAGTTGAGTTAATTTTTTGTGCTTAATTGATAATTCTTTTCGCACTAAAATCAAAATCTCATCATATTCAGGTTGTTGCAATAAAATATCCAACAGTTTACTGCCAATTAGTCCGCTTGCGCCAGCTATAATTGCTTTAATTGCCATGGAGTACTGAAAATTTTTGCAAAAATACACATAATTAAATTATGGCATAAATTATACGTTTAAACATGTAATTTAAAAACACAGGATATCTGTTTATATTAGAAATGGTTAATAAAAATAAATGACAGTTTAACTAAACAAAATGGATGAATTTGGTGTTTATAACATAAGTTCAATTACAATTGAGACTGAAGCCGAGTCCCGTTTGCTCATAATGGATGTTCCCATTGTTATAAGCCAGCCTGAATTTTACTGAGGTTAAGTTATAATTGAATTGTTATAAACAATCAAGCAAATTTTTATTGTATAAATAGTTTAACCTCATGGCAGAAGAAGTAATAATGCCCGGCTGGAAGCGGTGGCTGGAAGATATAGGCGATCAGGTAGGATTTTTTTTTAAATTTTTAAAAAACATTTTTGTTGGCGGCTTTGAATGGTCTGAATTTGTTCGTCAATGTTACGAAATAGGCTACCGCTCTATGATGCTGGTTGGCATTACTTCGTTTATAATGGGCATTGTTTTAATTCTTCAATTAAGGCCCACGCTCGTTTCATTTGGTGCAGCAAGCATGTTGCCAAGAACACTTTCTGTTTCGTTTATTCGGGAAATAGGCCCTGTTGTTATCGCTCTTATTTGTGCAGGTAAAATAGCTTCGAGCATTGGTGCTGAATTAGGGAGTATGAAGGTTACCGAACAATTGGATGCCATGGAGGTGTCTGGTGCCAACCCGCTTCAATACCTGGTGGTAACACGCATTTTGGCAACAACATTTATGGTGCCCCTGTTATCGGTAATTGGTGATGCCATAGGCCTGTTCGGCGGCTTTCTGGCTTTAAACATCCGGGATAGCATAAGCTTCAGTTTGTATTTTACTAAGGTAATAGGCGCGCTCGATTTCACGGATTTTTTACCCGCCTTTGTTAAGACCATATTTTTTGGCTTCGCCATTGGTTTTGTAGGCTGTTATAAGGGCTTTCATTCAAATAAAGGTACGGAGAGTGTAGGTATTGCAGCAAATTCAGCCGTAGTTACGGCATCCTTGTGGATATTTGTTATTGATGCGATAGCTGTTCAAATAACCAGTTTATTGTTTTATAAATAAGATAAAGATGGCGGAAGCACAGGTAAATGTTGAACCCCGAAATATCCGAAAAGATAAGGATGAAGTGGTAATTTCAATAAAAGGAGTAAAGAAATCTTTCGGAACAAAACAGGTTTTAAAAAATATTAATCTTAAGCTAAAAAGGGGCGAGAATGTAGTGGTTTTAGGAAGATCGGGCACCGGAAAATCGGTTGCCATACTGTGTATCGTTGGCTTATTAAAACCCGATGACGGCTCACTAAAAGTATTTGGCGATGAAGTAGCAGAAATGTCTGACAGCGAACTGAAGCAGTTACGTATAAAAATCGGCTTTCTATTTCAAAGCGGGGCATTATATGATTCTATGACGGTACGTGAAAATTTAGAATTTCCGCTAACACGGGTGTTAAAAATACCTGATCACGCAGAAATTGACAGGCGCGTGGAAGAAGCTTTAGAGAGCGTTGGGTTACTTGAAGCGATAGATAAATTGCCATCAGACTTGTCAGGCGGGATGAGAAAAAGAGCTGGTTTGGCACGAACTATAATTGTTAACCCTGAAATTATTTTATATGATGAGCCAACGACAGGTCTTGACCCTATTACTTCAAGGGAGATTAGCGAGCTTATATTAACTATTCAAAAGAAAAATAAAACATCATCTATAATAATTACACACGACATGGAGTGTGCCCGCATCACAGCAGACCGGATAGTAGTAATGGATGACGGGGAATTTATAGCTGAAGGCTCATTTGACGATCTGCACAAGTCAAATAACAAAATTGTAGCATCATTTTTTAAAGATATATCATGAAAACAACATCAGGACAAAAAATAAAAATAGGCCTGTTTACTTTTGCAGGTTTGCTGGCTGTCATTTTAGCTGTCTTTTTTATTGGCAATCAAAAAAATCTTTTTAGCTCAACATTTAATATTTATGGAACTTTCAAAAATGTAAATGGCCTACAAGCAGGAAATAATGTACGCTTCGCTGGGATTAATGTTGGAGTTGTTCAGGATATAAATATTGTAACAGACAGTTTGGTAAGAGTTGACCTTACTATAAATAATAATGTAAAAAAGTTTATTAAAAAAGACTCGAAAATAAGCATAGGCAGCGATGGTTTAATGGGTGATAAATTAATAATAATAGTACCAGGGGGTATTACCAGTACGCAAGAGGTTCAACCCGGCAATCAATTAGCTTCTATTACTCCAGTGAATATAGATAAAATAGTCGCCAAATTGATAAAGGTTATAGATAATGCAGAATCACTAACCGGCGGATTATCAGAAATTGTGGGTAAAGTTAATAATGGACAAGGTAGTATTGGCAGGTTATTGAACAGTGATAAATTGTCTAAAGATTTGGAAGGAACAGTTAGGCAGGCTCAAACAACTATGAAAAATGTGCACGCAACTACTACTACTTTAAACACGGATTTAAAAGCTGCTCAAAGTAATTTTTTATTAAAAGGATTTTTTAACAAGAAAAAGAAGAAAGCTCAGCAGGATTCTATTAAAAAGGCGCAAGATGCAACGCCTAAACAACAAAAATAGAAAGTAAAATTATTTTAGTATAAAAAAAGAGGACCCGGAATACGAGCCCTCTTTTTTAGCTTATGAATTACAAATATTTTGTAAGCTCAGGAGATAATGGGGTAGTTTGTGAGCGGAAACGATGTATAAGATTGCCGTTTTCATCAATCAAAAATTTCTCAAAGTTCCATTTTATCTCACCAGTGAAATCTGGATTTGGCACTTCAGTTAAATACTTAAACAATGGATAAATGTCATCGCCTTTAACGCTAATCTTTTCGCTAAGCGGAAAAGTAACGCCATAATTTTTTTGGCAAAAAGTTTTGATCTCAGAATTCGCTCCGGGCTCTTGCCCGCCAAAGTTATTGGCCGGAAAGCCAACCACAACAAGTTTATCTTTGTAAAGATCTGCTAATTTTTGCAGTTCGGCGTATTGCGGTGTAAAACCGCATTTTGATGCTGTATTAACGATCAGTACTTTTTTTCCTTTATACTGGGCCAGGGAAAAATTTTGCCCGTCAATTGTTTTCAGTTTAAAGTCGTAAACTGAACTTGGTGGCGTTATGAACATAAACGCGACGAATAAAATAAGTAATTTCATATTTTTAATAAATTGGTTTCAATAGTAATGATGAAGTAAAATTAGCTATTAAAACTTCTCTTATTCAAATAGAAATCTTCTTTAAATGTCATTTTTTCTTTATCAGAAGTGGTTTTGTCTTTATAGCCCAGCAAATGCAAAGCGCCATGGATAACTACCCTGTGCAGTTCGTCTTTTTCTGTAATATTGAATTTTGCAGCATTTTCGCGAATGCGTTCTATAGAGATGAAAATATCACCCAAAATAACATTTTCAATGGATGAATTATCAAAGGTTATAATATCGGTATACGTATCGTGGTTAAGATATTGCTTATTGAGTTGCAATAAATAATTGTCTGAACAAAAAATATAGGTAAGCTCTTTTAATTTAAAGCCCTCGGCTTGTATAGTTTCAATTATCCACAACCGCAGGGCTGCTTTATTTTTGATTTTATAAGATATGTCTTCTTCAAAAAATCGAATTAGAGGCATTATATTTTAAAGTGAAGTTCAACTTCATTCCCTTTAGCATTAAATATGCACTGGTCTGCCAGGTGCTTAATTATAAAAACACCACGCCCGGTTAAGTTTTCCAGGTTTTCGGGAGCTGTAGGGTCTGCAAGATGATTATAATCAAACCCTTCCCCTTCATCAGTAACTGTCCAAATAATGCGTTTGCCTTCAATATCCGCGTTTACTATAACTTTTTTTTCTGCATCAAGTTTGTTTCCGTGTACAATAGCATTAATAACAGCCTCAGAAAGGCAGGTCATCATATTAGCAAAAGTATCCTCGCTGACTTTATGTTTGTCGGCAATTTCTTCTATCAAATTTTCCAGCAGTGTTATGCTTTCCCTTTTCGAAGGAAGCTGTAAAGTATATAGCTCGCCTGTTTGAACATTTGATTGGTCCATGTCATTTATTATTGAGTAGATCAAAGTAAGATTTTATTTTTAATTTATAATAAAAATTTATTGCAGGAGGTACAGTCCTTACCTGCTCAGTTCGTTTTTCTTTTAGTTCCCTGTATTCCTGCAATGCTTTAAGGTATCCGGGAGGTATATCTTTTCCTGCGTGGCTTTCGCGCTGCTGATCTTGTTCCCGTTCCTGTTCTGCTTTATCAGCGTCAAGTAAACGGGTTTGAATTTGCTCTTGCCTCTTTAGCGTTTCCTCTGATATTCTCCTGTTTACGAGATCGTGTTCAGTTTGTTCCATTTGTTGCGAAATTTTATCCAGGTTCCCTATACCTCCTTTTCCATCTTTATTTTCATCGCGGTTTATTTTCTGTAAGGCATTCCTTATTATTTGCTGCTGACGCGCTAATTTAGCTAATTGTTCGCTAATATTTCCATTGTTTTGCTGGCTTTTTCCCTGGTTCCCCTGCTGTTGCATTTGCTCGCGTGCCTTTTGCATATTTTTATTGAGTTGCTGCTGCATTTTAGCTAACTCTGAAACAGATTGCTGCTTGCCTTTTCCTTTTCCGCTTTTACCTTTATTCATCGAATTCTGCAGCTGATCAAGAGCATCACTCAACATTAGTGCCAAATTATTCATAGATGTCATGGCATATTGCTGGTTGTTAGTGGCTTCTGCAGTGCGTCTTTCGCCCAGGTTTCCAAGCGCCTGGTCAATATGATTATTTATGCTGCTAACTTCGTTATTAACTGTAGATTGTATTTGTGGTACACGGCGACTTAACGAATAAAGACTGTCCTCGGCGGTTTTAAGATTGTCCTTTATGTTTTTTTGATTTTGGGCAAGCGTACCATAATTAGGGTCGGCCGGATTGGTTGCTCTTATTGTTTGCATTACCTTTTCTTGTTCAAACGAGCTATTGATCAGGTTCTTTAACAACTCTCTTAATTGCTGTGCATCAACATTATTTTGAGTCTCTTCGCCCTCCTGCTCTTTCTTCTGCATTTTATCAGCAAGCTGTTTCATTTCTTTGGCGGCCTGCTGCTGTGATGAAGACGCTTTTGACGGACTATTTTTTTTGAGATCTTCCTCACTTTTATTCTGCTGCTGTTCAATGCTTTGCTCTTCCTTTTTGGGGTTTTCAAAATCCTGCTTTTGTTCGGCCTGCTCATTTGTTTTTTGCAGTTCATCCAACGATTTTTTTATGTCCTGAAAATCCTGGTTAAGCTTTTGCTGCTCTTTTTGCAGGCCTTGCGGGTCGGCGCCCTGTTGTTTTGATTGATCTGCTAACTTTTGCTGTTCCTGCGACAGCTGGTTAAGCTGATCTACATTTTGATTAAGTTTTTGTTCAAACTCCAATTTTTTATATAATTCAAGCATCCTGTCAAGCTCTTTTTTTAAGGATTTATTGTCCATTTGCATCTTCGACAATTCATCACGGGCGCCTTCTTTTTGCTCATTCTTCAACATTTCCTGCAGCTTTTGGAGTATTTCTTCTGTTTTAGGATCTACCACTTTATCAAGTAATTGCTCCATTAATTGCTGCTTTTCTGTTAGTTGTTTATCTTGTTGTTGATTTTCCTGGCGGTTATACAGATTTTTTTTATTGTCGGCCTGGATATCTTTTACAAGCTCATCCAAATCATGCCTTTTTTGTAATAAATCTTCAATTTGCTTTTTCTCATCAAACGAAAGTGTGTTTTTGTTTAATAAAAGTTCATTTAACTTTTGTGAATCGTGCTCAATTTGCCCGGCAATTTTAACGGCCGACTGCATTTTTTGCTTTATAACCTGTGTCCCGGCATTTAGTTCGTTGTTCAGTTCTTTTGTATCCGGAATATTGAGTGTACGTTCCGGAGAGCGAACCTTTTTCGGTCCGTTTACGCCATCATTATCAGCAACCTCAAAAAAGTAGTTAACCTGGTCGCCGGGTTTTATACCCAAATCTTTCAAATTCCAAAAATAAAAAAAGTTAGCCTGTGTTTGGCTTAGGTCAGCTTTTACAGACTTAATAAATGATTTCTGATTGTTTTTATTCCCATTTGCACTTACCTGGTAATGGAATGCAAGGGAGGTGAAGCCGTGGTCATCCTGGATCCTGCCATCAAAATAAAAGGCTTTCATACTAATGGAATCCTGCTTCTCATTTACAGTGATGGTTGGCGGCTCATCGGCTATTACATTGACACGGTAGCTTAAGGAATCACTATGGGTGGTAAAAGCATTTTCCGGGCTTATCTTATAAATAGAATTATTAAGAATTCTTTCGCGGGTTTCAAACACACCAGGGCTCCTTGGGCTAACAGTTATTGCTTTGCCATTTATATAAAACAATAAGCTGGTTGCATTTTCTGTATGCAGCTCCCAATTTACTATAGTGCCTGCCGGAATAGTGAGATCACCGGCATTAGTTAATGTTTCATTTTTTTTATGCAGATAAGCGGGGTAGTTTAATTTTACATCGAAGTGCAGTAAAGCCGGACGAAGGTTAACCTTTATTTCATACCGGGCCGATGAAAAACCATTGCCAATAAATTTAAAATAAGTGTTTTGCTGTAAATTTGTAAACAGATAATGAAAACGGCTGATATTTTCTTTATCCAGCTTAAAGGTATTGTTGGCCGTTTCTAAATAGACATCCGCCGGAAGTTTATTCCCTTCAAGTTTTAAATCAAGTTTTAAATCGTCTCCCTGAACAACTGAAAGGGTTTTGTTTTGCACTATAAAGCTAAAGGGCGCTACCGGTGCAAAATATTCATTGTGCCTGATGAGTCTTTTTGTGCTTTCCGTTAATACCGATGGCGCTGCTAAAGCAAGGATACAAATTATACATGCCGGGAACAGTGCCCATTTAAGATATTTAGTGTTTTCTTTAATATTTACAGCAGAAGGAAAGCTAACCGGTTTTAATGCCTCTATTTTTTGATTTATACTCGCTTCAATCAGCGCACGGCTTCGTTCATCGTGGTCGGCCTGGTTTTTAAGCTGAAGGGTATTGAGAAGTTTGTCGCTAACATCATTAAAATGTTTACCTATAATTTCGGCAGCTTGCTGATGTGTTAACGATTTACCTAATTTGAGCCAGGCCAAAAGGGGAGGAACAATAAGAAAGCAAATAAGCCCGATATTAAGAAAAATAAATAAATAGAAAAGGATGGTACGGAAAGCAGTACTAAAATCACCATAATACTCGCTTACAGTTATCACCACATAGGCTGAAAATAAGCCCGCGCCTAAAAAAATAATTCCTCTTAAAAAGTTATTGAAGTAATACTTACGAATAAATACGTTTATCTTATCTATTAAGAGTTCAAAATTTTCTGTTGAATTCATGCTCCGCACTCAATGTTCCTTTAACGCAAAAAGGGCAATATATAATACACTAAAAATTGCAATTGACTTTTATGATATAAAAGTAATAAATACCAACTCAAAAGATTGTTCATTTTAACTTTTATGACAATAAAACTTCATGAATAAAAATTTTTAGACATACTTTTGTAAGGCAAACTTATAAGTTTAACTTACTATTAGATGCGTATAACTCAAGATATTCAATTTGCTTCAGATTTAAGAGCGGCAGTAGCACGGGTGGTTAAAAAATTACGAAAAGAATCGCCAACTGGTTCACGGCTCTCACTTACGGAACGTTCAACAATGGCCTTATTGCATCAGCATGGGGAATTGCTTCCAAGCGAACTTGCAGCAATGGAAATGATCACAAACCAATCAATGTCGCAGGTATTAAACCATCTTTCCGAATTAGGATATATTGTTCGTACCGGTTCTGAAACGGATAAAAGAAAGGTTAATATTTCCCTTTCGACGGAAGGGGTAAATACATTGTTTCAGTTCCGTCATGAACGGGATGAGTGGCTGGCAAAAGCGATAAGTGAAACTTGCAGCCCCGAAGAGCAGGAGCTGCTCAAAAAAGCAATAATCCCCTTAACAAAACTTGTTGATTTTAAAGGATAGCAGCTAGATAAAACAAAAGGTAAAAAATAAAGATTAAAAATATATGACTTTAAATAAAGTAAGGGAAGTTAGAACATTCAGGGCGTTTAAGAGTCGCAATTACAGGTTATATTTTACAGGGCAGTCTGTCTCATTGATTGGAACCTGGATGCAAAAAACAGCGGTGAGCTGGGTAATTTATACACTTACCCATTCTACTTTTATGCTGGGGCTTACATTATTCGCCAGCCAGTTTCCTTCTTTTTTATTCTCGCTGATAGGTGGTGTGATATCAGACAGGTATAACCGTTACAAAGTACTGCTTACTACACAGGTTGCATCATTGATACAAGCTTTGCTGCTGGCCATTTTGATATTAATGAAACATTATTCGGTTTGGGAAATACTTAGCTTGAGTGTTGTACTGGGTATTATAAACGCTTTTGATGTGCCTGCCAGGCAATCATTAGTATATGAAATGGTTGATGATAAAAGCGATTTGCCTAACGCCCTTGCTTTAAACTCTTCTATGGTGAATCTGTCACGGATTTTCGGACCGGCGCTTGCAGGAATTGTATTGGAAACGTTAGGCGACGGCGCATGTTTTTTGCTGAATGCTTTAAGTTTTGTAGCTGTTATTGGCTCGCTTTTAATGATGAGGCTGCCAAAATATCTAAAAAAAGATCACACAAAAAATGTATTTGGCGAACTAGGGGAAGGAATGACCTATATTAAACGTAATCCATCAATAGCCTTTGTACTGATCATGCTGGCGCTGATCAGTTTAATGGTTTTGCCATTTAGTACATTAATACCTTATTATGCAAAAGATGTTTTTAAGGGAACAGCATCAACTTTTGGCGTTATAGACAGTTTTATAGGATTGGGTGCATTTTCCGGAGCCATATTCCTTGCTTCCCAAAAGACGGGGGCAAATTTGAAAAAGATATTATTCATAAATACTCTTGTTTTTGGCGCCGGTCTTATCCTGTTTTCACATGAAACGGTTTACCCGCTTGCTCTTGTGTTTGTAACTATTGCAGGTTTTGGTATGATGTCGCAAATTACAGTAAGCAATACCCTCATCCAAACCACAGTTGCTCCTGAAATGCGCGGAAGGGTGATCAGTTATTATGCGATGGCTTTTTTCGGCATGCAGCCATTAGGGGGCTTATTGGTTGGTGCAATATCAAGGTGGGTTGGAACAACCGATACACTTATGGGCGAAGGTATAGCGGCATTATTAATTGGATTATTGCACTGGCGTTACCTGCATAGAGAAAAGCTTAAACAACAACAAGAACTTGTGGCAGTTGATGAACCGAATTTACAGGTAATATAATATCGCTTCGTTAACATAAATACGCGCATCAACACTGTTTTTGGATGAAAATTAAATTGACCTATTAGCCACATTCGGATGAAACAAATATTCTAATAATCAGTTAATTAAAAAACAGAAATGGATATACCTAACGATTTTTTTGACAAATTACAGTCTGAATTACCCAATGTAGAAACATTTGATGGAGATTTCTTCATAAAAAATTTTGAATATAAAAACCAGCGTTTTGCTATATACTTTTATAAAGTAAGGGATTATGGCCCGTATTTTTGGATATGCAACCCATTCCAAATTCACGAACGTATTTAACCTTTCCATTTGAGCTTAATAACAAGCGGCTTTGTTAACTGTATAAAAATGATTTTAATGACCATGATATTGCCTTTAAAGCATAAAATTTTCTCACCATTTACTTAAAAACAGCATTTATTTCAAAATTCTTACATTTGCGCCATGGAAATTCTACCCCATGGCCTTCAGGCCTATTTAGAGAATCATTGCGACCCTGAACCTGAATTGCTTCAGGCCATAAACAGGGAAACATATCTAAAGGTACTGAAACCTAATATGTTATCTGGCTACTATCAAGGCAGGTTGCTTAGTTTTTTAAGTAAAATGATGCAGCCCGAACGGATTTTAGAAATAGGCACATTTACAGGTTATGCTACCATTTGCCTTGCCGAAGGACTATCAGAAAATGGCGAAATACACACTATTGAGGTTAACCGTGAACTGGAAGAAATGCTCAATTCACATTTTAAATCAACAAATGTTGGGAAAAAAATAAAGCTTCATTTTGGCCAGGCAGAACAAATAATAAACGATTTTCCGTATAAAAACTTCGATATTGTATTTATAGATGCGGATAAAAAAAATAATTATACTTACTTTAGTTTGGCCTTTGACAAGTTAAGGACGGGAGGATTAATAATTATTGATAATGTTTTGTGGAAAGGAAAAGTGTATGGCCCTGAAAATGGCCCTGATACACAAGCAATTCGCAAACTAAATGATCAGATCGCTGCTGACGAACGGGTTGAGAAATTAATACTTCCGGTTCGTGATGGGTTGCTGATCATAAGAAAAAAATAAATTATGAAGAAACTCTATTGTTTTACACTATTGCTGGCTTCGTCACTCTTCGCGTCAGCACAAAAAAACACACCAACAGGTTATATTGAAAAATTTAAAGGCGATGCAATTCGCATTATGCATGAAACCGGTGTGCCTGCAAGTATTGTTTTAGGCGTTGCTATGCATGAGTCGGCCTGCGGAAACAGTATTCTTGCCAAAAATTTAAATAATCAATTTGGTGTTAAAGGAAATAGCCGCATTGTTTATTATAGGAATAATAAAAAAGTAAAAACCTTGTACAAACGTTATGAGTGTGTATATGATTCTTTCCAGGACTTTGCAAGAATTATGACTGAGCGCAGCGAATTTAGCGGCCTTATTGAAAACCTTAGTCATTTTGATTATGACCATTGGGCTCATGGCATACAAAATCATGGATATGCAAGTGACCCCAAATGGGCAAAAGGTGTATTGAGAATTATTAAAAAGTACCAGCTATACAATTTTGATGAAATCCCGGATGATCAAACTAAAATAGCGCAAAATAATTAGGGCTTCTGTTAATAATTTTATTGTAGATTGATTTTAATTAATAACAATATCATAAACTGTCCACATTCAACAGGCAGTCATTATAATATATTCTAATTTTGGCTTTATTGATCTATGTCATTAATCAGAAATATTATAATGCAAAAAACCGGATTATTATTTGTTGCAATAGTTTTGTTCTGCTCTTGCGCTGCTGGTAAAAAAACTATTTCAAACCGTCAGGTCAGGCAAAACAATCAAAATATAAAAGAGGAAAACAGAGCCGCGATTGCCGCTTATACCCCGTTTACATCATTGCAATACATTGACAGGTTTAAAGCGATTGCCATACAGGAAATGAATTTATATGGCATACCTGCAAGTATTACCCTAGCCCAGGGCCTTTTTGAATCGGGTAGTGGAAATGGAGAGCTTGCGCGGGTTGCCAATAACCATTTTGGTATTAAATGTACCAGCGACTGGAAAGGAAAGAGTTATTATAAAGATGATGATAATGTAAACGATTGCTTTAGGGTTTATGATAATCCTGAAGATTCATTTCGCGATCATTCGATGTTTTTAAAACGGAAAAATTATACCAGGCTTTTTGAACTGGATAAAAATGACTATAAAGGATGGGCTTATGGTTTAAAGCAAGCGGGATACGCTACAAATCCAAATTATCCCACCTTATTAATCGGTATTATACAAAAATATAAACTCGATCAATATGACAGCCCTGAAGGAGAAATCCAGAAAATAAAACGTATTGACCGCGTTTTTACGGAAATAGACAAAAACGCAGATAGTGCCCAAAAGGACTCTGTAAATCAAGATGCCACAAATAGCAAAATTTATATTGTAAAACAAGGCGATACACTATATAATATATCCAAACGTTTTGGACTTACCGTTGATGATCTGAAAACATTAAATAGCCTGGCTGATAACTATATTAAAATAGGCCAAAAACTATTTGTAGCTAAATAGGGTTGTTAATGATTGTTAAATAACATGTTAAAGATTGGTCAAACGTTTAGTTTTATCCCGGAATGAAAGTTCGAATCTTTTTATGTCTGTTAATAATATCTGCTAAGTGTTTTTCTCAAGAAAAGGTTGTTACCGGAATTGTGTTTGATAAGGAAAGTAAGGACCGGATAGCAAGTGTAAGCGTTCGGAATACCACCACCGGCCTTTCAGTTTATAATAATTTGAAAGGCGAATTTAAAATTAATGCCCAGGCAGGCGATCAATTGGTTTTTGTAAGGCAAGAATATCATTCTGATACTATTAAAGTACAAAGTAATATTTCATTGGCCATTTATATGACCCGTTTAGCTATCCAACTTAAAGAGGTTACCGTTCATGATACCTTGCAGGATCCCGACAAGCGCCTGGAAGCAACAAAGCAAGATTTCACTAAAATTTATGGCTCATTAGCTTACCGCGATTTTTTAAGCACACCCTCTAGTGGAGGTGCAGGATTGAGTATTGATGCAATATTTAATTCTTTAAGCCGTAGCGGACGAAATGCTGAGCGCTTACAACAAATAATAGAAAGGGATTACCAGCAGAACGTGATTGATTACCGCTTTAACAGAACATTTGTTGGTAATATTACCGGGTTAAAAGGCGAAAAATTAACTTCTTTTATGTTTCGGTACAGGCCGGGTTATTACATAGCAAAAACTGCCAGCGATTATGAGTTTATTTCGATGATACATAATAACTTGAGAAGATTTTTAAAAAATTCGCGAACATATTCTTTGCCTCCGTTAAAAAGTAAGTGATCAAGGTAAACTAAAACTGTTGAAGATAACTTATTTTTGCAATTATATGATCCTCCGCCTGTGTTTGTATAACCATGTTGTTAATAACGCTATTTACACCCCGGTTATAAATAATGTAAACGTATGAAAGCGGCAAAAACTCCCACGAAAGGCGAATATTATAATTGTCGGCGTTGTTAAGCGAATTTTTTTGATAAAGAGCAGTAAGCTGTAAACGCGGGTTTAATGCAAAACGTGCCATTAAAATATATAAGTTAACGGAGGTTGTTGTTTTTTGCTCCCCAACACCTTCAAAATGATTGCGGTTAAATTCACCTGTTAATGATATGTACGGAATGGGCGCAAATTGTAATTTATAATCTCCTGAATTTAACCGACCATTGAAATAGGTTCCTGTTTGGTAGGAGCCGAACAGATTTATAATTTTTGAAGGGTCGGTTGTGAAGTAAATAATTTGCTCTAAATAACTATAATCGCCAGGGGCTATAGTTACGCCAAGCGGCTGAAAAGCTTCGGTTAAATGCTGGCGAACCGGGGTTATATTATAACCAAAAAATGCACCGCTTTTAAAATTCAGCCATATTGGCCATACCGGCAGATCCATTTCTGCAAATTTACCCGTTGACGCAGTATAATAAAGTTCGGGAAGAAACCCTGGCTCAAAGGCAAGAAGCACATTTTTAAAGGGCAAAAGTTTTCCGCGATAATAGTAATTCATACCGGGTGTGGTTCCAATAACATCCTTGCGGGATACAAAGCCCATCTGAGGGTCAAAATTTTTGGAAATAACGGATTCTGTCCACCAGATTTTATAATGATTAGTAGTATTATAATATTGAACAATTCCTCCAAAACCCTGTTTGCCGGTATTGGTAGTATAGGCATGTGTAAAGATGGCGTTCACAGAATTGGATTCCCCGAGGCGGAAAAAGCCATCGGCCGTTGTTTCAATGTTTGATCCTCCGGGTTGATTTTTGATACTGACGAGGCCGCCAATACGGTTTTGATCTCCAAAATTTTCAGAAGCCCGTCCTACAAAAAAATTAGTGCCTGGCAAGTTATTATTGCTGCCTTGTCTGATACCAATAGCTCCAAAATTCAATTTAGATGAACGATAAACAAACCTACCACCGCCGATAATCGGTATCGGTGTTCCATTGGTATCTAACCCAATAGAACGGCTAAAAAATGGCTGATATCTCATAGAACCACCCGCGCCATCAGGGGTTGGACCTACACCCACGCCAAACAAAGAGGCGTTTTCCAGGAAAAATTGCCGTTTTTCAGGGAAAAAGACCGAAAGCCGGGTAATGTTATTTACCTGGATATCAGCATCCGCTTGTGCAAAATCAGTATTGGCAGTAAGATCAAGAACAGCGTTTGAATTTATGGCCCATTTTAAATCGCCACCCACTTTTGCTGTAGTATTTTGGGGTGTTTGTGTAGTGCCAAAGTTCGAGTAATGATTGTATGAAGTTAAAAAATAAGGCACAACCTGGATATTAGTGGCGGGAGTGGGAGGCCGCAAATTGGTTAATACGCCGGCATAATCCATATGTGTAGCGCTAAACACACGGGGAAACGGCGAAAATGCGCTGATTTCATTCGTCAGTCGCCTGTTACGATAAATATTAAAGCCCCAGCTTTGTATAGAGTCGGCGGTTTGCGGATACCTCAGTGTTTTCCAGGGTATTGCAATTTCAGCTACCCACCCTGAATCTTTCCTGGTAGTGCGTACGGTCCAAAGGCCATTCCAGTCAATATCATAATAAAGATCATCAAACGATAACAGGTCGCGCTGTACCCCATAGGCATTTGTAGCAAAAACAATAGCGTTACGTTTATCGTTAAAAGCATCGAACGACAGGCTTACAAGGTCGTGTTTAGTGTAGTCAAAATCCCGGATAAAATCAGTAGCCCTTATCGCCGTTTTACCTAAAGGATCTTTAGATATAATGCCGAAATATAAATACTTCTGGTTATATAAAACCTTAACCTGTGTTTCATAATTGGGCGCTTTACCCTGGTATGGCTCAACCTGGATAAAGGAAGATGATACGCTGGCCAGGTTCCATTCAGGCTCATTGAGTACCCCATCAATAGTTAATGAGGTTGAAATTCTTACTGCTTTTAATTGTCTTCTTACGGAATCGGGCTTAAAAAATTTTACGTCCTGAGCAAAGGTGTACGAGAATAGAAATAACAATAGGAAAGGTAATTTTTTAATCATAGGTAATTGGTCAGATAGGGGAGGTCAAAAGTATAATAAATTCTTAAGCACAAAAAGCACTCATTAAAGTATATCGTATTTTTTTATATTCTACATCATGGTTTATATAACTTATATAATAAATTTGTTCAAAATCTGTAAATGTGCAGAAAGAGCTTTAGCTTAATAAATTTTATTTGCCGGATATGCTTAAAACCAGTTATGGGATTATTTTTTTACTGTTAATCGTTCAATCGTTAACTACACAGGCACAAAAAACAGATACTCTTAAAACAGATAGCCTTAAAATAGACACCAACCTGCTTAATAAATATCGCATCGAGCCAGGCAAAAATGCCCTGCCTGTTCGTTTTATGCCTTTAGAGATAAATAAGGATCAAATTCCGGTTTCATTACCAGATTATAAGGTAAGCTATTGGCATAAATACGTTATTTTCGGCCTCAACTTCAATCAATCGGCATTTACAAACAACTATAGCGCAGGAGGTGTGAGTGCCATCGCTTTAGGCTCTAACTTTGACTTTAAAGCCGAATACAACAAAATGCCCTTTAGTTATACTACAGAATTGAGCCTGTTATATGGTGTTTCAAAAAATAAGGGTCAAGGATCCCGAAAAACAAATGACAGGATATTTTTTGACAATAAGGTTGCATCTCAATTATCAAAACACTGGTTCTTTTTTGGGTCTTTAACCTTTGAATCACAATTTGCAAAGGGGTTTAATTATACTAATCCAGATGGAACAGAGGCACAAAATCCATATCTTATATCAAATTTTATGTCTCCGGGATATCTTACAGAATCTATTGGTTTTGAGTATAAGCCGGTAAAATATTTCGATTTGCGGATAGGAACAGGAACTGCCCGGCAAACCTTTGTATTGGACACTACCGTTCTTCGTAACCAGGATACCAAATATGGCGTTCCAAAAGGGCACACTATTTATAATCAGCTGGCATTCCAGGTTGTTGCTGCGATTGATAAGGATTTAATGAAAAATATGCATCTCAATGTACGCTATGCTTTGTTTATTCCATATCAGCAGCCCCTGGCTTTTATAGGCCACCGTGTTGATGCCATACTTACTGCAAAAGTAAATCGTTTGATAGCGGTTACCATGAACGGAACTTTCTTGTATGATAAAAACACCGCACCAGGTGTGCAGGCAACAGAAGGGCTTGCTTTAGGGGTTATTTATAAATTTCCATAGAACCTGGCTTTAAATAAATTATTTACAAACATTTAGCGCTATCCATTTGTCTTTTTTACCTATGTCAATTAAACGAATTAGGCGAATGCTGGCTTTTATTCGTAAATAGTTATAATTAAATGCGATCTGTATGGATTTTAGCGCTTACGTTGTCCTGTTATTTCAAGGTCAACGCACAGCTAGTTTATTTTCATGGACAAATATCAGATGAGCAGGGTAAACCACTGTCATTTGTCTCAATTTGGACAAGTACTGTTAACAAAGGTGCATTAACCAATGAACAGGGTCTTTATGGTATTAATTTAAAGCGTGGCATTTATTCTTTCAGCTTTCGATCACCGGGTTATGAGCCGGTATTTAAAACTATTCAGGTTGAGGGTATCCAGGTTAATAATGATTTACGATTATATCGGCCCACAGAAACAAATGGCATTTCCAAAAATGCAGATTCCATTATCTGGCAGGTAATAAAAAGGCGGAACAGCCGTCAATTCCCAAAGCCTGATTATGATGGGCACTTGTACAGGAAAGCTTTGCAACGGTTGAATGATTTACCAAAAATACATGTTAAAAAGGATTTGGCCCATGAGCTTCAGATTAACCCGGTCCGTAAGGGGATTATTAATTTTTCCGAGTACATTTCTGAATTTTATTCGCGCTCAAAGGATTATTTAAAAGAAGAAGTAATCGCCTTAAAAAAGGTAAACAACAGCAAGGATTTTTTTAACTTTAATGGTTCCCCCGACTTGCATGTTGATTTTTACCAAAATATATTAAATTTCAACGGCTTTAATCAACATACTTTTGTATCTCCTATAGGTGACCAGGCTTTTACTTTTTATCGGTACCGGTTAACCCGGCAGTTTACAGATGAAAGCAGGATAATTTATGAAATAAGTGTGCTGCCTAAACGGCGCGATGAACATTTATTTAGCGGTACGATATATATCGTTGATAAAGAGTGGAGGCTTTATGGTATAGATCTGTATTTATTAAAAAATGCGCACCTTGATTTTATAAATACTGTACATATAAGCCAACAGTTTGTTCCGCTTAATAACAACGATTGGGAAAGTCATGCCATGCAATTCAACTTTTCCGGTAAGTTTTGGAAGGTTAAATATTCAGGTTTATTTTTGCAGGTTTACCAGGATATAAATGTAGATACAACCACCAGGACCGGCCCCTATCATGAGGTTTTCCATATTACGAAGGAAGATTATATGAAAGACCAACAATTTTGGGAACAAAACAGGCCAGTCGAGTTAACATCCGAAGAGGATCACTTTTATAAGGTAACCGATCAGGCCCAAAAAGCTAAAACAAAGAAAGAACTAACTGATTCCCTGCAAAATAAAAATAACAACTTTCGGCTGCTGCCCTATATTCTGAAAGGATATACACTGCATAATTATAACCTTAATTCTTCCTTTAGTTTCCAATCGCCACGTAGTATGGTGTTTTATAATACAGTAGAAGGCTGGGGAATAGATTTAAAGGTGAAATACTTAAAGGTAATAGACAGTATACATAATCTTACCCTTATACCCGAGGCCAGGTATGGATTTTCGGACAAGGTACTCAATGCCAATATATTTGCAAATTATGTGTATAACCCTTTCAGGCAAGCTTCAGTTTATGCACGTGTGGGTTCCGATTTTCTTGATCTTAACAATACAGGAACCGTCAGCCTGTTTTTAAATTCATTAAGCACTTTGTTTTTAGGAAGCAACTATCTCAAGCTCTATCAATCCCGTTTTGTTATGGCTGGTACCTATGGAGAAGTTGCAAATGGAGTACTGCTAAACGGGCTTGTAGAGTATGCAGACCGAAGGTCATTATTCAATACAACACTGCATACTTTTAATAAAGACAGTACATTTCTCACGTCTAATAACCCGCTAAACCCATATGGCAATACGCCGCTCTTTCCGCATTACCGGGCTTTGATCTTAAAAGGTTCGGCAACTTTTACTTTTGATCAGGAATATGAAATTACTCCGACGGGCAAATATATTTTGCCGAATCGTTTTCCCAGGGTAAGGGTAAATTACCGGGTAGGAATACCCGCGCTGGGTTCTGATGTGAATTATAAATTTGTATCTGCTGATTTTTTCCAGGATAGGTTAAACATCGGGATTTATGGTTATGCTTCTTATTTTTTATCTGCCGGTACCTTTTTGAATGCTAAAAAGCTATACTATCCCGACTATATGCAGTTTCGCGGCGGCGAAAGTTTTTTCTTCAATTCAACCCTCGGAAGCTTCCATTTTTTAAATTATTATACTTACAGTACCGACAAAGCGTACTTTGAAGTCCATTTAGAACAAAATTTTGCCGGATTCTTTTTAAGCCACGTTCCCTTAATTAACAAACTTAACCTGCAGGAGATTATAGGCGGCTCTTATCTAACCCAGGGCATCTTGCCCAGCTATACAGAGGCTTACATAGGTATAAAACGAACCGTTGTGCGGATAGATTATGGTTTTGCGTTTGGCAGGTATTCAAATAGATTTCAAGGGTTTAGATTAGTATACAATTTATAAAAACTAAAAACAGCGATGAGCCAAAATTCATCGCTGTTAATACTTTAATAACAATCGTAATTCGTAAATCTAAATTCTTAAATCAATAATCTCACCGGTTCTTCCAGCAGGGATTTTAATGTTTGCAGGAATGCCGCTCCTGTAGCTCCATCAACCACACGGTGGTCACAGCTTAATGTTACTTTCATAACATTGCCAGGCACAACAGCGCTATTTTTAACTACCGGTATTTGCTGTATGCCGCTAACCGCAAGGATACAAGCATTTGGAGTATTTATAATAGCAGTAAACTCATCAACACCAAACATACCCAAATTTGATATAGTGAATGTTGAGCCTTCCATTTCTGACGGCTGCAGTTTTTTAGTTTTAGCTTTTTGTGCGAAGTCTTTTACTTCGGTGGAAATATAACTTAATGATTTACCATCAGCAAAACGTATAACCGGTACCAGTAAACCTTCATCAACGGCAACGGCAACACCTATATGCACATGCTCATTAAAACGGATCTTATCTCCCTGGAATGATGAATTAATAGCCGGGTGCTGCTTTATGGCAACGGCACAAGCTTTTAATACAAAATCATTGAACGATATTTTTACAGGTGCTACCTCATTGATGCGGGTACGGGCCTTAACAGCCTCGTCCATATCAATGCTCATGGTTACATAAAAATGAGGAGCAGTAAATAAGCTTTCAGACAACCGCCTGCTTATCGCTTTACGCATTTGGCTTACAGGTTTCTCTGTATGTTTTTCTTCCCCAATAAAAGTCGGAAGTACAACTGCCGGTTTAGAGGAAAGCGTAGTTGAAGGAGCAGCAGCACTTTCTTTACTGCTACTTTCTGCAGTAACAGGCTTAGAAGATGGTACATATTCCTCCACATCCTTTTTAACAATACGGCCGCCATCGGCTGAACCTTTTATTTCGTTAAGGTTTATTCCTTTGTCTTTTGCTATTTTACGTGCAAGCGGAGATGCTTTTACCCGGCTGTCATCTGCTGATTCGTAGGAAGATGCAGTAGCTGAGGCTGTAGTTTCTTCAGTGCTGCTGCTTTCTGCTGCTACTGTTGCAGCCGGAACTTCATCTTCTTCTAATAATGGAGTAATATCTGTTCCTGCTTTACCAACAATGGCAATAATACCATTAACTTTTGCTGCTTCACCTTCTTTTGGGCCAATGTATAATAACGTTCCGGCCTCATATCCTACCACTTCCATGGTGGCTTTGTCGGTTTCTACATCTGCAAGCGAATCGTCAGATTTTACTGTATCTCCAACTTTAAAGTTCCATTTATTAATCACGCCTTCAGTCATGGTGTCACTAAGGGCCGGCATGCGGATTACAGTTGCGGGTATGCTTTTTTTATCAACTTTCGGTTTTGCAGCAACGGCTTCCTGTGGTTTTTTATCTTCAGCAACTTTACCTTTTGCGGGTTTTTGCTCCTTCTCTTCAGGCGCTTCGGCTTTGGCAGAAGCCGCACCATTTGCGGCCAGGACTGCTTTGTAATCTTCACCTTCAGCGCCTAAAACAGCAATGGGTGCGTCAACCGGAACGGCTTTACCTTCTTCAACACCTATATAAAGCAAGGTGCCATCCTGGTAGGATTCAAAATCCATTGTGGCTTTATCAGTTTCAATCTCGGCCAAAACATCGCCCGATTTTACTTTGTCACCAACTTTTTTATGCCATTTAGCCAATACCCCTTCAGTCATGGTATCGCTCATTTTTGGCATTTTAATTACTTCAGCCATATACTATTTGATCAATAGGTCTTTTGAAATTTTAATTAAATATAGTGATTAGTCCCTTATGTAAGGATAATCTTTTTGTACGTAAACATCAGTGTATAATTCTGAAGCTTCCGGCCATGGTGATTCTTCCGCAAACTTAACTGATTCATCCACCTCGTTCTTTATTTTGGCATCAGTATCTTCAAACCATTTGGCATCAGCATAGTTTTCTGATTCAATGATATGCTTTACCAATTCAATAGGATCTTTAGCTTTATAACTTTCAAGTTCTTCTTTTGTGCGATATTTCTGAGGATCGGACATGGAGTGTCCTTTATAACGATAGGTACGCATTTCAAGGAAAGTAGGTCCTTCGCCACTGCGCGCACGCTGAGCCGCTTCATCCATAGCTTTATGGACAGCAGCTGGGTCCATACCATCAACCGGAGATGAAGGTATTCCGTAAGGCAGCCCTAATTTATAGATATCTGTTTGCACTGTAGTACGTTCTACCGAAGTACCCATGGCATAACCATTGTTTTCGCAAACAAATATGACAGGTAATTTCCATAAAGCGGCCATATTAAATGTTTCTGTAAGTGCGCCCTGGCGTACGGCGCCATCGCCCATATAAGTTACATTTAGAAATTGGGTTTCTTTAAATTTTTCGGCAAAAGCTATACCTGCACCCAAGGGAATCTGACCGCCGACAATACCATGGCCGCCATAAAAATGTTTTTCTTTATCAAACATGTGCATAGAACCGCCTTTGCCTTTGGAACAACCGGTAGCTTTTCCGTAAAGTTCGGCCATTATGGCATTTGAGGTTACTCCCTTGGCAAGCGCATGTGCATGATCCCGATAGGCGGTGATCATACTGTCTTCTTGTTTAAGTACAGACATTGCTCCGGCCAAAACGGCTTCCTGGCCTATGTATAGGTGGCAAAACCCCCTTATTTTTTGTTGTCCGTATAGCTGTCCGGCTTTTTCTTCAAACTTCCGCATTAAAAGCATCGACTCGTACCACATCAGGTAAGTGTCTTTATTTATTTCGATGGAACTCATGTATAATATTATGGGGTCAATTGCTGAGTAAAGCGCAAATCTAATTATATCCTTGAAAATATCGAAACCGTGATGAATTTGTTATAAAAAATTGCAGTTTATTTTTTATCAGGTCTGATAGTTTGCAAGGAAATGTAGACAAACATGATTAGTTGTTTAATAAAAGCATCAATTATTTTTTCTGCTAACGAAAATTATTGATAAGATAAAGCAACATAAAGAGATTAAAATCCGTTAAATCAATTAAATATTAACATTGCCGGATAATTGTGGAAAAAAGCTGTCATTTAGTTGTAATTTAAAATTATTTAGATAGTTTTGTGAATATCAGTAGATAAATTATTCGGTTTGATAAAAAATTTGTTGCCCTAATACAACAAACCATAGATTAAATGAAGAAGACAGTTATACTTATTGTATTATTTCTCAGTGTATTCGCAGCCCAGGCTCAAACAAAAACCAGTCCGGACCCAACGGACGGAAAAGCCCAGGACGATCAGGAAAGTTTAGCTAATGATTATTTATCACAAATTATGGGCGTCGCTATGTCGGCAACTTCAAACATGAAACTTTTTCATTTTGTTTATGATTGGATTGGTACCCCGTATCGTTTTGGAGGAAGCTCAAGAAAAGGAATCGATTGTTCAGCATTTACTAAGGAATTATACAGCGAAGTATTTAACAGGGATATCATGCGCAACTCGCGTGATATTTTCAGCATGGTTAGTCCGGTAGCAAAAGATAATCTTAAAGAAGGCGACCTGGTTTTTTTTAAAATTCATAGCCGTCGCATATCCCATGTTGGAATATATTTAGGAAATAACAGATTTGCGCACGCTTCATCAAGAGGGGTAGCGATAAGCAGCCTTGACGATGCTTATTATAAACGTTATTTTTACAGAGGCGGCCGTATGCTTCAGGCTTTCAAAGACGAACTGGAAAAGGAAGACAATAATAAAAATTAAACATTACCCCCCACATGCCACTAAGCGGCATCATTTGTTGTACGTACAAGGCTGATGCCGGTAAAGAAAAACATGATTGCAATTATGCCCACAACAATAAGTGTGGTTGCCCCGCTGCTATGGTTTATTACACCTACACCAGTGTAAATTAATCCTATAATCCCTAATAGGGTAAGTATAGCTCCGAAAGTGCGTTTTAAGTTCATAATGGTTACTGCTGTTTAATTTAGCAATTATCAAAAACAAATAACGCACCAAAAATTATAGCTAAATTTAAAAAATTAAACTATTGCCCATGACACCCCAAATAACCTTTTTAATAGTCGCGTTTATTTTATTGGTAATTATATTTTCATCTTTTGTGTCTGTAAAACAGGGCACTATAGTTGTAATTACCGTATTTGGAAAGTATCGCCGCATATTGACCCCCGGGCTTAACTTTAAAATACCCTTTATAGAAAGCATCCATTCAAAAATATCCATTCAAAACCGATCTGTTGAGCTTGAGTTTCAGGCGGTAACTTTTGACCAGGCAAATGTTTATTTTAAAGCAATGTTACTTTATTCGGTACTTGACCAGCAGGAGGAAACGATTAAGAACGTAGCCTTTAAATTTGTTGACGAACGAAACCTGATGCAGGCGCTTATACGTACGGTTGAAGGTTCTATCAGAGCTTTTGTGGCAACCAAAAGGCAATCGGAAGTATTGATATTGAGGCGTGATATTGTTGAGCACGTTAAAGAACAGCTTGATGTAATATTGGAAGGCTGGGGCTATCATTTACAGGATTTGCAGTTAAACGATATTACCTTTGATGAGGTGATCATGAAATCAATGAGCCAGGTGGTAGCTTCGAATAACCTTAAAGCTGCCGCAGAAAACGAAGGACAGGCATTATTGATCACCAAAACAAAAGCCGCCGAAGCCGAGGGAAATGCCATTAAAATTTCTGCCGAAGCTGATCGCCAGGCTTCACAACTGCGCGGGCAGGGAGTTGCTTTATTTCGCGAAGAGGTAGCAAAAGGTATGTCTGTCGCTGCCAAAGAAATGAGGGACGCCAATATGGACACTTCTGTAATTTTGTTTACTATGTGGACAGAATCCATAAAACACTTTGCCGAACACTCACAGGGAAATGTAATTTTTCTTGATGGTTCAAGTGAATCCATGCAAAAAACCATGAAAGAAATGATGGCCCTAAACCTTTTGCACGATGATTCCGTCAAAAGGTAATATTTAGCTAAGGTTCATGAAATTTAGGTTTACCTTATTAACATTAACGTGCTGTGTTGCCTTGTGTGCTTGTTCTATCGCAACTGCTTCTGCCCAATATTATCACCAATTAACTATGGATGATTTTCAAGGTATACCAAGTTATAAAATGCAGGGGGAAATAGCCTATATTAATAGCACTATTGATTTTAGATACGAAGCCCACCGTGAGCCAGGCTACTACCGTTTAAATTTTAACATCCGTTTGAAATTAAACAATGATAAATCATGGATGGATAAACGCAGGATAACATCTGAAGAAATGCTGGCTGAGATACTTAAGCATGAACAGGGACATTATCTTATTGC
>JAQBOA010000023.1 GCA_028288305.1 Mucilaginibacter sp.
AAATTCTGTATAAAGATCAATAAGCCTTTTCTTGGCCTCTAAAAATATTTATAATAGTAAGGAAAACAATTCTCAGGTCAAGCATCAGGGACCAGTTTTCCATGTAGGAGATATCATTTTCCACTCTTTTTTCCATTAACCTGGGATCTTTCGTTTCGCCCCTGTAACCATTAACCTGGGCTAAACCGCTGATGCCTGGTTTAAGAAACTGGCGAACCATGTATTTGTCGATGATCTTACGGTATTGCTCGGTATGTGAAATCATATGCGGTCTGGGCCCTATCACACTCATATAACCAAGCAGCACATTAAAAAACTGTGGAAATTCATCAAGGCTCGTTCTGCGCATGAAACGCCCTACCGGAGTAATGCGGTCGTCATCAAGGCTTGCCTGGCGCTGGTCGCTTTCGTTGTTCATCCGCATACTCCTGAACTTATAGCACCAGAATGGTTTATTATCCCTGCCTGATCTTAACTGTTTGAAAAGTACCGGTCCGGGGCTTTGAAGCTTTATAATAATGGCCAGTATGGGATAAAGCCAGCTGAGTATAAAAATGATTACCGCCGAACTGACCAGCAGGTCAAAAAGACGCTTCTTGAAGCGGTTTTCCATATGTTCCAAAGGTTCGCTCCGGGCACACAATACCGTAAAGTTGCCCATCCTGTCAAAACGGAAATTCGTTTCCAGCGAGGTAAGGTCAGGAACAAACTTCAGCCGTACACATTGTTTTTCTCCTTCCTTGATAAGCTCTGTCACCTCACTCATCCTATGGGTATCGATAGAAACAAAGACCTCATCAACCCCCGAGTTAACCGCTGCCATAAGCTGCTTTGCCGCAGAAGTCATCACCAGTTCTCCCTGCTCGCTTACACTGATCCCGTCATCCAAAAAGCCTACAAAATTTAAGCTGTTTTGCTGCTCCAGGTATTTGGCCAGCTTATAGCCGCCCTGGTTCATATCTAAAATAGCCACCGCTTTCCGTACGCCAAAGTTTTTATTGAGCATGGCCTGCAAAGCTGTGCCGGTAAAACGGCTGAGCAGAAATGAAACCAGCAGCAGCACATAAAAAGATACAAAAAAGTGTTTGGAGAAATCAATGGCACTGCTGAAAAACAAATAAGCGATAAATAGGGATAAGTGCAGGGCCAGGCTTTTCCAGGTAGCCCTGTAAATGGATTCGGGGTTATGGATGATATGCTGGGTATACAGTTTAAATATCCCCGTGCAGATGATCCAGATAAGGTTGCAGATGACAACAGAATGCAGATAAACATCCTTACTGATGTGAACCCCATATTTATTGGATAAATAATAAGCAAGAAAAAAACAGGTATTTACCAATGCAAGATCAGTCCAGGCCAGTGTAAAACGTAATAAGTAAAAGTAACGTGTTTCCATTTGAAATTATTAAATGCAAAAACTTTTAATTTACTTTTTAAAGACAATTCTTAAACCAATGACTAAATTCTGCGGATATGTTATGGAGATGGTTTCTTTCTTTAATTTAAAAATTGACTTATATTTAAAAACTGCTTCGGTAAATTTAATTATAAAATAAATTATAATCATAATATAATAATAAATAAATAAATAAATAATTTTTATAAAAAGATTTAAGTTAGATTAAACAAGCTTAGCATTACAAAAGAATTTGTCAAATAGAGTTTGAAAGAAACGGAAGTGAGGTGAAATGGGGAATATAAATTTTCAACGTGGTGGAATTTCCATAAGAAATTCATCTATGTGGTAAAAAGCTTAGCATTGAATATAGCAAATACAGATTCAGGAATAAATTTAAAATAACCTAAGTATTATGATTTGAAAAAACACCCAGGCTCATAAAAATGTAGTTCATAGATAATCATCGGAGGATATTTATGAAACAACAAGTAATTGAAGATGTAAACATTATGCCTCAATTGGATAAAGCCTGCGGTCTCGAAATGTACAAAGACAAGATCGTTGGCTTTATTTCGGGGAAAGTTGGCAGCAATCAAGAGTTCAGAGAATTTAGAACGTACACCTGCGAACTCAAAGAAATCAGAGATTGGTTACGAGAGAGTGATATTCATCATTGCCTGATGGAAAGCACTGGCATTTATTGGATGAGCTTATACGCCATACTCACCGAAGCTGGTATTGAAGTCATTGTTGCAAATCCGGTTCACATCAAAAACACCGCGATTAAAAAAGGTAACAGTTATTTAAGAGTTGCCATTGTTGGTGCGACATGGGCTGCTGTCCGTATGAAAGATTCTTATTGGCATGCCTTATTCGATAAACTACGTAAGCGGATGAAAGCGCAAAAAGCCATTGTTGCTGTTGCAAGGAGACTACTTAAAGTTGTGTATAAGACGCTGGAAACATTAACAGTTTATCAGGAAAAAGGGATTGCTCATTTTGTCGATTTGCAAGCTAAAGCGGCTTTATACCATAAGGCACAGCTGTCATGGCCACAAACCAATGATATTTAAATAAACTAAAAGGACGGAAAAGGTAATAGAATAAAAAGTCTGAAACCTAAGCTGCCAAAACCGTAGATAGCACCCAGGCTTGTTCCATGAGAACGCAGAGGAAACTTATTTTTAATTTAACAAAAAATTTAACTACTATCGCCGGTTTAAAGACGAAGTTTCAGAATGAAAGCCCAAATGGTGAAATAGTTAATCAGGTATCTTATAGCTTATCAAAAAGTAATGAGATGAATTATCCAGTAGCTCTTTGGTTGCCGCTTTGTCGTTTGATAGATCCACTGCACCGCAAGATCGTTCGATGTCAAACTTTCTATCGTACCATGAAGATGAATAAACCAGCAAGGGAATTTTGGCATTCAGTGTCCAGTTAGTTTCACTGAACCTTCGCCAACCATACCATTGATTTTTCCGGTCCATGTGTTTTTTGAGCTTCATTCCTGTCGTGTTGCCCATAATATCAACAGATAAAATGGAAACACTGTCGGCATCTCTTGTAATTAGCTGGATCTTATTAGCGTAATCAGCGTATTGCTTGTCTTTTTCCCAAAAGAAGTATATGTTTTTTTCATTGGAGAAACGTTTTTTGTATTGATCATTTTACCATTTACAAACTCATCAACATTTACTGTCAAATTGTAGGTTTTGGTAAACCGAGGCAATAACTGGCAATTAAATACTCTTACGCCTAAACTATTTAAGGCACGTAACAGGTCAACTTTATTTATCTGGTCAGCTTGATACTCGTCCATATAGTCTTCTTTTACACTATCGGGCCTTAAATCTTTTTTAAAATTTTGGCTATAGGTGTTTAAAGAAAACAATCCACAAGCAATAAATAGTAAGAGCTTCATCGTATTTGTATAAGGAATTTTAGTTGTAGTATTAAAGGCATAAGAGATGAATCGTATTAAAAACTTCTAATCACATAGTTATTTACTAAAAATTTTATAAAGATGTATATTTATTTTTAGAGGAAACCTTATGTTAAGAAATAACAAACAAATAAACATTTACAATGTTTAAACTGACTGACTATGGAAAAATATGTGAACCTCAAAATAGCTGACGGCACTAATATGGAAGCTTATACAGCTATTCCGGAAGATGCGCTTGGCAGAAATGCCCCTGGGTTAATTTTATTACAAGAAGCTTATGGTGTAAACCACCATATACGTGATATGGCAGACCGCTTTGCAGCCCAGGGTTATGTGGTAATAGCACCGGAACTTTTTCACCGTACCGCGCCGCCATATTTTGAAGGTAATTACTCTAATTTTTCTGAAGTAATGCCTTTTTTGAATGCATTAACAACTGAAGGTAATGAAGCCGATCTGAAAGCAGCTTATCACTGGCTTAAACATCACGAGTTGGTTAATCCTGCCAATATTTTCAGTATAGGTTATTGCATGGGTGGAAGGGTTTCATTTTTAGCTAATACTGTACTCCCCTTAAGCGCAGGAGTTAGTTATTATGGTGGAAACATTAAGCAAATAGCCGATAAAGCTGCTAATGTTAGCGGCAGGCACCTGTTTTTCTGGGGTGGTCTTGACAAACATATCGGCCAGGACCAAATTGATGCTGTGATTAATTCTATGGATAAAGCTGGTAAGGAATATATTAATGTAAAAATATCATACGCCGACCACGCTTTTGCATGTGATGAAAGAGCTAGCTATAACGAAAAAGCAACCAAAGAAGCCTGGGCTTTAACACTGGCATTTTTTAAGAACAATATGGCTTAATAAATTAGTCCATGGTCCATGGTTTGCCATTAACTATGACCATGGGCTATGGACTATCAGACATGGACTTCTAAACTAACCTTCGGGCAGTGTTACCCTAAACACCGATCCTTTTCCTTCTTCACTTTCTACTTCAATTTGGCCTTTGTGCTTCTCTACTATCTGTTTTACTATGCTTAAGCCAAGGCCAGTGGATTGTTCGCCTTTTAAGCCAGTTCTTCCTGCTTTCGTAAATGGGTCAAAAACAAGAGGCAGCTTATCTTTTGGAATGCCTATCCCATAGTCTTTTACTTCTATAATGATTTGGGTATCTTTTTTCTTTAAGAATATTTCCACCTTGCTTTTCTCTTGCGAAAATTTAATCGCGTTGTCAGTTAGGTTATCCAATACCCGGTAGAATTTTTCGTGATCGATCTGGGCATATGCCGGATTAACCGAACTGGTTAGTTTAATATTGTTTTTAGTGCCGTTTTGTTTCTTCCAAACATCTATAATACCTTTCAAGAATTCGTTGAGCTCAGTTTTTTGAGTAACAAATTCAATCACATTCTCATTACGCGCAGCTTCCAGTAATTCATCTATAATGCTATGCGCCTTAACGCATGATGACTTCATTAAATTGAGATTGTCCTTTGTTTCCTCATCAATATCTTCCATTTCCATTATCATTGCTATTGATTCAACAGCGGCTATTGGGTTACGTAAGTCATGGGCCACAATACCTAGTAACTGGCTTTTAAATTCGCTTCCTTTTTCTATTTCTATATTTTTTTCTTTTATTTCAATCATCTGCAAATAGTAATTGGCCTTATATATAAAAAAATACCTTGATATCAGATAAAAGCCCACCAGCAATACTACAGATACGAATTGGTTATAAACTATTTCCCTAGTATGAGTATGATTTTGTATTAAAACTGTAACGAATGATAATTCGGCAGCTATGATCAGTATAATAGTTTCGTAATATTCAAAAACAAACAGCAGACTAATTATAGTTAACGCTATCAAATAAAGGGTTAAGGCGTTTTGCGAATTGGAAAAAAGAACAAAACTTGCAAATATTCCGAATAATATAATATAAAGCGAAAAAGTTAAAACAAACAACGACATTATGGCAGTAGCTTTTTCAGTTTTTTTATAGTATTCTATCAGTATATTGCTACAGATGTAAAAAATAAAGGTGAGCACAATAAAAGCCCAGCTGGTTAAATTAAATTCGGGAAAATTTTCGGCCCGGGATAAACTTTCCGGAAAAACCTGGTAAAGTACTCTTATGATTAAAGTTAGCAGCAAAAAAATAACACTTCCTACACGAACCAATAACAGGTTTTGACCTGTGTAGTAATTGCGCCAGATTATTTTATATTTACCTGGCAGGTTTTTGAAAAAGTGTGCTTTCAAAATACAATAGTTACATCGGAAAACAAAAATATTAAATTTTTTGTTTTATTATTTGTAAATAAATACCCTGTGTACCAGTCCTGTGTACTTGCTGTGACAAAATAACTTGTTGCAATGTTATAAAGCGACAATTTAACATCCTTGGTTTAATGGCAGGTGATTTGATGAAATTGTTTAATCGAGATTTTTAATTAGCAGGATTTTTAGGCTTTTAAACCTTTTAAGAATATAATTACACATTCTGAAAATTCTATAATTCAGTAAATTCTTATTCAAATAATAGTCAATTTAAACATCATGAATTTCAATAATTTTACCATAAAAGCACAAGAAGCTGTTCAAAAGGCTTCTGAGATAGCAACAGGCAACCAGCAGCAGGCTATTGAAACGGCACACCTGCTAAAAGGCTTGTTGCTTGTTGATGAGAACGTAATTAGTTATTTGCTAAAAAAACTGAACGTAAATATAAACCGTTTAAATGAAACACTTGACAGCCAGATTGCCTCTTTCCCAAAAGTAAGCGGCAGTAATGTTTATTTGTCATCCGGTGTAAATTCGGTTTTGCAAAAAGCACAAGGTTATCTTAAAGAATTTAAAGATGAATTTGTTTCTGTTGAACATATTTTGCTTGGAATTTTAACTGTTAATGATAAAACCAGCAGTGCCTTAAAGGACTATGGTGTAAATGAAAAAGACCTGAAAAAAGCCATTGTAGATTTACGCGGTGATAATAAGGTAACAGATCAGAATGCCGAAGCTACCTACAACGCCTTAAATAAATATGCTCGCGACCTAAATGAATATGCAGAATCAGGCAAACTTGACCCAGTCATTGGTCGTGATGACGAGATCAGGCGTGTTATACAGATACTTTCCCGTCGTACTAAAAACAATCCAATACTCGTTGGCGAACCAGGAGTAGGTAAAACAGCTATTGCTGAAGGTATTGCATTCCGTATTATAAAAGGCGATGTACCCCAAAGCCTGAAATCAAAAACAGTTTACTCCCTGGATATGGGTGCACTTGTAGCAGGTGCAAAATATAAAGGTGAATTTGAAGAGCGTTTAAAGGCAGTTATAAAAGAAGTAACCCAAAGTGATGGGGAAATTGTTCTTTTTATAGACGAAATACATACTCTTGTTGGCGCCGGCGGGGGTGAAGGCGCTATGGATGCCGCCAATATATTAAAACCTGCACTTGCAAGGGGGGAATTAAGGGCTATTGGTGCAACCACTTTAAACGAATACCAAAAATATATTGAAAAGGATAAAGCTTTAGAGCGCCGTTTCCAGATGGTATTAGTTGATGAACCTGATACCGCAGATGCCATCTCTATATTACGCGGGCTAAAAGAACGTTACGAAACCCACCATAAAGTACGCATTAAGGATGAAGCCATTATTGCGGCTGTAGAAATGTCGCAACGCTACATATCTGACCGTTTTTTACCTGATAAAGCAATAGACCTGATGGATGAGGCTGCTTCCAAATTGCGTTTGGAAATGGATTCTGTTCCTGAAGTGGTTGATGAACTGGAGCGCCGGATTATGCAGTTGGAAATTGAACGCGAAGCTATTAAGCGGGAAAAGGATACTAAAAAGGTGAAAGAATTAAGCGAAGAAATAGCCAATCTATCAGCTGAACGTGATTCACTTCGTGCTAAATGGCAAAGCGAAAAAGATCTTGTTGACGGCATCAACCTAAAGGTTGAACAAATAGAAAATTATAAATTGGAGGCTGAACAGGCAGAACGTGCCGGCGATTATGGCCGTGTAGCTGAATTGCGTTATGGTACCATCCGCGAACTTCAGCAGGAAGTTGATAAGCTTAAAGCTGCGTTGCTTGAAAATCAAAGCGATAGCCGCATGCTAAAGGAAGAAGTTACCGCCGAAGATATTGCAGGTGTTGTTTCCAGGTGGACAGGTATCCCGGTTTCTAAAATGATACAAAGCGAACGGGAAAAACTACTACACCTGGAAGATGAATTACATAAGCGTGTAGCGGGGCAGGAGGAAGCCATTGAAGCTATTAGCGATGCCATACGCCGCAGCCGTGCAGGTTTACAGGATAAACGCAAACCAATAGGGTCATTTATATTTTTAGGCACTACAGGAGTAGGTAAAACCGAACTTGCAAAAGCTTTAGCCGAGTATCTTTTTAATGACGAAGGTGCAATGATACGTATTGATATGTCGGAATACCAGGAACGTCATTCCGTTTCCAGGCTCATTGGCGCTCCTCCGGGTTATGTGGGCTATGATGAAGGCGGTCAGTTAACAGAAGCTGTTCGTCGCAAACCATACAGTGTGATTTTGCTGGATGAGATTGAAAAAGCGCACCCTGATGTGTTTAACATACTATTGCAGGTTTTGGATGATGGGCGCTTAACGGATAATAAGGGTAGGGTAGTGAACTTTAAAAATACCATCATCATTATGACTTCGAACATAGGCTCAAATATTATCCAGGAGAACTTCCAGGGTTATGATGAAAGTGATAAGGATGAGGTTATAGCCAAAACCAAGAATCAATTGTTTGAATTGTTAAGAAGTACAATAAGGCCTGAATTTTTGAATCGTATTGACGAGATCATAATGTTTACCCCGCTTAGCCGTGATGAGATAACAGAAATTGTTAAGCTGCAGTTTAAACAGGTTCAGCATACACTTGCAGAAATGGGAATTACCCTCGAAGCATCAGAAGAAGCTTTGGATTGGCTGGCACAGTTAGGATACGATCCTCAATATGGAGCAAGGCCGTTGAAAAGGGTAATACAGAAACGGATTCTTAATGAACTGTCCAAGCAAATACTAGCCGGAAAAGTAAATAAGGACAGCAAAATAAAACTGGATATGTTTGATAATAATTTTGTGTTTTTGAATCCGCATGAAGAAGAAGCGGTGGTGAAATAATAATACAATTAAATCCATTATGTTAAGAGCTATCCGACATTTGCGGATGGCTTTTTTGTTGTGTAGAGAATTTGAATTTATACTAACACATGAACTTAATTAAAACCAAGAAGGCAAAATCTTTTTAATCAACGGTTTTATATATTATACGTTTTATAACCATATCAAGCTCATTAGTAGCGGTTTCCATGTGTTCAAGTACTTCAAGGTTGCCTTTATCAGCTATGGCATTTCTATTTATTAGGTTTATCAAACCTAAAATAGTGGCAATTGGCCGCCTGATTTCATGTGCATTGATTTGTGCAATTTCCATCAATTGATCTTTTTGTTTGGTAATATGCAGCTCATTATTTTTTAATTCCGTAATGTCCTGCATTGCTCCAATCATACGTATCCCAATACCGTCTTTATCTCTGATTATTATACCCTTATCAAGCACATACGCATATTCTCCATCAGCCTTTCCAAAACGGTATTTCTCTGTCCAGTATTTCATAGTACCAAACTTCACCGGATCGGCATAAAGCACAACTCTTTCCCTGTCATCCGGATGTACATGCTGTGCGAAAAATCGCATATCGCCAATATTAACCCCAGGGGTATGACCAAATAATTTTTCTATATTACTGGAATAGTAAACCTCATTTGTTTCTAAATTCCAGTCCCAAACAACATCAGAAGTTGCTTCTGTAACATATTCAAACCTTTCAATACTTAATTCCAGGGAACGCAATGTTTGTGATAGTTCAGTAATATCATTGCAAACCACAATCATACAATGCCTGTGCATATATTCAATAGAATGGCCTATTATCTCCACTTTAAAAAGTGTTCCATCCTTTTTTTGATGGTTCCATATGCCCAGATTTTTTATCTCTGTATCGTATTCACGATTTTTAATTGCATCAACTATCAAGGGGATTTCTTCCGGTGGACGTACATCCTTAATTGTTAATTTTAAAAACTCTTCCCTGGTATAACCGTACATTGTGCTTGCAACCTGGTTAGCATCAAGTATAGCCAATGTTTCCATATCATAAATTACTATAGCCAGTGGATTTGAGTAAAATAAAAGTTTATAATTTTCCTTAGATTCTATGAATTCCTGCAGCTTTTTATAATATGTAATATTTCTTGCCGAAGCATAAATAGTATTATCGGGCAGTTTTTTTACATTCCATAAGAGCCATTTATACTTGTTGTCTGCACAGCAAAATCGGTTTTCAAAAGAACAAGTTGTTTCAGATGCTGATAAGGAATTTAATTGCTTAGTTGTATTATCCTTATCTTCAGGATGTATATAGTCTAAAAAATGTGCTGATGTTAACTCTTCTTCGGTGTAACCCAAAGTATTCATTAAAGCCCCATTTGCCATTTTAAAATAACCGTTTGATGCTAATAAGCATAGAGGGTCGGGAGAGAGATCAAATAGGAGTTTTAGACCGGCCACGAATTTAATTTTTGCATAACATACATTTATCAACTGCCAAAATAATATAAATTTTTCAATTAAATTATAGTTTATTTATGAATTTAGTGTTTGTTTGGTTGTTTTTTTAATCAATATGTATTATTGGTTAGATGCTATAACTTTAAGCAAGAAAGTTTAGGTAAAGGAAAATGTATTGCTGTATTTAAATTAAATATTGCGTTATATGCTTTAATTATAATATAACTCAAACAACAATAAGCTTAGATAGTTATAGCTATAACAGCATTTATTAAAAAACCGCTGGTTACTTAAACATAGGTATCACCATGAAAACATATGATAATGTAGTTGAAGCTACTAATGATTTGATGAAAAGAGGCTATACTGCCAACCTCAGCCTGGAAGGCGATACCATAGATGATAAAGATAAAGGCATACATATGACCGCTGACGATTTTGAAATTGATGAATTTTACCGTTTCGAAGGGCCAAGTAATCCGTCAGACATGTCTATTGTTTATGCAGTTACTTCAGCAAAATATGATTTAAAAGGGGTATTAGTAAATGCTTACGGCACTTATGCAAATAACAGTTCTTCAGCCATCGAGGCAAAATTGCATCATAAACAGGTAAGTAATACGCTCCATGGAGAAGATAGACCGACTGAGTAGAAAGTTGGCAGTAGACAGTTAGCAGTTGCAATTACTCTTAAAAAATGCCAACTGTCACTGAAGACTGCAAACTAAAGTAAAGCAAGCAATTTTCGTCCTCTCGACTGAATTGCTGCTGTTCCGTTTCGCATCAGGAATTTTATTTGATTTGCAAGTTCTTCTTTAATCCATGGGTAACGGCTGCTCAAATTAAATAAGGCCTCGCTGGCAAACACTTTGACGGCTACCTTTACTTTTGGGTCTATCATCCAATCGAAGCATCGTTCAACTATGGGCTCCAAGTCAGTTTGCTGCAGCAATTGTTGTATGAGGATCGGGGCTTTTTTATTGGTAATATGCATTACGACCTTAGCATAATGCCGCTGGCAACTGGGGTATTTAACATCTTTAATCCGGCTTAATAAATATTCCAGCTCAGGTCCATAAATTTCTGGGTTTTGCAAAAAAACATTTTCAAGTATCCATGCCGCCCTGAATGCTATGTTTTTATCCGCATTAAAAGTAAGATCAATCAAATCGTGTAAAGCAAAATCCTGTTCATGCAGGATACGGCTAAGCTCCAGCACTTTTGTTTTTCCGATTGTGCCAGATATTTGCTTTAAAAGTTCAGTTTGAGAAATCATATTTTGAGGTAAAAGGCAAAAGGACAAAGGTTAAAGGTATTAAAGCCAACGATTGAAGGCAAATAATTTACAACATTACAACTTTGAAACATTTCAACTTTCCAACATTCCCTTCCTTTCAGCAAAAATTTTACCTTTGCTATCCTCTTTAATAGAAAGTTAATACATGGTTAAATTTAATCGATTTACTTTAAATAATGGCTTACGGGTAATTGTACACGAAGATCATACTACCCCAATGGCGGTGCTTAATATTTTATATGACGTGGGTGCCCGCGATGAAGATCCTGATAAAACAGGCTTTGCACATTTATTTGAGCACCTCATGTTTGGCGGTTCGGTAAACATTCCCGATTATGACCAGCCACTGCAGCGTGTAGGGGGAGAAAACAATGCCTTCACCAGCAATGATATTACAAATTATTACATCACCCTGCCATCTGCAAATATAGAAACTGCGTTTTGGCTGGAAAGTGACCGGATGCTTAGCCTTGCATTCAGCAAAAAAAGCCTGGAAGTTCAGCGTAATGTAGTAATTGAAGAATTTAAACAGCGTTATCTCAATCAGCCTTATGGCGATGTATGGCTTCGTTTAAGGCCGATGGTATATAAAAAACATCCTTACCAATGGGCAACAATAGGCAAGGAGATTAAACATATTGAGGATGTTAAGATTGAGGATGTTAAAGCCTTTTTCAAAAAGCATTATAATCCACAAAATGCTATTATGGTTATTGGTGGCGATGTGAAAACGGAAGAAGCTATGAAATTAGCCGAGAAATGGTTTGGCCCGATTCCTGCCGGGGAAAAATATCACCGCAATTTACCACAGGAGTCTGAGCAGCATGAAGAACGCCGGGAAACCGTTGTTGCAAAAGTGCCGCTTAATGATGTATATATAGCGTTCCAGATGGGTAGCCGTCTTGACGACTCCTATTATACTGCTGAACTAATTTCAGATATTTTATCACGTGGAAATTCCTCCCGCTTGTACCGGAACCTGGTAAAAGAAAAACAATTATTTAGTGAGGTACACGCTTATATGACGGGAAGTTTGGATAAAGGCATGTTCGTTTTTGAAGGAAAGCCACTTGAAAATGTAAGCATTGAAACTGCCGAAGCCGCTATATGGGAAGAACTTGAACGATTAAAAAAAGAAACAATTCCTGCAGACGAATTGACTAAAGTAAAAAACAAGGTAGAATCGACAATGATCTTTTCGGAAATGGCGCTATTGGATAAAGCCATGAACCTTGCATCCTTTGAATTGCTGGGTGAAGCTGATTTGTTGAATCACGAAACCGCTAAACACCTGGCCGTAACTGCTGAACAAATAAAAGAACTTACTAATAAGCTATTTATAAAAAAGAATTCATCGACGCTTATTTATTTGGCGGAGAAAAGTTAATAAAAGTTGTAATTGTTGGTGAAATGGTTGTAGAGGTTGAAATTGTTATAAATGTTGAAATTGTGGAATCATTTAAATATAATGACTCTTTCAACTATTACAGCCCCTACAACTTCTACAACGTCTGCAACCCTTACAACTTCTACAACCCTAACAACTAAAATGATAATAAATAGAAAAAATGCCCCTGATTTCAGGGATATCGAAAATATAAACCTGATAAGGCCTGCTCATCAAAAATTAGAAAATGGCTGCAATGTTTTTTGTTTTAACTCCGGCGACCAGGAGTTAGTACGTATTGAGTGGGTATTTGGTAATCTGCGTTTTAATCCGGATAAACCTTTACTTAATATAGCGGTGAATACCATGCTTACCGAAGGCACCGGTAGTTTAACAGCTTCGCAAATTGCTGATAAGGTTGATTTCTACGGCGCCTTTTTGCAAGTTGAATTTGGTTACGACCAATCGCAGGTTGTTCTGTATAGTTTGAATAAGCATTTACAGCATACTTTGCCTGTGATTAAGGATATTATTACCGATTCTATTTTTCCTGAAAAGGAACTGGAAACATTTATTCGTAATCAGCAGCAAAAACTGCAGGTAAGTTTACAAAAAAACGATTTTGTTGCGCGGCGGATATTCAACAAAGCTTTGTTTGGAAGTACATTGTATGGATTGGGTGCTGAAGCTGACCATTTTAAAACGCTGAAACGCGAAGATATGCTGGCACATTTTAAACAAATGTACCAACCATCAAACTGTACTGTTATAATTGCAGGTAAAATAGAACCAGAGATACTTGATTTGATAACAGGTACTTTTGATAAGGATTGGACAGATTCCACAATAAAATCTGATATTACTCAACCAAAGTTCAGATCATCTGATGATCGTTTTTATTTTGTAGAAAAGCCCGAAGCTTTGCAATCAGCTATCCGTATGGGCTTACCGGTTATCAACCGTACCCATCCTGACTTCCCGGCATTGCAGGTTTTGAATACCGTTTTAGGCGGATACTTTGGATCAAGGTTAATGGCTAACATTCGCGAAGATAAAGGTTATACCTATGGAATTGGTTCGGGCATGACCTCGTTAAAGCAAAGCGGTTCATTATTTATTGCCACGGAGGTTGGTGCCGATGTATGTAAAGCGGCAATAACCGAAATTGAAAAGGAAGTAGATTTATTAAAGAGTCAGCTTATACCAGAAGAAGAATTATCACTGGTTCGGAATTTTATGTTAGGATCATTGTTGGGCAGTCTTGAAAATGTTTTCTCGCATGCCGATAAATTTAAAAACCTATATTTTTCGGGCCTTGATTATGATTATTACGACAGGTATGTATCCACAATAAAAACCGTTAAAGCCGAAGAACTAAAACAACTTGCAGACCTGTATTTAAATGTTGATCAGTTTTATAAGGTTATAGTAGGGAAGTATTAGTAGCCCCCTCTAAATCTCCCCCTGTAGGGGAGACTTTAAAAACCTATTTTAAAACGTATTCTATTAACTTGCGTATTAAAGTCTCCCTACCGGGGAGGATTTAGGCGGGGCTGTCATTCTAAGGCAATTTTTAATATCTGTTCCCATTATTTATCAATAAATTCAAAATCCAACTTCCAAAATCCGAAATAAAAAGGTAGCTTTGCCCGGCAAATAATAACTCCAAACAATTATTTGCTATGCAATCATACTCCTCAAAATTTGTTGCCGAAGGTTTAACCTACGACGACGTTTTACTCATCCCCGCTTATTCAGAAGTTTTACCGCGTGACGTGAACACCAGTTCGTGGCTTACAAAAAAGATAAAGTTAAACATTCCTATACTGTCGGCAGCTATGGATACTGTTACTGAATCTGCTTTGGCTATTGCCATTGCCCAGGCCGGCGGTATTGGGATTCTTCATAAAAATATGAGCGCACAAGCCCAGGCGGACGAAGTACGTAAGGTAAAACGCTCAGAAAGCGGTATGATCCAGGATCCGGTGACATTACATGAAGCGTCGACTGTTGCTGATGCAGTAAAAATTATGCGCGAATTCAGGATAGGCGGTATACCAATTGTTAATGGGGAACGTAAACTGAGAGGCATCATCACAAACCGCGATCTTCGTTTTCAAAAAGAAATGAACCGCCCGGTAAGTGAGGTTATGACAATCAACAACCTGGTAACCGCACCACTGGGAACTACACTTTTCCAGGCTGAAGAAATATTGCAGAACCATAAGATAGAAAAGCTTCCTGTAGTTGACAAGAACGGCTTTTTATGTGGCTTGATAACTTTTAAGGATATTCAAAAATTTAAAAACTTCCCTAGCGCGTGTAAGGACGAGTTCGGACGCTTGCGTGTAGGAGCAGCTGTTGGGGTAGCTCCTGATAATATTGACAGAGTAACCGCCCTGGTAAATGCCGGAGTTGATGTAATAACTGTGGACACTGCGCATGGCCATTCAAAGGGAGTAATCGATATGGTTAGGCAAATAAAGCAGTTATACCCTCATTTGCAGGTTATAGCAGGGAATGTAGCTACAGCAGAAGGAGCCCTTGCCCTTGCAGATGCAGGTGCAGATGGGGTAAAAGTAGGGATCGGTCCTGGTTCTATTTGTACTACCCGTATAGTTGCAGGGGTAGGAGTTCCACAGCTGTTTGCTGTTTACGAATGTGCAAGGGCATTAGAGGGGACTGGTATCCCTGTTATAGCAGATGGAGGTATTAAGCAAACAGGCGATATAGTTAAAGCTATAGCAGCAGGCGCTGGTTCAATAATGGCCGGTTCGCTATTTGCCGGGGTTGAAGAATCGCCAGGTGAAACGATCATATATGAAGGCCGAAAATTTAAATCCTACCGGGGCATGGGTTCGGTAGAAGCAATGGATAAAGGCTCAAAAGACCGCTATTTTCAGGATGACACAGATATAGTTACCAAACTTGTTCCTGAAGGCATAGTTGGCAGGGTTCCTTACAAAGGTACTCTTGCTGAAGTGATCTATCAATACATAGGGGGTTTACGTGCCGGTATGCATTATTGCGGAGCTGCTACTATCGAAAACCTGCAAAATGCCAAATTTGTACGCATCACCGCTGCAGGTATGAGAGAAAGTCATCCGCATGATATTACGATAACTAAAGAAGCGCCGAATTATACGAGGTAAGTTAGGAAGTCCGAAAGTCAGGAAAGTCCGAAAGACAGGAAGTAAGAAATCTTTCGGACTTCCGGACTTTCGCCGCTTTCGGACTACTTTGCATCATAATACAAAGCCGCTGCCCCTAAAATTCCACTATTTTCCAATGCTGACCTCTTTATTTGCAGTCGTCCAATGCTTTTTGTATAACCGAATGTTTTAATACGTTCCCACATGGTTTGCTCAAAATATTCATAAGCCAATTGTACAGAACCGCCTAAAATGATTAGTTCAGGATCGTAAGTATACATAACTAACTTTATGGCATTTCCTAAATGTACGCCCATTTCCTTATAGAGCTTTAAAGCCTGAGGATCGCTGTTTTTCGCATTTTTAAATACTTCTTCGCCGTTTAAACCATAAACATTTTGAAAGAAAGAGCCGCTGCAATAAAATTCATAATTATGATCGAGGTAATCAACCATTCCAAATTCACCTGCCCCGCAATTCGTACCAGCGTATAACTGTTTGTTGATAATAATACCCGAACCCAGACCTGTGCCAATGGTTAGTCCTACAAAACTATCAACGCCTTTGCCTTGTCCAAAATAATATTCACCAAGCGCAAAGCAATTGGCGTCATTATTTACAAAAACAGGTATATGGTACCGGGCTTCCATCAGTTGTTTTAAATGCACTTCTTTCCATGAGGGGATGTGCTGCACATCATAAACAATGCCTTCTTTTACATCTACCACACTCGGAACGCCAATACCTATTGCTTTAACCGAATTGTCAACCAGTTTATCGGCTATTGCAAATACATCATCTAAAACCTGCTGTTCGGTGCCTTTTGTATTTATGCGTTTTGATTTAATCTCAGAAATAACCTGGTCGTCTACAACAGCGCCGCGGATATTTGTAGCACCTAAATCAATTCCTATAATTTTTATGTCTTTCATATTTAGTTGGCAGGCTCTTTTGCATCAAAAATAGTTTTATTGGTAATAAGTGGCTTGGCCCAAAAACCAATGCTAAGTATATAACCCATGGTTAGGTAAATAAAAAGCATACCTGCACGTAAACCAAAAAGGTTTCCTAAACCACCAATCAAAAGCTGAACAACTGCTCCTCCTATAATCCCAGTAACTAAAATTCCTGCAAAAGAACCATGATGCTCATCAACAGAGCTAAGGGCAAGCGAAAATACAATAGGATACATTACCGACATAAAGAAGCCAACAATAGGGAACGCGTATAATGAAATTTGCGCACTTCCAAAAAGGCCTAATGTTAAGGCGATAAGCGCAGGTATGCTGAAAAGAACTAAAAGTTTACGGCTGTCCATTATCTTTAATAAAAATAAGCCTATTATTCCTCCAATAGTCATTAACCCCCAAAAATAAGCTACCGCCTTTGCGCCTGTTGTTTGCGGATCATATTTATGATATTCAAAAAGAAACTGAGACATCCAGTAAGATACTCCCTGTTCAGTACCTACATAGCAAAACAGTGCAATAAAATATAAAATAACAACGGGTTTTTTAAAAAGCATTACATGCGTTTTCCATGGTCCAGCTTTTTCGTCACTTGCTAATTCAACTTTTGGAAATCTTGACGCTAATAAAATGATGAACATAAAAAAACAAATGACAGCAAACAGCCAGTAAAGCGATATCCATGGAAGGTTACCAGGAACTAGTGGTTGCAGTATTGAAAAAATGCCTGAACTGTTTTTGCCGTTTAAATTTAATACCATGTAAGAATATACCAAGGGGCTAAGAAAAGATGCTCCTCCAAATATAAGTTGAGCCATTACAGATGTAAATGCATAATTCTCTGCACCGCCAGCTGTTCGTAACAAAGGGTTGATCACCACCTGCAACATAGCCATACCGCACCCGATAAGGAAAAGTGATAAAACTGTTGTAAGGTAATTAGGTTCAACAGCTAAAAGCAGCGATCCCAAAAAGGCAACCACAAAAGCGGCGGTCATGATCACTTTCTCATTATATTTTTGTACCAGCATACTTGAAGGAATAGACATTACCCCATATGCAATAAAAAAAGCAAATGGTAATACTCCCGCTAATAGATCACTTAATTTAAAGTCTTTTATAAATTCGGGTGAGAGTGGCCCTATGATATTAGTAATGAATGAAATAACAAAGAACGTAAGCATTATTAATGCTACTATGTAGTAGTTGCGTTTCATGGGTTTTGTTTATACAGTTTAAATTGGATTGTTTTACATAAATAAAGGAAATCTTTAGGATTAGCAAGTTTCGGGTTAATTTAAGAGTACTAATTAAAGCTAATCGATAAAATTAAATTGAATATTTTTAAAAAATTATGGTTGAGAATTTTAAAAGATGTTTAATAGCATTATTTTTTTGGTCTTTTGTGAATAAGTAAAGTGTTAATAACAAATAAAATCTTCAATAATTACTTCATTCATAGGTAAATAATAGGTTTTTTGAGTAAAGAATGATGTTTAAAACCTGTTAATAAAAAAAATAAAAAAACACTTGACAAATGTTCTTTAAGTACCTATCTTAGAATTATCAAGAACGACGTACTTTGACAGCCTTACAGGATTATTAAATTGAATCGGGCAAACCTTCGGGGGCGCTAAAGATCAAGGAAGTACCTGAAATTAACAGAAAAAGAAAAAGCGAAAGCTTTAGAAAAACAAATTAATTTAAAAGGTATTAGAAAGGGTTGCAATTTTTTACGGAGAAAAGCAATACAACTAATGAACTGAAAGAATCAATGTTCGAAAGAACAACAGAATAGCAGATCGGTCAATTTACACAAAACTTGGTGCTTCATGTATGACCACGGTTATACAAGGAGTCAGGAAACGGAAGTCAAATCGAAAGAAGAGGCTTCCGTTTTCATTTTTACAAGCCTTTTTGTGCAGACCTGCTCAAATTTCATTTCCCTCTAATCCCTAAAATAACTAATTTAGCCCCTTATGAGTAAGGAAGGCAAGAGCAAACAAAACGAGAAAAAGAAAATATTTGTTTTGGATACCTCCGTGATCCTGTATGATCATAACGCATTTGAAAATTTCCAGGAACACGATGTGGCTATACCTATCCAAGTACTGGAAGAGCTTGATAATATGAAAAGCGGTAATGATACCCGCAATTTTGAAGCACGAAGTTTTATCAGGCTAATGGATGATATTTCGCACAACCACCTGGTTAATAAATGGCAGCCTTTGAACGGTAAAAGCAAAGGAAGTTTTAAAGTGATTATGGATACCAAGTCCATAGCTGTGGATGCGGAAGCTGTTTTTGGTTCAGATAAGATTGACCACCGCATTTTGAATGCAGCTTTAGGTTTGCAGGAAGAAAATCCGGACAAAAAAGTAATCCTTGTTTCTAAAGATATTTGCCTTCGCTTAAAAGCCAAATCGTTAAACCTTCATGCGGAAGATTATGAAACAGGTAAAATTAAAAACCTCGACGAACTATACACAGGAGAAACAACTTTAAACAAAGTTTCGGAAAAACTTATTGGCCAATTAAATAAAGATGAGATAATACCTGGCGATAGTTTTGAAATGCAGCCGCATACCAGTAATCATTTTTATACATTGACCGGAAAGAAAAACTCGGTATCAGTTTTTTATAATTCCAAAACTGCACAATTAGAGAAAGTAATAGAGCAGCCGGTTTTTAATATTTTTCCAAAAAATATGGAACAGGCTTTCGCTATTCATGCTCTGCTCCATCCCGATATTAAATTGGTTTCTATACAGGGCAATGCAGGGACAGGGAAAACATTGCTGGCATTGGCAAGCGCTTTGGAACAACGCAAATATTACCGGCAGATTTATGTTACCCGGCCAATTGTTCCGCTTAGTAATAAAGATATTGGATTTTTGCCTGGCGACGTAAAATCAAAGATCGACCCATATATGGCACCTATTTGGGATAACCTGAAATTTATTAAAGACCAGTTTGTTGATGATGAAAAAATGCAGGCCAAAATTGATGAGCTGGTAAGTAATGACAAGATATCCATAGCCCCGCTGGCATTTATACGTGGACGTACCTTGAGTAAAATATTTTTTATAGTTGACGAGGCGCAAAATCTAACGCCGCACGAGATAAAAACCATTATATCCCGCGCAGGTGAAAATAGTAAATTTGTTTTTACAGGCGATATTTATCAGATTGATACCCCATATCTTGATTCGGAAAGTAACGGGTTAAGTTATTTAATAGATAAAGCCAAAGGGCATCCGCTTTATGCGCATATTACCCTGCAAAAAGGGGAGCGGAGTGAACTGGCAAATCTGGCGACGGAGTTGCTGTAAGCCCCCTCTAAATCTCCCCCGGTAGGGGAGACTTAAAAAAAGGAAAGAAATTTTTTATTAACTACCGAATTAAAAAGTCCTCCCAACCGGGGAGGATTAGGTGGGGCTCAAAATATTATCAGTCACCCTCGCAATATCATTACTAATTTTATAAATAAAACCCAATTGCTCCTGAAGCAGCAAATCATCAGCTGACGCTTTTTGGTCATTTTCGGAATCTATAGATGGCGTTTTTAGAATATCGAGTTTAACAACTGTTCCACCCAGTTTTTTATTACAATCATTAAGTACAGCAATACTTTTTTTAATTAGCTTTAGGTTCTCTGATGATGTTTTATGTATTCCTTTTGTGGAAATATCCAAAGCAATAGTCGCGATATTAGACGATAAAATATGATTAAGCACAACAAATTTATGTATTTCCTTAATTTTCCTTTGCTTGCTTTTTGGTTCAGATGTCATCCTTTCAAATGCTGCAGACAAGTTTGCTGATTTTACAAAAACGTCCTTGCGGGCTAGCTTATAGTCGATGGTGCTTACTTCCATCCCCCAAATACTTTCCGCTATCTTTGCAAGATAATTAACATTAGCGGATATTACATTTTTAAGATTGTCTTGTATTTGTTCAAATTCCCAGGTTGGAAAAATAAGGTAACTGGCAATAAAGGCTATAGTTGAACCAATTAAAGTATCAATAATCCGTTCATCAACCACCATGCCTACACCTAATAATTTAAACAGGATAAGTACATAGGGTGTCATAAAAATAACACTCACCACATAATTTAACCTGAGGAAACTATAAGTCCCCATCATTAAAACAATCAAAACAATAAATTCAGTTGTTTTATCCTGTATCAGCATCAAAATCAATATTCCGATAATACCACCGCCAATAGTGCCAATAAGCCGCTGGTAATTCCGTTGTTTTGACAAACTGAAACCAGGTTTTAATATTACAATGATTGTTAATAATACCCAATAGGAATGGTGGCCCATCGCAATTGTCCTGGCAGTTATAAAACCAACCAGGCAAACTAATGACGCTCTTACAGCATGTTTAAATGCCGAAGAGGTAAAAGAGAAGTTATTGAAAAATATATTCGGTGAATACTCCTGGTGAGTTACAAACTTTGAATATTCAATGTCAGCATTATTTCCCATCAACATGTCTGATGATTTTGAATGGTAATAATTGTAAATGCTGGTTATCCTGTCATTTAAATCCCTCAGGTTTATTAATATTTTTTTTAATGCCAAATTACTGGTACCTGGTTCATCTTCACCAATTTCATCAATTCTTGATTTTAACTGTTCCAAACTTGCATTAAAATAGCGTCTCCGTCTTCTCCGGGTATTTGTTAAAACCATATAAGCTATATTATCCACTTCACCGGCCATTCCCTGTAAAATTCCTGCTATTTCATTTAAGATTCCGGTTGCTTTAAATTTCTCCCTTATATATGCATAGTCATAATGGGTGGCCATTATTTTTTCAAACATATCAACCAGATCAACAAAAGTGAGAACCAATATCCGGCTGGCATGGGTTGATTCCCGTATCAATACCCGGCTTTTAAATAGTATTTCTCTTACAGCGTCCTGGCTCTGACTTACTTTTATTTGCTGTGAAACAAGTTTTCGATAATTTTCATCAATATTAGTTTCCGATAAATAAAAATCGGCTTTTATCCGCAAAAATTTAGCGATATCGTTAATGCTTTCCCCAAGGGTTTGTTGCGCAGCTCTATATGGCCTTATTTCAAAAAACAAAACGCTGAACAATAAATACCATACCCCCCCAGCTAAAATTAGGGCGCTAAATCCTATTACATCTGAGGGTTTTAAAGGTTTATCGATCATAAATATCATCACCAGCAGGGCAGAGGTACCCACTGATGCAGCCCGGTTACCATAAACTGTGAACATGGAGAATAAAAACGAAAGTACAGTGATCTCCAATCCCAGCGTATATACATTAAGGCGGGCAAAACCTGTAATAACAGCCACCAAAAAAAGGCAGACATTACCAATCACCATGGCATTGCGTTTATATGAAACCGGGCCTGGATTGTCTATAACACAAATACACAAAGCACCTAACGACATGGTAAGGCCAAGGTCAAAATGATTAAATTGTGATAGGATTATAGATGGTAGTAAAATACCTATGGGAATACGCAAGCCATCAGAAAAATACTGGCTGTAAAAAAAGCTCTTTATTTCCCTGGTGTTTATTTTCATCCGATTTGTTTTTTAATTGTGATCCGCCAACTGACGAATGAGCTATTGAGTTCATTTTTTATGAATTGTAGCTCATAATGGTTTCATTTATGATTTATAAAAATCATAAAAATAGTCTGCAAATTTACAAAAATTAAATCTTTATGTCTTATTTTAATAAATATTGTAATAATAACAGATATGTATTATAAATTACTCATTATTTCCTACATTTAAATTTTGAAAATTAAATTTGACGGGCTCTTAGATATGGAATATAATTAATTCTATCCTGAACCTTGCAATAAACCAATTTATAGAATCCTGTTTTTATATCCAATTTATTCAATATGCCTATAACGTTAAAACTCAGTCAAAGAGAAACAGCTTTTAACAATGAAGTTGTAACCCGTTTTGAGTTATATAACAGTTTGTTTCAAACTCTGCCTTTTTACCAGGTAAAGGATACCGGTATTTTATTGCCTTTTTTTAGTTCTCACTGCGAAAAGGAAGTCACAAAACTGGTATCGCCAACAGAAGTTATCGAATCATTTTTCAAAAAATATGTTCCGGATATTGACCAGCGTGAGCAAATTAACCGCATGTTCCGTTTTATACAATATATTGAAAGACAGGTAGTATTGTTTGACGCTATAGAGGACTCGTCATTTAATAAAATTGGCCGGTCAGATGATAGCGGAACCTTGCAAAGTTTGCTACAAAATGCTTCTATAAGCGATCAGGCGAGAAAAAATATCAGCGAAAAGCTAAACGATTTTTCATTAAGGCTTGTTCTTACAGCACATCCCACCCAATTTTATCCGGGTACCATATTGGGAATAATGACTGATTTGATAGAAGCATTAAAAACTAATGATATAAATACCATAGATGTTTTATTGCAGCAATTGGGTAAGACGCCATTTTTTAATAAGACATCTCCAACCCCGGTAGATGAAGCGGTAAGCCTTGCCTGGTTTCTTGAAAATATATTTTATCACGCCGTATCAGGCATACAGTCAAAGCTTGAAGAAGAATTTGACATAAACGCAAACAGAAAAAGCCAGCTTTTAGAATTAGGATTTTGGCCTGGAGGTGACAGGGACGGAAATCCGAATGTAACCACGGAAACCACAAAAGCGGTAGCAAGTTTTTTAAGACAAAGAGTGTTCAGGTGTTATTATCGTGATATCAGGGTTTTAAAACGGCGAATTACCTTTAGAGGTGTGGAAAAGGCTATGGCTACACTCGAAGATATTATTTACAGGAATGCAAATAATATGGAAGATGCTGCTGACCTGCAGGGGAAATTGCTTGATATACTACAGTCAATTAAACACACGCTTATAACCGATCACGGCAGCCTTTTTGTTGATATTGTTGAAGACCTGATTAAAAAAGTAAGGTTATTTGGTTGTTACTTTGCTACTTTAGATATAAGGCAAGATAGCAGGATATTACGAAAAGTGTTTAATTATTGTACCGAACAGAATGCAATTCACAGTGGTATCCCCAAAAAATATGAAGGGTTTGCCGAAGAAGACAAGCTTAAGAGTATCGTATTTAACGAAGCTGATTTTATTTGTCCTGACAATGCAGACAGCATGACAAAAGATACCCTAAATACCATCCGGCTGATGAAACAAATTCAGTATTCAAATGGTGAAAAAGGTTGCCAGCGTTTTATTATCAGTAACTGCCAGCAAGCATCGGATATACTGCAATTGATCGACCTGTTTTTATGGAGCGGCTGGAAAAAGGATGAATTAAGTGTTGATTTTATGCCATTGTTTGAAACGGTGAATGATCTTAAGTCTTCAGCACAGGTAATGGAAAGTTTGTATACTCATCCTTTTTATAAAGAACATTTGAAGAAAAGAGGGAACCTGCAAACCATTATGTTGGGTTTCTCTGACAGTACAAAGGATGGTGGTTATTTAATGGCTAACTGGTCCATTTATAAGGCAAAAGTTGAGCTTACTACTATGGCAAGGAAGCATGGTATCGATCTGGCCTTTTTTGATGGTCGGGGTGGACCACCAGCCCGTGGAGGTGGAAAAACGCACCGTTTTTATGCGTCGATGGGAGAGGAGATCGCTAACGAACATATACAGCTAACTATACAGGGACAAACGGTTAGTTCACAATATGGATCTGTTGAAACGGCCAGGTTCAATATGGAACAATTGATAAACGCCGGTATTATATCTGCACTTCATCCTAACCGGGATGACCTTTTGGATAAAAGGCATAAAGAATTGATTTCATTAATGGCGGATGAAAGCTATAAACTGTTTATGGCTTTGCGTCATCACCCTTTATTTATGGAGTATCTTGAAAAATTTAGTCCTTTAAAATTGCTTTCCCATATCAATATTAGCAGCAGGCCAACTAAACGTAATTCGGATTCATCACTAAAACTGGAAGATCTGCGAGCAATAAGCTTTGTAACATCATGGAGCCAATTAAAACAAAGTATACCAGGCTTTTATGGTGTTGGCACTGCTTTAAATAAGATGAAAGAAGATGGAAATTGGAAAGAAATTAAAGAACTATATAAATCATCAGGGTTTTTTAAAACTATGATTGATAATTGTACCATGTCTATGTCCAAATCAGATTTCAGGGTTACTGCATATCTGGAAAAAGATAAGAAATTTGGTCAGTTCTGGAAAATGCTGCGCGACGAATTTGAACTTACTAAATCCTTATTACTTGAACTTACAGGCTGTGGAGTATTAATGGAAGAATATCCGGTTGAGCGCCGTTCAATTGCAATACGCGAACGAATTGTATTACCGCTTGTTATTATACAGCATTATGCTTTGCAATGTCTTAATAATACTACTGATGAAGAGCAAAAAAAAATATATAATAAACTGGTAGTGCGTACAGTTTACGGCATTGTTAACGCAGGTAGAAATTTGGCGTAAAGGAAGTCCGAAAGTCGGAAAAGTCCGGAAGTCCGAAAGCAAAAAAAACTTTATTAAATTAACTTTTGTGTCTGAAAATTAAGTACTTTCGGACTTCCGGACTTTTCCGACTTTCGGACTATTAGTGAAACTACATAGGCAAATAGTTGTTATAAACCTGTAATAATATAAACTTTTTAGTGATGAAAAATTTAACATACCTGGTATTCGGAGTTATTACCGTGTTCTTGGTTCAAGCCTGCCATAATAAACGGGGTAAAAACTATAATCAAACAACACTGGTTGACATACAGGGACTGAACTTTATAACAAATGGAATAGAAGGGGGCCTTGCGGAACTAAAAGCATCGGGTTTGGCCATAACTAATTCGAGCAATCAGAGGGTTATAAGATTTGCAAAAATGATGATCAGCGATCATACGCAAGCAGGGAATGAGTTGAAGAAAATTGAAACAGATAAACTGGTTGTTGAAAAGGATACTGTAAACGCTGACCATCAAAAAATGATCATGGATATTTCAAAAAAATCCGGCCCCGCGTTTGATAAAGCATATATGCAAATGATGGTAAAAGATCATGAGAATGCAGTGAAATTATTTGCCGACGCCACCACGAATAACGAGGCTGCAATACAAAATTTCGCAAAAAAAACTTTGCCAATAATTCAGATGCACTTAGATTCAGCTAAAGTCATCGTTGCATCTTTAAAATAAATTAAAACATAGATTTCCCCGTCCTTATTGTTATTTTGCATTTCGCAATTAATCATTGCGGTAGTCGGCACTTTTAATGAAAAAAAACTTTTTTATTGCCTTTGAAGGCATAGATGGAAGCGGAAAAAGCACACAAGTAAAATTATTAACAGAAAAGCTCGAAAAAGCCGGATTAATGGTTTATACCACTTTTGAACCTACTGACAGTCCAATGGGCAAGATCATAAGGGACATGTTCAATCACAGGATGGAAGCTGATCATCGTACCATTGCCGCACTTTTTGTTGCTGATAGGTTAGATCACCTTTTGAATAAAACCAATGGCATTTTAAAAAAGTTAGATGAGGGTTATACTGTGATTACCGACAGGTATTACTTGTCATCATTTGCTTACCAAAGCCAGTTTGTAGATTTAAATTGGGTAATACAAGCGAATTCTTTAAGCGCTGATTTAAGGAAGCCTGATTTGAACATATACATTGACATATTACCCGAATTAAGCATGGACCGCTTAAATAAAGGCAGAAGCTCAATTGAACTATATGAAACTTTGGAAAACCTTCAAAATGTAAGGAACAGATATTTTGAAGTAATAGATTTGTTAAAAGAAGAACAAGTTTTTATTATAGATGGAAACCGTAGCTCTGAAATTATTGCCAATGAGATATGGAATAAAATAAGGCACGAATTTGTTGAGACACCTGCAATGTAATTGGCAGTATTTATAAAAAAAAGCCTGTAAATCTTAAGAAAGATTCTTAAAATTTACAGGCATCATATCAATTAAATATTTTGTCGGGATAAAGTTATTACTTTACCGGCACATAAATGGGTTCAAAAATAGCTTTAACAGGTACTACACCATAAAATTTATTATCTATTCTTAAAGCAAAGAAACCATTTCCTATTAAAAACTCAACGCGCACTTTCCGGTTTATCATACTATATTTTTTTAGAATTTCAATATACAGCTTAAACGATTTATAATTAAAATTGTTTTATCAAATGTTGGAAATAACTATGATAATTGCAACTTTTTTAACAAATTATTTAATAAATTTTAACTTATTTACACAATTATTATAGTTTGTGTTCCTCAGACTGTTTCTATAATTGAGTGCGGGATAAGCACCGTTTTATATTTTGACTATGAGCACACAGCCCATGGGGAAGATGTTTAAAATAATTTCAACTGCTGCTGTATGGGCGCTTTAGCTTTACCGAAAACAGTCCGGCCACCATACTTCCAGGAATCATTCCTCTCCTTTTCAATTACCTTGTCAAAATTGGCATTGGGGATAAAATCTTTTTCAGCATTTTGTGCTGCTTGTGTTAAGCGTTTTATGGCTTCATTTTTCTCGGATATACCTAATTTAGCTTTATGGATGGCATTTTGCAAAATGCCAATAGTTTCATCATAAACTTTTGTAGGTACCGGGAAGGGGTGTCCATCCTTACCGCCATGCGCAAAAGAAAACCTTGCCGGATCTTTAAACCGGGAAGGTGTACCATGGATAACTTCGCTTACCAGGGCTAATGATTGCAAGGTTCGAGGACCTAAACCCTGGAGTAATAAAAGATCTTCAAAATCTTTAGGTTGTTTTTCTTGAGCGAGCCATAAAACTGCGCCGAGTCTTTTCAGATCAACATCCTTTGCTTTTACATCATGGTGAGAGGGCATTATTAATTTGTTGATCTCTTTAAGCATATGTTCTGGATTTTCACCTGCAATTTGCATCACTCCGTTTCTTGATCCTTCGGCTTGTTTATCAGCCATATTTAAGATAGTACCCGTATTTTGCCCATATATAAAAGTATGCGGGTCATCTACAAATGAAGTGAGCGTTTCAGAATGCCAATGATAACGCCTTGCGGTTTTACTTTGCGCGCTCATACCCTGTTGAACAACTGCCCATTTGCCGCTGTTGTTTAAAATAAAGTTGTGGGTATATAATTGAAAACCATCCTGTATAGCAGTATTATCGACCTTGGCGCTCAGCTTGCTACATTTAACCAAATGATTGCCATCCAAGCCGGTTGTTTCACTAATTTTTAATAATTCATTGGGCGTTTCTTTAGAATATTTGCCTTTCCCGCCACATATGTAAATGCCTAATTCTTTACTATGTGGATTAACGGCCCGCTTTAATGCACCCATAACGGAAGTAGTGATACCTGATGAATGCCAGTCCATGCCCATTACCGCACCCAGGCTTTGAAACCAGAAAGGATCGCTAAGCCGGCGTAAAACTTCGTCCTTACCATAATCAAGCACAATATTCTCCACCACAGCTAAACCCAGCTTTGCCATCCGCTCGGCAAGCCAAACGGGAACGTAGCCATAATGTAAAGGCAAATCAGCACTTCCTGAACGTTTCATGCTAACAAAGTTAGCAACTTATTATCTTGATCGCTGATTTTTAATTGATTTTTTTGATTACGCTGATTTTTTTAAAACATTAATCTGTAAAAATCTATAAAATCCAGGTTTCAAATTACATTTAGCTGTTTATTTGTAAATCATAATATAATCGCTAAAACATTAGGCAATAATGAAAACAATAGGCCTTATAGGAGGTACAACCTGGATATCAACTATAGATTATTACAAGAATATAAACGAACAAATAAATACGGTTCTTGGCGGATTAAATTCTGCCAAAATGCTTCTTTACTCCGTAAACTTTGAAGAGTTTATACCTCCGGTTAACCCGGATGAGTGGGGAGAACTTTCAAAAAAGTTTACAAGCATTGCTAGGAACCTGGAAAAGGCAGGTGCTGATTGTATTGTATTTTGTGCAAATACGCCACACATGATAGCCGATAAGGTTCAACAACATATAGGTATTCCCATTATTCATATTGCTGAAGCTGCGGCAAATGAAATTGCAGGTCTGTATATAAAAAAAGTAGTGCTGCTTGGGACTAAAATAACTATGGAGCAAAACTTCTTTAAAAACAAGCTTTCCCAAAAGCAAATTGAAGCACTCGTTCCCGCAGCGGATGACAGGCGGTTTATTCACGATGCGGTTTTCAATGAAATGGGTAAAGGGATTTTCTCTGCTGAAACTAAAAAGAGATTCATTAGCATCATTAACAAATTAATTGACCAGGGCGCTCAAGGTGTAATTTTAGGATGTACGGAATTTCCACATCTTATTAAACAAGAAGATTGCGGCGTACCCTTGTTCGATACAACTGTGATTCACACTAATGCTGTGGTTAAATTTGCGTTGGGTGTCTGAACTAATTTACTATCTTAAACAATGTCCCAAGCTTTTCATCCCTCGAATTTTCCCCTAATACCAACTTATAATCTCCCGAATAAATCTTCCATTTATGTGTTGCCAAATCCCATTTTTGTAATTCCATTACCGGGATTTTAAGCGTAACAGATTGTGCATTTCCTTTTGTTACCGAGACGCGTTTAAAGCTTTTTAGTTCTTTTACAGGCATGCGGTCAATTTTAGGATATTCAATATAAGCCTGTACCACTTCATCACCATCCATTATGCCTGTGTTTTTTACTTGTAAATTTACAGTTAGGGTATCGGTTTTTTTGTATTTGCTTTTCAATTTATCATTTAAGTTATACTCAAATGAAGTATAACTTAAACCAAAGCCAAATGGATATTGCACAGGACCATCATAATATCGGTAGGTGCGGCCTTTCATACTATAGTCTTTGTAATCGGGCACGTTATCAATGGCTTTATAAAAAGTAACGGGCAAATGCCCTGACGGGGAAACATCTCCAAACACAATATCAGCCAGGGCGTTTCCACCCTGCTCGCCAGGGTACCAAGCCATAATAATCGCATCAGCATATGGCGCTATCGCATCAATATCAATGTCACTCCCGGCTGTTATTACAGCTATAATTGGTTTATTTTTTACACCCTTTCTTAAAGCTTTCATAAAAGCTACCTCGCTTTTTGGCAAGCTTAAATCTTTTTTGTCGCCGCCGGTTTCTGATAAAAACGCATCGCCGGCTTCTCCTTCCAAAACAGGTGATAATCCTATCACAGCTATAGTTATATCGTTGCCGCCGGCAGCCCAAGTTCCACCAAAATGAGTGGTATCTTTGTAATCACAGCCTTGGTCGTATTCAACTTTTGTCCCGGGACCTGCGGCACAGGTAATACCATCAACAAAACTTACCACGTTGGTATTGGTCCCATGATAATTGCCAACCATCGCATCAAACGATGCAGCATTTGGCCCAATCACCATAACGCTTGAATGATCTGCTTTTTTTAGTGGTAAAATATTTTTATCGTTTTTAAGCAAAGCCATACTTTGCTGTGCAACTTTACGGGCAAGCGCTTTATGGTAAGCATTATTTACACTATCCGCGCCGTAACTATGAAAGGGTACTAAAGCAGGATCATCGTAAAAGCCAAGCTTAAATTCGGTGCGAAAAAGGGTAGATAATGCCTCATCAACATCCTTTTCAGTAAGCAGGCCTTGTTGAACCGCTTTTACGGCATCGTTTTGTAAAATAGTAGAGCAGTCCAAATCCACGCCTGCTTTTATTGCCGCGGCTGCTGCTTCTACCGGACCTGGCACCGCCTTGTGTGTTAAAAATACATCGTTTAACGCACCGCAATCTGTTACAACATGCCCTTTAAAACCCCATTCTTTTCTTAAAATATCTGTAAGTAAATATTTATTTATTGAATTTGGAGTGCCATTCACGCTATTATAAGCGCTCATCACCGACTCCACCTTGCCGTTGGTAACCAGCGCGCGGAAGGCGTACAGGTAAGTTTCGCGTAAATCCTTCTCGTCAACCACCGCATCAAAATAATCACGTGTAGCCTCAGGGCCGCTGTGTACAGCGAAGTGTTTGGCTGTTGCCGATGTTTTTAAGTAATGCGGATCGTTGCCCTGTAGGCCTTTAACAAAAGCAGTACCCATGGTGGCGGTTAAATAAGGATCTTCGCCGTAAGTTTCCTGGCCTCGACCCCATCTCGGATCGCGGAATATATTGATATTGGGTGTCCAGAAGGTGAGGCCCATATACTGCAAGTGCCTGTCTTGCGCTATTGCAAGGTTATACTTTGCCCTTGCCTCTGTCGATATTACTGTAGAAACCTGTTTTAACAGACTATCGTTAAATGTTGCCGCCATGCCGATAGCCTGCGGAAATATAGTAGCTTCCCCCGCACGGGCAACACCGTGTAAAGCTTCGTTCCACCAGTTGTAGGCAGGTATCCCCAAGCGGGGTATAGCTTTGCTTTGGTATCCCAGTAAAGAAACTTTCTCTTCTAATGTTAACCGTGATACCAGGTCTTTTACGCGGGTATCAACAGATTGTGAAGGGTCTTTATAAATAAACTTGTCTTGCGCTTTTAAGAAGGTAGGTGCAAGCAAAGTAAACATCAGGCAATAGAGGTGAAGTTTTAATTTAGCATTCATAATTGACGCTAATGTAAAAGGTTTATTAAAATAATGATCTAATAGCAACCTAAAAAAATAAAATTTTGTCATTGCGAGCGATAGCGTGGCAATCGCGGACTATTCATAGCGTTCATGCACGACTACGAGATTGCTTCACCGCCGATAGGCGGTGAAGCAATTGTAAAGGTTAGATATTTCGATGAACATCGTATTTACAGTTTAAGCGGAAAACATTTACATTAGCAAAATCAATTTTTTCTCAATGAAGAGCCATTTTTTCTCCATTCTTTTATCGCTGACCAGTTTTGCCGCGTTTTGCCAGCCAGCCCCAAAGCCTTACGGACCTTTACCTTCAGAACGACAGTTAAAATGGCAGGAAACAGAAATGTATTGCATCATCCATTTCGGGCCGGATACCTATACCAATAAAGAATGGGGTTATGGCGATGAAAACCCGCAGATGGTAAATCCAACCCAATTTAGTGCCATGCAAATTGTTGGTGCGGCTAAAGCTGGTGGTTTTAAAGGCATCGTGGTGGTTGCTAAACATCATGATGGCTTTTGTTTGTGGCCTACTAAAACAACGGAACATAATATTTCTCATAGTGCCTATAAAGATGGTAAAGGAGATATTTTACAGGAATATCGTGATGCCTGTAACAAGTTAAGTATGAAAATGGGTGTTTACTGTTCTCCCTGGGACAGGAACAGTGCGCTTTACGGCAAGTCTGAATATGTAACTGACGTTTACCGCAAACAAATAGCCGAGTTATATACTCATTACGGCCCGATATTTATTTCGTGGTTTGATGGTGCAAACGGCGGCGACGGTTATTATGGCGGCGCACGTGAAGTTCGGAAGATAGACCGATCAACTTATTACGGATGGGATACGACCTGGGCAATTCCACGAAAATTAGCGCCCGGAGCTGTTTTGTTTGGCGATGTTGGCCCTGATGTTCGCTGGGTTGGCAATGAGAAAGGGCATGCAGGCGAAACCTGCTGGGAAACCTATACACCCCATGCGCCAGATTCGGGTAAAATGCCGGGCAACGGCTATACAAAAGATTATGAAGGCACAGAGGGCCAGCGCAATGGTAAATACTGGATGCCTGCCGAATGCGATGTTGCTTTAAGGCCCGGATGGTTTTACCATAAAGACCAGGACGATAAAGTAAAATCGCCGGATACTTTACTTAGTTTGTATTACCAGAGTGTTGGGCGGGGGGCATGCCTTGACCTTGGTTTATCGCCCGACAGACGCGGCTTACTTTACGATAGCGATGTGAATTCATTGAAGAAATTCGGCTCGATATTAAAAGAGACATTTGCCGTTAACCTCGCTAAAGGCGCGACTTTAAAAGCCAGTAATGTACGTGGCGGTAACAAAACTAAATTTGGCCCGCAAAATTTATTAGATAATGACCGTTACAGCTATTGGGCAACGGATGATAAGATTAAAACCCCGGAGCTTATTATTGACCTGCATCAAAATAAAACATTCAACGTGATACGTTTACGGGAAAATATTAAACTTGGTCAGCGTATTGAAGCGGTTGCTGTTGATGCTTTTAAGGATGGAAAATGGAAACAAATAGCCACTGCAACCAGCATTGGGGGTAACCGGTTGATCCGTTTGCCTCAAGCCATCAGTACCAATATGGTGAGGTTGCGTATTACAAAATCGCCTGTTTGTATTGCTTTAAGCGATTTTGGATTGTTTATGGAGCCGGGCAAGATGTAAAAAAAGACCTGTCATGGTGAGGCACTCGAACTATGCGCGATGGGGATTATGGTCATCAATAAAGGAATAAAAAGGCCTGTCATGGTGAGGCACTCGAACCATGCGCGGTGGGAAAGACGGTCATTAATAAAAGAATAAATTTTAAATGAACCAATATTTTGTTTACATATTGCTTTGCAGCGATAATTCATATACACGGGTGTCACTAATGATATGGAAAGGCGTTTATATGAACATGAAAATGGCATTGATCCTAAATCTTATACTTTTAAAAGAAGGCCATTTAAATTGGTTTTCCATGAAAGTTTTAATGATATTACTCAGGCAATAGCTTTTGAGAAACAAATTAAGGGCTGGAGAAGAGCGAAAAAAGAAGCGATAATTAACGGCGATTGGCATTTATTGCCTGAATTATCCATGAGAGCAATAAGGCATGACGGTAATGCATAGCGTACAGGCCTTTGCGCACGTGGTTCGAGTGCCTCACCATGACAAGCCCTTTTTGTAGATATTGTAGGACATTTAAACATAATAGTAAATTTCAAATTAAATAACAATGAAAATTATATCCCAAATAACATTCTGTCTTCTTTATATAACAACATCACTATCCGCATTTGCCCAGGATGCCCCTTATGATACCCTATCCAAACCGCAATTGATTTCCAAACAATTTAGCTTTACTGAAGGAGCTTCGGTAGATAAAAAAGGAAATGTATTTTTTACCGATCAAAATAATAACAAGATATGGGAGTACAATACGGATGGGAAGTTGTCAGTCTTTTTAGATAGTGCAGGCCGGAGCAATGGAATGTATTTCGATAAAAAAGGAAACCTGGTTACCTGCGCTGATGAACATGAACAATTATGGTCGATAAGTCCGAATAAAAAAATTAAAGTTTTACTGAAGGATTACCAGGGTCACATGATGAACGGCCCCAACGATATTTGGATTGATAACAAAGGTGGTATTTATATTACCGACCCTTATTACCAGCGCCCCTGGTGGACGCGTACCAAATCCGATCTGGATGGCCAGAAAGTTTATTACCTTCCTAAAGGAAAAGACCAGCCCATTATTGTAGATGCCGACTTGAAACAACCTAACGGCATAGTAGGTACACCCGATGGCAAATACTTGTACGTTGCTGATATTGGCGATAACAAAACCTATAAATATACCATCAACAAAAACGGCACGTTAAGCGACCGCAAATTTTTTGTTGCACAGGGCTCGGATGGTATGACACTGGATGAAAAAGGCAATGTTTATCTTACCGGTAAAGGCGTAACTATTTATAACCCACAAGGACAAAAGATAGGGCATATAGCCATTAATGAACCCTGGACAGCTAACTTATGCTTTGGCGGAAAGGATAAAGATGTTCTTTTTATTACTGCATCTGCAGCGATTTATACGGTGAAAATGAATGTGAGAGGGGTGGAGTAGGGGTTGATTTTTATTTGACACAAGTTTACAAACCATCTATTTTTTAAAATAAAGGGGTATATTTATATTTTCATTTTTTAGATTAAAATCCATTAAGAAGATTTTTATGAAATTCATATTAGAGATTGAGGTTGCTGATAATGAAACATCCTTTGCGGAAAAATTTTTTAAAAAAGTTTCTTTTGTAAAAAAAGTAAGGCCTATTGCAGCTAACGAAATAACCAACCCTGCGGTATTACAAAGCATAGAAGCCTACGAACAAGGTAAGTTAAAACCTACCCCACTTAATTTAGCTGAACTAAAAGCCATGATTAATACGTGAACTTCATTTTATGCCAAAAGCCTGGCAGGATTTAGGCTGGTGGATGAAAAATGATTTAAAGGCTGTAAAAAAGATTTATACCCTACTGGAAAACTGCTGTAAGACGCCTTTTGAAGGAACCGGACAGCCCGAGCCGCTTAAAGCTAATTACTCAGGTTATTGGTCCAGGAGAATTAACCTTGAACATCGAATCGTTTATAAAGGAGAAGATAGTCAAATTGTTGTTCATTCTCTTTATGGACATTACCAGAATTGAAATAATAGATCAGTAAGATCATTACATGAAAAAATTAATTTACATAGCTTTATTTTCGATATCAGTATTTTTTAGCTGCCAAACAAAAAACAAGCCCAAGCGATTAAACAACGTTGTAAAGCTTGAGAAAGAGCAGTTCTCCTCATTTTATCAAAAATTTTATAACGACAGTTTATTTCAGATAAGCAGGATTAAATTTCCTTTGCCAGGTATCAATAGCGATGATATGGACGTTAGAGATACGGCTTATTATTGGACAAGAGACAAATGGTTAATGAACCATTTAGTTGATACAACGGTGTTTCAGAGGAAAGTTGCAGTTTCAAATAACACTATTACTGAGGTAATCACAAGTTCAGACCCAGGAGTTGTAATAAAAAGCAAGTTTGAAAATATAAAAGGAAAATGGTTTTTGGTTAGATATGAAGATGCTAACTTATAACTGGTAGGCAAAGCTCTCAGAAATTTTTATTGATTATTAGCCCTATTTTTTATATTTTCGTTTATAAGTACCAAACATGACACATCTAACTATCGATAATAAAAAATACGTCCTTTTGCCTGAAGAAAACTATCGGGAACTACAAAGAAAGGCAGCATTAAAATCCAAGCCAGAAAAAACGTTTTCCATTGAAGATGCCAGGGTTTACAGCAAGAAGCTCTTCAGAGAATGGAACGAGTTCTCCTAAAGCGTCCAGAGTCCTTCGGGAACATGAAATCCTCTTTTATCTTTTATATATGGCGTCAAATTCGTACCTTTATGCAAGTGGTTATCCTCGTGGAAATAAATTATTTAAAATGCTATAGAACCGAAAATAGACAGGTGACCTAGCTGCTCATGAAGCTTTATTTTTTTCAAATAATTTTAGCTTTTCAATGAAATAATTAATGTATTTAGCTGATATACAGCCATATAAAAAATATAACTTGTTGTTTTTATGACTACCTAAATGCATTTAGCCCGGAAAAACGAAAAAATTATGACCACCTAAATGCATTTAGCCCGGAAAAAAGATAAAAAAAGCCTGGATAAACCAACAATCGGAAGGTTATCAGCCTCTGATCTTTGTAAAAAAAGACATACTTCAGCATAAATGGGTCTTTTAACCGTCCATTTAGATAAAAAACATACAATTAAAAATACCCGCTAAAGTCCAGGTTTTCCGAATTGATAAGACACCAAATCTCAAAAGCCCATATATATTTTTAGTTAACTAATTGTCATGGTTTTTATTTGCCAACTACTTGTAACACTTATTATTTAGATTTGAGAGGTTTAATTAGTTTCATTAAATTCCTGGTTATTTAAATTAACAGTGGTTACTACTGATAGGAAAAAACTTGTTGAAAATATCTCCAATCCCGAAAAGCTATGGGACCTTGTAGTTGTTGGCGGTGGCGCAACCGGTTTAGGCACTGCCCTCGATGCTGCTTCGCGTGGTTATAAAACGTTGTTGCTTGAACAGGCTGATTTTGCTAAAGGTACATCCAGCCGGAGTACTAAACTGGTTCATGGCGGTGTCCGTTATTTGGCGCAAGGTGACATAGACTTAGTAAGAGAGGCTTTATACGAACGTGGTTTACTTTTAAAAAATGCTGCACATCTTGTAAAAAACGAATCCTTCATCATTCCGAATTATGAATGGTGGAGTGGTGCGTTCTATACTATCGGGCTAAAAATTTATGATCTGTTGGCGGGTAAATTGAGTTTTGGACGGTCAAAACATATTTCAAAAGCAGAAACAATAAGCCGGCTTCCTACCATACAGCAAAAAAAACTGCGTGGCGGCGTGGTTTATCACGATGGCCAGTTTGATGATGCCCGGCTTGCTATAAATTTAGCACAAACCTGCCTGGAACAAGGGGCTACTGTGTTAAACTATTTCCAGTTCAGGGCATTTATTAAGGTAGATAACAAAATAACAGGCGTTGTCGCCAAAGACGTGGAGTCGGGTAAAATATACCGGATTAACACCCAAATTGTAATAAATGCAACAGGTGTATTCGTTGATGATTTGATTCAAACAGATGAACCACATAAAAAGCCGCTCGTTAGACCGAGCCAAGGTATTCATATTGTGCTCGATAAATCATTTATGCCGGGTGAAGATGCCATAATGATCCCTAAAACAGACGATAGCCGGGTGCTTTTTGTTTTACCATGGCATGGAAAGGTATTAGTAGGAACTACGGACACCCCTCTAAATTCACATAGTTTGGAACCTATTGCATTGGAAGACGAGATTGCTTTTGTGTTGCGAACATCTGGCAAATATTTGGCAAAAGCGCCGACCAGGAAAGATGTCCGCAGCATATTTGCTGGTTTGCGCCCGCTCGCGGCACCACAAGACGGATCAACAAAAACGAAAGAAATATCACGAAGTCATAAAATTATTGTTTCGGTATCAGGTCTTATTTCTGTTATTGGCGGTAAGTGGACAACCTATCGCCGTATGGCACAAGATACTGTCGACAAAGCCATTGAAGCTGCCAAATTGCAACCCCGCGCCTGTGTTACAAAAAGCCTGTCTATTCACGGCAATAAAACAGGTGCCGACTTTACTGACCACCTTTACATTTACGGAAGTGACCGCGAAGCATTACTCGCCCTGGTGAATGAAAACCCTGAATGGGGAGAAAAACTATATTTCAGGATGGATTATATAAAAGCGGAAGTGATTTGGGCGGTAAGGAATGAAATGGCACGCACTGTTGAAGATGTTTTAGCAAGAAGGGTAAGGGCACTTTTCCTTGATGCAAGGGCGGCAATCGATATGGCGCCTGAAGTAGCCAGCTTAATGGCTAAGGAATTAAATAAGGACGAAGACTGGAAAAATATTCAGATTGCTGATTTTACGTATGTTGCTGAGGGATATTTACTAATTGGATCTTAATATCAATTGTTAATGCCCCCACCCATAAATTCATTTATAGCTTCAATAAAATGGCATCCAGGTTGACTTTGAGACCTCATTTTCTGGGCAACGCTATTTACAACCCGCTGAATCTTTTCTTCAATTTTTACTAAGGGACAAACACCCCCGCCATTAGTTGAGGGTATTTCATGGTTTATTGAAATCTCATTAAGTTTTGTTTTTATAGCGTTTAGGGCCGGAGCATTTTTACGCATTTGGTGCCAAGCCATAAACCCGGCTAATTGATCAGCAATAATTTTTTTTGCTTTTGGAGTTTCTGCTTCTCTCCGCTGTAACGTTTCATCTTTTAATTTTGAGAGATCATCCACATTAACCATGGTAATATATGGAAGCTCCTGGACAGACGTTTCTACATTGTTAGGAACTGACAAATCAATAATAAGTTTATGGCCTCTATTTTCGAGATGCGATTTAAGGATAGTTGGATCGCTGGTATTTGTGGCTGTTAATATAATATTTGATGATATGATGTATTCCTCCAATTCACTTAATGGCGCATATTTTAAGTTTAATTCTGCTGCCAGTTCAGCAGCTTTCTCTTCCGAACGGTTAATCAATGTAATATTAGTTGTACCCAAATAATCGACTAAATTTTTACAGGTATTACGTCCAATTTTACCGGTACCTATCAATAATATTTTTTTATCCGCAATAATTTTAACGTTCTCCTTGATGTATTGTACAGCTGCAAATGAAACAGAAACGGTGCCGCCACTTAACAATGTTTCATTTTTAATTGTCTTAGAAGATTGTAATACGCAATTAACCAACCGCTCTAAAACATAATTAATAAAACCTCTGTCTTTCGAAAACTTAACCGCATGTTTTAACTGCCCTATAATTTCATAATCGCCTAATATTTGCGAATCTAAACCGGCGCCCACATTAAATAAATGTTCAATAGCTGCAACTCCATTCTTTTTGTAAGCTAAACAGGTAAATGTTTCTTTGTCACCGGTTGTTTGTGTACACAATAAATTAATAAGCTGATCAGCGGACTCAGCAAATCCATAAATTTCCGTACGGTTACAAGTTGAAAGTACTATTAAAGAATCTACATCATAAATTGGAGCTAATTTTAAAATCTCCTCATAATGATCATTATTGATAGCAAATTGCCCCCTGGTAATGGCGTCTGTTTTTTTATAATTAATACCTGCAATAAAAAAATTAGAAACTTCTGTAGGTCTTGAGCTTTGCATTTAACTGATTTTTATGTAATACGTAAATTATAGGTCTTCGGTATTTATTTATTGTTGTTGAATTGTCACGATTTAGAAATTGTTCCTTTTAAAAATCAACATATAAATTTCTGTCAAGATCTTTTAACGTCTCAAGTTTAATTAATCAAATAACCTCAAATTTTTATGAAATATTAATGATAATTAACATTTATATAATTGATCAAAGTCATAAATTAAATATGGATTAGAAATTACACAGGCCCATATATTATTTTTACGGGCCTGTTAATACCAATTAATTGCGGTGTTAAGATTACATCTGTACAACCTGCGATCTTAAAGACTGAACAATCTTACCGATTGAATTGATAAGGTTGGCTGGAATTTTATTTTTATTTGCTCCCGCTACAAGGTCTGATACAAACGCATCGAAGTCGGCATTTGTTGCTTTTCCGTTCATGCGTGAATTAGTAGCAGGATTATGGGCATCAGTCATGCTTAACCCAATGTAAATATAATCTTTAGCACCTGTTGCACCGGCAACAAACGTGGTTAAATTTTCACTAAGATCTGTATAGCCGGAAAAATTTTTCATTCCAACTTCAGAAAGTAAAACAGTAAAATGTGCATTAATCCTGGGATCTGCCGCGATGACAAATATGGTACTGTCAATAACATTCCGGATACCTAAACGACCTTTTTCAATCATTGCGCCTTGATAAGCAGGGTCGGCTACAAGTGTAGTCCCACCTAAAGAGTCGTATAAAGTATTACCTATTGTAGTAGGCTTTACAGTTGATGAATTTTTGCTGCATGATTCTATGATTAGCATAGATAATAAAATTGCAACGACTGGGATAAAAAATAATTTTTTCATAATGTTTGTTGATGTGGTTTTATATTATTTGAGAAATTAATTTATAAAGCTTATAGGTTAAGGAGGAAGCAGCTACCGGGCAGCTATGTTTCAAATCGTTTGCTGAGGGGACAAACCTGTCAGCCTTGAGATTAAAATTTATTTTAAAATCTTCAACTATTTTATTACCAGTTGTTTTAACCGGGAAAAATGTAAAAACGACAATACTGGCTTGCGGATTAACCAAAACGTGATCAATACCTTTTTGATGATTCATCCAAATTGCTATTTTGTTTGCTTCGTCCTGATCTATTTGCTGCCTTATGTCTATCCTGGCCATTATTTTCGAATTAGCGTCTGGAGTCTTAGGGCGATAAACCCAGTAAATATGAATAGCTAAAACGACTACGAGGAATAAGAAAGTTGAAATTGAATAGAGCAGGATTTTTTTAATGTTTTTTTTCATAAGGTTGCTTTACATAGTTGTTACAGATTTAATTAATTTACACTTCTGTTACAATTACGAAAAGCCTGATGTCCCTGGTTTTATAAATGAGAAATATTTATTTATAAATTAAAAAATGTGGCTTTCGTTATTGTTTTTATTTTATTACCGGAATATTTTTTAAATAATTAAGTATAAATATTTATTAAGACAGTTAATTAATCTGATTAAAAGCATAAATTTAAGCCCAAACCTAATTGCCAATTTAAACCATGGAAGAAGAGTATATTCTAGCCTTAGATCAGGGTACAACCAGCTCGCGGGCTATTATTTTTGATCATAAAGGACAGATAAGGTCTGTGGCCCAAAAGGAATTTACTCAAATTTTCCCTCAGCCAGGTTGGGTAGAACATGATCCAAACGAGATTTGGTCGAGTCAAGCGGCGGTTGCTGCTGAAGCTACCGCCAAGATGGGCATTAATGGTAAAAATATTCGTGCTATAGGTATCACAAATCAGCGTGAAACCACCATTGTTTGGAATCGCGAAACCGGTTTACCAGTATATAACGCTATTGTTTGGCAAGACAGGCGTACCGCAGCATATTGCGACAATCTGAAAAATGAAGGTTTAACTGGTATGATCCGGTCAAAAACAGGTTTGATCATTGATGCTTATTTCTCCGCTTCAAAAATAAACTGGATACTAAATAATGTTCAAGGTGCAAAGGAATTATCTGCAGCGGGAAAACTTGCCTTTGGTACTGTTGACAGCTGGCTGGTTTGGAAGTTTACACGCAGTAAAGTGCATGTTACAGATGTTACCAATGCCAGCCGAACCATGCTTTATAACATACGCACACAAGAATGGGATGAGGAGTTACTTCAAATATTTGATATACCTAAAAGCATGCTGCCTGAAGTTAAGCAGTCAAGTGAGATATATGGCGAAACGACAACGACCATTTTTGCTTCAAAAATACCGATTGCCGGTATAGCCGGAGATCAGCAGGCTGCTTTATTTGGACAAATGTGTACCGAACAAGGAATGGTAAAAAACACCTATGGTACAGGCTGTTTTATGCTGATGAATATTGGCGATGAGTTTATTGAATCGAAAAATAATTTACTGACCACCGTTGCCTGGAAAATTAACGGAAACATTCAATACGCATTTGAAGGAAGCATATTTATTGGCGGCGCTGTAGTACAATGGCTCCGCGACGGATTGGGAATTATAAAAACATCCGCAGAGGTAGAAACGCTTGCACTAAGTGTGAACGATACAGGCGGTGTTTATTTTGTACCTGCTTTTGCAGGCCTTGGCGCTCCATACTGGGATCCTAATGCAAGGGGGACTATAGTTGGATTGACAAGAGGAACTACGTCCGGACATATTGCAAGGGCAGCAATTGAAGCTATAGCCTACCAAACGGTGGATGTATTAAAAGCAATGGAGGCTGATGCCGGGCTAAAAATCAAAGAATTACGCGTTGATGGTGGCGCGACGGGCAATAACATGTTGATGCAATTCCAGGCTGATTTGTTAAATTGTAAGGTCATAAGGCCCAAGATAGTTGAAACAACGGCATTAGGTGCTGCATACCTGGCAGGTTTGGCTGTAGGTTACTGGAAAAATATTGAAGAAATACAGCAACAATGGCAATCAGAAAGAGAATTTATTCCCACAGCTGATTCGGCAGAAGTAAACCTGGACATGGCGGGCTGGAAAAAAGCAGTTTATGTAACACAATGCTGGGCCGGGAAGTCATAAAAAATAAATACAACTAAATCTCAATCATATGTCTCCATTTATGGCCGAGTTCCTCGGCACTATGTTACTCATACTTTTAGGCGATGGCGTAGTAGCCAATGTACTGTTAAATGATACAAAAGGAAATAATAGCGGGTGGATAGTAATAACTACCGGCTGGGGCCTGGCAGTTTTTGTTGGCGTAGTTGTTGCCGGGCCCTATAGCGGCGCCCATTTAAATCCTGCAGTTACTATTGGGCTGGCCCTTGCAGGTAAGTTTGCCTGGGCAAGTGCATTGCCTTACATTGCCGCACAAATGCTGGGTGCATTTGCAGGTGCTTTTTTGGTTTGGTTAATGTATTATAACCATTTTCAAAGGACCAATGCCCCTGACGCAATTTTAGCCGTTTTTTGTACCGGCCCTGCAATCCGGAATTATGTTTCCAATATTGCTAGTGAAATTATAGGGGCATTTGTATTATTATTTACTGTTTTTTACATAGCAGGAGCGCAGATCATACCGAGTAAAACGCCAATAGGTTTAGGTTCAGTAGGGGCGCTCCCGGTTGCTTTATTGGTATGGGTAATTGGCCTTTCGCTTGGCGGCACTACCGGTTATGCCATTAACCCGGCCCGTGACCTTGGACCAAGGATCATTCACTTTATTTTTCCAATAAAAAATAAAGGAACAAGTGATTGGAGATATGCCTGGATTCCGGTTATTGGTCCCATAGCCGGAGCAGCAATTGCCGCGCTTTTATACTTGCAACTGAGATAATTATTTAATCGACATTATACAGAATTGACTATTTTTATAGTTATAAAAAATATCAAATACAATCTAACTTATCACTGTTTATCCTTTAGTATATTATCGGTGATTAACCTTATTAATGTTTTACATGAAACGAATCTTACTTGTAATTCCTTTTTTATTGTTGTTTCACTCAGCATTCTCTAGTACTGGTCATGATAGTCTTTTGTTAAAGCTGAACAATATACTGGATAAAAAGAAGGATTATGACGCTGAAAAATTGAACAGGATTGAAAAATTACAACAGGAATTAAATAATGCGACAAATCCTGACCTGAATTTTAGATATCACATTTATTTAAGCCTTTATGAAGAATACAAATCATTTAACTATGATAAGGCTTTTTATTATGCACAAAAATTGCTTCAAACGGGCGATTTATTAAAGGACCCGGTAAAAATCGCTTTTAGCAGGATCAAGTTTGGTTTTATTTTACTTTCATCGGGAATGTTTAAAGAGGCTTTTGATTCATTAAGAATAGTTAATGTTAAATTACTTGATGATAATTCCAGGAAAGAATACTATTTTTTGACAGCCCGTACTTATTACGATATTGCCGATTTTGATAAGGATAATTACTATACACCTATTTACAACAACAGAGCCGGGAAGTACATCGATTCCGGTTTGGCATTAAGTAAAGCTGCTTCATTTGAATATTTATATCATAATGGATTAAGATCTCTTAAAACCGGTAATATAATTAAAGCTGTTACCAATTTAAAAACCCTGGTTAATAACCCGCATTTAACAGATCATCAGTTTGCGGTAACTGCATCTACACTGAGCGATATTTATATTCGTAATAATGAGCCCGACAGTGCCATTAACCTGCTAATTGAAGCTGCAATAGCTGATATCAGGTCATCAACCAAAGAAACAGCTGCAATGACCAACCTGGCCCAGTTGCTGCATAAAAATGGCGATATAAGAGACGCTTATGTATATATTAAACAAGCTTTGGACGATGCTATTTATTATGGCGCGAGGCAACGGGAAATACAGGTAAGCGCTATTTTGCCGGTAATAGCAGGTGAAAGAATCAATTCAGTTGAAGGACAGCGAAGAGTATTATTCTTTTACGCTTCTTTACTTACTATTTTGGCAATTATAGTGGTTGTATTTGCTATTATTATTTATAAACAATTGCAAAAATTAAAGCTGGCTGATAAAGTAATTCTTGAAGCTAATCACAATTTACAGGAAACTATTAATAAATTGAATGAAGCAAATAAGATTAAAGAAGAATACATAGGTTATTATTTTAACCTGATTTCTGAGTATATAAACAAATTGGATAAGTTTAAACGATCTGTCGATAATAAATTAACCACCAAACGATTTGAAGATATACGTATCCTGGTAAATAATATTAATCTTACCAAAGAACGCGAAGAGCTTTTCATAAATTTCGACAGAGCTTTTCTTAAAATATTCCCGAATTTTGTTGACAGTTACAATTCGCTATTCAGTGAAGAGAACCATGTTAAATTATTGCCAAACCAATTATTAAACTCAGATCTCCGGATATTTGCATTGGTAAGACTTGGCATTAATGATACAGAAAAAATTGCGCACATACTGGAGTACTCTGTTAATACCATTTACAATTACAAAGCCCGCATAAAAGGGAAATCAATTATCTCAAATGATGAATTTGAAGATGCTATTTTGGCGATAAAGGCCATTTAAACAATCTTGCAAATTTATATTAAGTTATACTTCATTTATATTTCACCCACTTCTTTTCCTATATAATTACCTCTTTATCAAGATATTGGTAAATGACAGTGCTGATTTTATTTATATTTTAACTTTGAAATTAGCAGCTACATAATTTATCTCTTCTCTTTGATATGCCAATTATTGCCTGCTAAGAAAGCTTAAGCATTGGCAATTATAGACCACCAAATTCTAAATTTTATTGTGTTATGAAAATGTATCAAACATCTTATTTGTTGTTTAAGCGCATTGCCGTATGGTATCCACTATGCAATGGAAGCGGTAAATGTGAAATACTTTTTAATGCACATTTATTTTCCGGATGAACCAATGAACATAACCCAAACTTTATATACTCAACAACTAAATCAAATTATAAACCTAAAAATTAAAGCATTATGTATAAAAAACAATTACTAAAATTCTTTTTTTGCTCTTTGTTTTTACTGTTATCATCCTGGGCCATGGCTCAAAAAATAGCAGTTACCGGTAAAATTACCGACGAAAACGGGCAAGCGCTACCTGGCGTAACCATTACCGTAAAGAAAACGACGACAGGTACAAATTCCGATGTACAGGGGAAATATCAAATAAATGTCAATGGCAATGACATCCTTGTATTTTCTATGATCGGATTTGAAAGACAGGAGATTCCTGTAAATAACCGCACTTTAATTGACGTTCAACTAGTCGGAGCGCAGCAATCATTAAACGAAGTTGTTGTTGTTGGTTATGGAACGCAAAAACGTAAAGACCTTACTGGTTCCATTTCTTCGGTTAAAGGCGATGTATTTAAGGATCAGCCCATAACCAATCCTATAGAAGCATTGCAGGGAAGGGTTGCAGGTGTTAACATAATTGAAAATTCAGCCGCTCCTGATGCGACACCGCAAATTATTATAAGAGGCGTGGCTTCATTTTATCAGCCTAATCCGCTGTATATAGTTGATGGTGTAAGGCAATCTGACCTGAACAACGTAAATCCTCAGGATATAGCATCAATCGATATTGCGAAGGATGCTGCCTCAGCAGCCATTTATGGTTCGGCAGCTGCCGGTGGGGTTATACTTATCACCACCAAAAAAGGCTCGAATGTTGGAGCGCCTCCGGCAATAAATTTCAGTGCAAGATATGGCGTTACCAATCCAAAACTGGTTCAGCTGCTTAACAGGAATGATTACATAAGAATGAGGAATATTGTTAATCCAAATTTCTTCGCAGGAGCGACCCAAACAGATACACTTGCCAATACTAACTGGGTTGATGCATTGTATCGCAATGGTACCGAGCAAAATTATGACCTTTCAATTTCAGGTGCTTCACCTGTTGTAAATTACCTGGTATCAGGATTTTATAATCAGCAAACAGGTATTTTTCTTAAAAACTATTCAAATATAGGCGGCGCACGTGTTAATACGGAGTATAAATTAAGCAAATACATTACTATTGGTGAGCAAATAAATGCATCTCAACGTATAACTTCGCCACTTGTTGGCGCAGAGGCAAGTCTGCATAATGCACCCTTCCGTACTCAGCCTATTATTCCCGAATATAATAAAGACGGCTCCTACGGAACCGAGCCTGCTGGCTATAATGGTCTTCAATTTAATGGGCCAAATCCTTTAGGAGCAATAAATTCTGCAATGGCTCAAAACACAAAAAACAATTTCCAGGGAAATGCTTATGCAGATATAAAGCTTCCATTTCACCTTGATTTTAAAACAACTTTAGGTTACAGTTATTACCTGGAAACACAGGATTTTTTCCAAAACGTTTATAATTTTGGCCCTGTTACTTCAAATATTAATTCTCTAAGCAAATATTATGCGCAGAGCAGCCAATTGCTAACCAACTACGTACTTTCATACAACCAAAGTATTGGCAAGCATAATATCAGTGCTTTAGCAGGATATGAACAAATTGTAGATAAAACCAATAACATTTATTCAAGCGAAAGCCAAATAGGTATTCCGGGTTATTCTTATGTTCAAACATCAGCTTCCTCCTTGTCTCTTTCGGGCACTTATGACCCTCAAAGTCTTATAAAATCGCAATTTGCACGTTTAAACTATAACTATAATGAACGTTATTTTTTATCTGCATCAATCAGGCAGGATGCTAACTTTACACAATTTGGCCCCAATAAGGTAAAAGGTGTATTCCCTGCTGCATCTGCAGGCTGGACCATCAGCGAAGAACCATTCTTTAAAAGTGCATTACCAGGTATAAATAACTTGAAATTTCGTGGAAGTTATGGGCAGCTGGGTAATAGTACCGGGTTTCCTTCATACTTTTTTACATCAAATTACAGCCAGTTTAATATTAGTACAGGTATAGCGGGTGGTGCACAAGGTTTTGCACCCGGCCAGCCTTTCCAGATAGCCAACTCTTTAAACAGTATCCCTAACCCCAGCTTACATTGGGAAACCATCACAGAAACCAATATAGGTTTTGATGGAGAAGCTTTACATGGCAGTCTTTATTTTACCGCTGAATGGTATAATAAAAACACATCTGATATGATATATGCACTGTCTTTACCTCAAAGCACAGGTTTTACCCAGTCTTATATAACAAACATTGGTACTGTTAACAACAAAGGGGTTGATATAATGGTGGGCTATCGTAGTAAAATTGGTAAACTGGGTTTTGATATAAGCGCCAACGCAAGTTTCAATAAAAATAGAGTTACCAAATTAAGTGGTGCCGCTACTGATGCTGTGTATGGTGGTTATAACTACTATTCAATGGGCGATCAAGGTTTTAACACCATGTCAAACCAGCAATTAACCATTACAAAAGCTGGTCAGCCATTTGGTGAGTTCTATGGTTATAAGGTACTTGGTATATTTCAAACTGATGCAGCCGCCGCCGGGCAAAAAGTTAACGGAAATGTAGCTCACGCAGGCGATCTTCAATTCCAGGACCTTAACGGAGATGGAAAAATTGACGCTAACGACAGGCAGGTAATAGGTAATCCTAACCCTAAAGTTGTTTATGGTTTTAACATTCGTCTTAATTATGCCGGCTTTGATCTGGCCGCATTATTTAATGGCGTAGGTGGTGTGCAATTGTTTAATGGCGTAAAGTCTTACGAACAATATCCATTTGCTGATGGTAATACTACCAAACAAATTTTTAACGACTCTTTCTTTGGTTCTAACGGGCTTACCTCACAACCAAGGGTAGGCGTACCGACAAGTGGTGGGTTTACTTTAGATCCTAACCAGAATTATACTTCTGTAAATAGTTATTTTGTTGAAAACGGAGATTATTTAAAGCTTAAAAACTTACAATTAGGCTATACCTTTTCAAATAATGTTTTGAAGCAAATAAGCATTAAAACATTAAGAGTTTTTGTAATGGCCAACAATGTTTTCACCATTACAAAATATAAAGGGCTTGATCCTGAATTGGGCAGCGCATTTACTACAGGCGGAGCTATTAACCCTACGACACAGGGAATTGATGCGGTAACAAATTACCCGCAGGCAAGAATTTTCTCCGCAGGACTTGATGTTAGTTTTTAATGATAACCTTTAAAATTATGAAAATGTTAAAGAAAAAATATATAGCAGCACTCGCCCTTGTTTTATTGGCAGGATGTAAAAAGGATCCGGTTAATGTTGGGCCACCAAATCAATATAGCAGCAACACTTTTCCAAGAACCGTTAGCGACTTACAAAGTGTATTGGTCTCATGCTATTCCAACCTTCGCGACCAGGGCATATTTGGTTTCCACTTTTTACCTAAGGCATTGTCAAACTCAATGCATACGGTTAATTCTGAATATAATGGAGATCCGGGATGGAATGAAATGGCTGCCACCAATTTAACAGTTGGAAATCAATATCCCTCAGAAACATGGGGTGCATTATATACAGGTATAAAAAACTGTAATGTTACTATTTATGCGGCGGGTGTATTATTAAAAAACAATCCGTCGGCTGATAAACAAACCGTTAACCTGATACTGGGCCAGGCTTATTGCCTGCGGGGATGGTATTATATGGAACTTGAGTGTTTGTTTGGAGAATCTTATATGCAGGCAGGTGGCGCAAATGGCGACAAAATGGGTGTTCCGTTATACACTGATATACCACAAAATTTAGCTGCCACACAAGTTGCGCGCAGTTCGGTAAAAGATACCTGGGCTTTAATTATAAGCGATCTTAAACAAGCAGCAACGTTACTTAAAGGTCAGGCCTGGCCTGCATCCGATGCAGCCCGCGCTACAGAATGGTCTGCAAAGGGGCTGTTAGGGAAAGCCTATGTTTATACACAGGATTGGGCAAATGCAAAAACCACTTTGCTGGATGTGATACAAAACAGCGGAAAATCATTAATGCCATATGCAACCTACCATGATGCATTTAATGGCAGCAACAAATTCAACAGTGAATCATTGCTTGAATTATATATCGACCAGGATTCAAAAGGTGGTTATGGTATATATAGCGGCGCTGCAAATTCATCTACAATTAATGGACTTATTTGGGCGCCAAGGACATTTGGCGGGTATAACTCTCCAACGTCTCCTTTTAACGGAACAGAAGGCAATACACAAGCATTAGGTTATCCTAATGAGTTTGTTCATGATCAAAATGTTGTTCGCTTTGGTTATTCTATTGGAAGCGCTTATAACCTGGTAAACAATCCGAATTACAAACCATCAGTAGGCCCGGCATTCTTTAATCCGCAATTAATACAGGATCCTGTTTATAAAGCTAAAGCACTACAAGTTAGGGCGAATCAAACTGCCGATCCTCGTTTATATGTAAATACGCTGCAGCCATGGATCGACTCTGTTAAGTTTGATGGAACTAACTGGGCACTAGTTTCTAAACCTGATGTTTATGCTTTTCAACAAAATCACTACGGATTCAGCATGAGAAAATATGCTCCTATTGATTATAATGAGAACAGCATCAACTCTGATAAATGGGACTATTACCTGCTGCGTTTAGCCGATGTATACTTATTATTTGCTGAAGCAAGCATGAAATCGGGCGATAATGTGAACGGGCTTGAATATTTGAATAAAGTTAAACGCAGAGCTTATGGATTGCCTGTTAATACACCATCAGCAATCGATTACAAATCCCTTACCGATAATACAAGTGCGGCGAATCCTGTCGGTCCTGACCCTGTGTTAGGTAACAACCCATTATACTATGAACGCTGGGCGGAGTTATTTAATGAAGGTACCTGGTGGTTTGATGTGTGCAGGTGGAAAATAGGTGACTCCGAAGCGGCCTATTTTGGAAGCGCCTTAAATGTCACCCAGCCTTTAACAGCGACTTTTACTGCTAGTAAATCATATATATGGCCTATTCCATTGAGTGAGATAAATTCAAATTCCAAAATCAAGCAGAACCCGGGTTACTGATATAGTTGATTAATAAGTGTAAAGCAGGTGAGATGGCTTTACACTTTTTTTTGTTTATTTCAATTAAACCGAGGTATCATTTAATTTATGTTTACAGAGAAATACTGGTTTTTTATTGGTAACAGGTACTTTGTTATATGGCAATTCTAACGCGCAGGATTCATTGCTAAACCTTTAGGAATATAGTTTACCGATAGCCGGGTCAAAAATTGTTATTGCTCATTGCATAACCAACATTATGCGATTTAAGCGACACGAATTTGAAGATGCTGCAACCCAACTATGCTTGCTTCAAAAAGGAGTATTTAAAATAAATGATAGAAGCTTGCTTAAAGGCTTCAAATCTGACTATTCTCATGAATATAATCCGCAACTTGCTGATACTCAAAAAAAATTGATAGTTGACAAAGTTTTAAGGTAGATTTAAAGCTGAAATATTTTAACCGAATAATTATTACTAATGAAAAAAATACTAATCTGTTTATTTAGCTTCCTATTATTTTGTGATGTTAAGGCCCAGAATACCGAGCCAATCCACGCAAGCATGAATAAGGTTAGGCTTGACTTTATGGTTGACGCAGATGGCCGACCAGCTTACAAAGTTTTTTTCGGCGATAGACCAGTAATTAATAATTCGTATTTAGGAATTAAGTTAAAGGATGATAGTGCATTTAATAAACACTTTGTATTAGCAGGATCAGAAAAAACAACAGTTGATGAATATTGGACTCCGGTATGGGGTGAAGTAAGCAAAATACGTAATCATTATCAGCAGTTAACTGTTCATTTAAAACAGCAAGATGCTTCCAAGAGACTTTTAGATATTGTTTTCAAAGTGTTTGAGGATGGGGTAGGGTTTAGGTACGAATTCCCTAAACAGCCCAACCTAAAATATTTTATTGTATCGGATGAATTAACAGAGTTTAGTTTAACAGGCGATAACAAGACTTTTTGGATACCAGGTGATTATGATAGCAATGAATATCCATACACCATTTCGCCAATCAGCCAGGTAGATGCATCGGTATTGGCAAAATCTGCTACTGATATTGGTGTACGATATGTGCCGGATAAATACGGCATACAAACTCCATTGATGATGAAAACTGCCGATGGACTTTATATCAACATCCACGAGGCTGCTTTGCAAAATTATACTTCCATGCAATTGCATGCAGATGTTAAAACTTTTAAGCTAACAGCTAACTTGGTAGCGGATGCAGCGGGTAATAAAGCTTATATGCGTGCTCCGTGCCATACACCTTGGCGCACAATAATTGTAAGTGATAAGGCGGCTGATATATTAGCGTCCAAACTTATCCTTAACCTGAATGAGCCATCTAAAATTGAAAATACTTCGTGGATTAAACCCATGAAATTTGTTGGCGTATGGTGGGAAATGCAAACCGGAAAAAGTACCTGGAATTATAGCAACAATTTAGATACGCTTGGTGCTGACGGAAAACTTATCCCAAATGGAAAGCACGGTGGAACTACAGCCAATGTAAAAAGGTATATTGATTTTGCGGCAAAAAATGGCATACAGGGTGTTTTGGTGGAGGGTTGGAACACTGGTTGGGAAGAATGGTTTGGCAGTTGGAATGAATTTATTTTTGATTTTGTAACTCCTTATCCCGACTTTGATATTAAAGAAATAACGCAATATGCTGCCTCCAAGGGTGTAAAAATGATTATGCATAACGAAACATCCGGTTCGGCAACAGGCTATGAACGGCAGATGGATACCGCCTTCCGTTTCATGAATAAGTATGGTTACACATCGGTAAAAACAGGTTATGTAGGTAAAATTATTCCACGCGGGGAGCATCATGACGGGCAATGGATGATTGATCATTATATCCGTGTTGCCAAAAAGGCTGCGCAATACCATGTGATGCTTGATTCTCATGAACCTGTAAGGCCTACAGGTTTGCAACGCACTTATCCTAACTGGATGGCATGCGAAGCTGGAAGAGGCAATGAATATAACGCATTTGGAAGCGGGAATAATCCTAACCACGAAACCATTATGCCATTTACCCGATTAATGGGAGGTCCTATGGATTATACACCGGGTATATTCAAGATAAAAGGGTATACGGCCGATCCGGAAAGACAGGTTAAAACTACATTATGTAAACAATTAGCGTTGTATATAACCATGTATAGTCCGGTGCAAATGGCTGCCGATATTCCTGATAATTACGAAAAACACCTGGATGCTTTTCAATTTATACATGATGTTGCAGTTGACTGGGACGATACCAAAATTATTGAAGCAGAACCGGGAGAATATATAACCACGGCAAGAAAAGAAAAAGGTACCGATAATTGGTTTATTGGCGCGATAGCAAATGAAAACGGACGTAATGCCAATATACCAATGGATTTCCTTAATAAAGGAAAGAAATATGTTGCTACGATATATGCTGATGCCGATGATGCCGACTGGAAAAAAAATCCTGAAGCTTATAAAATCACTAAATTTTTAATAAATGCCGGAACAAAACTTCATATTAAACTAGCAAATGGCGGAGGTGCAGCAATAAGTATAAAACCGGTAACAAATGAAGATAAGGGATTGAAATTTTATAAATAGAAGAGTAAATTATTAATACGATTTTATGCTCAAGATACAAACCCCTGTCTCAAATTATTAGAATAATGAATATCAAGAATAATTGCCTTGTAATAGCTCTTATTTTAAGCAGATTAATGTGTTTGGCACAGGAAAAACGTGGGGCCACTATTCCATGGAAAACGTACGAAGCTGAGAATATGCGCACAACCGGAACGATAATGGGCCCGAAATACGAGCCATACCGGGTTGAAACAGAGTCGTCCGGGCAAAAATGTGTAAAGCTAAGTCAAAAAGGACAGTATGTAGAATTTACATCCTCGGAAAATGCCAACAGTATGGTTATCAGGTATAGCCTTCCTGATAGCCAAGAAGGTAACGGCCAAAGTTCTACGGTTGCAATATTAAAAAACGGGAACCTTATACAGCATTCTAAAATATCGTCATCCTATTCATGGCTTTATGGTAAATACCCTTTTACTAATGATCCGGCTGCCGGGCAACCCAGACATTTTTATGATGAAGTGAGAATGACGGGTTTGAAGATTAAAAAAGGCGATGTTATCCGCATACAGCGCGACGATCAAAAAGAAGAAGATATTGCATATTGTATAATTGATCTGGTGGACCTAGAAAACATTACCCCGCCATTAAATGCGCCATCAAATTCATTATCTATTACTGATAAAAGTTTTCGGGAAGGTGTTTCTGCTGAGGACTACACCGAAGCGTTTAAAAAGTGCATAGCTAAGGCAGCAGAGACAGGAAAAAGTGTCTGGATCCCCCCCGGAACTTTTAAAATTACTGGGGATATTGTTCTGCCGGCAAATATAACAGTTCAGGGTGCAGGAATGTGGTATTCACAATTAGTTGGCGATGAAACATCATATGCAAATGCAAACAAGCGTGTAAGATTGAAAGGGAATGGAAGTAATATTCATATTGCTGATTTTGCGATAATTGGGAAACTGAAATATAGGAGTGACAAAGAAGCTAATGATGGTATTGTTGGCTCTTTTGGAACAAACTCGACCATATCACGTGTTTGGATTGAACACACCAAAGTAGGCATGTGGATAGAGAACTCGAAGAATTTGAAAATTACAGGCTGCCGCATGCGGAATACAAATGCTGACGGTATAAATTTTTGTGTTGGCATGGCGGAGTCCACCATCGAAAACTGCACCGCCCGTGGTACGGGAGATGATTGCTTTGCAATTTGGCCTACTACATTTTTAAAACAGGTGTTTTCACCAGGGCACAATCTTATAGTTCATTGTACTGCTCAAGTGCCGTTTTTGGCAAATGGCGCGGCAATCTATGGAGGAGAAAGCAATAAAATAAAAAGCTGTTCTTTCGCTGATATTTCCCAGGGGTCAGCTATTTTAATCAGCACCACTTTCCCGACAGAAAATAAAGACAAAAGCATAAATAATAACTTTAGCGGTACAACGGTTATTGAAGACTGCGACATAAAAACCAGCGGTGGCTTTGATCATGAATGGGATTGGCGTGCCGCTGTGGAGATTTGCATTGATAAGCGCAGCATTTCGGGACTTGAAATAAATAACGTATCTATTACGAACAGTTTGTCTAATGCCTTAAGTGTAATTGCCAAAAACGACAATGATAAAGTAGGTTTTTTATCTAATACAAGCCTGCAGAATGTTAACATTTCAAATTTTGGAGTTGGTGTAAAAGGCTATGGTTTATTTATTAATAGCGGTGCACATGGTAGTTTAACTATCAAAAAATCGGATATTTCAGAAATTAGGAATGAATCTGAAAACTTTACAATCGTAAGGTAAGGCACAATTTATTTCGAATTTCGAATATTCGATTTCGAATTTATTCTTATTTCCAAATATGATAATAATAGTCAGTTATTTCTTGAATAATTATTGATAATCTGTACCCCATAAATTAGGTTTTAAAAAAATTACCGACCCACCTTCCCCCATGAAAGCGCTAATATTCAAATGGAGTTGAATTTGCAGAATTAAAATCAAATGGTTATTTAATTTTTTTAAATGTGATTTGAACGTTTATTTTTATCATTTTTGGGGTTACCAATTAAATCTAAGATTAACCAATGCGCATTAAACACCGGTTTTTAATTAGCTTTCTGCTGCTGTTTTCATCTTTTGCAGTTCAGGCACAACATGTAACAAATGCCTCTAATATTTGGTCCGCTGAGAAAGCTAATGCATGGTATGCTACCCATAAATGGATAAACGGATCTAACTTTATTCCGAGCTCGGCTATTAACCAGTTAGAAATGTGGCAGGCCAATACTTTTGATCCCAAAACAATTGACCGTGAATTAGGCTACGCCGAAAGCGTTGGCTTTAATACAATGCGGGTATTTTTACACAGTGTAGCATGGAGCGTTGATCATAAAGGCTTTAAACAGCGGGTAAACACTTATTTAACCATAGCTAACAAACACCACATACAAACCATATTTGTATTTTTTGATGATTGCTGGAATGCAAATCCCCAGCCCGGAAAGCAGCCGGAACCCAAAACCGGTATTCATAACTCGGGATGGATGCAAGATCCTGGCCGGGTTATAACTAAACCCTCCGACTTTTTGAACTTAAAAGCTTATGTGGATGACATGTTGACCACTTTTAGGCATGATAAGCGTATTTTATTGTGGGACCTATATAATGAACCGGGAAATAATAAGAAAAATGATAGTTCACTGGGACTACTTACGAAAGTTTTTACCTGGGCACATGCTGTAAATCCCGATCAGCCGGTTAGCTGTGGATTATGGAATTGGGATTTATTAAAACTAAATCAATTTCAGCTTAAAAATTCGGATGTAATAACCTATCACGATTATGATACTCCTGATTTACATTTGTTAGCCATTAAATTATTAAAAATATATGATCGTCCGATGATCTGCACCGAATATATGGCCCGTAAACGCAACAGTACTTTTGAAAATACGATGCCTATGTTAAAGAAGGAAAAAGTTGGTGCCATAAACTGGGGTTTAGTTAATGGTAAAACAAATACCATTTATGCCTGGGACACACCAATGCCTAAAGGAGGTGAACCCAAACTTTGGTTTCATGATATTTTCAGGAAAGATGGTACACCTTTTAATAAGCAAGATGTTGACCTTATAAAAAAACTAAATGGTAAATAAGGTCATATCAAACTGAATAAATATTAAAAACAAAATCGTATATCTTAGCTTAATCATTATTTATATGAATGCATTATTAAAAAAACTGCCGGCAATATTTTTAACGCTTTGTATCCTATCTTTGGCAGCTTGTAAACAACCGTCG
>JAQBOA010000028.1 GCA_028288305.1 Mucilaginibacter sp.
CGCTTTCAAAAGTAATTTTGTTACGTTAACGAATACCTGCAACACCTGCCACCAGGCGTTAAAATATGAATTTAATGTAATAAAGGTCCCGACCACAAATAGCTTCGGCAACCAAAGTTTTTAAAGACGAAAGAACATTTTGTAACAATTTAATAATGATTTATAATTTATTCAAACAAAACATCTGATGTTTAAATTAAACATCGTATGTTTGCCAATGATTAATATGAAGAATTCAGAAAAACTGAGCGATCAGGTAACGAATAAGATAAAGCAGGATATAGCTCAGCATAAATATAAAGCAGGTGAAAAAATACCGGCCGAACCTGAGTTGATGAAGCTTTATGATGTTGGCCGGTCAACGATAAGGGAAGCAATTAAAATCCTATCTATGACAGGGATATTGAGGGTACAGCAAGGTTCAGGCACTTTTGTAAATAACGGCGTTCAATATGAAACAATTGATCAGCGGTTACGGCGGGCCGATTTTGAGGAGATCAATGCAGTAAGAAAATTACTGGAAGACGAGATGGTAAGGCTTGCAGCTAAAAACCATAACGAAAAAGATTTGGAAGAGATGAAACAATGCCTCGAAAATAGAAGGATGGCTATCTTAACTGAGCAACGACAGGCATGTGTTGATGCTGATATTGCCTTTCATACAGCCATTGCCAGGGCATCTTCAAACCATGTACTCGCTGATCTTTATAAAAGTTTCACTACAATTATTCGCGATTTCTTCTCAAAAAGAGAAACTCATGGCATCAGTCATTTTGCAATGAGCCATTATTTACATGAGCAATTATTTGAAGCTATCAAGAGCAAAAAAGAAAAACTAGCACAGCAGGTGCTTGATAGAATTATAGAAAATAACTACTAATGCAATTCCCCTATTTTAAATAATAACAAATATGAAAAAGGCACTGCATACCACATTGAGGTTTTTACTTGTTTTCACAATCTTTTTAGGATTACAGAGCCGGGTATTAATGCGGTATGCAGAAATTTTTCATAAAAATCACAAAAGTGAGCTCGTTCATTCCGGAATTAATAAGGTAAAGGCAGGAATTGTACATTGCAAACTGCAATGCTATACACAGCATTTCCAAACACTAAACACTCCGGAAAAAGCATTTTTTTGCACTCTGGATGAGCCATTTTTAATTAGCAAGCAGCTTTATTTTCATCTTCATGAAAATTTAAGTTTTACCCCTCCTATTCGCTTGCTGCCCCTCAGGGCGCCCCCTGTTTTTTAATCAATTGCACTTATTTAATCTTCAGCAGTTTCCAAATTAATCCGGTATGCCTACCTGGCGCGGAACTACTTTTAACAGTTGAGGTTTTACATGTGCTTTTGAATTTATTTGGCCACACAAAGTACTGAGCAAGAAACTTTTAACGGCCGGTCTTGTTCTTCAATTATTTAACATTAATCTTTTTCTTTATGAAAACGGCGAATAAGCTGATCATGATCTGTATCATCTCGGCAGTTTCTTTGGGCTTTGAATGCTTGTCTGCGCAAGCCCAGGGAACAGACAGTATTTTGACGTTGCAAAAAGCAATAAATATTGCACTTAACAAGCAACAAATATTAAAAGCTAAAGATAATTATGCAAAATCATCTGCCGAGGGGATAACGGCTGCCAAAAGGGATGGCCTGCCTGATTTTACTTTATCAGCCCAGCAATCCTATGGAACTATAAACGGTTTAAATGGGGTAGCTTCCGGCCTGCCCGGGTTAACAGCAATTGTGGCTGGGCCTGTTGCTCCTTCACAAAATTGGAATGCAGCTTTCGGGGCGTTCTATGCTTCCAATATCGACTGGAATATATTTTCATTTGGCCTTCAGCGGGCTCACGTAGCCGAGGCTAAAGGTTTTTATAACAGAGATGCGGCAGATCTTGAGCAGGAAAAATTTCAACAACAAGTTAAAGTTGCCGGAGCTTATCTAAACCTTTTAGCGGCTCAACGGCTGCATTATTCCATGAATATTAATTTGTGGCGCGTTTCCCAGCTCAGGGATGTTATACTTACCCGGACACAGAACGGCTTAAACCCTGGTGTTGACAGCGCAATTGCCAATTCAGAACTTTCCAGGGCACGTATTGCCGTTACTGATGCAATTAATTATGAGCAAATCCAGGCGGCTAACCTTGCTATGCAAATGGGGATAAATAAGCAGTCATTTTCTTTAGATAGTACTTATATCAACAAATTGCCTGCCCGGCTGCCAGGACAACCCCTGGATGATGTTTCTAAAAATCCGCAATTGACGTTTTTTTCAGCAAGGGTAAAAAGCAGTGAGCTTACTGCTAACTATCTATCAAAAATAAGCCTGCCCAGAGTTTCTTTTTTCGGTGTCTTACAAGAAAGAGGATCGGGCTTTGGCACAAATTACGCCAATAACTTCACTGATTTTAGTCATGATTATCTGAACGGTGTCGGCCCTACAAGGGGGAATTACCTGCTTGGCATAGGTGTCTCATGGGATCTGAGCAATCTCGGCAGGATAGCTTCAAGGGTTAAGAGTCAGCATTTTTATTCTGACGGATTAATGAATGAGTATAATTACCTGCAAAACAACCTCACCAATCAGTTGGAACAAAGTAATAAACAGCTAGTAAATGCCCTGCAAAAATACCGCGAAGCGCCAATTCAGCTGAAGGCCGCCAGTGATGCCTATGAACAAAAGAAGACCTTATACAGCAACGGTCTCACTACCATTGTTGATGTTACGCAAACCCTGTACAACCTGAACCTTGCGGAAACGGACAGGGATATTGCCGGCAATGGTGTTTGGCAGGCGCTGCTTTATATAGCAGCCTCGTCAGGCGATCTCAATTTATTTATTAATCAACTTTAAAGCAATAGTCATCATGAACATGATTCAATTTTCTTTAAGAAAACCAATAACGATTATCGTTTTAATCATTGGCGTGGTGTTGATGGGTATTATAGCCGTCACACAAATCAATATTGATATTTTTCCTAACATAAATTTACCGACGATATATGTTTCCCAGCCCTACGGTGGGATGTCACCGCAACAAATGGAAGGATTTGTATCCACTAATTACCAGAACCTTTACTTATATGTAAGCGGTATCAAATCCATTCAAACAAATAATATTGAGGGTTTGAGCATGTTAAAGCTCAGCTTTTATGATGGTACCAATATGGCCCAGGCCGCTGCTGAAGTCACCTCGCTTACCAACCGTGCCTTTGCAGAAATGCCGCCCGGAACACAGCCGCCTATTATTATTCGTTTTGATGCTTCGACATTGCCGGTTGGCCAGCTAACAATTAGCAGTCCCAAGCGCAGCAATAATGAGTTACAGGATTTAGCCAGTCTTTATGTGAGGCCCAATTTTTCAAAAATACCCGGGTTAACCTCACCTCCGCCAATTGGCGGTAATGTGCGTACCGTAGTAATTAATGTGGATCCTGAATTGATGAGCAGCTACAAAGTAACAGCTGATCAAATTACCGCTGCCGTATTGGATAATAACCGCATATCTCCTGCTGGTACGGTTAATATAGGGCATACGGCTTATCTTACTCCCTCAAATACGGTTCTTCAAAAAATAAAAGATTTTGAAAACATACCTTTATTATATCAGAATGGCGCTACTATATACCTTAAGGATGTGGCAAAGGTTGTAGACGGGGCCGATATTACCAGTGGTTTTGCTTACATCAATGGTAAACGGTCAATTTATATCCCTGTTATCAAAGGCTCAAGCGCCTCCACATGGTCGGTAGTTCAGGAACTGAAAAAGGCTATCCCGGCTATGCAGAGCCTTTTACCGCCGGATGTATCCTTAAAATTTGAGTTTGATGAATCCGTTTATGTAATTAATGCCGTAAAAAGTCTCGCCAGCGAGGGTGTCACAGGTGCTGTTCTGGCAGCTCTGATGGTACTTATTTTTTTAAGGGACTTCAGGAGCGCGTTTATAGTTATCGTTAACATCCCGCTTTCTGTTATCATCGGCACCTTAGTGCTGAAACTTTTCGGACAGACACTCAATATCATGACGCTGAGTGGTTTAGCATTAGCTATTGGTATTTTGGTGGATGAATCTACCGTTACTATTGAAAACATACACCGGCATATGGAAATGGGTAAAAAGAAGGCCCGTGCCATTGCAGATGCCTGCGAAGAGATCGCTTTGCCAAAACTGCTGATCCTGTTAAGTATCCTGGCAGTTTTTGTTCCGGCCTTTTTTATGACCGGTGTGCCCCAGGGCATGTTCCTGCCGCTATCAATGGCCGTAGGGTTCTCTATGATCGCAGCATTCCTGTTGTCTCAAACACTCGTTCCTATATTGTCAAACTGGGTGCTAAAAGTTCCGGATCATAAAGATGAATCACCCAAAAAAGAGCATAAACCATCACGGTTTGATCGTTTTAAAGACCGTTGTGTACAAATAGTACAATGGATGATGAAGCGGAGCCGGGTAAGCGTAGGGCTTTACGTGGTTGTGTCTTTTTTCATTGTTGGTTTATGTGTATCTATTATTGGTAAGGATATCCTGCCTAAATTAAACACCGGGCAGTTTCAGATCCGTATTCGCGCCCCCGAAGGCTCCAGGCTCGAACAAACAGAAAAAACTATGCTGCAAGCCCAGCAGATAATATACAATACAGTAGGAGGGCAAAAAAATGTGGAGATCATATCTTCATTTGCAGGACAGCATCCCTCCTCTTTTCCAACCTTACCGGTCATTCTGTTTATGAGTGCTTCCAATGAAATTGTGATGCAGGTAAATCTCAACCCGAATTATAAAATGAATATACAGGATGTACGGGAGGATCTGCGTAACGCTATACACAAAGCCATGCCTGATGTAAAACTATCTTTTGAGCCAATTGATTTGACGAGTAAAATTATGAGCCAGGGCTCTTCAACACCTGTAGAAATTGCTGTGATGGGTATAAATATTAACCAGGACAAGCAATATGCAGATTTATTGATGACACAATTACAGCAGGTTCCTTTTTTAAGGGATGTGCAGTTAAAAGAACAACTGAACAGCCCGGCAATCCATATTAATATTGATCGCGATAAGGTAAAGCAAATGGGTTTGCTAATGACTGATGTAAGTAATTGTATTACACAAGCTACTTCGTCCAGCCGTTTTACAAATAAGAATTTATGGCTGGATGAAAATAATGCAAATTCTTATGATGTGCAGGTGGAGGTACCACAAACAAGCATCGGCAGCCTTGCAGACCTTGAGGGTATCCCTATTTTCAGAGATAGGCCAAGACCTGTACTAGGGGATGTATGCACACTCACTATGGGAACAATTGTGGGTCAGTATGACCGCCAGGGTGCGGGCAGGTTCCTGTCTGTAATTGCTAATATTTATAAAAAAGATCTTGGTTCTGCCAGCGCTGCAGTAAGTAAGGCTATAAAGAATGCCGGTACCCCGCCAAGAGGGGTATCTGTTGAAGCCAGGGGGTTAACCATCCTGCTGGATCAGACACTCAGCAGCCTGCAATTCGGTTTGCTGATCACCATTGTTATTCTGATGCTGATGCTGTCTGCAAATTACCAGTCTTTTCCATTGGGCTTTACAGTGATCACCTGTATCCCCGGGGTTTTGGTCGGCTCTTTATTGATACTGCTGGCTTTCGGTTCAAGTCTTAACCTGCAATCGTATATGGGAATTATCATGTCTGTGGGGGTTTCTGTCTCCAACGCTATTTTACTGATCACTAATGCTGAACACATCAGGTTATCAGGTAAAAATGCAATGGAATCAGCAATTGAGGCTATGGAACTCCGGTTAAGGCCTATATTGATGACAACTATTGCCATGATAGCCGGTATGATCCCTATGGCCTCAGGTTTAGGGGAGGCGGGCGATCAAACTGCACCGCTGGGCCGGGCAGTGATAGGGGGGCTGATTTTATCAACCTTAGTATCCTTATTTATTCTCCCGGTTATTTTTTACCTGATCAGGCGTAACGCCCCGGTTCATGCTGTGTCATTGGACCCTGACGATCAGCAAAGTATATTTTATGACCCCAAAACACAATTATCAGAATAACTCAAAAATATTAATCATGAAAACATATCATTTTATTTTATGCCTGCTGATCGCTGACCTGTTGGCATCCTGTCAAAGTAAACAAAAACCCACAACTGTTCCTCAACCAAACACCACCCAGGTTTTTAACCTGAAAGAAGGGACGCTCAATACAACGATAAGATTGCCCGCGATACTCCAGCCTTATCAAACGGTTGACCTATATGCCAAAGTAAATGGCTTTATAAAAAGCATGACCGTTGATATTGGCAGCCATGTACACCATGGTCAATTGTTGATGACACTTGAAGCACCGGAAATGATAGCTTCACTTACACAAGCACAGGAAAACCTGCACTCTAAAGAAGCTGTTTATCGGGGCAGCAAAGCAAATTATGACCGTTTACTGAAAACAAGTAAAACGCCGGGGACCATTTCACCCAATGACCTGGACATAGCCCACGCGCAAATGAGTGCTGACAGCTCAAATTTGCTTGCAGCGAAATCTGCTTATCAGTTAGCGACAGATTTGAAAAATTACCTGGAGGTAAGGGCGCCATTTGATGGAGTGATCAGTGTACGCAATGTCTACAATGGCGCATATGTGGCACCAACAGATAAAAATTCCAATATTCCAATGCTTACTCTGCAGGAACAGACCAGGTTACGATTGGTTGTAGATGTGCCGGAAGCCGCAACTAGTTATTTTGCGAATAAAGATACCATTCATTTCGCCGTCAAAACCATACCAGGGAAACAATTTGTAGCGAGTGTTAACCGTATGGCGGGCGCCTTGAACACTACTTTGCGGTCAGAGCAGATGCAAATGGATATCTCCAATAAAAATAAGGAATTGCTGCCCGGTATGTTTGCCGAGGTGACACTCCAGCTAACTAACAAGCAAAAAACCTTTGTTGTACCCCAAACTGCAGTGACCGGAAATTCACAACGCATATTTGTTATCCGGGTTGTGGACAATAAAGCTCAATGGGTAGATGTGAAAAAAGGCAGAGAGACCACAGATAGCCTGGAGGTTTACGGGGCTTTAAAACCTGGCGATTTACTTGTTAGCAATGCTACTGATCAATTAAAAAATGGAACTGCGGTAAATACCAAATAGCGTCTGAGCGGGACTCATATATCGAAACATACCTTCCTTTGAAAAAGGAATAATTTGAAATGCCATGCTTAATATCCCCTATAGAAGAAAGCGGAACTTTAATAAAGCCTATATACTTGCATTCTGTTGCCTGATAGCAATTACTTTTATCTGTCACCTTTTGCCGGCTAAAATAAGTCTGGATGCTTTTTATGTATGTTGTGTATTGCTGGTTGTCGGACAGTCATTAAGGAATATTATTATTTTTTCGCTTATCGCCTGTTGCCTTATACTGGTTACACGTCTGGGGATAAATCCAGGGCTCCGGCTTTCATGGGTAGCCTTTGTAAATGCCAGTATTTATATAGCTGCTGCACTTATAACATCGTATGTTGCAAATAGGATACTGAAGAAAAACGAAATTTTAGAATATAGTGTAGCGGAGGGAAGCCGAAACCTGGCAGAATTAAATAATACGCTGAAAAAATCGCAATCCCATCTGCGCACTATATTTAAAACGACCGACATTGCATTTCTGTTGCTGGACAGCAATCTGCAAATATTGACCTTCAATACGATTGCTAATCAATGGTCTGAACGGTTATTTGGTGCAAAGCTGCAAGAAGGCGCCTATTTTTGGGAACTCCTGGATGAAGAACGTGAGGAGCCTGTCAGGGATATGATGCATGCGGCGCTGACTGGTCATTCCGTAAATTATGAGGCGTGTTCCCTCCTGCAAAGTGGCGCATCGGAATGGTATCATATCAGTATGAGCCCTGTAAAAGACCTGCACGATAAAACTATAGGGATTTGTTGCTCCGCAATCAACATTACATCCGCTAAATTAGCAGAAAAAGAACATAACAGGATCACCGATGATCTGGTACAGCGGAACAAAGACCTCGAACAATTCTCATATATTGTTTCTCATAACCTGCGTGCACCGCTGGCAAATATTACAGGACTGGCCCAAATTCTTAGGGAGGTTGACATCTCTTTAAGTGAAAGAACAGAGACGGAAAATTTCCTTTTTCAGTCTATCCTGAAGCTGGATGAAATTGTTATTGACCTTAACCACATTTTGGACGTTCGCCGGGAAATCAATGAAGAAAAGGAAAAGGTTATTTTTTCGGAACTGCTTAGGGATGTACTTACTGGTTTTCAATTGGTAATCGATAGGGAAAACATCCGGGTTTTAACTGATTTTTCCGAAGCCAGGGAAATCTTTACGATAAAAAGCTATTTGTACAGCATTTTCTTCAACCTGGTATCTAACAGTATTAAATACCGCCAACCTGGTAAGCCACCCGTAATTGAAATCAAATCATGGATAGAAGATATTAAAATGATGATCAGCTTTAAAGATAATTGCCGCGGTATTGATCTTGCCAAAAAAGAAAACGAAGTATTCGGACTTTATAAACGTTTTCACCTTGATGTTGAGGGTAAGGGTATGGGTCTATTCATGGTTAAAAGCCAAGTGACGACTTTGGGTGGCAGTATAGCTATCCAAAGTCAGCCTGGCGTTAGTACTACATTTTTAATCGAACTACCTAAAAGACTATAATGCCGGGTGATCAAAACAATGATTAATCAACAGGTTTAAAATTTTACAATGTCAATTATGAAAATTAATGATAAAAACAAAAAAGCTCAGTATATACTTAACGCATCCTCCAATTTATTAGGATTATGTTTTTTGGCACTTACATCACTAAGATTTTTAAAGTCGTCACAGCGAACACTTATCGGTAAAATGGACGTTATCACTATCTTTTTCTTTGTGGTAAGCTGTGTTCTTTCATTTCTTTCCATCCGTGGAAGTATAAAAAGAGGTAGACTTTTTGAATGGATTGCCGACTTGTTATTATTTACCGGCGGCATGTTAGTCATTTTTGTTACGTCCATTTTAGTTGCTCTTAATGTTCATGGTTAATTAATGTCATTATTTAAAAAATGATTTGGCATTAACGCTTTTAAGTTTATGAGGAAATTTCTTTAGCGTAATTTTAACTACAATTTTATTAGTTATACCCAGGTAAGGGGTGAAATTAATTATGTAACAACATAAATATTTTTTCAAATGGAAACACTTAGATCAGGCGAATATTATGGAATGACTAAAAAGGCCGTTAATATTGGCGGAATATCATTATTCGAGCAGCAATATCGGCCATTTTCTTCCTCACCGTTACATTATCATCAAAAGGAGCATTTCTGTTTTGCTTTGAAAGGAACATTTCATGAAATTGATAAAAAAGATGACCTGCTAATTTGCGAGGGACAACTATTAATCTATCCAAAAAACAGGGAGCATAAGACAGTTATCCAGGAAAATGTCCGTAGCTGCTTATTTGTGGAATTTGATACCTTTTGGTTGGAAAAACTTAAGGATGCCAAAATAAGGTTTGACGATTTCTTAGTTGTTGATAATCCACATATATCGCATCTCTTTCTCAGGATATTTAATGAATTCAGGAAACCAGGGAACGCTTCAAACCTGTTATTGGAGGGCCTGGTACTGGAAAGTGCAGTTGAATTATCCAGGCGTGACCTGGGAGAAAAAAAACTGATCCCCTATCAGGTAAAGAAGATACGGAGCCTGCTGCAGGAAAGCTATGCGGAGAAGTGGACATTAGATAACCTCGCCACCCGGCTGAATTTTCACCCGGTTTACCTTAATAAACTTTTTAAGCAGTACTTCGGAAAAACGATCCATTTATATTTGGAAGACCTGCGAATTGAAAGAGTTTGCGATAAATTAAAGAACACCAATGACCCAATAACAAACATTGCTTTTGAATGTGGATTTAATGACGCAAGCCATTTATGCAAAGTATTTGCTAAAAGGAAAGGCTTAAGGTTAATGGAATATAAAACAATGGTATAATAAACACCTTACATCCTTACATTTGATATGGGAAATCTTCTTTAGTTTCCTATTATTTAAATTATTATCCATCAAAAAATACAATGGTTATTCAAATAATTAATAATCTGCACTTAAAATGCAGATTATTAATACTCGTTATGCTCGCGACCATATAGGTGGCTTTACCAGTAAAGGCAAAATAACCGAAGCCGCCATTATTACCGCAATTACATGCAGTCCGGTTGTATAAGCCCCGCTTGTTTGGCGCAGATGAGCAATAAGAAGAGGCCCAAAAGCGCTTGCAAACCCCCAGGCTGTTAGTATCAGTCCATAAATGGAACCTACATTGGTCGACCCGAAGTAATCTGCCACAAATGCAGGCATAGTGCCGAAGCCGCCGCCATAGCACATCAGGATAACGAAGACGATAGCTGTAACGTTCATTGCGGGATGTAATGCTGGAAGAATCCAAAACAATGCGATCTGCAAAATAAACATTACCGCAAAGGTTATCCGTCGGCCCAGGTGGTCGGAAGCCCACGCCCAGAAAACACGCCCCAGCGCATTCCCGATGCTTACAATGCCAACCATACTGGCAGCCACAATTGCGGTGACCTTTATTAACTCCTGAAACATCGGAGCTTCCTGCGAAATAATCGAGATACCGGCTGAAGTATTCAGGAAAAGCAGGAGCCACAATGCCCACCATTGCCAGGTCTTCAATGCGCCCTTCAGAGTAAAGTCTTTAGCGTTCGCCTGGGTCTGCCGTTTTTTACTGACAACCCATCCTGCCGGCTGCCATCCCTCAGGCGGATTCTGCATGAAAAAACCCGAGATCACAGTAATTATTAAGTAAGCGATACCAAGATAAGCAAAGGTTTGCAGTACACCTATGCTTTGAATAAGCCGGGTAGCAATTGGTGCCGTTATAAGGGCACCAGCACCAAAGCCACCCACGGCAATGCCAGTCATCAAACCACGACGGTCGGGAAACCACTTTACCAGCACAGAAATGGGAACAATATACGAGAAGCCAAGTCCGATTCCACCGATCACACCATATGTGAGGTATAGCCACCATATTCCATGGTATGAATAGCTGGCAAGGAACGTTCCTGCGCCATATAGCACGCCGCCCGTAAGTGCCACTACACGAGGGCCAACACGCTTCAACCAAAGTCCGCCGAAGAATGAAGCAAACCCCAACGCCATGATGGCAATAGTGAAGGTAAGGGTGACCTGTGAGATTGACCAGTTAAACTGCTTTGCAAGCGGAACCCGGAATACGCTCCAGGCATATACTGCTCCTAATGCCATCTGCAGCAAGATCCCTGCAATGGCAATACTCCAACGCTTAAAATTATTCATAATAGTTATTCTATGGGGGATTATTCGACTAATTGTTGTTCATTTTACTTTTCAATTTCCAATACTGCTAAACCAGCGATTGATGTTTTTTTATTTTTATCCTGATAAACTTGGACGCTGGCATATTTGCTTCACCAACAACATTATTTATCGACATTAATACATTGGTTTCCGGAAAGTAGGTCACAGTATTGCGTTCAGGAATTGGATAAGGAACCACTACAAATAACCGGGCTATGCGCTCTTTGCCATCATCATAATTAAACAAATCTACCTTTTCCCCTTCAGCATACCCGGCTTTATCCATATCCTTCTGGTTCATAAATACAACGCGCCGTTCATTTTTTATTCCGCGATAGCGGTCTTCCAATCCATATATCGTGGTATTGAACTGATCATGTGTACGGGTTGATGCCATCATGTATTCATCATCAGCCAGTGTATTTACAGGCAATTTGGTAATGGTAAATGGCGCCTTATCTCCAAATTTCTCCGTAATGAACTTACCATCTCTGGCTCCGTTAGGTAAATAAAACCCATTTTTCTCGCGTACGCGCTTATTGTAATTTTCAAAGCCCGGAATACATTTTTCAATTATATCCCTGATATCATCATAACTGTTCATGTAGCGGTTCCAGTCGACCACAGAACGGTTGCCTAAAGTTGCCATGGCCATGCTGCATACAATATGAGTTTCATTAATCAACTGATCGGAGACAGGTTTTAAAACACCTTTGGATGACTGCACTACGCCCATTGAGTTTTCAGTGCTGATAAATTGCAACTCGCCATTTACTATGTCTTTATCGCTCCTTGATAAGGTTGGCAATATTAAGGCCTCTTTTCCATGTACCAGGTGACTGCGGTTAAGCTTAATTGAAACGTGCACGCTGAGCCTCAGCTTGCGCAGTGCTTCGGCGGTATAGGTGGTATCTGGTGTGGCCGAAAGGAAATTGCCTCCCATAGCAAAAAATACCTTTGCCTTTTCTGCATGCATCGCTTTGATAGCGTTCACCACATCATGCCCATGTTCGCGTGGCGGTTCAAACCCAAAAACCTCTTTTAAACGGTCAAGCTGTTTTTTTGTGGGTTTTTCATCGATCATCATAGTACGATTACCTTGTACGTTGCTGTGTCCCCTAACCGGGCATACGCCTGCACCAGGTTTGCCTATACTTCCCTTCATCAGGCAGATGTTAACAATCTCCCTGATCATTTCCACGCCATTGGGCTGCTGTGTTAAGCCCATACCCCAGCAAAATATAATCCGTTTATTGTTTGCCAGCATATCAGCAGCAAGGCGGATATCAGCGGCAGATATCCCGGCGGCAATGGCCAGCCCGTCTAAATTATAGTTTCTAAACTGTTCAATAAATTCATTATAACCAACAGTATTTGCGGCAATAAATTCATTGTCCAGTACTTTTCCGGGTGATATTTTTTCTGCTTCAAGCAGCAGCATTTCAAAAGCTTTTAACAAAGCCATATCACCGTTTATTTTAACCGGAAGATAAAGGTCTGCCAGCTGTGCACCTGATCCTAAAATTCCTTTTATCTCCTGGGGGTTCCTGAAAGCCATTAAACCGGCTTCAGGCAAAGGATTGATGGCGATGATCTTTGCCCCTTTCTTTTTTCCTTTCTCCAGCGCCGACATCATACGCGGAGCATTAGTACCCGGGTTATGGCCGATAATAACTATCACATCGGTATCATAAAAATCATTCAGTTTTACCGTTCCTTTGCCAATACCAATTGTCGGCCTCAACGCGGTACCGGAAGTTTCGTGGCACATGTTGGAACAATCGGGCATATTATTGGTGCCAAACTCTTTTGCAAATAGCTGGTACAAAAACGAGGTTTCATTACTGGTGCGACCGGACGTGTAAAAAAGTGCCTCATCCGGTGATTCCAACGCATTTAAATGTCCGGCAATTTTTGTAAAGGCATCATCCCAGCTAATCGGTTGGTAATGTGTACCTCCTTCAGGCAAATACATGGGTTCGGTTAGCCGTCCTTTTCTACCGATCTCAAAGTCGGTTAAATTAGCCAGGTCAGCAACAGAATTTTGCGCAAAGAACTCGGCCGTTACTCTTTTAGTGGTCGCCTCTTCCGCCAGTGCTTTCGCTCCATTCTCGCAATACTCACCCACCGGCGACCGGTCATCATCCGGATCTGGCCAGGCGCAGCTGGAACAATCAAAGCCCCCCCTCTGGTTCATTACAAATAATGCCCCTGTTCCCCTAAAGGGGATACCTTCCTCAATAACATCACTTAAAGCTGCCACTACAGCCGGGATGCCGGCTGCCCATTTTTTGGGCCCGGTTGATTTTAAATTCAATAACTTTTCCGGATTTTCAGCTGAAGGGATTTCTTTATTTGTTGCCATAGCTTTGTAATTTAGTTGTTTTGTAATGCCAATGGATTTGGATAATTATCGCTCTGATCTTCATCCACATTATCCAGGCAGGTAAAATCTTTTTCAACCAGCAACTGCAAAGCACCGTTTTTAGCATCAAAACCGACCCTATCTGTATTGATTAGTTCGGCGGCTATTCGCTTCGGCATAAATAGGGTTATGGTATTGCCAGAAAACCCCGCACTCAATGTATCATCATCTACAACCTTTAAAGCATAAATCAGCGGTTGCTCTGCAAAACTGGTTAATTCCTGTAAGTAGCCATTATCGGCTAAGCCTGCGATATCGCTTTTGGTAAGGCGGTACCGTAATGCATTTCCTTTAATCCTGATTTTCATTTCCGGATAATAAAATACGTTCTTCCATTGTATAAATATTAAATCGTTGCTGGCGTAAAAAACCAACTAAGGTTATTCCAAATTCACCTGCCAGTTGTACCGCCAGGCTCGAAGGTGCTCCAATTGCGCCAATTATACTAATACCTGCCATAGCTGCTTTTTGTACCAGCTCAAAACTGGCCCTTCCACTTAATAATAGCACAGCGTTTTTCAGCGGTAACCAATTCCTTTCCAACGCAGCACCAATTAGTTTGTCTAATGCGTTATGCCTGCCTACATCTTCACGGAGCAATAAAAGCTCTCCGCTGGTATTGAACAACGCACAAGCATGCAGGCCACCGGTAACATCAAAAATGTCCTGGTAAAGCCTTAAGCGATCAGGTAACTCCCGCATCATTTCCGCGGTAATAAAAAAATCATTGTTTTGGCCGGGATTAAAAGCACTTACGCTTTTAATGGCATCAATTGATCCTTTACCACAAACACCGCAGCTTGAGGTAGTATAAAAATTGCGCTCTGTGTTTTTCAGCTCTGGTGCGGCAGTTTCATGCAACTCAACCTGGATCACATTTTCCTTATTTTCTGCACAGGCTATAAAACAATGTTCCACAGAGGCCAGGTTGTTCTTGTCTTTTATTATGCCTTCGGTAAATAAAAAACCCGTTGCCAGTTCAGCATCACTGCCGGGTGTACGCATGGTTACTGAAATATTTTTAACGGTCCTGTTCAATCCCGCCCCAAAAGCAAGCCTTATTTCTAAGGGCTCTTCTATTGCAAGTTTATCCTTAGTTGCTAACCATTGGTTACGGTATATTTTTATAACAGGTACTCCTTTTATTGGGCTTTCCTTGATTGTCATAAATTATCAGATTAATAATTATTATCTAATATTTTTGAAAACGCTAATTCTCCTGGCTGAGCTTATTTGTTTTGAACGCTTTGAAAAAAATTTTAGTGTAAATTGTTGACGTAAATTAAAAGCATTAAAAGATGCCTCTTTGAGGTTTGGATATGGATTTGGCTTGATCTAAAGTAAGGCCAAAATGATCGGCAACAAGTTGGGCCGGGTTCGCATTTAACCAATCGTTCAGTGTCAATTCCTGGTATATCGGGCTGTTGAAAAGTATTACCAGCTTCAAAGTTTCTTTTCCTGTATTTTCAATGTAATGGCCATAACCTTGTTTAATAAAAGATACCATCCCCTTACCATAATCCATGGTTTTAACCCGTCCATGCGAACCAAAAATGCTTACACGTCCCTGGCCGCTCATTACATATTGCCATTCATCCGCATTAGGGTGCCAGTGCAATTCCCGTATGGAACCAGGTTCAATGTTCATTCGCAGAGATGTTAATGTATTTTGTATTGGAAATTCTTTGGAAGACACTACTTTAATATAGCCACCTTTAAATTCCTGTTTAATACCATCAGTTTCCAGGCGGAATTTATGAGAAGAAAAGCTGGCAGGGATATTTGGGTCTAAATTGCGCGGGCTTGGTTCAACAGCGATTTTACCTTTACCTATATACAGCTCTTTTTTAGGCAAGGCTGCAAGTGCGCTGGCTGGTATCCCTGAATTATGGGCAAGTATATCGGGCGAGGTATGACTCACCCAATCTGTTACACTAAAGGTCCCAAATTCAGAAAAATGACCATTGTCGAAACCAAGCACAAAAGCGCACGGCTCATTGCCCACACACTGCAAACTATGCCCATACCCTTTGGGAAAATACCAAATATCGCCCACTTCAAATTCATCTGTTGATGTTGCCCCGCCAGGAGTGATAACAGTTGTGCGTACCTTCCCTTCTAAAATAAAGGCCCACTCCGCAGCTATAGAGTGCCAATGCAGTTCCCTAAAGCCACCTGGGTTTAACCGCATTAAAACTCCTGCAATACTTTGGGATACAGGAAACTCCTCCACTGTGGCTTCCTTAGCTGAGCCACCTGCACCCGACCAGCTGCCACTTTTGCTATTGGCCATGTCAAATACAAAATCTTCCAACTCTGTTTGAGGAGCGTCTGAATTGAATTTGCCCGATGGGGATGCAACCGCTGTATCCGGAGTGATTGCATTCATCCCTGTCGCTGCTATAATTACTCCCATTGTTGAAAGTGATGTTGCGGAAAGAAACTTCCGCCTTGTAGTTGTTCCCATTTGAATTACTGTTTTGTAATTGATTATGGGGACAAAATTATTGCTGATTAAAGTAAGAGGTTTGGCTATTTGAAACCTTCATTGTAAAAACAAAACATTATTTTAAAAATCTGCTTTTGCTCATAAAACGGCTGTTTGTACTCAATTTAGCAGCCGGAAAGCAGCGATACAAACTCATATTTTAAAGATTGAAACAACAGAAAACCGTTAACAAAATCGTTTGTTTTATACTTAACGAAGCCATTTTTGAGCCGGATTATTCAAATATTTAAACTCAATTTTAAACCTTAATAATACCAATTTTTAAAGGCTCAAATGCTATTTGATTTTATAGAAAGCGCTAAAAATTCAGAATTTATACAAAATGCTGACAGAATTCACCCCAAATGTTGATTTTACTTTCCCGGAAATAATTTATATCAATATGAAAACAATAAAAATTAAAGGGGCCGTTCTATTTTTTTTACTGTGTTTGTTTTTTAAAAATAGCTTTGCCCAGCAAGAGCAACCTGCTTCTAATTATCCACGAATGACGGGCTTTTTCGCTGTATTAGTACCAATAGGCACTTTTAATGAAAAAGGCTTTAACGCCAATTTTTCAAAAAGTTCCGTAATTGCTTTCCCATTCGGGTTTAATCTTTTAAAGAGTGACCATATAGGTTTCAGTGTGGAAATGGTGCCATTTATGTTTTCACAGAGTGGATCAACCAAATTTAATTATATGCTTTTCCATCCCGGAGTTATGTTCCGTTTTCCTCATGGCTTTACCATTACCCCAAGGCTCGCTTTTCAGACAGATGGCAGGTACGGGGTAACTCCAGTATTCGGCAAAGTATTGATCGTTAAAAAAGATTACCAGTTTTATCTTTCATTAAGTGAACCGGCGCGGTTTGGTAACAATTTACCCGGATCATATACTACAGCCATGCAATTTGGAATCAGTTTTTAGCGATTCTTGCTATTGATTTGGAATTCTATAGCTGAATTATTTAATAAATTACGGTATACGGTTTATTTTGCCGGACAATAAGCAACCGCTATCTTTGAATCTGCTGTACCGTAATATAAGTACCATTTGTTTTTAAATTTTGTTAAGCCTTCAACAAAACATACCTGGTTTACCTGCCCTGATAGCTCATAAGATTTGTCTGGCTTTATAAATGAGGTATTCATACGTTTTAAAATTTTTGTCGGATCATGCTTATCAAATAAAACCTGTGAGGCTGAATAGGTTCCATCGTTCAATGACTTATCGCCATTTAACCGGGTATTCCGACTATTATATATCAGTAAAATTCCTTTGTCTGTTAACATACCCGGCGGACCAGATTCAACAAGATCACTATCAAACTTGCCAGGGCGGGTTGGCAATACAATTTTTAGTTGGGACATATTATGCGCCTGATGATGGCTATTCTTTTTCAATTCAACCGGAGTCCAACTAATCAAATTATCAGATGTTGCACTCCATATCTGTTTATCACCCCAGTACATCCAGTATTTGCCATTTATTTTAGTGGCTATAATCCTTCCGTCTTTATAAGAAGATACAATTGAACCGGATTTACTCCATAAACTAGCGTATTTACCTTTATAAGCATTTGCAAAAACACTTCCATGCTTTTTCCAATGCAAAAGATCTGTAGAGGTAGCAACAAGAAGCCTTGCTATTTTACCATCGAATGCGGTATAGGTCATATAATAAGTGCCCAGGCTATCTTCCACAACACGTGGGTCTTCACAACCTCCCTCCCATTCCAGCTTTTTAAAAGCATCGTTATCCGGATAAAGCACTGGCCGCAGTATCCGCGTAAAGTGTACAGCATCAGTACTAACAGCTAAGCCTATACGTGATGTGCCTGCTGGTTTACCAGTTTTATCCTGAGCGCGGTATAACATATATACCTTATTACCCTTATTTATAATTGCAGGGTTAAATACATCCTTTTCTTCCCACAATACCTTACTTTTTAAAATCGGGTCAATGAAGCTTCCCTTACCGGGATTTAAAATTGGATTGACACTGTCAATTTTTATGAAAGGCAGCAATGCCCAATTATAAGTTGAATCACTGGATGAACTAGCAATAGAAAAGTTGACCAGATGGGCTTTATTGGTTATTGAACTGTTTAATGTTAATAAAGCTAGGGTGACAAATAATAGTAGGTGACGCATTCTGCGATGAATTTTTATTTAAACAAAAAAGGTAGCCGGATAACCAGCTACCTTACAACTAAATCAATTATATACTCAATAAATTATGTAACCTCTTTATTTTCATATAAATATACAGTTAGTGAAATAACATAATATTACATTTTGGTTCTATATATTTTTATATAACTAAAATTTAACTAAAAAACAGATATAATAAATATAATATATTATTAATCAATGCATTATAAAAAACAGCGAATCAAAAATTATAAATTTTTTTATTTAGTTTCCAATTAAATTATCTCACTTTTTTCATTACCAGTTTCTTCACAATTGAATCACCTACCATTTTACCAATTTTGTTGGATACCACACAGGAATTGTGAAAGTGTACCCCTCCATAAAACCTTGCCCAAATATTTTGATTGGCGGCATCTCTGAATGATTTAAAAGCCAGACTTTTTATGCCAAATTCAAGTTCAGAAGTATCGGTATATGCCACATTATCCCCTAAAACACTTGTTAAAGCCTCAGCAGCGGCTGCGGATATGGTGGTATGGCCACAAGTATATTCGGGAAAAGGTGGCGTTTGAAGATGAGGGCGCCAATTAGGATCGAAAAACTTATTTATAACTGTTTCAGGACGTACAGTTTTATAGTAGTATTTAACTGTCCAGCATTGAATAAAGGCATCATATAATGCAATGGCAGTCTTTGCATAAGCACATACGGTAGTATTAAAATCTGCTTTTGCTCTTTCCGCACCTATACCTACTATGCTCATCCAATGGCCCGGAGGGGAAAACTTTTTAGAAATAAACATAACATGCCCGGATACGTTAAGCTTTCCGGGATTATCATCCCAAAAATCGGCAATATGTGTTTGTTCGGCATTGAGGCTATCCACAGTATTCTTAATGTAAATTACTTCGTTGTAGTATTTGCTTTTCTTATTATTTACATCAAAAGAAGGTGGAGGTGGAACATTAAATTTCTTTAAATCATGTATAACCATAGGCCGGATATCTTGCCAATGTGGTTCAACAGCTTCTGAATAAGCTGGCGGAGTAGGCAACCATCGCCCGGCTGAATCATTTATTGCAAATTTTGATCCGCTCCTGGTTTTAAGATAATTATCTTTTTTACTCCAGGCGATAATGGAGAGAGCTACTGCTTTGGCATATTTTTCTGAATTTTTTATGATTTCAGCAGGCATACCATGGCTAACTGCTACTTGATGCAAGCTATCGGTGTAATATTTTAAACTGCCTTCGGGAAAAGTAACCGTTTCACCAACTTTGCAAAATGCCAGCAATGAAGCGTATTCATAATCGATATTTTCATTTGCCAATGGTTTAGCAACTGTTTTAAAGCCATTAAGCTGACCAACTAATGACTGATATTTATCAGGATAGCCGGCGGCAATAACTTCGTAACCTGCAATACTGGCGTAGGCATAATTACGGGAGGCAACCACGGGTGTAAAATTGTTACCCATTACAACCCCATTTAATTCATGAACTGTACGGCTATAAAGGGTTGGATCATGCAGTATCTTTGCATAATCCGGTTTTTTACATGATGTAAAAAACAATGCGGACAGGAGTATTAAAAACAAACAACTTCTCATAAACAATAATTTGAAATATTTAGTTACTTAATTATATAGGTCTTTTTTTCTATTCCTACACCTGTAATAGTTAATGACTTCCAATTATCAGGAAGTTTACTTTTAACCTGTTGTATTCCTGCAGGCGTAATTTCTAAACCCCCAAAGCCCATCAATAAGCTTTGTACAATACCCCCTGCTCCTGTTGCAAAATAAGGATTAGTACCACCTTTGGTTTCAGCTATCACTCTGAATGGTGGGTTTAAGTTGGGTTCGTAAGCATCCTTAAAAAAATGATACGCTTTATTTCCATTGCCCAACCTGGCGTACAATAAGGCAAATACACCCTGAGTCATGGCTGGGGTCCCCTCATTTGGTACCCGTGTTTCATAATATTTCAGGTCTTTTTCTATCTGCGCTGGTTCAGTAATAGTCTTTAATGGATAAGCCAGTAAATTAACATCAGCCTGTTTAATCCCTTCACCTTTATAGGTTTCAAATTCTTTAGTTACCCCATCAGAAGATTTTAATATGGGTATATTTTGAGCTACCAATTCCCAGTCAGGATTGCCTTTAATACCTAAAATGTCAGCTGCAAGCTTTGCACATTGTAAATTTTCTTTTGCTGCTGCATTGGTAAACGCATCATTGTCAACATTTTCAGCCCATTCATCCGCAGCAACTACATCTTTAATATCAAAATGACCTGGGCCATTGCGCTCAACACGGCTTGCCCAAAAATCGGCAGTCGCCGATAATATTGGCCATCCTTTTTCTAATAACCATTGCTTATCCTGCGTTACACAATAATAATTCCATGCTGCCAGTCCTACACATGCGGTAATATGGTGTTCAAATGGGCCGCTTAAAGCCCAAACCGGAGTTTCTTCTACTCCGCTATCGGCACTTTCCCAGGGAAACATTGCTCCTTTGTAACCATGCGAAAAGGCATTTTGCTTTGCCATCGACAAACGTTGGTAACGGTATTCAACTAAAGATTTCGCTATTTCAGGATGTAAAACCAGCAAGGCTGGATACATCCAAAGATCAGCATCCCAAAAAACGTGACCGTTGTAGCCTAAACCTGATAGTCCCATTGGTGACGGTGAGTATGCAGTACCCGCGCGCGAAAACGAATACAAATGGTATAGCATGCTGTGCACGTCCTGCTGTGCCTGGGGATCGCCCTCAATTTTAATATCACTTTTCCAAAGTTCTTCCCACGCTTGTTCATGGTATTTGATCAAACGTTCACGACCTTCCAGTTTGGCAAACATGGTTAAACGCTCGGCCTGGTTTAGAGGGTCGGCATCATGTGCAGAGGTTATAGATGAGCCAGCAACAGAATATTGATAAGTTTGTCCTGCAGCAATAACCTTACTGAATTTCATCAGGTGCATATTGTTATCCCACATTTCATGTATCACACGTGGTTCCTGACCATGAACTTCGCTGAACAAAAACGTATTTGATGCGCACAATTGAAGCTTGCCGGTTGGGCTTTTTACTGTTGAGGTTAACAGACTAATAGTTACATGAGGCCTATCTATCTCATTATAATAATTTTGCACTTCCTTTAAAGCATCAGGGGCTTCCATTATACTGGCTGCAGTAATGTTTATCGGCTTTTTCGCTGTTATAGAGATATCCATCAAAACAGTAAAAGGCAACTGACGTAACGAATAATAAGTATATTTTATTGAAGCTTCACTTCCGTAATCAAAAGTAGTAGTAAAGGCCGCGTGCCGCATATCTAGTTGCTGTCTAAAATTGCTGATATTTTTTGCATCAATCCGCTTTCCGTTTATTTCAAGATACATATTCAGCAGGTTAAAGCTATTCAGGAAATTACTTACACGACCCCTGCCATAAAGATCGTAAGCCCCGGCAAGTACCACGTTTTTAACCGTAAAAGGTGCGGGAGACGAGACAATGCCAATCATTCCGTTAGCGACTGTTATACCGTAGTAATTAGCCGGATCAATTTTATCTGCTTTTATTAACCATTGATCCTGTGCTTGCACCTTAGTGCTGCAAAACAAAAATACACTCCAAAAAATTATTAATAACCTATTCACATTCAATTATTTAGTTTAAAAAATTCAATTCGTTTATTGTTAAAAGCAACGGCATAAATAATTCCGTTAGCTGTTTTAATTTCCTTAATATCTCTTACCTCGCCCCTTAATAAAAATCCAGATGAGACCGACGAAATGTATTTAAAATTTCCTCCTTTATCCGAAACTAAAACATCTCCATAATCAGCATCATACCTTCCTTCATAAGGCAACACTCCTGAAAAATTGCCCCCGGCTAAAATTCCATTATATGATCCGGATAAACGTGCAAAACCAAAAAGGGGTGATACCTGCATTGATGAAGGTAATGCCTGGAACTTAAAAGTCCCCTTGCCTTTATTATAAAAAATACCAGAGGTAAATGAATTGGTTCTTAAATATTTATTATCTAAGGAGTCGCCAAATATTTGTTCAACCGTTTTCCCGGCAAAATCATGATAATACAAAAATTTCTTTTTTATCAATGGAACTTGTTTTTCAATATCACCTTTTCCCAAAAAAGTATAATCCTTATGGTCAATACTGTAAGTTAGTATGGGATCAACAGTTCCGTTTTTGTCAATGTCTGATAAAAATAACTTTAAAGGATTTTCGGAGCTTGGTTTTAGTTTTGAATTCCAACCATAATTGCCTGCAATAATATCTAATTTCCCATCTCCATCAACATCTGTAAGTAATATCCGTTGCCACCAACCCGACATTTTATCCATTTCAGCATTATGCTGTTGTACAAATTTTCCCTTTTTATTCATGAAAATTTTTACCGGCATCCACTCTCCTGCAACTACCAGGTCGGGCCAGCCATCATTATCCAAATCAGCAAAAGCTGCTGTGCGTAGCATACCTGCAAATTTTAATTCATTCGGTAATTCTCCTTTAGAATAATGTCCATGACCATCATTCATCAATAAATATGATTCTGGTATTTTTCCAAAGTCATGTGCATCCGGTGCTCCTCCTACAAAAATATCCGGAAAACCATCATGATTTACATCTGCAACTGCTATGGCAGATTTATTAAGTTTTATAGATGGAATATCATTTGAGAGGTTAAAATGCCCTTTCCCATCATTTATATATAAACGGTCAGCAAGCTCAGGCGAACCATTCGCATACTCATTACCTCCGCTGGCAACATACAAATCAGGAAAACCATCATTGTTTACATCAAGGAAAACAGCATCTACATCTTCGCACGGTGCATCAGTAATAAAAGCAGGCTGAAGAGAAGCATTAAAACCACCCTGGGATGTCTGAATAAATAAAGCTCCCGGTTGGCCCTTTGCACCGCAAACATAAAAGTCGTCTAATCCATCATGGTTTACATCAGCAACAGCTATCCTCGGGCCCTCTGCTGAAAGCATGTGAGGTATAAGCGGTTGCTGGTTAAAATCAACAAAATCATTTTCCTGATGCTTCCAATTTATATTTTCTTTAGCAGTAATATTTTTAAAAATTGGAGTTGGTGGCGGAAAAAACGCGTTATGATCAAAATGCCCACTGGCATTTTTTTGGTCTATTACTATTTGTTTGTCAGCCGCTAAATTTTTGATCACCTGCCAGGTTTGGTTGGGCCAGACAATCAATATACTGTCAATTTTTTTAGTGTTATTTAAACCAAAATGCAGTTTAGGCTCAACTGATGATTGGAATCCCCGCGTTAGCATTAATTGTTCATATTGCATTTGCTGTCCACAAAAAATGTAGGCTTTTACACCTATACCAAAACCATTATCCTGGCGACCATTAAATTTAAGGCTGAGATAATGCGTTCCTCTGGATAAATTTTTATAAATACACGCTACATGATTTAAGTTATTGGTAACGAGATCCAAATGCCCGGTATTATTTAAATCAGCATAGGCTGCTCCGTTTGATAGCATGGTATCGCGCATACCCCATAAGGCGCTTTCATCAATAAACTTTTGATCTTTTGTTCCTTTAAACACATAACTATGCATTTCGCCGACCGGCATTTTATCGAGTGCAATGTTATCCATTCCATGTCCTGTGAGTGCCTTTTGTACTGTAATGTTGGATATAAAACTTATATAATCCATATCAGTTGGCCGGCGTTTTATACCGTTTGCTACAAAAAGATCTTTTATTCCATCGTTATCAAAGTCGGCTAACAAAGGGCTCCAGCTCCAATCAGTAGCCGCCACATTGTCCATTAGTCCAACTTCACTGAAGGCTTCTCCATTTCCCAGATTTTTCTGCAGGCAGTTACGAGAATACTGGTATTGAAAACCACCATTTAAAATTTTCTGTTTATACTGGTCGTAAGACTCATCACCGATATATGTTTTCAGAATGGTTTCATCAGCAGGCAGCATATCTGCAGTTATAATATCTAACTGGCCATCATTATTAAAATCAGCCATATCATTACCCATACTAAAGCGGCTGTAATGATTAAAATGTTTAGCGCCGGCTTCGGTAAAAGTACCGTTATGATTATTTATATAGTAATAATCGTTTTCATGAAAATCATTTCCAACGTATATATCTTCCCATCCGTCGTTGTTCAAATCGCCAATTGCTACGCCCAAACCGTAGCCAAGTGCACTGCTGTAAATACCTGATTTTTGAGTTACATTAATAAAGTGCCCGTTAGTGTTGAGATACAATTTACTGCCTGCCAGGTTATTAACTTTTTTGCGCACACTGGTATCTCCATAAGTATCAATTGAATGGTTAGATTGGTTTAGCAAAAAACAGTCGAGCTTACCATCATGATTATAATCAAAAAAGGCTGCCTGTGTAGAATATCCCGAAAAATCAAGGCCGTACTCAGCTGATTTTTCAGTAAAAGTTCCATCATGATTATTGATATAAAGCATGTTATGCCCCTTTAATCCTAATTTTCCGGCAACTGCACAAACATAAATATCAAGGTAACCATCGTTATTCACATCGGCCATCGTTACGCCGGTGCACCAATCAGCACTACCTGCTACTCCAGCTTTATCTGTAATATCTTCAAATTGATAATTACCCTTATTTAGGTAAAGCTTATTTCCGCCTTTTTTATTAGATGTAAAAAATATATCTGGTAAACCATCATTATTAATATCGCCGATTGCTACACCCCCACCATTGTAAAAGTATAGATAATTTAAAATGCCCGGGTAATCGTTGTCACTCAAGGTATTGTTAAAATTGATATTTGTTTTTGTCGAATCGAGTAGTTCAAATAATACAGGTTCGGGATTCCTTTTTTTACATGAAGATAAACCAACTACTATCATACCCAGCATTAAAAAAAACTTGTAGAAGACCTGCCATTTGAAGTTAAAACAGGCAAAATTTATAATCATAAGCAGCTAAATACTGTAACAAATTTATTAGGGATAAATAAATTTGACGAAGAAAAAATTCCTTTTTTAAATATTTTTTTCAATCAATCTTTTTAATTTTCCGGTTAATTATTGGTCTATAAATGTACTTAATAATTATATTGGCAGCAACAATCTGATACAAAAATTCATATAATATCGCTTAAATCAGTTCTATTAATGTTTTTTATTTAGATTTAACCCTTACTTACCTTATAAACCTGGATGAAGAAAATAGTTGTCTCGTTATTGTTAATTGTAATTTTATTTGTCATTTGTTTTATACCCTTTACAGAACAAAAAACCATTATTATCAAAGCCTCATTTTATAATGTCTATCAGCAATTGGTAAAACCAGGAAACTGGAAAAAGTGGCGAAAGGATCTTCAACAAATACAGGGCGTTGACTCAACAAAAATTTCAGAAAAAAAAAGCCCGAACGGATTCAAAATATCATACGATAATCTTAAGATAGATGTAAACCCTGTAGATGGGTATTCATTTAAAATAAATGAGATCAATAAAAATAAGACTTTTGAATATAGCTATACGGTTGTGCCCGAAAAGCAACAAGATGAAACCATAATTATACTCAAACAGCGAACAAGCGCACTCAATTATATTTTAAATAAAATTAATGGAAAACCATTTTCGCAAACACATATAAATGATTTTAAAAACTTTATGGAAAGTGTTAGTTTGTATTATGGCTACGAAATTGTAAAAAGCAAAGTAATTGATACAGATATCATTGTATTAAGAAAAACTGTTTTAGCTAAAAATAAATTTAAAGAAGCTTCAAAAAGTATAAGTGTCCTAAAATCTTATATCAATTCAAAGGGGCTTAAACAAACCCAGCCATTTATTGCTCAATTTTTTACTAAGTATAACGATTCAATACAGCTAAATATCGGCATTCCTGTTAACAGGAAAATTTTGGCGGAAAAACCTATAGATTTTATGGAAATGCCGAATACCGGAAAAATTTATACCATAAAATTTCATGGAAAATTTATGGATAGATCAAAGGTATATTCAGCTGCTCAACAATATTTCAATGACAAACATATAACTATTCCAATTTTACCTTTTGAAACCTATCTAGATAATAAAGTTCCTGAAAATGATACAGATCAGGTAAACATTCAGATCAATTTCCCTACTTTTTAGCTTTTTTAAACACTTGTAAAGCTTCATTATTTCGTGCTATTACAATAAATTTGTCTGCCTTGCCAATAATTTCTTTACTGTCTCTTACTTCGCCTTTTATAAATAAACCGCTGTTTACCGGGGTAACATAATCAAATCCATTAAAGCGGTTACCAAAAAATGTAACTCCATAATTTGCATCAAAGCGCCCAACCTCCGGCTTAACACCGTAAAAATTTCCTGTAATAAATAAATCTTCTATGCCATCGCCATTTATATCTGTTGCCAAAACACTAAAAACCGGAGATAGCTGAGCCCTCATTGGCAAAGGCTTCATTATAAAATTACCTTTTCCATTATTATAAAAAACACAGGTTTGAGTTTGTTTTACTTCTAAAATACTAGCATTCTTTAATTCGTCCGATGTAAATATTTCGTCTATTGATTTACCTGCGTAAGCTTCGTACCTTAAAAATTTCTTTTTCAGGATAGGTATTTGTTTTACAATATCATCGTGCATATTAAAAGGATAGGCTTTACCATCAGTTTTATAGTATACTGGTATGCATTCAGTTTGCCCATTATTATCAAAATCACTTATATATAATTTAGCTGGATGATCTTTGTCAGCTTTAATTTTTGAATTGAGGCCGAAATTACCGGCTATCAAATCAGGTTTCCCATCTCTATTCAGGTCGGCAACTGTTAAACTATTCCACCAACCCGATGAATTTGGCACTTCGTATAATTTTTCTACCCTTCCATTTGCATATCTTAACACAGTTAATGGCATCCAATCGCCAACAACTACTAGTTCATTGTGTCCATCGCTGTCTATATCAACCCATTGTGCATCAGTAACCATTCCCAGCTTCTCTAATACGGGTGCCGCGCTTTGCGTAATATCCGTATAATTACCATGCCCATCATTTTTTAATAATTTACTGGAAGGAATAATTCCATAAGATCCAGGGACACTGCGAGCACCAATAAAAATATCACCATTTTGATGATTAACCCGCACACAAGAAGCATTTATAGTTACCTGGGGCCAATTACTAAACCTGCGGGTAAAATTCCCTTTTCCATCATTGATATATAATCTTGGCAATAGGTTTAAGGAACCTTCCTTTTCCTGGTTTCCACCAGAAACAACTATCAAATCCAAATCACCATCGTGATCTACATCGTAAAACTCAGCGCCGACACCTTCAAAATCTTTGTCCCGCTCGAATGCAAATTGTTTGTTTTGAATAAAGCTCCCGTTAATTTGCTGTATAAACAACTTAGCAGTATCGCCGGTAGCGTTACTCATAAAAAAATCCTGCAACCCATCCCCATTAACATCACCAACCGCAAGTTTAGGACCCTCCGTTGATAACATCTTAGGTATCAGCCGTTCTACATCGAAATCTTTAAAATCATTTTCCCTGTGATTTATACTGCCGGATATTTGCTGCTGTGTTACATTTGCATAATATGGCTGGGTTTTATTTATTGCCGGTTTAAATACCTTGTCCGCATCCTTCTGATAAAGGGTTATTGTAGTATTGCATTTTATATTTTTCATAACCTGCATCTTCATATCAGGCCATATGACACGCAAACTATCAATCTTTTTGAAACTCCCTGTACCAAAATTTAATACCGGCTCAACACTACTTTCAAAGCCTCTTGTCGGCATTTGTTCTAATAATTGCTGGGTGCCGTTTGTATATATGGTAACTTTTGTCCCAATTCCAAAAGTATTCATTCCCTTACCTTTCAGGTTTATTTTTAAATAATGTGCATGTGTCCGTTCCGAAGTCATGTTCCGGTAAATAAACGCTTCACCATTTTCATTATTTACCACCAGGTCAAGGTCTCCGTCCCCATCCAAATCTCCATAAGCTGCCCCATTACCAAAAGTAGGTGTTCCTAAACCCAATTGTTCAGTAGCATTCTTAAACTGAAGATTTTTTTGGTTGATGAAGCCATAATTCGGTATACGTGTTGACGGCATTTTATCCAATATGGACTTAAATTTAAACCCGCCACTTTTTATTTCATTCAGTACCTCCTCGCTGCTGAAGTAGTTTAAGAAATCCTGGTTTGTCAGGTCTTTACTAATACCATTGGTAACAAAAATATCCTTCCAACCATCATTATTAAAATCAAAACAAAGGGCTCCCCAGCTCCAGTCAGTCGCAAAAACCCCTGCATATTGGCCTATTTCACTAAAAGTACCGTCGCCATTATTTAATTGTAAGCAATTAGCTAAAAATTGATGGTGCAAATCATTCTTTAATTTGGCATTGTATATATCATACTCATCAAACTTAGTAGTGGTTTTAAGGCGGTAATCACTTTCAGGCAACATATCTGTAGTCATCATATCCAGGTAACCGTCATTGTTAATATCAGCCATATCAGATCCCATTGAAGACATACTCATATGTCCCATGGCATCATTGCTATTTTCTTTAAAGGTGCCGTTATGCTGATTGATGTACAGGTAATCGTGCTCAAAAAAATCATTACTTATATACATATCATCCCAACCGCTATTATTAAAATCACCGGCTGCAACTCCCAATCCAAAACCAATTTCGCTACCGTAAATACCAGCCTTTTCGCTTACATCTACAAATTTACCATTGTCGTTACGGTAAAGCCGGTGACCGCCTTTAAGGTTGCGTATGTTACGCATATTAGGGTTATAGCCAAAACTTTCAATTGCGCGATAACTATTATTTAAAACAAAACAATCCAAGTCGCCGTCATGATCATAATCGAAAAATAAGGCCTGTGTTGATAACCCTTTATCGGATAAACTATATTTTTCAGCTTCCTCCTTAAATGTCCCGTCTTTTTGATTAATAAACAATTCGTTTCCTTTTTCACCGGTTTTAAGGGCCCCGCTGTTACAAACATAAATATCAAGCCAGCCGTCGCCGTTAATATCTACCATGGTTACCCCGGTATGCCATTTTCCCTCTCCAGCCAACCCTGCTTTTTCTGTTACATCTTCAAATTTCCAGTTACCTTTATTGATATAAAGTTTATTACTTCCTTGATTTGAAGTAAAAAATATATCAGGTTTACCATCATTATTCACATCACCAATAGCTACTCCGCCTCCGTTATAAAAATTACGGTAGTTAAAAACATTAAATCCTGCTTTATCAGTTACTTTATTGTTAAACGTTATACCCGTTTTTGAGGATGGCATTAACTGAAACAAAGCATTTTTGGGATCAAAATGATCATTGGAATGACAGGAAATAAGAAAAAGAGGAAAAACGGTAAGAATTAACTTAACAACACGTGTTAGCATATAAATTTTTCTATAAAAATAAAAAAACAGAGCAGCTTACGCTACTCTGTTAAAAAAGCTTTTCAATACAATTAATAACCTGGGTTTTGTTTCAGGTTAGGATTTGAAATTAATTCAGGTGAAGGTATCGGGAAAATAAACGTGTGCTGATCAGCATCCTGTGTTTTAGCAGGATTACGGGCAGCTGTAAAATACGGAGTTCCGGTAGCTACTTCAAAGCGGATCAGGTCGTTTCTTCTCCAGCCTTCCCACATCATTTCTCTGCTTCTTTCATCAAGCAAACTCTGCCAGGTTAGGTCTGTAAGGGTCCAGGCTGGAACACCAGCACGGAAACGTATTTTATTTATCACAGTAAGCGCGGTGGTCATGTCGCCGTTATGCATAGATGCTTCAGCCAGCATCAGGTAAGCATCGGCTAAACGGAAAATAACCATATCATTACTCTGGTTACCTGAAGTTCCTGCTTCAGGGTGATACTTTATATTACGTGCACCTGCTAAACGAAACGCACCCGATGGGTCTGATAACTTTGTAACGTTTGGATCAAAAATCAAAGGTAAGTTTGACTGAGCGTCAGTGAGTGGTGTAACACCATCAGCAGCATACTGCTGGCCAATTAAAAACTGAGCTTTACGTGTGTCTGCAGGGTCAAACTTATTTATAACATCTGCTGTTGAGCAGAAACCATTCCAGGGTGAACCGGTTAATCCAAAGGTTTGGTTTGATTGGTAGTGCAAGGTTTGCATTTCCCAGTTCATACCGCCAATTTTAATTTTGTCAAAAGGCACCACCAATATATTTTCGGTTGATCCATCGTTGGTTGTAGAGAAATTATCAAAATAATTCGGCTGTAAAACGTATTTGTTTGAGGTAATAACCTGGTTTACTGCAGTAATGGCTTTATCCCACTGAGGTGTGCCTGTATATACCTGTGCATTCAAATAAAGCTTGGCCAATAACATGTAACCCGCATATTGGGTTACCCTGCCATAGGTAGTTTTATCAACTGTTGCTGATAACAATGGTACATTTGTGGTCAATTCAGATTCCAAAAATGTATACACCTGAGCGCGGGGCATTTGGACAACCTTGCTTGGGTCAGTGTTATAATCAGTTACTACCGGAATATTACCAAACATATCCATCATCTGGAAGAAGAAATAAGCGCGCAATACCTTTAACTCTGCAACAGTTGAAGCATAATTTGCCGGTTTATTCGCCAACCCATTTAAAATGCTCAACGTAAAATTCACCCTTCCGATTCCGTTGTTCAAATCACTCCATCCGCCATCCACGAAAACGTCAGGTTTAAAGGAATGCAGCCACAGCCCCTGCCATTGGCCACCGTCGTACCAGTCATTTCCCCTGGTAGGTACGATAATTTCATCTGTCGTAATTTCATTCATCTGGTTTACGTTACCATCAGGTATACTCTGCAAGGCGATATATGCAGGTGCAACCCCGGCGGCTATTTGAGCCGGAGTTTGATAAAAATTATTTGTAGGCTCTACACTATATAACTTTTTATCAAGCTTGGTACACGATTCTGTTATACTGCCCGCCAAAAACATCGTACAGGCAATAATTAAAATTCTTTTTCTTTTCATCACTTTTTTATTTATTTATAAAAATGTTATTATTTAAGTGAAACATTTACGCCTAAAGTAAATGACCTAACTCTTGGATAAAAGGCCTGTTGGCCGTAATTTGCGTCTATATATGCCTGATTTTTAAGGCCATTTGTATTTAGGCCAAATAAAATACTGCCATTCCCGTTAGCGTTTTCAGTTTTAACTTCAGGATCAAGCCCTCTGTATTTGGTAATCACAAATAAGTTGTTTGAAGAAACAAATACACGTAATGCGCTTGCAAAGCTTACATTTTTAAAGGAGTAACCTAAAGTAGCATTGTCCAGGCGCAGAAATGAAGCACTCTCCAACCATTTATCAGATGCTACAGGAGCATCCTTTATTCCATTTGTAAGGGCTTCCTTAGTTACGTTGTTTCCCGGTAAACGGGTAACTGTCTCTACGTCAAGCAAGGTATTGTTGAAAATTTTCTGACCATAAATACCTCTTAAAGCGAAATTCAGGTTCCAGTTTCCGTAGTCAAAGCTATTGGTTATGCCATAGTTAAATTTAGGGCTGGGGTCAATGTAATGACCGGGGGGATTCGCATTACCACCAGGATCACTAGGATCAACAGATACCCCATCAAAAGTTTGATGTCCACTAGCATTAACGCCTGTGTAGTGAGGCAAATAGAATTCGAAAGGACTATAACCAGGTTTTAAGAAAGTAATAGGATTAGAACTTAATCCACGGCCCTGGGCATAGCCAACCGGTATCTGTGTAGCTGTTAACTGGTAAGTTTGTCCGGCATAAGAGTACTGACCGGATAAACTGGTAATCGTAGTTTTAATAAATGTAATTTGACCACTAGCTGTCCAGTTTAATTTATGTCCCTGGATTATCCGGCCTGTCAAAGATAATTCAAAACCTTTATTTACCAGTGTACCTACGTTGGCTAATATGGTGTTGTAAACAAATGGAGGGGTAGGTACGGTGTAATTGTACAATAAGTTTTTTGTTTTATCATTAAAATAATTCACATCGCCTGATATGCGACCGTTGAACAATTCAAAATCGAGACCAATATTACGACCATGTCGCTCTTCCCATTTTAATAGCGAATTAGGATTTTGGTTAACAGAATAAGAGCTTAAATAGGAATTGTTTGCTGCATTAAAATAATTATTGCCGGCTGCGACGGTGCCCAGGGTGCTATAAGCGCCAATGTTATCAGAGTTACCTGTAACGCCATAGCCCGCTCTTAATTTCATATCGGATATCCAGTCGACATTGGCTAACAGATCTTTCTTAAAGCGGTAGGCTAAGCTGAATGATGGGAAATAACCATGTTGATTATTAGATCCAAATTTTGAAGAACCATCCTGGCGTATTGTTCCAGTTACATAAAAGCGGTCATCATAATTATAAGCCGCACGTGCAATAAAGGATATCAGCGTATATTCCTGCTTGTATGATCCAATACCATTGTATGAAGTGTTACCGGCACCTAAATTGTTATACAATTGTTCAGGTATGATATACTGTTGTCCTGCTGCTGCAAAATTATCATAAAAATAATCGTTATATTCATAGCCGCCCAGCAAATTCAGTGTGCTTTTACCAAAAGTTTTATCATAATTAATATGAATATTTCCTTTGTAAGAGTAGGTATTTTCATTTGCCTGTGCTGCCTGGTTTACATTGTTTTCAACCGGGAAAGATGGAATAAATCCATACGACTGAACATTATTAAGAGAGGATGACCCCAGTACGCCAATCTTTAAATCGTGCGTAATTGAATAATCGACCGAGCCATGTATCAGCGTAAGGTATTCCTTTGCGCCAAGAACTTCCTGGGTCATGTGCTCAACCGGGTTTGCCAGGTTAAAATCCGTGTAAGCATAAAAGGACCCGTCCGGATTTCTAACTGGATATGTAGGAGGCGAATTATACATGTAACTAAAAGTTTGATAATCAGTAAACTTGCGTGTTGTGCTTACATTTTGAATGCCAACCTTTACATCCAATTTATCATTAAGCGCTTTTTGTTCTGCTTCAAAACGCACGCCTAATTGCTCCTTACCATTATTTATAATAATACCCTGCTGATTTTGATAATCAACCGACGCGATGTAATTAAATGTATTAGTCCCTCCGGAAATAGATACGGAATGCCTATGCTGATACGCTGTGCGGCTGATAGCTTTTTGCCAGTCGGTATTACCGCCCTTATCATAAGTGGCAACTAATGTTGGGTCAATTGCGGCCTTATATTGAGCTGGCGTAAGCAAGTCATAGTATTTGCTTTGAACACTTGAGCCCACTAAGCCATTATATGAAATTACCGTACGTCCCGCTGAACCTTTTTTAGTGGTAACGATAATTACACCATTTGCACCGCGCGAACCGTATATTGCAGCTGCTGATGCATCTTTTAATATATCGTAAGAAGCGATGTCATCGGGTGGAATGTTTTGAAATTGATTCGGATCGTCAAGGATCACACCATCTACTACAAACAATGGCGATAAACCGCCTGAAAGTGAAGATTGCCCTCTTAAACGTACTGAAGCAGTTTGGTTGGGGTCACCACCCGGTTGGGTGATAGTTAAACCGGCCACTTTACCTGCTAACTGATCAACAGGGTTAATAATAGCACCCTGGTTAAAGTTTTTGGCAGTTAAGTTAGCTACAGCGCCGGTTACATCTTTCTTGCGCTGTGATCCATAACCGAAACTGGTTACTGTTACTTCACTTAGTGCAGTGTTTGTAGCGCTAAGCTTAATGTTTAAAGGAGAACCGGTTATCGGAACTTCTGTGCGGTCGTACCCAATGTAGGTTACTACAAGGGTAATTGCAGATTCGGGCACTGACAATCTAAAGGCTCCGTTAGCATCGGTAACGGTTCCGATTGATGTGCCTTTTGCTAAAATGGATACACCGGTAAGAGGTGAACCATCTTTTGAGTCTGTTACTTTACCAGTAACTGTTTTGTTTTGAGCCATTGCTGGTATCACAAAAAAGCATAATAAGATAAAACAACTTACTTTGAGTAAATTTTTTAAATACATAAAATTTGGTTTAAGATTTATTGGTCAATTGGTTTATTAAAATTAACTGATTTAATGTTTAAAACAAAGTATCAATTGAATTTTTTTTGGTTTTGTAATTATAAATTTATATTGGTAATTACCTGTGATATTTAGTGTGACGTACCCCCTTCCTGGTTTAAGTTATTGTAAACATTGAAATCATATTTCATCAGTAAAAATTTAAATATAAATATCAATTACTACAATAATTAACTTGTTAAATAGTTACCTATTTATAATATGCTAATTACTTAAGCACATTTATAAGCGGTAATTTCACCAAACATGCCACAGCACCTTGGTGATAGAAAATCAATAAAAATTATTATTTCGGTTTAATCAGTTTATAACGGCTATAAAAGCTTGTCCGCTTTTATTTAAATAATTGAATGCTTACCAAAGTAAAAGATATGTTACAATATTACCTATTTGTTTACAGTAAATTTAAAAAAAAAAGGCATTTTTTAAATTCAAAACTCTGTAAATCAGTATTCTTTAAAAAAAATTACCAAAAAAAGTATAAACATAATTTAACCTTTTTATTGATGTTAAGTTAACTTAATTGCAATAATAAAGTAAAAAAGCAAGCAACTTAGCTTAATGACAAGTATCAACCAGTATTTTATCTATTGTTCACTTTACTATTATTATATATAATTTTAGCGAAAAGTTAAGATTTGTTAGGCAAATCAACTGCTTTAATAGCCATTATTTTGTGATCAAATTGTTCGCTGGGTACAAGTGCTTTTGCTTTGATACGCATCTTATAAACATAAATGGTATTAACTGAATATTCCAAAATGTTGGCAATAGTTTCGTTATCGTTAATGCCAAGCCTCATAAGGGCAAAAATCCTAAGATCTGTATTCAATACTTCATGGTCTTTAGGCCATATCTGGTCTTCTTTTTTTAACAGGGAGTTAAAAACAGTAATAAAATTAGGGAATATTTTAAGGAAAATGTGATCAAAGGTGTAAAACAACGTTTCGCGCTCCTTTTTTATGTTTATTTCATTGACTGATAGTAATATATCGTCATATTTTTTTATTGTTAGCTTCCGCTCGATGTTTCTTTTTAGCTTTTCAAGTTTTAAAATATAACCTGATATTACATTGAAAAAGTAACCAATATATTCTTCCTTAATATGCGTATCTTCTGTTAGCCTGTCATTTATTTTTTCCAGCTGTACATTCTTTTCTTCAATTATTTTTTCTTTAGCTTTTAGTCTTTTTAACTGTATAAATACAATAAATGATATTAAAGTTATCAATATTGCAATAACTGCGATAGATAAAAAGTAAAGAAGGAACCTATTTTTTTCATTCTCAGTAGTAATGATCTTTTGTGCAGCTACCATTGGTAAAACCGCGCCAATTTTAATTTTGCGAAGCCGGGCTCCGTAATATTGTGCATCATCCATCGCCTGCTGTATAAATATATACGCATCTTTTATATTTCCATCCTGATACAACTGTTGCCCTAGCTTAAAAATAGCTAATGTTTCTTTTGTTGAAGACCTTATATCGTTTATAGCGCCTATGGCCAAAAGTTTTGTACGATCGTCACCCTGGTATATATCACTATAAAAAAAACTCAAACCTGTAGCTATCATAGCCCTTTGATGAGCTGTAAGATTGTAATGGGCAAGAAGTTTTATGTAATAAGGTGACGGATGTTGGTTTTGCCCGGTTCTTATCTGCCTGTCACCCAAATAATATAGCATGTCAAATGAATTAGGTTTTGAAAGGGTAATAGCCGAATCTAAATATTTGAGGGATAACGCATTATCATTTGGTGAATAATTCGTGTCATTATTATAGTCTGCAAGATCAGCATATGCCCTTGATTTTAATCCGTAATACTCTAATTTAGAGCTATCATTAAGGAAATGGGTATTTATCTGATTTAAACAATCAAATGTTTCTTTGAACATACCTGATGATAACAATATAAAGCCTAATTTTATTCTGCTTTCATATTGTTTTGGCACATCGTGTATAATATTACTTATGGTAAGTAATTTTTGAGTATAAACATAAGCCGAATCAAACTGGTAAACCTTATACTCTTCATACAATTTTCCGCAAATATCATACTGAGAACTGTAATTTATTTTTGAAGTAGCTGATAATCTGTCTTTTAAATTTTTTATTCGTGCTTCCTTTTGGCCATCATATACCTTTTTTTTTGTAAGCTCGTTTTTTAATTCGGTTAAAAGACTATCTGTTTTTACAGATGAACCGGCAGAAAATGCAAAATATCCAAAAAATACAAGGAAAAAAGTTGGTAAAAAAATTCTCATAGTAATTGGTTTATGTAATGCGACTAAGCTATACTTTAAAAATAATATAAAATAATTTAGCCGACAATTTTTAATTATTTAAGAGAAATAGATTAAACTACATAAATAATTAAAGAAAACCAATTATAATTGATCAATATGATAGTGATTAAGTAAATTTAACAACACCCCGTTTGTCCAGCCAAAGCCGTCTTGCAGCGGATATTCACCCCCGCCGGCCTTTACATCGGTGTCTATAACATTATATTTTTCCATCAGTTTGCCTGTATCATTAAACACCTGAAGATTTGTTTTGATCCAATTCTCGGCAATTGAACGTGCCAAACCGGTTTGATGATATTTGTTTAAACCGTCAATTGCCATGTACTGCAAAGGAGCCCAGGCATTTGGACTATCCCATTGCTGGCCCGAGCGTTTAAGTGTAGTGACCAAACCGCCAGTTTTAAGGAACTTTGTTTTTATCCCTGTGGCTACTTTAAAGGCTTGAGTTGAATCGGCAATATTAAACTCAAGCGGATAAACGCCGGCAAGCGTTTCGTTAGGAGTGGTATGTTTCAGTTTCCAGTTGTAATCCATAAACCATGAATTCTCTGCACTCCAGCAATATTTCTGTATAGCTTTTTTACGTATTAAGGCTTTTGTTAAATAAACCTGGTACTTATTCTCATTTCCCTGCAAATGATATGATTTAGCTATAGTAAGCTCAAGGTGATAAATTAAGCAATTTAAATCTATAGGGATAATAAATGTGGTTTGTATAGTTTCCAGTTTGCCGGTTGTATCAAGCCACCTTGTACTGAAATCCCATCCCGATTCCGCAGCTGCCCGGATATTCCGATAAAAATCTTCAGTTTTTTGTTTGGTCTCCTTTGCGGCATTTACATCTTTTTTAAATGACTCCTCCCTGGGTTTATCCGATTCGTCCCAATAGCGGTTCAGTATCTCTCCTCCCGGCATACGTACCACATTTCGATAAGCTTGCCCTGGCTCTAATGTCCCTGCACTGCGCATCCAGAAAGTATATTCTTTTAAAAGTTCAGATTGATATTTTATAAGCACATTATCACCTTCATCTTTTGCCAGTAAATCAATCATCATTGAAAAAAATGGCGGTTGTGATCTTGTTAAATAATAGGTACGGTTTCCGTTAGGTATAAAACCAAATTTATCTATCAGGTAAGCAAAATTACCAATCATGTTTTGAATGATCTTTGTTTTATGGCTTTCCTGCAAACCCAGCATGGTAAAGTATGAATCCCAATAATATGTTTCGCGGAACCTGCCTCCCGGAACAATGAAATCATTAGGCAGCGGCAGTAACGAAGAATACCGGGAAACTGTATCATGTTTGCGGTAAAGCACTTGCCACAATGTATCGATATGTTTTCGTATACCTGCAGAAATATCGCTTTTAAATCCATCATTATGTGTACCGGGTATAATAAAATTATCAGATACGAATTTTTTTAGATTGAAATCCGGTTTATCTTTTTGATCATTATAATCCTTCATTATAGCCGCCTGATCACGTTTGGGAGTTGCATCAACAAATGTTTTATTATCCGGAAAAATATCTGATAACTGAACAACCTCAAATAATCCAGGAAATAACTGCCTTGGTGTAAAATATTGTGAATAGGCAGAATTAAAAACAATTAACAACAATAATATTAAAAATATTTTTTTCATACTTTATAATTGGGGATAGGCATTATTGCAGAGCTGCAAAATTTTGAAATTACAATTGTAAGTTCACTATGTTATATACATCTACACACCAAAATAATAAATACATTAAGCTATAACCTATTTGTATATACAAAATTTAAGAATAAAATCAAAAAATTTTAAGCAATTACTTGAAAATGAGAGTTATAAAAAATAAATAAATTTGATGATATAAATTTTATTTAAATTTCGAATAACAATACATTATAAATTAATGTTATAAAGATTAAGATTTAGGAAATTCACTCCTATAGAAATAAAAATTTCGACCGCTAAAACAAAATAGACCCAAGGATTTATAATGATATTTGGTATGGTAATTTTATATAAAAACTTTCTTTAACTTTTCCAAATCAAGCGGTTTTATTATATAATCATTTATAATATCATAAGACGCAGATTTTATAATATCATTTTTAAATAATGAATAAGTTAAAATATAAATTTTGCACTTACCGTACGGGTCGATATTCAGATCACTGTATAGTTTTAAAAATTCCCATCCATCTACTATTGGCATACTTAAATCCAGGAATATATAATCGGGTAATAAATTAACATCTTGTTTTTTGATTTCGATAAGCTTATCAATAGCATTTTTACCGTTTAAACAAGTGATAATTTCAGATTCCTTCTTGAGCTTTTTAATAAGTTTCTCGCAGATAAAATTACTCACATACTCATCATCTATAACAAGAATATTAGTATTATTAAGTATATTATCAGATTGCATATTGTTATATTTTATATAGTAACTATTATATAAAGTTATTGTGTTTTATTATTTCTATAAAGAGTATTACTACGGAAATTGCCTGTGGTTTTTACCTATTTGATTTAAAACGAACAAGTCAATGATTTTTCTTGTAAAAATTTAACAATTTTTAAGAATTCATATGGATACTAATAGAATCCTTTATACGTTTGCATTTCCGATGAATATCCATTACATTGGATATATACGTATTTCAATATAAGATCAACAACACCCTGCACTCAAACATGAAAAAAAACCTTACCATTCTATCAGTAGTTTTAATTACATTAATCTCTTTAAAAGCCAAAGCACAGGACGATGTCAACACCCAAGCAAAAAGTTATATCAGTCTTTTTGGCGGGTTATCAAGCCCGTTAAGCAATTTTAGCTCCACAAATTATAGCAATAACAGCGCTGGATACGCTAAAAAAGGCGTAACCATTGGCTTAGACGGAGCTGATTATTTTTATAAAAATTTAGCCTTTGCCGTAACATTTTCTTACCAGGACCAAGGGGAATTAAATGCCACAGATGTGCAAAACCTTTCGAATAATTACAATGTCAGCTTTAATAAAAATCAAACTACAATTACAGCTGTTGATCGTTACCAAAACATTAACCTGATGGGCGGACCGCAATACTCATTTTTATATAAAAAATTCACGCTCGATCTGAGAGCTTCAGCGGGATTTGTAAAAAGTATTTCAACTCCGTCACTTGCAATAGTTTTTGATTATTCCACTAATACAAGTGCGACACTTAACCAGCTTAGTTCATCGGCCTTAGCATTTTCCTACGGAGGCAGTGTTGGTTTGCGTTACAGCATTGCAGATAATTGGGATATAGGGTTAAGAACGAATTATATTAACTCTAATGGAATAAAAATTGAAAATTCTAACAATCCCGGCACTGTAGGGCGTTTTGTAACCAAGCAACCAATTACCGAAATTCAAACAACTTTAGGCATTACACTTAAGTTTTAATGGTGGTGGATTAAGTTGATTAAGTGAATTGTTGATTGAGTTGGAAAATTTGCCTGTTGATTAAGTTAGATTAAGTTAAAAACCAGTTTTTACAAGTTAGTTTAACTCAATCTAACCTGATCAACCTTAAACTAAAAAGATTTATTTTTTACATGGGAATCCTCACCGACTATCCTTTTCTCTATTCTTTTATCAGGGATAAACCAAATACAGGCAACCACTATGTAAAGTGCAAAACTTACATTTGAATTGAACCATGAAATAGCAATGGCTACTGCATAGATTAATATGGAAATATTTCCTTTCCAGTCTTTTCCTACTGCTTTGGCTAATAATGAATTTTTTCCGTGATGTCTTATAAGTAAAAACATGAGAATTCCATAAGCAATACCATTCATAATGAGCACAATACCATAACAAGTAACAGGCCACCTTGCAAAATTATTTTCACCCATCCAACCAGTAACAAATGGAATCAGTGAAAGCCAGAAAAGCAAGTGCATGTTAGCCCAAAGTATTGTGCCATTAACAGATTCAACCACCTGCATAGTGTGATGATGATTGTTCCAGTAAATCCCTACATAAATAAAACTGAGAACATAACTTAAGAAAATGGGATAAAGCGGTAATAAAGCCTTTATATCTGAGCCATGAGGGATTTTCAACTCTAAAACCATTATGGTAATAATTATGGCAATTACACCATCGCTGAAAGCTTCTAAACGTCCTTTTTTCATAAATTGTGTATAGATAAACTAAGGCAATTCATTTTAGTTAAAGTACAGAATGACATCTTCGGCCTTAGCCTGGAACGGCAAGGCCGAAGATGTAAAAGTTATATCCTATTAATAGAAATGTCTTCGTGAACTTCAACCGTTTTCTTTGTGATAGTTTCTTTTTGTTCCATTACTCCTTTCCAAAATCCGGCAGCTGCCAGCCCGCCAAGAATAGGTGCAACAATAAAGAGCCATAGCTGGCCGAGTGCTTTGCCACCAGCAAATAATGCAGGCCCGAGGCTTCGGGCTGGGTTTACAGATGTACCGGTAATTGGTATTACAACGAGGTGAATTAAAGTAAGGGATAAACCGATAGCCAAGCCTGCCATAGCTGGGTTTGCCCGCTTCGCAGTAGCACCGTAAATTACCACCAGGAAAAGAAATGTAAATACAGCCTCAGCAATAAAGGCTGATTGCGTTGAATATTTGCCAAGATAGCCTTCTCCCCAGCCGTTTGCACCCAGCCCATATTCGCCTATGTCAAAACCAGGCCTGCCCGAAGCGATCAAATATAATAAGCCTGATGCGGCAACAGCACCGATGCATTGGGAAATCACATAACCAATGGTATCTTTAAGAGATAACTTACCCGCAGCCAGCATTGAAATAGAAATGGCCGGATTTATATGACAACCAGAAATAGGCCCAATGGCGTAAGCCATTACAATTACACTAACACCAAATGCCAGAGAAATACCCAATAGCCCAATCCCTGATGGCGGAATATCAGTAGAGTTTGCGCCTGCAATCACCGCAGCGCCGCAACCAAATAATACAAGGCAAAATGTACCAATAAGTTCAGCAACATACTTTGTAAATGGTTTAGTTTCCATAATTTATTAAATTTAAGTTTAAAAATTACTTAAATATATGTATCTATTTATTAATTAAGCTCGATCTTAAATAAGATATAACCAACATTATTGTAAACCAGGTGCAGACTGTTTCATCGATGAGCAATTAATCAAAACACATAGAACTGAAATCTATTGAGTCCATTCGCTGGAAACGGCATTCTATATCAAAATTCCTAATGATGGAACCGCAATAAGAATTTTTATTGCCTAATAGAATAAAGGCTTACCCAAGCATTTTATGTTACATAAAAATTTTATCTTGTTTGGTTAATGATGCTATTCCGCCAAGTACTAAAATAGTTAAAAGCTTATGTTTTACTATTTTGACAAAGAATTTAAATTCCAGGTTAACCCGACAGCTATACCAGTCGTTTGGAGCCGTACCTGGCCATATCCTAAATTTGTTAGCGGAAGTTTTAAATAAGGCTGAAAACTGATACCAACTTTTGAATTAAGCTGACGTTGATAAGTAGCATTAAGATTTAGCACCCCAAAAAAGTATTTACCACTGTTGGGCACATTGTAATTTGACGGCCCCGTAACGTAGGAATCGGCATAATTGAATTTATAACTCTCGTTCAACATAATATAGGACGACAAACCAGTGCCAATTGATATTTTATTTTGGTGTTTATTGAATAACTGATAATCAATATTTAAAGGAATATCTAACATTCGGCAGTTGGCAGTAACATTTACCGGGTTTTCCTGGAACTGGTACGGTGTATGATAATTCTGAAATGCCATTGTATATGGTTTAGCAGAATAAAGAACGCCGGTACTTATGGTCAGCTTTCTTAACAGGCCTGCTGAAAACAACAAACCGACATTAGTGCCAACCTTACTTTGCTGAAACGATCCAACACCATTTATATCGGGAGCGGCTAAAACACTCAATGCATACTGAGGCCGAAATACTTTAGGCTGCTTTATAATATTCTTATTATTTTTAGAATTATCTTCGGGGTTATACCCTGTCTTTTCTAAGTCAAATGAATGAACGGGCCTGGCGATTATTGAACTCAGCTCAACAATAGGTCCGCCGCTTACAGCAACCAATGTTTCAGGAAATGGAACACTAGGCACTTCCTTTTTACCCGAGCCTATGATACCATGGCCGGAATCATTGGAGGGTACTGTAAAATACACTTTGCCATTTGTGCTAATTTTGCCATTATTATGTGCATTGGCGTAATCTGAAGCACGTGGAGTTGTTTGTTTATTATAGATAGTTTTATGGTTATCTGTAGTTTGATTATCTGCAGTTTTACTATCTGTATTTCGCCGGGTAGTAACGTCGTTTGTCCCGGTATTTGATCCCTTGTGATTAACACCATTTTTAACCAGGGTTTGAGCATGAGGGCTTTTACCAGAACGTGGAATATTATTTGATTGAAAAGCCCACCATCCTAAAAACAACAATAATAAAGCGGCAACAGTGCCTAAAATAGGCAGCCAATAAACAATACCCCTGCGCTTTTTATCCTTATCAAGCATTTGTTCAAGGGCATCCCAATCTTTTTCTTCGTATTGTGCGTGATCCACCGGATCTTCCAGCCCCTTTCTGAAAAAATCATCTAATTCCTTATCCTTGTCTTTATTCATTCTTTAATATCTTTATTTAATAATGCGTCATTTATATCTATCCGGTTGACAGCTGCAATGGACGCATTATCTATACTACTATTATAATTAGCAGTATTCTCAGACGAATCTGCTTTTAATATCATAAGCTTAAGTTTTTGCCTCGCTTTATGTAAGTTTGATTTTGATGTTCCGGCATTAATATTCAGCATTTCTGCTATCTCATCATGCGAATAACCTTCAATAGCAAACAGGTTAAATACTGTACGATAAGCATTTGGAAGTTGTTGTATCATCAATAAAAGATCATTGTAGTTTAAATTTTTATCGGTTAACTCGCCGTCGCTAATATCGTTGGCCTGATCCAGCTCATCCATATAAGTTGTTTTGAGGTTAGCGCGGTAAAAGTCAATAGATACATTTATCATAATCTTTCCTAGCCAGGCCTTAAAAGGTATTTCTGTTTTATAGGTATCCAGCCGGTTAAAAACTTTAAAAAAGCCCTGGTTCATTACTTCTGCAGCAGCATCCCTGTTTCCGGTATATCGCATACATATACCCATGGCAAAGCCATAAAAGGTTTTATACAGCAATTTTTGACATTTTCCGTCCTGCTCTATACAACCTCTGATGAGTTTATGTAACTCTTCTTCAACCATAGGGATTATTGCCAGTTAGCTATTAATACCTTATTAAATTAGTGTATAAAGTTGTTTATTAACTATAAAAACAAAGGTACATTTTAACAATCTGGTTATCAAATTGTTAATTTCTCAAAAAAAAGAATTCAATTAAAAAATATGGTAAACTCTGTTTGATGATCAGCTACTGTTTTTAATGAAAATTCAAAGCCATGATTTATAAGGATATCTCTAACAAGTGTTAACCCTATCCCCTGTCCATCTTTTTTTGTACTAAAGAAAGGGGAAAAAAGACTAGCGGCCTGTTCTTCATTAATGCCGCTTCCTGTGTCCGAAATAATCAAGTTTTTCTTATCGGGCGTTGTTGTAAATCGTATTATACCTTTTAAATCAATAGCTTCTATTGCATTTTTTACAATATTAATTAATACCTGCTCCATTTGTTGTTCGTCGGCAAGAATATTAAAAGGACCTTCAGTCAATTCAAATATAAATTCTACCTCTTTTTCTTTTGCTTTTATTTCCATCAGTTTTGAAACCGCATTAATTAGCTGATGCAAATTTACAGGCCTCTTACTAGCAGAAGGTAATTTTACCAGTTCAGCAAAATTGCGCATAAAAAGGTTGAGGTTTTGGTTACGGTCCATAGCCACCTGTAAAGCATCTTTTAAAGTGTTAAGCTGATGCCCTTCCCAAAGCCGGTCAGTTTTTAAAGCCGATTGCATAATAGAATTTACAGGTCCAACAGTATTGTTAACTTCATGGGCCATCATCCTTATCACTTTTCCATATACATTTTTTTCAGCAGCTAATATTTCAATGGTCAGATCTTCAATCATAATAAAATGACGGGAAAATCCTCTGTCGATAAAGTGCGATTTTTGCAGCTTGTAAGTATTTATCCCATCAGGTTTAACCACAACAGTTTCGCCGGAATGTAAAAGTTTTATTTGCCTGAATAAAGGATGTTGCAAATTATCAACCGGATGGTTTAATACATCTTCAGCTTTTACTGACAATATTTGAAGCGCTTTTGGGTTTATTTGCTGAACATTATCATCATAATCTAAAATAACTATTCCGGTTGGCGAAGTAAATATTAACTTTTCTAAAAAAAAATGCTGCTGCTCCTGTCTTGTACGTTCAGTTCTCAGTTCATCCATCATTTGGTTATATACCTCAATCAACTGATCCATTTCATGCTTACCGGTTGATAAAAATTTAACATTAAAATCGCGGTCTTTGATAGCTTCAACCCCTTGCATTAACATTTTTAAAGGCTGTATCAACTGGCTATACAATTGCCAGGCAATTACTGCCGAAATGAGGATGAATACCTCTGAAACTATGAAATATATCTTGTTGTTATTAAAAATAAAATAGCTAAGCACAAGAGCTACCAAATGCAGTATTACGACAAATAAAATATACTTAGTCCTCAGCTTCATCGTAAGGAATTTGATACTTATCAAGCCGCCGGTATAAAGCGCTTCGTGTAAGGCCCAGGGAAGTAGCGGCTCTTGATATTTTATTTTTATGATAATCCATAGCCCTTTTTATCATTTCAACCTCCACTTCCTCCAACGTTAATGTACCAATACCTGGCAGCTGAATATTTCCATTTTTTACCGGAGAAAGCTCCAGCTGTGAGCGGAAGTCTTCAATGTCCAGTTCATCTCTTTTACTTACCAGTATTGTTCTCTCTACCAGGTTTTTTAATTGCCGTATATTACCAGGCAAAGGTAATTGCTGCAGCCACTTCATGGCGCTGTTTGCTACAGATAAATTGGGGCGGCCATATATTTCTTTTAAATTACTAATAAAAAAGTTAACCAGCAGGGGTATATCTTTTGACCTGTCACGTAAAGCAGGTAAATAAACGGTGATCAAATTAATGCGGTATAATAAGTCTTCTCTGAAAGTAGTTCGGCTTACCATTTCGTTCAGATTTTTATTTGTTGCACAAACTATCCGGACATCAACCGTTTTTGTACGGCTGCTGCCAAGTACTTCAAATGTTCTATCCTGCAATACACGTAAAAGCTTAACCTGACTGCCGGCATCAAGATCGCCAATTTCATCTAAAAAAATTGTGCCTTTATTCGCCATTTCAAAGCGACCTATCCTGTCAAACCGTGCATCGGTAAAAGCCCCCCGCACATGGCCGAACATTTCACTTTCAAACAGTGAAGTAGAAATCCCGCCAAGGTTCACTTTGATAAATGGCTTATTGCGCCGCTGACTGTTTTGATGAATAGCTTCGGCAATCAACTCTTTTCCCGTACCGCTTTCGCCCATAATCAGGATAGATGCATCCGTACCAGCTACCCGGCCAATGGTTTCCAGTATGTTCAGCATTTTTGCGTCTTCTCCTATTATGTGCTGAAAGTTATAAATTTTATCAAGCTGCTTACGGGTATGGCGCTCAGTTTTTTTGTCGCGAAGATCAAGCAGGGTTTTAACCGATTGCAAAAGATGATCGTTATTCCAGGGCTTATTAATAAAATCATTTGCCCCTGCTTTCATACCCTGCACCGCCAGCTCAATACTGGCCCAACCGGTAATTAGTATTACTGGAATAGTGGCATTAATGCTTTTTATTTTACCAAGCAGCTCCATTCCCTCTTTGCCGGATGTGTCATTGGAAAAATTCAGGTCAAGGATGATAAGTTCAGGCTCGCTTTTCTTTATGAATTTTATTGCTTCAACAGGTTCGGCACAATCAGATACATCGTAACCCTCATCTTTTAATAAGAGGAGCAAAGAGGTTCGTACTGCAATATCGTCATCAATGATTAGTATCATATTTATACAATTATAGGCAAATCGTGTTGCCTCACCTAAATCCTCTCCAAAGGAGAGGACTTTTTGATCTTTCTTCGTTTAATGTTTTCCTTTTAGAACCCTCTCCTTTGGAGAGGGTAGGGTGAGGCTTATTCCTCATGCAAAGCCACCGCCGGATAAATTGCTGCGGCCTGTTTGCCAGGATAAAATGAGCAAACCAATACCAGCAAATAAATGAATATTATCGATAAAAAGAGCGCTATTATGTAAACGCTTGCGGGTAAATTAAATACGTTTAGTAAAGGAAACTGAATTGCGAAAAAAGATCCTAAAATTAAAGATAAAGTTGCCAGTATCATTGACTCATTAACCAGTTGTGCCGAAACAGAGCTGCCAGTCGCACCTACCGCCCTGCGTAAGCCTATCTCACCGCGTCTTTTATTGATATTGTACCAGAGTACCCCAAATAATCCCAACGCAACATTTATGATTAGAAAACAGGCTACGATCAATAGCACGATCATTGGCACCAATGTAAAGTAGTTAATATTCGTCCGATTATCGGAAAGGTGTTCTATTTCCACGTCCGAGTTTTTCATGTAATTTGCAATAGTTTTGTACAGCCTGCCTTCAAAAGCGGCATCAGCATCAGGAGTAACTTTTACCATCATTTTTCCAAGCCATCTAAACGAACCAGTATCTGTTCTTTGGTAAAGCCCAATATTTGTATTAGCATAATCGCCCATTATCTTAATTGCTTCTACAACGCCTATTACCTTCATCCTATTTTTATTATCACCATCGCCAATAATTTTACCAATAGCACTGCCGTTCCCATAAAGTTTTTCTTTAAAATCGGAATTGATAACTATAAGCCTATCCTTTACAACGTCATCTCCTTTATTAAACCATCTTCCATCAAGTAACTGCATATTTAAAACATCTTTATAGTTGTTATCAACAGTATACCAATTAACACCATCCATCTTTTTATTATTAACTGTCACGCCTCCAGTATTTTGATTATGTGTAAAAGGAGTATTTTCACTGGTAAAGCTTACATCTTTTACCTGGGGCAGGGACTTTATGGTTTGAACCAGCATTCCGTAAAACAAGTTAAGGGAATCCGTATTTTTTGTTTGATAAGAATTACTATAGTTGATAACCCATACGTCCTTGTAATCAAGGCCCATTGGCTTTTTATAATTGTGATAATAATACACGATGAGTGTAAATACCGCGAATATGACCAGGAAGGAGACCAATATCTCCGACATCAATAAAAAATTTTGTTTCTTTTTATTCCAGATCAGTTTAAATAAATGCTTGAACATAATATTTTAATTTAAATGATTGACAATATTTATTGTGCTTTTAAGGCGGTTACTACATTCAATTTTGACATGCGCCATGCAGGGTAAACACCCGATAACAGTCCAAAGAACAGACAGATCAATAGACCGATAATTAATACTGTAAAGTTTACAGATAATTCAAGGTTGGCAATGAGGTTGGCGCTGTTAATTATCCAGATAGCTATTACCGACAAGATAAGCCCGATTAAACCCCCTAATAATGTAAGGATGATATTTTCGACAATAAACTGGTAAACCAATGTGCTGGACGAAGCTCCAAATGCTTTTCGCACACCAATTTCGGACGACCTTTCCATAATGCGGGTAATGTTGATATTTACCAGGTTAAGTGTAGGCAGTAACATAAATAAGAAAACAAATATGCTTATAACTGTAAGGGCAAGTACTACCCCTGATTGCCTTTCGTTACCAGTATCAACATAACTGGCAACGTACGTTTGTGCATGGCTATATATTTTGTCATACATCTTATTTTCCATTGGCAACCTTTGCACCATCTGTTCATACTCATTGTGCATTTTTTGTACGTCGGCTTTTGAATTGGCCAATAGTATACCTGTATAGCCGCCGCCGTAACCCTTGCTCTTATAGTCGCTTTTTGAAACCGTATAAGGAAGATAAATATCGCTAAAGGTCATATAGCTGGTTATAGGTACATTTTTTACTACTCCGGTAACCCGGTATTTCACATTATCAGCTTCGATATATTTTCCGACTACCGAAGGGACATCACCAAAATATTCGTTTTTCATATCTTCTGAAATTACGGCTACCTTTTCGGCATTATTTATCTGCTGTCCGGTAAAGGCTTTACCCTCTATAAAATCATATTCCAGTATATCCCAATAAGCGGCGTTTGTATATTTATAATGGACAGCCAGTTTTTTATTGTTAATATAGGTGTTAGTGCCGTTGGCCCCGGAAGATATTCCTATTTTGATGGGTGTCTTTAAATTTTTTGTATAGTGATCTAAAAAATAAAATGATAACGAGCCCCCATTCATATTTCCCTTGCCATCTTCTTCTAGATGGTTAATATACAATGACCTGTCGCGTTTCTTGTCGGGATAATTATCTCCCACTACCTTATCAATAAAAGCAGTTAACACTACTAGAATAGTCAGCGTGAAACTGATCCCGAACAGGCTAATGAAAGTGAAGAATTTTCTTCTTCTTAACACCGCTATGGCTATTTTTAAATAATTTTTAAGCATAATTTTAAGTTTTAGCTGATTAAATTATTGAACCTGCGAACCATCAAAAAGACGCACTAACCTGTGTGTTTTATGCGCCATATTTTCATCGTGCGTTACCATAACTATCGTAGTTCCGTCGCGCTGGTTAAGCTGTAGCAGAATATCCAGGATTTCATTACCCATAGCGCTGTCAAGGTTACCAGTAGGCTCATCAGCCAGTATAATTTCTGGTCGGCCTACAATGGCTCTGGCAATGGCTACACGCTGTTTTTGACCGCCCGATAACTGGTTAGGAAAATGCTTTACGCGATTAGCCAGTCCAACTTTTTCAAGCGCTTCAGTTGCAAGCATTCTTCTTTCTT
>JAQBOA010000031.1 GCA_028288305.1 Mucilaginibacter sp.
CTTTGTTTTTTATTATTCACTACCGATATTTTGCTCCAATGGAGCAAGCTTCAACAATTATCGATATTCCTTATATAATTATTGAATAATTATCAAAAACACAACCGCACTTAAACGCCTTATTCTATTAAATATAATTATGTTCGGAGATAACTATATATTAATCTCCTCTTTTTTTAGGCACGCCGATTTTGCATTCAGTCACATAACGGGCGAAGTAGAACGTTTACTTTGCCCTCCTAAGCCCTTTAAGTTCCTGTACCGTTACTGCATTCATTTTTTCTATCGCAATAGTAAACGCAATGCTGCTTAATAATTTGATGTGTGCTTTTAACCAGGTCAGCGTTTGCTCCGGGTAAACTGTATGTAATTCGCGCAGCGACCAGCCAACGCCTTTCTGTATGTAGTATTCCTTATCGGTTAACAAGGGTGTTATTAACTGTTCAATATCGTTAAATGCCGGATACAGCTTTTTGGTGCGACTGTAGTAAAGCAGTGAGACTACCGATTGCCTTCGCTTCCATAGATTTTCGTCCCGGTTCCATTCTTTTAGCCGGGCATAAACTTCCTGGGGCGCTGCTACCAGTATTTTGGTGTAGATTTTTGCCAGCGCATCACAAAGTCCCCAATCGTCCACCTGCTCCTGCCAGCCAACAATGATGGGCCACATCTCAAGCAGTTCACTGTCTTTTTTCAGGTGCCGCTCCAAAAAGAAAAAAGCATGCAGCCTAACCCAAAAATCATTTTCGGTATGCCATAGCTCGTCCCATATCGCCAGTTGTTGGCTAAAAGGCATACTTGAAAAAGTATACCCGCGCCTGGATTCGCGGCGGTGCATAGGGACGTTCCCGCGCAAAGCATAAATATGTGAACGTACTTCCTGTAACTGAATGTGATAATCAGATTTTTTCATTGCATTACAAAACTAACTGTCTGTTTCCGAAGATCCTCTCGCACAGGAGGCCTGAAATAAGTGCAAGCTATTGCAGGAACACTTTCTTTACAAGTACGTTTTACGCTTGTTTCTCAAAATTTATCACATCCCTTGTATTTTTCTGCACTGCTATTGCTGCAAACAAGGTTAATAAAAATGACATAGCATAAAAACCCTTTTCACTCAAAGTCAATGTTACGTTCCACAAACCTATGGTGAGCAACAAAATTGAGATGAGGGTACAAGCCCAGCTTAAGCCATAGTAAATATTGGTTACAGCGATGCCCTCTAACCTGTCGCGAACACTTTTTTGGACAGATATAGCCGCAAATAATCCAAAAAGCAATATTGTAAAATAATACCCTTTTTCGTTGAGTGCCATTTGGGCATTCCATAGACCAATGTTATAACTAACAAAACCTATAATTAAGGCTGTCCATGATGCTCCTATAAAGGCGTTAGATGGTTTGTGATACATAGTTTTCGGTAATTTTATGCTAAAGATAATAGAAGGGGTTGAAAAACCAATCATAATATTTGGCATAAAGTATAAATTAATCTGAACGCTCTGCGCCAAGTGTGCCAGGTTGTGCCACCATGTGCCAGGTGCTCCAGCCACACCGGTGATCAAGTATGTAACCTAACTACTACCAAATTATACCATCAAATTGTTTTCCCCTCTCTGGAGGCCCTGCTGAAGCTTAATAGCTATTATGCAACGCGATATAAAAAATTTACCTTTGCGTAGATCATTGTTTCCTGGATCAATGCACGAATCTCTTATAAAATACATCGAAAGTTATACTACCACACCTCTTACCGAAAAAGAGATAGATGTGGTTAAAAATGCTTTTGTGCTAAAAAAAATAAGAAAAAAGCAATACTTTTTGCAGGAAGGTCAAGTCTGCAAGTATGCTGCATTTATTGTTAAAGGGGCCATGCGGCAATACAGTGTTGATGATAAAGGCACAGAACATATTGTTGGCTTGTTAATTGAGAATTGGTGGGCTGTCGACCGTGAAAGTTATGTGATGCTCACTCCTTCGGTTTATAATATTGATGCGTGGGAAGACACAGAAATGCTGGTGATTACAAAAGCCGACTTTTTGAACCACCTAAGTTCTATTCCGGCTATCAATGAAATGGCAAGAAAGCTGGATGAAAACTATGCTATCGCAACTCAAAAAAGATTGAACGCTAATATTAGTTTTTCAGCTGAAAAACGATTTGCTGATTTCGCAAACAGTCACTCTGAATTTTTGCAACGCTTTCCGCAGCATATCATTGCTTCTTATCTTGGCATTACCAAAGAAACCCTTAGCCGCATACGCCACCAGGCTGTAAACAAATAAGACCGCCGTTTCTGTTATCATTTATCAACAGATTTTTATATCATTTATCATCGTTCTACGCTTTCCTTTTCCTGCAACTTTGCATTATTATTAATTCAGTTTAAAGACTGTTTTAACACATTTAATCAGATCAAAAAATGAAGAAGAAAATTAGTTTCTCAATGCAAGGGCATAGAGCCGACATAGGTGAATATGTTATTTACCGCATATTGCCCAACAAATATACCCAGGCAGTTGGTCCGTTTGTATTTTTGGACCATGTTCCGCCAATTAAACATTCGCCAAACGAACCGCTTAAAGTAGTAAACGGAAGTGGTGCACACCCTCACCGGGGCATTGCAACATTAACTTACATTTTGAATGGGGAAGCCGATCATTTCGACAGCAGCGGGCATCACGCAAAGGTAGGATCTGGGGGAGCACAATGGATGAAAGCCGGCAATGGAATTATTCATGACGAAGTTATGAATGTTGATCCTCAAACCAACAACCTGCTTACTCATGGTTTTCAGTTTTGGATTAATCTTCCTGCTAAGCAAAAAGCCGAACAACCCGAGTATCTTCCCCTACAGGCAAGCGAAGTGCCGCAGCAAAAGCTAAGTGATAACAGTGGATGGATCAAAGTAATTGTGGGTGAGTACGAAAACCTGGTTTCAAAAATCCCGAATTACTCAAAGCAGTTTTTATATCATATTCACCTGGAAGCAGGAAAACAATTTTCCATCGATACCGAAAATGGCCTGGAATATGCAGCCTTTCTCCCGGTGCACAATGCTATGATCAATGACACAGAATTTAGGAAAGGTGATTTGATCGGGTTCGACAAACCGGATGGAACAATTGAAATCAACAACAATTCCGAAGTTGCTATTGACATTATTCTGTTTGGCGGTGAAAAATATGCAGAACCAATTGTAGCCGCTGGTCCCTTTGTAATGAACTCGGACCTTGAAATTGCTGAAGCATACCGCGATTTTCATGAAGGTAAATACGGAAGGATCAATTTAGATCAAAAAGAATTAAAAACAAGTAAATAATTCTTTAGTTCAGCACCATTAAAACTTATTTGAGAAAACAAGAACATGTACAATCACCAATGGCATCATTTTAATCAACAGTAGCAACGACAATGCTCTATATGATAAATAAAAGCGAACATTAATAATTTTTCCGACGGGAATTATGACAGTGAATGGTTAAATACCCGCCACTTAACACCCAAAATATTTTTTATCAAACTATTGCGCAAGCAAATGCTTGCGCTTATATTTGCAAGTACTTACTTGCATAATATGAAAGCCCGACGTGATGTATACCAAGCCATAGCCGATCCTACCCGCAGGGCAATCATCAGCATGATTGCCAATCAACCCCATAATGTAAATTCCATTGCCGAACATTTTGATATGACCCGACAGGCTGTATCACTTCATGTTAAAATTTTGACTGATTGCGGTCTTGTCACAATTAAACAGCATGGAAGAGACAGGTTTTGCGAAGCACAATTGGACCGGCTGAGTGAGGTATCTGCATTTGTGGATCAGTACCGGCAGCATTGGGAAAGTAAATTAGACGCTTTAGAAACATATTTAGAAAAACTTAAAAAAGAGAGATATGGAAAACAAAAGTAGCACACATGACCGGGAACTTGTGATATCAAGAAAGCTGAATGCACCGGTAGAATTAGTTTGGGAAGTTTGGACCAGGCCCGAACACATTGCAAATTGGTGGGGGCCCAATGGATTTACAAATACTATTACTAAAATGGACTTAATTCCTGGCGGTGAATGGGATTTAGTTATGCATGGTCCGGACGGAACGGACTATAAGAACAAAAGCATATTTAAGGAAGTAATTCCCTTTAAAAAAATAGTTTACGAGCACATTTCACCCAGGTTCGTTGCAACTGTCAATTTTGAAGAACAGGGTGAACAAACACTTATTAACTGGCATATGCTTTTTGAGACAGCTGAAGAATTTATCCGTGTCGTAAAAACCTTTAAAGCAGATGAAGGATTAAAGCAAAACATAGAGAAACTTGAGGGTTATTTAGCTGAAAGAGTTAAAGGAAAAGAATCAAGAACCAAGAGGTAAGAACCAGGAACCATGAGTAAGAAAAACATTAGGACAGTGAAAAATACCTTAAAAAGGTTATGGGCTTTAACTTGGCTCTTGATTCTCGGTTCTTGTTTCTCCTACGCGCAGCAAATTAATACTATGGAAAAATTAAAAACATCAGGTTATGCCCCTGTAAATGGCCTGAAGATGTATTATGAAATATATGGTAGTGGTATTACGCCTTTAGTGCTGATACATGGAGGCGGCTCCACTATTGAAACTACCTTCGGCAATATGCTGCCATTGCTTTCGGGCTATGGTAAACTAATTACCCTTGAGTTGCAGGCACACGGCCGCACAAATAACCGGGACGCGCCAGAATCTTTTGAGCAAGACGCTGATGACGTGGCTACCCTGCTTAAATATCTTAAAATAGATAAAGCTAATTTTTTCGGATTTAGCAATGGGGGTACTACCACTTTGCAGATTGCGATAAGGCATCCGGAGATAGTTAACAAAATAGTTGTTGCTTCCGGCGCTTATAAAAGAGACGGATTTATACCGGGCTTTTTTGATGGCTTCCAAAATGCTACTTTGGATAATATGCCTGAACCGCTAAAGGTTGCTTTCTTAAAAGTAACACCCGACAAAGGTAGTTTACAGGTAATGTTTGATAAGGATGTATCGCGGATGAAAACCTTTAAAGACATGGCGGATGATGATTTGCGATCTATAAAAGCACCTGCTTTGCTTATGGCAGCCGACCATGATGTAACAACGCCGGAGCATGCATTAAAAATGTCGCATTTAATACCCAATGCACAGTTGGTAATATTGCCTGGTACCCATGGCTCATTTATCGGAGCTGCGGAGGTTGGTAATGCGAAGGGCAGCAAATTGCCGGAAGTAACCGCTGTACTGGTTGAAGAATTTTTAATTAAATAAGTTTATTAATGTTTAAGTTTTTATAACAAGTGTAAACTCCGCTGTTCGTATTTTGCCCTTGTATTAAATAATTACCAATGGCCAATTCGATGTATGGAAAAACCGTATAAAATAATACTTATTGACGATGTAAATATTTACTGTACTTAAATATGGTCAAGCTTTAAAGGTAATTACAGTGCTAAAATTTTATTTCGCGTATAAGGTTGTTACCGGTATCTGCAACAAATATTCTTCCGTAATTATCTACCACCACTCCCTGCGGATTATTAAAGGTTGCAGTATTTAACGCGCCGTTATCTGCCCCTGCCAAACCTGTGCCTGCAACGGTGGTTACTGTTCCATCCGGAGCTATTTTACGTATCAGGTTGTTATTTGAATCGCCAACATACACATTTCCGCTGGCATCTACTGTTATTCCGGCTGGCCCGTTAAATGAAGCGGCAGTACCTACACCATTAACTGCACCTGCGCTGCCACTGCCTGCAAGAGTTGTTACTACACCCTGTGGGGTAATTTTTCGGATCAGGTTATTACCTTCATCAGCTACATACACATTTCCACCGGCGTCAACTGTCAGTGCCTGGGGCTGATTAAATGACGCCGCCGTGCCGGCTCCGTTTGCCGCACCCCTGTTACCGCTGCCGGCAAGGGTGGTCACAACGCCCTTGGGAGTTATTTTACGTATCATACTGTTGCCGTTATCAGCTACGTATACATTTCCGGCACCATCCGTTGCAACACCTGTTGGCTCATTAAACAAAGCTGCGGTACCGGTACCATTTATAAAGCCGGCAGAGCCATTGCCGGCAAAAGTTGTTACTACGCCTTGTGGATTTATTTCACGAATTGCTGAATTTGCCATGTCTGCAATAAACACGTTACCACTTGAATCCGCTGCTGTACCAGTGGGAGAATTAAAGGTAACCGAGCCTTTTGTATTGGAGAATCCTACGTTACCGTTACCAGCAATCACGTTAACAACGCCCTGTGGTGATATTATTCGAATCAAATTATTTTGTTTATCTGCCACAAACAAAAAACCGTCAATATTCATTCCTATACCGGTAGGATAATTAAATGAAGCCAATTGTTTAGTACCATCAACAGCACCGGGGGTACCCGTTCCGGCAAAAGTAATTACAGAAGGAGGGATTACCGGAATAATAGGTGTAGTCGTTATTTCGCTTTTTTTACTACAAGCGGTAATGAACAATAACGCAACTAAAAGTAATGTAAAAGATATTTTCATATTGTTGAATAAAGTAATTTTAAATTAAATAATGGGGCAGTGCGCTCCCGGTTTATAGAGTTTATTTTCTTGTAAACGTTAGGATGTAAATATTATTTTGAAGATAAAGAAGAGAAATTATAGAGCTCTTTTTCGATAAGACAATTGCTGACCTAGATGTCTCTAATTTACTACAATGTAAATAGTAACTTTCCATATTCCAGGTAAATAATCCGGACATTGGATGCTAGCAAATTGAATATATACCGTATTGTTGTTTGAAAATTTCTGTTCAGATAAAAAATCTGCACATTTGCATATCCGCTTAATTAATTGCTATGTCATTATCTGATTTTTTTACCCCTATTGATATTGATAAAATCATTCCTAAAAGGGGGTATTATGCCAGTCAGTTAGGCAGTAAGATCGAACATTTTTCTGTTGGTTTTCCTGACCTCGAAGAAAAAACAGACATCGCCATAGTTGGTGTCCAGGACGACCGTAATTCTATTAATAATAAAGGTTGTGCATTAGCTCCTGATTATATAAGAGAAAAACTATACCGGTTAAACGAAGGTAATTACAACACCAAAATTGTTGATTTGGGTAACATAAAACAAGGTGCTACAGTAACGGATACTTACATTGCACTTAAAACTGTTGTTAATGAACTGGTAAAAAAAAATATTATACCCGTTATTTTAGGCGGCGGGCAGGATCTGACTTTTGCCCAATACATGGCGTATGAAACCCTGGAACAAAAAGTAGACCTTGTTATTATTGATTCTCATTTTGACCTTGACGACGATGACTGCGATAAGAATGGTTTAGAAACAACTTCGGCATCTTATCTCAATAAAATATTTTTGCATGAGCCGAATTATCTTTTTAATTATAGCAATCTCGGCTATCAAACCTATTTTGTAAGTCAGGATAGCTTGCGGCTAATGGACAAGCTTTATTTCGATGTTCACCGGTTGGGTGAATTAAACGGAAATATAGCTGTTGCCGAACCTATAATCCGTAATGCCAACATGATCAGTTTTGATATGGGAACTATCAGATCTGCAGACGCTATGGGAAATGCCAATGCCAGCCCTAATGGTTTATATGGTGAAGCGGCTTGCCAGGTTGCCCGCTACGCAGGCATCAATGATAAACTGAGTTCAATTGGTTTTTATGAATATAATCCTGAATTTGATAGCAATGGACAAACAGCTATCCTGCTTGCTCAAATGATCTGGTATTTTATTGATGGGGTTTATAACCGGAAAAAGGATTTCCCGCTTAACCCAAAATCGCAATACCTGATTTATAAAACCAGTTTAAAACATGATGAGCATGAGTTGGTTTTCGTAAAAAGCAAAAAATCAGACCGCTGGTGGATGCAGGTACCTTATCCGGCATTAGGCTCGAAAAACGAACGTTTTCACCTGGTGCCCTGTCAATATGACGATTATAAAACAGCTACCGCAGGAGAAATGCCCGATCTTTGGTGGCGTACGTATCAAAAATTAAGCTGAATACGTATAATTCATTCACTATTTAACGTTATCATAGCTTATAATACATTTAAACTAATGAAAAGGATATTTTTATATATAATAGCGCTTTTGCCATTCACAGTAATTGCACAAACCCCGGGGGCATTTGTAATAAACAGCAAAGTCGGGACATTAAATTCCCCTGCACGAGCATATTTGATTTACCAGTTAGGGGCTAACAAGCAAATAGATTCTGCAGAAATCAATAATGGAAGCTTTGTATTTAAGGGTGATATAATGTATCCTACAAGTGCATTTTTAGTGATTGACCATAAAGGAGTTGGTCTTAACCGTTTAGATAGTGCTGCTGATGCTTTGAATTTTTTTATTGATAAGGGGAAAATTACAGTAGAAGGTAAGGACTCAATTTCAAAAGCTAAGATCATAGGTTCGCCAATAAATGATGATAACAAAAAATTACTGGCTCAGTTGGCGCCAGTATTTAATGAAGCTAAAAAAATTAATGCAGAGGAAACAGCCGCTCCTCCGGCTCAACAAAATACAGCTGAATTTCAGAATACCATGCAGGCTAAGCATAAAGAGATAGCTACAGCCCAAAAAGCTGTATTAAAAATGTTCATTATAGCAAATCCGGATAGTTACATCAGTTTGCTTGCTTTAAGCTCCGTTGGCGGCCCCTCGCCAGACCCCGCCGAACTTGAATCCCTTTATGATTCACTTTCGCCGAGGCTAAAGGATATGGAAACAGCAAAAGTTTTAAAGAATTCAATTAATGCATTAAAGATAAATGCTGTTGGAACCGTAGCGCCGGATTTTACACAAACGGATGTAAGTGGAGTGCCTATTAAACTATCTTCATTCAGGGGTAAGTATGTTTTGATTGATTTTTGGGCTTCATGGTGCGGACCTTGTCGCCAGGAAAACCCCAATGTGGTAAAGGCTTACAAAAAATATAAAGATAAAAACTTTACTATAATCGGGGTATCGCTTGATCGGGCAGAAAATAAGGCCAACTGGATTGATGCCATAAAAAGTGATGGGTTAAATTGGACCCAGGTATCCGACCTGAAATTCTGGAACAACGAGGTTGCCGTTTTATATTCCATTAGATCTATCCCGGCTAATTTCCTGATAGATCCTAACGGCAAGATCATCGGAAAAGATTTGCGGGGCAACGACCTGGAAAATAAATTGGAAGATGTTTTAGGAAAGTAACTTAATGCGGTGAGTCAAGAACCGAGAACCAACAGTCAAGAACCAGGAAAAATAATGCAATATTAAGTTCGATCTTACATTGAAACAACATAATATTCTTGATTCTTGACTCTCATATCTTGACTCTCTCTTTCCTTGCTTCTTTATTATAAAGTTTTTACATTGCAATATAAATCAACCGCATGAAAAAGTTAGTTTTGGCTGCCCTTGCATTTTTACCTTTAATTGTTTTTGCCCAGGAAGGTAAATACATCGTAAAAGGCACTATAGGCACCTACAATGCACCCGCCAAAGTATATCTGCGATATAGTCTTGACGGCAAAACCGCCACTACAGATTCGACTACGCTAAAAAACGGCACGTTTGAGTTTAACGGTAAAGTTGGCGCGCAGCCTTTAAGCGCGTACCTGTTGTTTAGCGAAAAAGGTACCGGACCTGCTTATAAGGACTACCGTATGATCTACCTCGAGCCGGGAATCATTACCGTTACTTCGCCGACAAGTGATCTGAGGGCAAACGCCACAGTTAAAGGACCAAAAACCAATACAGACAACGAAAAGTTTCAGCTGGCATATAAGCCGATAAACGACGCGCAAAAAATAATCGACGATAAAGAAAAAGTGGCCACGCCTGAGCAAAAAAATTCACCTGAATGGATCAAACAGGATAAGCTGGAGCAAAAAGAACTGGATAACCGTGAAATTGCCATGAACAAAAAGTTCATCCAGGATAACCCGGATTCATACATCAGCCTGAATGCCCTGGAAAACTATGCCTACAGCGCCGACTATACAGAGATCGCACCATTATTTGAGGGACTAACACCTGCGATAAAGCAGTCGGAATCTGGCAAAAAATTTGCAGAAAGGCTGCCTAAAATTAAGGCCGTAGCTTTAGGTGCAATAGCGCCGGAGTTTGCCGAAGCGGATACCAGCGGTAAAATTATTAATCTGTCCTCATTCAGAGGTAAATATGTGCTGATTGATTTTTGGGCATCATGGTGCGGGCCATGCCGTCACGAAAACCCGAATGTAGTTAAAGCGTTCAATCACTATAAAAATCAAAACTTCACCATAATCGGGGTGTCTTTAGACAGGCCTGGAGCAAAAGCTAAATGGTTAGCAGCTATTCATAAAGACGGCCTTATCTGGACTCATGTATCAGACCTGAAATTTTGGGATAGCAAAACAGCCGGTTTATATGCCGTTCGCGGTATTCCACAAAATTTTTTGCTCGACCCCCAGGGCAAGATCATCGCTAAAAACTTAAGAGGAGATGATTTAGAGAATAAATTGGAAGAGTTGTTTGGGAAGATATAGTTGAAGTCTGAAAGTTGGAAAAGTCCGAAAGCGAAGAATACTTTGCTTTCGGACTTTTTTACTTTTAATGCGACCTGTTAAACTTAAAATGTATTTTTAGCATATGAAAAAATTGCTATTTTTAATTTTACTGTTTTCCCATGCCTTTGTTTTCGCACAATCAGGTAAATTTACTCTAAGAGGTAAAATATCCGGATTAAACAAGCCTGCAAAATTATTCCTGGTGTACAATGGTTCGATTGAGAATTCAACAGAATTAAATAACGGTGAATTTACTTTTAACGGCACAATTGACCAGCCAACTGAGGCATATCTTACATTAAATAAAACAGGGAATGGTTTTACTACCGACAATTACGTAAAGTTTTACCTTGAAACAGGTGGTACTATTAAGGTAACAAGTACAGATTCATTAGCTAAAGCTAAAGTTACAGGCACAAAAAACAATAATGATGAAGATCGTTATAAATCGCTGATGATGCCTATTGAGCGCCGCGATGAACAATTGGAGATCAGGGATACAACTGCATCCGACGAGCAAAAAAAGTCACCGCAATTTTTGAAAGAACTTGAATTATTGAACAAATCACTTGAAAAGGAGAGGAGGGTCGTAAACAAAAAATTTATAGCTGAAAATCCAACTTCATTGGTTAGCCTTGATGCTTTATATTCATTTGCAATGTATAGTGATTATAATGATGTTTCTGCATTGTTCGACCAGTTATCACCGGAAGTGAAAAATAGCCTGGGCGGAAAATCCTATGCGAAAACGCTCGAAATAATGCGTGAAGTAGGCATAGGCAGAATTGCTCCTGATTTTGAACTGCCCGACACCAGTAACAATTTGGTAAAATTGTCATCCTTTAGAGGAAAGTATTTGTTATTGGATTTTTGGGCGTCATGGTGCCCGGTTTGCCGCGAATCGAACCCCGGTGTGCTTAAGGCATATATTCGTTATAAAAATAAAGATTTCAATATACTCAGTGTATCGCTTGATAAGCCGGGTGCAAAACAAACATGGTTTAATGCAATACATCACGATGGTCTTTTATGGACGCAAGTGTCTGATTTAAAGTTTTGGCAAAGTCCGGTAGTTAATCTGTACAAGCTTACGGCATTGCCGCAAAATTTTTTAATTGATCCCAATGGAAAAATCATCGCCCGTAACCTTGATGGAAACGAGTTATCAGCTAAACTTGCAGAGATTTTTGAAACAAAGGATTAGTTTGAAAACCAGCAAAAGTTTGAAGATACAAACGCTATAGCTGATAACCCACTTTATTGTAACCGGAAATTTTTACAACCGTCGTATCCCAGTCAAGGCATCGAAAACTATTAACGCGTTAAGTATTTATAACAAATCAAACCCAATATCCTTCCTAAAATACATGCCGTCATAATAGATCCTGCTGGCATCAGCGGTAGCTTGTTGCAGGGCTGTGAATAGGTCAACCTGCAAAGAAGTAACAGCTAACACCCTTCCACCAGACGTTTTAACGTTTTCATTATCAAGATAAGTTCCTGCATGAAACACATGAGAATCGCGAACATTCTCAATACCAGTAATCGTCCTATCCTTTAAATATTCACCCGGATACCCACCGGAAACCATCATCACTGTTGCAGCAATTTTATTGGATATTTGTAATTCTTTCTCGTTTAGATTGCCATTAGCAACCCCTTCCAGTAGGTCAGCAAAATCTGATGTTATCCTCGGCATTACACTCTCGGTTTCGGGATCGCCCATTCGGCAATTGTATTCAATTACGTAAGGTTCGCCATAGCAATTCATCAGGCCAATAAAAATGAAGCCTTTGTATCGGATATTTTCCTTTTTTAACCCTTCAACAGTTGGTATAATTACCCGCTCTTCTACTTTTTTCATAAAAGCAGCATCCGCAAAAGGCACCGGTGAAACAGAGCCCATGCCCCCGGTATTTAAACCGGTATCACCTTCGCCAATGCGTTTATAATCTTTAGCTTCAGGTAAAATTTTGTAGTGTGTACCGTCAGTCAACACAAATACCGAAAGTTCAATACCCTGTAAAAATTGCTCAACAACAACCTTTGAACTGGCTTCGCCAAATTTGGCTTCAGTAAGCATTTCTATTAACTCCTGCTGTGCCTCCTGTACAGTTGTACAAATCAAAACCCCTTTACCGGCTGCCAATCCATCTGCTTTTAATACGATGGGCAAGCCTATAGTAGCAAGGTATTCAAAACCTTCCTGTAAAGTTTCCCTGGTAAAGGTTTTGGATGCTGCTGCGGGGATATTGTGCCGCTCCATAAACTGTTTTGAAAAATCCTTGCTGCCTTCCAGTTGTGCTCCATACCGTTGCGGGCCAATAACCGGTATATTCTTTAATTGATCATCCGCAAGGAAAAAATCATGTATACCTTTAACCAATGGTTCTTCGGGACCTACCAGTACCAGGTTTACGTTTCTATCTAAAACAATCCGCTTAATGCCTTCAAAGTCGGTTACTTTTATATTAATATTTAATCCGTATTGGCCGGTACCGGCATTGCCGGGTGCGATAAAAAGCTGATCGCATTTAGGGCTTTGCGACAATTTCCAGGCGAAGGCGCTTTCCCTTCCGCCCGAACCGAGGATCAGGATATTCATGGGCCAAAGATATACAAATGTGCAGATGTGCGGATGTGCAAATGTGCAGATGTTTTTGATGTGATGCGGAGGCGTAAATGTGCGAACAAGGTTTGATTTTTTAATTCATCTGTATATTGATTTTTTTCATTTGCATATCTGCACATTCGCATATCTGCACATTAATTTTTTTCATTTGCACATCTGCATATTCGCACATTTGCACATTGGAAAAATCGGTGTAATCAAAAAAAGCAGTACCTTTGCATGTCATAATGGCTCATTAAATGCAGTGGCGCAATTCTTGAGTTTGTTGCATCTATAGAAAAATAACATGTTAGATTTTATAAGTAAGCTTTTTGGAAATAAATCAGAGCGGGATGTAAAGAGTTTATTGCCCATAGCTGAGAAAATAAAGGCAGAATTTGCAAAGCTCGGTGACATAACCAATGACGAGCTGAGGGCCAAAACTATAGCTTTTAAAGAGATAATAAGCCAGGATCTGGCTGAAATTGATAGCGAAATTCAATCTATTAAAGATAGAACTGAAAATAATCCTGATATTGAGGTAAGCGAAAAGGTAGCGTTATATACCGAACTGGATAAACTGGAAAAAGACCGCAATAAGGAACTGGAAGTTGTTTTAATGAAAATTCTTCCCGAAGCCTTCGCTGTTGTGAAAGAAACCGCCCGTCGTTTCAAAGAAAATAAAACACTTGAGGTAACTGCAACTCAGTTTGACCGCGATCTGGCAGCCCGGAAATCAAATGTTTTGATAAAGGGTGATAAGGCTATTCATCATAATACCTGGTTGGCGGCAGGCAATGAGGTTACCTGGGATATGGTGCACTATGATGTGCAGTTGATTGGTGGTATTGTACTGCACCAGGGTAAAATTGCCGAAATGGCTACTGGTGAAGGTAAAACATTGGTTGCAACCTTACCGGCATATTTAAATGCGCTGGCCGGACAAGGGGTACATATAGTTACGGTGAACGATTACTTAGCACGACGCGACTCGGAATGGATGGGCCCGTTATATGAATTCCACGGATTATCTGTTGATTGTATTGATAGGCATGAGCCAAACTCGGAAGAACGCCGTAATGCCTATATGTCTGATATCATTTTTGGTACAAATAACGAATTTGGTTTCGATTACCTGCGTGACAATATGACACGCAGCCCGGAAGAACTTGTGCAAGGAAAGCTGCATTATGCAATGGTGGATGAGGTCGATTCCGTTTTAATTGATGATGCCCGTACGCCTTTGATTATTTCCGGACCTATACCTCGTGGTGATGAGCACGAGTTTTATGAGCTAAAACCTCGTATTGAGCGCCTGGTAAATGCACAGAAAACATATGTAAACGGTGCTTTAAATGAAGCTAAGAAGCTTATCGCCGAAGGAAAAACAGGGCCTGAAGAGGGCGGTTTAGCTTTGCTGCGTGCTTTCAGGGGTTTACCTAAGAGCAAAGCTTTGATTAAATATTTAAGTGAAGGCGCTAACAGGCAGGTTTTACTTAAAAGTGAAAACTATTACATGCAGGACCAAAACAAGGAAATGCACAAAGTAGATGCCGAACTGTTTTTTATAATTGATGAAAAAAATAACCAGGTTGAACTTGCCGAAAAAGGAATTGAGCTGATCACAGCTTCTGGCGAAGACCCTCACTTTTTTGTGATGCCCGATGTTGGTACGGAGATTTCGGAGATCGAAAAATCAACTCTTCCTGCGGAAGAAAAAATATCCAAAAAAGACGAATTGATGCGCGATTTTTCCATAAAATCGGAACGTATCCACTCGGTTAATCAGTTATTAAAAGCTTATACCCTGTTTGAAAAGGATACAGAGTATATTTTAGATGAAGGCAAAGTAAAAATTGTTGACGAGCAAACCGGTCGTGTGCTGGATGGCCGAAGGTATTCCGATGGCCTACACCAGGCAATTGAGGCAAAGGAAAACGTGAAGGTAGAGGATGCTACCCAAACGTTTGCTACTATTACTCTGCAAAACTATTTCCGTATGTACCACAAACTTTGTGGTATGACGGGTACTGCCGTTACAGAAGCCGGTGAGTTTTGGGAAATATATAAGCTGGATGTGGTTGAAATTCCTACAAACACACCTGCCAGCCGCGACGACAGGCAAGACCTTGTTTACCGTACCGTACGTGAAAAATATAATGCTGTTTCGGAAGAAATTGTGAAACTTACCCAGGCAGGCCGCCCGGTATTGGTTGGTACTACATCAGTTGAAATTTCGGAATTAATAAGCCGTATGCTTAAGCTGCGTGGTATAAAGCACAACGTATTAAACGCGAAGCTGCATCAAAAGGAAGCTGACATTGTAGCTGAAGCCGGTCGTGCAGGTACTGTTACCATTGCAACCAATATGGCAGGCCGTGGTACAGATATAAAATTAGGCCCTAATGTAAAAGATGCCGGTGGTTTAGCTATTGTTGGTACAGAGCGCCATGAGTCACGCCGGGTTGACAGGCAGTTAAGAGGCCGTGCTGGTCGCCAGGGCGACCCCGGATCATCACAGTTCTTTGTATCGTTGGAAGATAACCTGATGCGTTTGTTTGGTTCTGAAAGAATTTCGAACCTGATGGTGCGTATGGGAATTGAAGAAGGAGAGGTGATACAACACTCCATGATCTCCAAATCTATAGAACGTGCACAGAAAAAAGTAGAAGAAAACAACTTTGGTATCCGTAAGCGTTTGCTGGAGTATGATGATGTGATGAACTCACAGCGTACTGTGATTTATGCAAAACGTAAAAACGCCTTGTTTGGCGAACGTTTAGACGTTGACCTGAACAATACGATTTTTGATGTAGTTGAAGATATAGTAACCGAATACAAGGAATCAAACAACTACGAAGGGTTTACTCTTGAGATGATCCGCTTATTTTCTGTAGATATTGAGATTTCTGCCGATGAATTTGCAAATATATCTCTTAATGCTTTAGTTGACAGGGTATTTCAGGACGTTACAGATTTTTATAAGCGTAAACAGGATGCTATTGCCCAACAGGCTTTCCCGGTTTTAGAAGATGTATTTAAAACGCGTGGTGACTATGTAGAAAATATAGTTGTTCCGTTTACTGATGGTGTAAATGGTATACAAGTTTCCGTTCCGCTTAAAAAGGCAATTAAAAATAAAGGGCTGGAAGTATTCAAGTCTTTTGAAAAAAATGTAACGCTTTCCCTTATTGATGATGCCTGGAAAGAGCACCTGCGGGAGATGGATGAGCTGAAGCAGTCTGTACAAAACGCAGTTTACGAACAGAAAGACCCATTATTGGTTTATAAATTTGAGGCTTTTGAATTATTCCGCCAGATGCTGGCTACAGTAAACAAGGAAATGGTAAGTTTCTTATTTAGGGGCGGGATACCGGTACACCAGCAGGCCGAGGAGTTACGTGAAGCCAGGCCGCAGCCTAAGCTGGACCTGAAAAAAATGCGTACATCCAAACCCGAACTGGTAAGTGAGACAAACGGCGTACCGATGCAGGATATGCGTGAATTGCAAAAAGCTACTCCGGTAAGGGTCGAAAACAAAATAGGCAGAAATGATCCATGTCCATGCGGCAGTGGTAAAAAGTATAAAAATTGCCACGGTGTTGGCCAGGTATAAAAAAAATTAAAAATTGTCATTGCGAGGAGGAACGACGAAGCAATCTCCGTTATGCATGACCGCAATGCATAGTTAGCGATTGCCGCGCTATCGCTCGCAATAACATAGCTTTATAATGTATATGAAAAACGCAATATTTTATTTCAAAACTAAGTTTGATAAAATAAGTTATGGCGTTTTTTTTATGGCGTTTTTTATACCTTCCCTGTCATCAGCCCAAACCCGGGGTAAAGTTGAGGTTATAAAAGATCCCCTTATTGATACACTTATAGCCAGGCGGCCAATGCTTAATAAAAGCAGTATTACCGGTGATGAAACTACAAGCGGTTACCGGGTGCAAATATTTTTTGGATCGAGCAGGCAGGCTGCTTATGATGCACAGGCAAAAATTAATGGAGAGTATCCTGAACTGCATACCTATATTACTTATAACGAACCAAATTTTAAAGTCCGGGCCGGAGACTTCAGAACACGCCTCGAAGCGGAAAAATTGGTGAAGGAGATTGCCACAATGTTTACAAGCCTGTTCATTATACCCGAAAAGATAAACCCTCCCAAGACGGATAATCCCAATGATTAAAGAGCAGATACAACAACTATCAAAAAACATTTTTAACGATGTTGTGGCCAACCGCCGCCATTTGCATTCGCATCCCGAACTTTCTTTTCAGGAAACAGAAACATCAGCTTTTATTGCCAATAAGCTGGATGCATTGGGATTGGAATATATAAAAATGGCTGATAATGGTTTAGTTGCCTTGATAAAGGGTGAAAAACCCTCGGATAAAGTAATCGCCCTGCGTGCGGATATGGATGCTTTACCAATTACCGAAGCAAATGAGGTGCCTTATAAGTCACAAAATGTTGGTGTAATGCATGCTTGCGGCCATGATGCGCACACTTCATCTTTATTGGGTACTGCACAAATATTAACAGGTTTAAAAAGGGAGTTTGGCGGTACAATAAAATTAATATTTCAGCCCGCTGAAGAGAAACTGCCAGGTGGCGCCAGCCTGATGATTAAAGAAGGCGTATTGGAAAATCCAAAACCCCAGGCTGTTTTAGGCCAGCATGTAATGCCATTAATTGACGCAGGTAAAGTTGGGTTTCGTGCTGGAAAATACATGGCCTCGACAGATGAATTGTACGTTACTGTTAGGGGCAAAGGTGGCCATGGTGCACAACCACAGCAAAACATCGATCCGGTTATAATCACTGCGCATATATTAACTGCTTTGCAGCAGATAATAAGCCGTTTTGCCGATCCAAAAAGTCCGTCGGTACTTTCCTTTGGAAAAGTAATTGCTAACGGAGCTACTAATGTTATACCTAATGAAGTTTACCTTGAAGGCACCTTCAGGACGATGGATGAAAAATGGCGCAGTGATGCCCATATCAAAATGAAAAAAATGGCAGAAGGTATGGCCGAAAGCATGGGCGGCAGCTGCGAATTTAATATTGTAAGAGGATATCCATTCCTTATCAATGAAGAAAAACTAACCGCCTCCACACGTGCCTTTGCTGAAGATTATCTGGGTAAAGAAAACGTTCTTGATTTGGATATTTGGATGGCTGCCGAAGATTTTGCCTACTATTCTCAGGTTGCTGACGCTTGTTTTTACCGTTTGGGAACGCGTAATGAAAGTCGTGGTATCACCTCATCAGTACATACACCAACTTTTGATGTGGAAGAATCTGCATTGGAACTAAGTACCGGCCTTATGGCTTATTTGGCTGTTAAACAATTAGGGAATTAGTTTTAAGTTAATTATCCAAAGATCACGGTGTGTTTATAAACAAAAAGTAAAAAAATACTATGCTCTATGGACCATCGACTAAACCGGACCACAACCATGAATAAAAGAATAATACCGTTTCTATTACTAATAATCATCAGTTTCGGATCCTTTGCTCAGAAGATAAAAAGATTTAACCCTGATTCCATTCGCACTATCGTTATTGACTCAGCCGTAAACATTCATTCGCATCATTTAAATGCGCAGGATTTTATTGATGCTGTACTTGCCGATACCAATTTTTATAAGGCCTTTTATAACATGAAGAAATATGGCTTTATAGCTGAAAACCGCATTTATACCTATAATAAAAAAAACAAGGTTGATGGAAAAATTTACCGTAAACTAAAGCATAGTAATGTGAAAGGTGATCACAAAATTGAATATATTGCAAAACAGGATAGCGGTTCACTTTATAAAAGCAATGGTAAGTACCAGCTTTATACAGTAGAAATGTTCGATTATATTTTTATGAATGCCTATAATTCTGACTTTATAAAAGGTCCTGAACTACCTGGTTCAGGAGGTAAAAACGAAGACTATAAAGACAAATTAAAGACCCTGATATTTACACCCGGCCGTAGAGTAAAAGGTATCCCTTTTATCAGCAGTAAAACCGAGCTATTTTCAAATGACCTAAAGGATTACTACTATTACCGCTTTGCACGCGGAAAGTATCTTGATTCCATACCCGTATATATCTTTAAAGTCATCCGCAAACCAAGCACATCTGATGGTGATACGATGATAAAAGAAATGACCACCATTTTTGATATGCGAAACTTCCAGATATTAGGAAGATATGTTGATATGAAATACAGTAATCTTTTATTCAATTTCAATGTGCAGATGAACATCGAGCTGGCTAAATACAACGGTGAACTTTTGCCTGTAAAAATCACCTATCAAGGCAACTGGGATGTTCCTTTTCATAAAGTTGAACGTGCAAGCTTTTTAATAGTGCACAAGGATTATATGAGGGATTGATTACACCGATTTTTAATATGATTACACTGATGACTTAATCAAAATCGGTGCAATCATTTTCAAATCAGTGAAATCACTATTCAGTCAACGATAGCACATTCCCATCCGGATCTTTAAACCAGGCAACTTTTGCTCCGCTGGGCGATGTCCAGATACCCAGGTCATCCTGCTCTATAAAATCATACTTCTCACAGAATACTCCTTTTTCATTAAGTGAATGAATCGTAGCTGTTATATCACGTACATTCCAGCCCAAAGCTGTAAAAGCATGCGGCGTTAATTCAGGTACGGTTATAACTCTGAGCAATGTGCCGTTTGAATCAAATTCCAGTGCATAATTATCTTCGGATAACAATTTCAAACCTAATACATCCTGGTAAAATATTTTTGCTTCTCCCGGCCTAACTGTCGGGACAAAGGATTTTAAAGTTTCGTTGTCAAGCATGGCACAGATTTTAGAATTAAGTAGTATTTTATTGAAGTTTCAACACAACAAATGTAACAATGATATGATTATTAATATTTTAACACTTATAAAATTAACCTTTGCGTTTAATAGGTGTCATATTAAAAATTGACATTAACTGAACCATTAAAAGCAATATGAAGCCGTTATTACTTATCATAATTATTTTTTTTACAGTTACCCTTACATATGCACAAAGCGGCAGGGAAGTACATGGAACGGTAATTGACTCTACAAAACAATCCGTTCCATCCAGCACAATTACCCTAACCTCTGATCAGCACGACAGTACCACAACTATTTCGGACCTTAACGGCAAGTTTGTTTTTCCTTCCATAAAGGGAAGTAAGGTAACGGTAACTATATCTTCAATTGGTTACCAAGGCCTTATAAGACATTATACCGTGACTAATGATAATGCTCCTGCTGATTTGGGCAATATTGTATTAAAGGTACAATCAAATATGTTAAACCAGGTAACTATAGTAGGGGTTGTGCCTGTAACCTTAAAAGAAGACACTGTTGAATATAAAGCAAGCGCTTATAAAGTGCGGGAAAATGCACCGGTTGAAGATTTGATTAAAAAATTGCCGGGTGTAGATGTGGATGTAAACGGAAATATAACTACCCAGGGCAAGCAGGTTACCAAAGTGCGTATAAACGGGAAAGACTTTATGGGCGGTGATGTTCAAAGCGCGACAAAGAACTTGCCTGCTGATGTTGTTGAAAACATTCAGATGGTAGATGATTATGGCGACCAGGCCAACTTAACCGGGATAAAAACAGGTGAACCTGATAAAATAATGAATATTACCATCAGGAAAGATAAGAATCACGGGTATTTTGGCCAGGCAACCGTTGGTGATGGCGAAGATGCCCTTCCTCAAAGCCAGGGCATACCTGATGCAAACCGTTATATTGGCTCTGTAAATGCCTTCAACTTTAATGGCGATCAGCAAATTTCTCTTTTAGGAAGCGTAAATAACACCAACGTGAATACTTTTTCTTTTAATAGCGCCAGTGGCGGGGGAGGTGGCAACAACTTTGGCGGGGGCGGCGGTCGCGGCAATGCTGCAAGGGGCGCACAAAATAATGGAAGCTTGATAACTACACAAAATGGCATTACCGATGCCCATTCAATAGGAGCTAACTTTCGCGACCAGTGGGGTAAAAGTCTTTCTGTATACGGAAGCTATAGCTTTACCGACAATACAGTAAATACTATTAATAATATTTTCCAGCGAAATTTGTCACCAACTAACACTACAGTACAGCAGCAAAACAGTAATGAAAACGATCGAAACATTAATCATCGCCTTACCTGGAATATGGAATATAAGCCCGATACGATTAACTATTTAAAAGTAACGCCTACTTTCTCCTATGCGGGCACAAATACTTATGATAATGAAAATGTTAGTTTATCAAGACACGGTTCTGTAAACTCGGCATACACTAATATTACAAACGGCAATTCACAGGCGCCAAATTACGGCCTTACGGCATTATTTAACCACCGGTTTAAGCATCGCCGCAATTTAAGCATCAATGCAACTTTTAGTTCGGCGCCAAGTACTTCCTATCAAAACCCGGTTTATGATTATACAGTGGGCATACCAACCGCCCCTATAAACCAAATGATTAATACTTATAGTCGTACAAATAGTTATGGTACAAATTTATCATACCTGGAGCCATTGGGTAAACGTTCTTATCTTGAATTTAATTATGCATTTAATCGTGCTATCACAACTAACAACAAACAGGATACGTTATATGACCCGGCAACCTTTACATTTAGAAGTGATAGTGCACTAAGCAACGTATATAATTATACTTTTACCACAAACAAGGTTGGCTTAAATTACCGTTTTATAGAAAAGAAATACAATTATACCCTGGGTATTGGAGTTCAACCTTCAGTTTTAGATGGAAATTCGCCATCTACAGGCATTAATACGCATGTTTCTTCATTTAACGTTATCCCTGCAGCACGCTTTACCTACAACTTTTCAAGAAGCAGAAATTTCAGTGTAAATTATAACGGATCAAGCAGCACGCCGAGTTTTTCGCAATTACAGCCGGTGATTGATTTCTCAAACGCGCTTTATCCCGTTGAAGGTAACCCTAACCTTAAGCCTCAGTTTACTAATAATATTTCCATCCGCTATAACAATTTCAGCTTTGCTACCGGGGATATCTTTTTTGCAAGTGTTCAATATCAGCAAATATCAAACTACGTGGCTACAAATACTATAACTTTTCCGCGTAAGTACACACTTGATCCAAGGTTTCAGAATACCATATTAACAGAATATCAAAATGCAGATGGTTATAATTCCACCTCAGGTCAACTAACTTATGCTAAACCATGGGATAGCCGCAAATTCACACTTTATTTTAGAGGTACCGTTTCTTATATCAACAATATAGGTTATTTAACAAATGTGGATTCGACCACTTATGCACAAACCACCGAAAAAAATATCGCGAAAAATTTGCAGTTCACTCCACAGGTACAATTCAGGGTTGATATTACGGATAAAGTTGATGCGCAATTTTTAACTAATTACGCCATTAACAGAACGAATAATTCTGTAAAGGATTCCATTACTAATGGAACTTCCAATATCAGGACATGGAATATTGGTGTTAATGGTAAAAATTATTTTGGCGACTGGACATTTAGTTACGATTACACAAAGGCAACCAACTATGGATATGCCGCAAATATAAAGGTAACCAATCCGAACATTTTAAATTTATATGTTGAACGTCGCTTTATGAAAGACCATAGAGGAGCCATACGTTTGTCGGCATTTGACCTATTTAATGAAAATACTGGCTTTACTTCTACATCAACTGCCAGTTCGACTACTGAAACGCATGTTAACAGGCTTTCAAGGTATTATCTTGCAACATTTACCCTGCGGTTACAAAAATTCGCCGGCAAGGCGCCTACCCAGGATCCTGGCACGCGCGGATTTAGAAGAGATGGCGGCGGCCCTGGTGGCGGCCCTAATAATGTAAATTAATTGATTGAAAATAAAAAAACTCTCCAGAATTAACAGGAGAGTTTTTTGTAAGGTATGTAAAAAACTATACTACAGTGCTGATTATGCGTTCCAGTTCTTCAAGGTCAAATGGTTTAGCGAGATAGGTTTCAGCGCCTGCATGGTTTGCAAGCAGTTCGATATCGCTGTTAGCTGAAAAATAAATAACGGGGATATCTTTTAAGCTTTCATTTTTTTTAAGTGTTTGTGTGGCAATAATCCCTCCGTCATCGGGTATCCAGTTATCCATTAATATTACACTTGGCAATATTGCAGAAACTTTTTCGGCTATTTTATTACAATCGGTAAAAGCAAATACTTCCCATCCTTGTTCTTCTAAAATATAACTACAGATAGAAAGTATATCTTCGTCATCGTCAAAGATGACAATTTTTTTGTTTGGGTTCTCCATTGGCATAGTGGTGAGTGAAACTATATATTACATCTAAGAAAAGCAATTTTTTTATAATTTAAATTTATAAAGTATAACCATAATATCGAACTTCTATTGGCAGAGGTTAATTCATCTCACCTATATTTATTCACTTCTTCTTTAAGAATAACCAGCAAATTTCAATGTTGGTTTTGGTTAAACGAAATTTGATTTAAATTGTTTTATGTAACTGCCAGGTATGTTTTTTTATTATTTAATTACTAATTATTTAAGAATAAAGATTTTTCTTTAATTAATATTCTAACCATTTATTTAATTTCAAATATACTTTATCACCTTCACTGTATTTACCAAACTGATCATTTAGTGCCCTTATAGTTATTCCTTTATTTTCTAATAGCAAATCTTCGTTGCAACCTTTAAATAATATTTGTTTTATTTCCCAATCCTTGTGTGTCCAGCTTTTCATTGTTTTTATCCATTCGGGATAAATGACTATATGGGCTGCTTTTGTTTTAATGCCGCAAGCTTTAGCTTCATCATTGGTTAGTATGGTGCAATTTGTAAGCAAACGGGCGGTATATAAAAATTGAGGTGCCTGGTAAAGTATTTTTGGATTACCTGATTCTAAAATGCTGCCCTGTTTTAAAACAATTAATTCATCGGCCATTGAAAGTACTTCGGCAGGGTCGTGTGATACGATGATTACTGTTAAACCTGTTTCCTTTACAATCTCCCTGATAATATGTTGAAGGCCTTCTCTAAAAGAGGTATCAACCTGGTTAAATGGTTCGTCTAATAACAGTATTTCCGGACTTGTTATTAATGCACGGCCTATCGCTACCCGCTGTTTTTCACCACCGCTCAAATCCACAACCCGCTTATTAGCCAGGCTGCTCATTTTAAGTTGTTTTAAGATTTTCTCCGTCTTATCCTGCTTTGCTTTCAGGTCAGTATGAGGCAGCATTGATGCCACATTATCCCATACTTTAGCAAACAGATTTAGGTCATCCGTTTGTTGGGTAACCATTTTCATGGCATCATGGCCAGGTATCAGCTTTTCTTCCGGTCCCCAAATGCGTTCTCCTTTAAAAAGCACCTCACCCTTATCAGGCGAAAGCAAGCCATAAAGCAACCGCAGTAAAGTACTTTTTCCACTGCCGCTTTCACCGATTATAGCAGTGATCTGCCCCTGGTTTATTACCAGGTCAGTTTTTTGTAAACCCGACTCTTGTATTCCCGAATAAACTTTGCTTACTGCAATTGCTTGTAAAAAAGGTATTGCCATGATTGGTAAAGGTACTCAGAAAGGTTGTAAGGTTGAAAAGTTGTAATGTTGAAATGTTCAACATTTTGTGCTGTTGTAAGTTTTAGAATCCTCCTAACAAAAACCTTACAACTTTTCAACTTTACAACATTTAAACAACTCAATCAAAACCCTACCGTTAGGCCGAATGAAAAGTTTTTGATTCCGGCCTGTTGAGGACTGTTCTCAAACATATCGTTGAAGTAGTATTTAGCAAAAATACCAAAGTCACCATAACCTATACGGGCAAATGCGCCGTAACGGAATGTGGCAAAATGATAAGTATCATCAAATTTTTGTTTGCCATTTTCTTCACTGACCTGTTTTACACGACCATTAATTAAGAATCCTACGTCAGGGCCAAATACAAAATGAAATCTGTTGCCTCCGGCCGCTTCTCTTGTACGAAAATCAAACGATAAAGGGATACGCAGGTAACTTGACGAAAAGCGGTTTTTACTGTAATTTATATTATCAGGGCGAAAAGTTAAAGTAGGTTGGTTTGGCAAAATGGTGATATTGTCACGAAGACGAATAAGGGTCCAATCAAATCCTCCTGATAAATATATCTTAAACGAGCTGCTAAACCTCACACCCATTTGCAGTACATCAAAGCCCACATTGCTCGTTTTCCATTGATTATATCGCAGAAACTGGTTTTGCTTTTGCAGTGTAAAACTCCCATTATCTATTAAAGTTGCAAAACCAAGGTCGAATCTTGAAAAAGTGACGCCGATCGAAAATTTGGGGTATTCCGGTTTATTATATTTTACAGAATCAACGTCTTTCCTGTCTTTATTAAAGTTAAATTCTGCAGCATCCTCGCCATAACCAAGTCTTATATTTTTATCTTTTTTAGTTTTAAGCGTATCTGTTATAGTTTTTGAAGAATCTGAGTTGGTATTTTGAGCAAATACACCAGTTACGGCAAACCCAATTATTATTGTAAAAATTAATTGCTTCATAAATGTATAGTTTGAATGGTAATTATTTCTCTTTCTTTATTTTAATAATGCCCAGGTTAACACCTGTAATATTTGATTCATCATCGGTGTCAGTAAACTCAATAATTTTGTCTTTGCGTTTATCAACCTTTGCCACTACAACATTTATCAAATCGCCAAGGCTGTGTATTTTATGTTTTGATTTAAGAGGGATAACATCCTGTTTGTCTATAATTGAAGGTTCTGTTGCAATTATTGTGGGTTTAGTTATGAATGAAGTTGTTTCTTCAATATGTGGGTTTATTGCTATCTGAGTCCTTTCATCAGGTACAACCGCTTTAATTATATTATGCTCTGTTTGCGGATTTGAAGCCAATAAAGCCGGATCATCAGTTTTATCGGATTTGTTTTGTTCAACTGTTGAAGCAACAAGCTTTTCAGCCTGAGCATGCTTATTTGATTTAATTGCACTTACCCTATCAATTCTATTAGCAACCATTGAAGTCTTATTAACCTTATCTGAATTTAAAACATTCTTGTTTGGACGGTTTCTTACCACTTGCGGAGTATTAAACGGCCGGGTTACTTTTACTATGCTATTATTAACTGCCTGTTTGCCCGGTTTCAAATTAGTTTTTTGAGGAATAAATAAAATGCCTGCTGTTACTAATGCAATAATGGAAGCCGCAATGCCTAAAACAGGCGTTAATGTTTGTTTACGCTTATGGCTGTTCAATTCATTATCAACCTTTTCCCAAACATTTGCAGAAGGTTCAGTTTCAAAATTATCCAGCCTGGAGCGAAATAGCTCATCAAATTCATTAGCCTGCATTTTCATATTTTTCCCCCTCCATTTTTATTATTTGCTCTTTTAATACAGTACGGGCTCTGGACAACTGCGATTTTGAAGCGCCTTCTGAGATGCCTGTAATAGCCGCAATTTCTTTATGCGAGTATCCTTCTATAGCATATAAATTAAATACTATCCGGTATCCTGGTGATAGTCTCTGTATCAGCACCATTAAATCCTTTGCAGCAAGATTGGCTGTTGCCAGTGGATTAACAGAAGGTTCAAGTGCAACATCTTCAATATCCACTAATTGTATCATTTTGTTATGCTTACGGTAGTATTCAATTGAACTGTGAACCATAATGCGCCGTATCCACCCTTCAAAAGAGCCCTCATCCCTAAAATCTGCTATTTTTTGAAACACTTTTATAAAACCGTTTTGCAGCATATCTTCAGCTTCCATCCTGTCGGTTGCATACCGGAAGCAGACGCCCAGCATTTTTGAGGCAAACTGCTTGTACAGCAACTCCTGTGCTTTACGCTCACCGGCCTTGCATCGTTTTATTAATTCGTTAATTGTGTACTTGTGCTCCAAAAACATCATTTAAAGGTAAGATGAAAAGCACAGCGAATAGGTTGCATCGAATTGAAAATAATTAGTTATTTTTGAGTATGAAAGTAATTACTTTAAATATACCGGACTCGGTGAATGTGGATGATAAGGAAGCAGCGATGCTTTTAGCAGCGAGTTTATATGAAAAAGGAAAACTTTCATTAGGACAAGCTGCTGAAGTTGCAGGTCTTACCAAGCGAACTTTTGCTGAATTATTAGGCCGTTATGGGGTTTCTATTTTTAATTACCCGGCAACAGATCTTATCAAAGATGTAAAAAATGCCTGATATCGTTATTGCTGATACCAGTTGTTTTATTCTTTTATCAAATATAAATGAGCTAAGCCTTTTGCATAAAGTTTATGGTGAAATCATTACAACACCACAAATTGCAATGGAGTTTGGCAGCATTTTACCTGACTGGATAAAAATCAAATCACCAGCAGATTATCAAAAACAACAGATACTGGAATTACAGATTGATAAAGGTGAAGCAAGTGCAATGGCTTTAGCATTAGAGTTGCCTGGAAGTTTAATAATTCTTGATGATTTACGGGCCAGGGTTTTGGCAGAACAATTGGGCATTTCTATAACTGGCACATTAGGTGTAATTGTAAAAGCAAAATTGAACGGAATAATTCCATCTGTTAAACCTTTATTAAGCAAGATCAAGCAAACAAATTTCAGGGTATCTTCAATACTGGAGGAATTAGCTCTTAAACAAGCGGGCGAATAATTATGAGAAATTTTTTTACCATTTTATTTTTTTTTATCTGCACCCATCTTTTCGCTCAGCAAAAAGCTGATGATAGTTATACCCTATTAAAACCTGATCGAGTTTTTGACGGGCAGCAAATGCATGCTGGCTGGTGGGTTTTGGTAAAAGGCAATCACATTGCAGCGGCCGGAGAACCATCAACCATAACAGCGCCCACATCTGCTAAAATTATTGATTTAAAAGGAATGACTTTATTGCCGGGCCTGATTGAGGGGCATTCGCATTTATTTTTGCATCCTTATAATGAAACGAGCTGGAATGATCAGGTGTTAACAGAAAGCCGTGCTGAACGCACCGCCCGGGCTGTTATGCATGCGCATGAAACTTTGATGGCCGGTTTTACAACCGTTCGTGATTTGGGCACTGAAGGAGCAGGGTATGATGATGTCGGATTGAAAACAGCCATTAGTAAAGGCGTCGTGCCTGGTCCGCGAACGCTGGTTGCTACAAGAGCTATTGTTGCTACAGGTAGTTATGGTCCCAAAAGTGAAGTAGCTGAAGCCAGTATCATAAAAGGCGCTGAAGAGGCGGACGGGCCTGAAGGTATAACCCATGCAATTCGCTCACAAATCGGCCATGGTGCCGATGTTGTTAAAATATATGTAGACTACCGTTGGGGATTAAATGATGTTGCATCCCCTACATTTACCGAAGAAGAATTGAAAACCGCAGTTGAGGTTGCCAAAAGCAGCGGACGAATGGTAGCGGTACACTCTGGCACCGAAGAAGGTATGCGCCGTGCAATAGCTGCAGGGGTAACAACCATAGAGCATGGAGACGGCGGCACGCCCGAATTGTTCAAATTGATGAAAGAAAAAGGCATAGCCTTATGTCCAACTATTGCAGCCACTGAGGCTATTTCTTCTTATCACGGCTGGAAAAAGGGAATTGATCCTGATCCGGCAGGGGTTAAACAAAAGCATTATATTTTTACCGAAGCAATGAAAGCCGGTGTTAAAATTTGCATGGGCGGTGACGTTGGTGTGTTCCCCCATGGCGATAATGCCCGTGAGATGGTGCTGATGGCTGAATACGGCATGAAACCAATTGATGTACTTCGGTCTGCTACTTCTGTTAATGCAGAAGTTTTTGGATTGAAATATTTAGGTAATATTAAAGCCGGTTACCTTGCCGACCTGGTTGCTGTTAATGGCAATCCTGTTGATGACCTTAAATTACTTAAGCAGGTTAAGATGGTGATGAAAGATGGAATGATTTATACCAATCAATAAACGAGATTAAAATTTGAACAGATGAATAAAGTAAACTCAACATATTTATTGAGCAGAGTCGCTATTGTTTTCCTTTTTATGAGCAGTTTCCTTATTACAAAAGCTCAATCTGTCGTTATTCCAATCGAATCCAAACAGAATGCCATGGTGTTACAGGTCACCTCTGAAAAACGCCTCGCTATGGTATATATGGGGAATAAACTGTCGGACAAAAATGAATATAGTTCAATAGCAAAAGCATTTAGGCTTAAGGATAATGGAAGCGGATATAATTCTGCTTATACAGGTTCAGGAACCAGGAATTTATTGGAGCCTGCCATATCAGTAACACATACCGATGGCAATAAATCATTAGATTTAAAGTATATAAATCATACCATTACAAAGCTCAATGATGATGTTAGTTTAGTGAGCATTAACTTAAAGGATTCTGTTTATGATTTTGAAGTCACCCTAAATTATCAGACTTATTTTAATGAGAATGTAACCGAACAATGGAGTGTGATTAAGCATCATGAAAAGCATGAGGTGGTACTTAATAAATATGCTTCTGCAAACTTATATCTTCAAGCTGATAGCTATTGGTTAAGGCATTACCACGGCGAATGGGCTAAAGAAATGCGGCCGGAGGAGGAACAGCTCACTCATGGCATAAAAACCCTTGATTCAAAACTGGGTACCCGGGCTGATCTTTTTGAACCGCCGGTATTTATGGTGTCGCTTAACCGGCCGTCAACCGAAGATGAAGGGGAAGTATTGTATGGAAATTTGGAATGGAGCGGAAATTACCGCATAGACCTTGAAGTGGACCCGTCCAATGACCTGAGATTAATTGCAGGGATAAATAATTATGCTGCTGATTATGTTTTAAAACCTGGTGTTGAAGTTACAACTCCAAAATTTGTTTATACGCTAAGCGATAAGGGCAAAGGGGAAGCCAGCCGAAATCTGCAAAGCTGGGCAAGGAAATATAAAATTGTAGATGGAAATGGTCCGCGGCTTACATTGTTAAACAATTGGGAATCGACTTACTTTAATTTTGATGAGAATAAACTGGCAGGTATATTAAAAGATACGAAAGAACTGGGTGTCGACTTATTTTTGTTGGATGATGGCTGGTTTGGAAATAAATATCCGCGAAATGACGATCGCGCGGGTCTTGGAGATTGGGAAGTAAACAAAACTAAATTACCGGATGACATCGCGTTTTTAACTAAAACGGCTAACGAAGATGGTGTTAAATTTGGTATTTGGGTTGAACCTGAAATGGTTAACCCTAAAAGTGAACTTTATGAAAAGCATCCTGATTGGGTAGTAAAACAACCACAACGCCCTGAATATTATATGCGCAACCAGTTGGTGCTCGACTTGACCAACCCTAAAGTGCAGGATTTCGTCTTTAACGTTGTAGATAACTTATTTAAGAAAAATCCTGACCTGGCTTATATCAAATGGGATTGTAATTCGGTAATCTATAACGCTTACTCAGCTTATGAGGGCCATCAATCTAATTTTTATACCGACTATGTTTTTGGATTATATAGAGTACTTGACCGTTTACGTGCCAAATACCCAAAAGTGCCGATGATGCTATGTTCAGGTGGTGGCGGCAGGGTTGATTATGGCGCTTTGAAATACTTTACAGAATATTGGCCAAGCGATAATACAGAACCTGTTGAAAGGATATTTATTCAGTGGGAATATTCTTATTTCTATCCGGCACTGGCAAGCTCAAACCATGTTACCAACTGGGGTAAACAACCTATTAAATTCCGGACCGATGTCGCCATGATGGGCAAATTAGGTTTTGACATTGTTGTAAGTAAGCTAAGCGCTGATGAACTTGCTTTTTGCCAGGAAGCTGTTAAAACCTACAAACAATTTTCGGAGGCGATATGGCATGGAGATCAGTATAGATTGCAAAATCCACGGGAAAATGATGTGGCATCAATTATGTATGTCGACACTACTAAAAGTACAGCTATTATGTTCAATTACCTGGTAAATACGAGATATGGTGCCGGTACAAATTCGCCTATACGATTAAAAGGTCTTGAACCGGATAAAAGATATTCAATAAGTGAAGTTAATTTATTCCCCGGTACAAAATCAACTATTCAGGATGCTACTTATACAGGTGATTTTTTAATGACAGTGGGGATTAACCCCGATGTACACGAGGGAAGGACGAGTGTTTTGATAGGAGTTAAAGAGCAGAAATAATAAACTGGTTTTTTTTCCTTTAATCTTAAAAATTAACATTTATGCCAAAAATATTCGAATACCTGGGAATTATACTTTTCTTTTATTCAAATGAGCATGAGCCAATTCATGTTCATGCAACCTATGACTCATTCGAGAGTAAGGCTGAATAGATGGCAAAATATCAGAAATAAGAATTAAATTAGTAAAAGATAGAAAACCTTTAAAAGGAGCTAAGCTTAAAGACTTCGAAAAGTTTTTAGAAGTTTATGCTGACAAAATTGTTCAAAAATGGGTTGACTATTTTATTTATCATAAAGACATTAAATTTGAAAAAATTTCAACCAAACTGAAATGAAAATAATTCAAGACTATAGCATTAATAAGACAACCGATGTAATAGAAGTTGAATCTGCTAATTATATAGGAGATTTTGCCATTAGGATTTTATTTAGTGACGGAAATGAAAAATTAGTGGACTTCAAACCTTTTATACTTAAGTCACTTCATCCTTCAATTTCAAAATATCTAAATGAAGACTTGTTTAAAAAATTTGAAATAATCAATGGTAATTTAAACTGGAATGATTATGATTTAATATTCCCGATTCATAACCTTTATGAGGGCGTGATTGAATAATCTTGATAAAAAGAAATTTTTCAAATAATTAAATAAGCCGGCTTGGAAATAATAATTGAAACAACTGAACAGGATTATATCGATTTTTATAGGGATTATGCTTTAAAAAAAAACTGGCTATGGCGATTTTTAATTTTTTTGGTCGTTGTCGTTATTTCGCCGGGCTTTGTACAGCTGTCCTCGTTTTACTTAATTAATCTGTTGTTCATTGGAATAATGTTAGTTCCGTTTTTCTTTGGGATTCCATATTTTTTTTCAAAAAAGCGAATTAGAAAAGCTTATGACAATTTGTTGCATCCAACCGGCCAAAAAACGTATAAACCTTTCGCTTCAGGCATAGAGATAATTGATAAAACCACGACTACGTTTTTAAGGTATGAAGATATAAAGCAAGTTGCAAAAGCCGGCAACTTTGTCTTTATTATAACCCAGCATACCGGCTACTATCTTTTACCTATCTGGTGCTTTTCGTCGGAAGACCAGGTGATGCATTTTTTGAGCGTCGTTACAAACGGCATAGCCCATGCAAAAGGCATCCAACCTAAAACCCCGTTTACTTTTAAGCCTGGCTATCTGGTAGCGATACTTTGCCTCATACCGGTCATAGGGTTCTTTGCAGGCTTGGTGGTGTTCATATTAGGGATCATTCACTACAAGGATAAGGTGTTCATTATTATGGGTGCCATTGGGATGCTGATTACAATCGCTATGTATTGCTCGATAATCTATTTTGCACAAACGAGCAGTACGGTGAATGATGGCTTCTCAGACATCACCCAAACCCAACTAAACGACGTGGTGAAAAGCATTGAATTTTATAAGCTTCAAAATGGTTTATATCCGGATAGCTTGCAACAAATTGAAACAAAAAACAGCTTTATATCAATTGATGATCCCCTGCAGACATTTAAAGAAAAAAAAATAGTCAGGTACCAATATCAGAAGATGGGAAACAAATATTTATTGTTTTCTGTCGGTAAAGATGGCAAACCCAATACCTCTGATGACATTTATCCAACGATCACAGGTGCGGACACCAGTAAACTGGGTTTCATCAGAAAGTGAGGCTCGCTTTGAAGCTGGTCATTTCTTCATCCTAAAATACTTATATATTATTTTAACAGCCGACATCCATATCATCGTTAACAGCACCAAGCCTCATTTAGATTTTGTTACCGCAGACGATAATATAAGATTAATAAAACAGGCGGAATTGAAATGGTAAAGGGAATTAAATTTTGAATAAATTAAACCATTTTAACATTCAATGTGTATCTTTATGAAAAAGAATGTGTATGAGAACAAATATCGAAATAAATGATGATTTAATGGCTAAAGCACAAAAGCTAAGTAATATAAAAACTAAGAAAGCTATCGTGGAAGAAGCATTACAATTATACGTTACCATTGAAAATCAAAAAAAGTTAAGGGAGCTTTGGGGAAAAGTTGAAATTGATGAGGAAGCTTATAAATAATGGATATAGTTTTGGTGGATACCTCCGTCTGGATCAACTTTTTCAAAGCTAAAGAAACCGATGCAAGTTTATTTTTAAAAAATAATTTAAGCAATATAATAATAGCTACATGCCCAGTAATTATACAAGAAGTATTGCAGGGAATAGTATCAGATAAGGAGTTTAAAGTAATCCATTCATATTTCAATAACTTAATCCGGTTTACAGATAACCCTTATTTGTTAGCTCATGATGCCGCAATGCTATATAGAAATTTAAGAAAAAACGGGATTACCATTAGAAAGCCTAACGATTGTTTAATAGCTATGTATGCAATTAAAAACGGTGTTGCATTGTTGAATAACGACAGGGATTTTCAAATGATTGCAAAATACGCATCATTAAAAATAATGGATTTTAGTTAAGAATTTATTTACTTTTAGTACGATAATACTTATAAATCTTCACAGCAGACATAAGGATTATGGTTAAAAGCACCAGTCCAACAATACCATAAATCCAGCTTATAGCATTTTTAAGTACCGCCAGGAAAACTATAGCAAATAAAAATATAGTCGCTACTTCATTCCAGATACGTAGTTGGGTTGATGTCCAAATGTAGATACCTTTGGCCATTTGTTTCATTTTATTTTGACAGATAAAATGATAGATCAGCAAGCCCACCACAAAAGCCAGTTTTATTTGCATCCACGGTTGGCTGAGCCAAGCGGGAACCAGGATAAGCATAG
>JAQBOA010000046.1 GCA_028288305.1 Mucilaginibacter sp.
AATAGTGCTGCCATTAATCCTATAGGGATATTCACGTAAAATATCCATTGCCATGATAAATTATCCACAATGTACCCTCCCAACACGGGACCTATAGATGGGCCAATAATAACACCTAAGCTAAATATTCCGCTTGCTGTTCCGCGTTCTTTAACCGAGAAGGTTTCAAACAGAATGGATTGTGATGTAGATAATAAAGCACCGCCACCAATGCCCTGTAAGAAACGAAATCCTATAAGTTCCCCTAAATTATGAGAAAACCCGCACATGGCTGAAGCCAGCGTAAATAAAATAATGGAACCTATATAATACTGCTTCCGGCCAATCTTTTCCGCTAAAAAGCTGGTCATCGGGATAATTATTACATTGGCTATGGCATAAGAGGTAATAACCCACGCGGTATCTTCCAGTGAAGCGCCTAAATTACCGCTCATGGTATTAATAGATACATTTACTATAGTAGTGTCAATCAGCTCAATAATTGTAGAGGTAATAATCGTGACAACAATTATCCATTTTCTAAAACCTGTTTCCATGATGCAAAAGTAGAATTGGCTATTCGTTTTCTATTTATAGTATTCAAGCAAGTATTTATAATTTTCAAACATTTGTATATTTTTAAATCATAAACAAGTCACATTTGATTATAATAATCAAATATTTTGTACCTTTATGCCATGTTAACCACAGAAACACTCGAAGAATTTTACCAGCGCTACCCCGTCGCGAATCAACAGGTCTTTGCCGAGAACAATACCGGTCAGGGTCACTTCAACGTGTTTTTACGCAGGGCCTGCACTAATTGCTCGCCTTTCAGCCGGCGTGATTTCTATAAAATAGCGCTGATCATCGGTCATGGGAAAATACATTACGCTGATAAATGGGTGACCATAGACCGGCCTGCGCTGGTGTTTTCCAGTCCTTCGGTACCGTCGGCCTGGGAACCAGGTCCCGGTGCACAAGAAGGCTGGTTCTGCTTATTTACGCAAGCCTTTATCGAATCATACGAGCATAAAAGCGCCCTGCAGAATTTTCCGCTGTTCCAGGTGGGCGGAAGCCACATTGTATTTTTAAATGAAGCCCAGTTGGCATTTCTGTCGGCAACACTTGGTAAAATGATGGAAGAAATGGATTCAGATTATGTCCACAAATACGACCTGCTTCGTAACTATCTGCGCATCCTCATGCACGAGGCTTTAAAGATAGCGCCGGTAACCACCTACGAAACCAATACGAGTGCTGCCGCAAGGATCACCGCCTTATTTTTAGAGTTATTGGAAAGGCAGTTCCCGATTGATTCGCCCGGGCAATTTCTTAAATTGAAAACAGCCAATAATTATGCCGAAGGCCTTGCGGTGCATACCAACCACTTGAACCGGTCGGTCAAAGAAGTGACCGGGAAAACAACAACCCAGCATATCTCTGAGCGTGTATTAAAAGAGTCCTATGCTTTATTGAAGCATACCGACTGGAGTATTGCCCAGATAGCCAACGGCCTTGGTTTTGACGAACCGGCTTACTTCGCCAACTTCTTTAAAAAACACACCGGGTATTCTCCTGTGATGTCCAAGCTGGCAAGTGTTCAAAAATAGTGTAACCCACTCTTTCAAATGTCACACAAAAGAGCGTTCATTAGCGTCCATTTTTATAATGGTTATGAATAGTTTTTGAAAAAAATTATTTAATCCTAAACAAATTATTTCCCCTACTTTTCCCAAACCGCTCCCCTAACTTCCTTTCGTTGCGATAAATCATCATCCGGTATTACCACACCCACCCATGGTGTATCAGCTGAGGTGATGTTGCCGATCCATTCAAAGCTTAAAGTATTTCCAGATTTAAGCTTAATCTCTTTGGCAGTGTTTGAAATTGTCAAATTATCAGTTCGGATATTGAAATGATGCTTCCCGTTGCCTTTAACAGTTACTTTAATCGTAACATTCCTATCCGCCGAAACTTGTTTTGATATTTGATAGCTCAACAAAAATCCAGGACGGCATTCCAGGTGATAGGAGCCGCCGGGCAAAAAAGTTTGTGTTTGCTCACTGCCATTACTAATCACGATATATTTCCCTTCGGGCATTGTTGTTTTAAAATGACCGGCCTTATCGGGAGATACCGTTATTACGGCCTTAGTGTTAACTTCTTTAAATATTACAGAGCTTGCAGCAGTGCCTTCAATCATTGCGGGGCCTTCAATATCTTTTAATAGCCATATCCAATTGTTTACCGGGTGCCCCCATATTTCTTTATAGGTCCACATACCTTGTACCGGCCAGTACGGAACATCATTTTCATCTTTTGTTTGTATGCCTACAGGTAAGCCACCAACCATATCTCCCGAAGAAGGGGTATAAAGAGGCGTAAAATCATAACCTTCGCCATACATAGTACTCTCTGCAAATGGGTTACGTCCTATCACCCATTCCAACTGGTGTTCTGACAGTTGTGCCGAAGCCAGGTCACCACGAAGGTTTGCTGCACTTGCCAGCGCCTGGGCCTGTGGTAAAATTGTGCCGAAATTCCCGCGATAATCCATCCAAACCGCGAACAAGCGCAGGTAATGGCCTTTGCCCAATGGGATACCCTTAAGCACTTGTTTACGGAACGACTCCTGCCTGCTTTCGGGCACATGCCTGTACTCGGTATCTACATAAACAGACGCCGGCATCATATTATAAGGCGCTGTATATTTTGCCATAGTTTTCAGGTATTCCGAGTAAAGCGTAACTGATGAATACCATTTCATCCAATCAGGATTGTTAGGAAATGCGTCACAAAGTGCTGTAAGGGCCATGGTTGGCGCCTGCTCACGTCCGCGATGGCAGTAGTGCAGAATTCTGTCTTTAGCTGTGGAAGTATAAAAGAAGCCGGTTAACGGAGTATCCCAATCCGGGCGTTTGCGCTGCTGGGCATCGGTAATAACAGGCCCTAAAGCTGTCGCAAAGTCAGCATATTTTTTATCGCCGGTAGCTCTCCACATTGCCACGGAAGAGAGGATAGCCTGTGACGGTAACTCATCTTCTACATTATTAGAATCGAAATTGCCCCTCCATAAATCTTTAGATGGTTTAACCGAAGGCATACCTTCTTGGGCAAACTTCCAGTCGGCTTCCGCCATTTTGAGTGCACGCGCTGCATATTGTGGGTCAATATCTTTAAACACCCGGTAACCAATAGCTTCAACCGTAGCCGCTTCAAAATTGGCCATTGGGATATTATGCGCCTCAGTAGTAACATCGTCATCATCCCCCACAATGTTATTAGTTCTTCGGCTGTTAATAGAGCCAGTATTGCGGTAACCATCACCAAAGCTAGTTTTTAAAACCCAGTCGAGTCCCCATTTTGCTTCCTCCAATACCCGGTTGTACAATGCCGGATTAGTGTTCTTTGTATGAAGCTTTTCGGCCATCTCCAGTAAAGAATAAGTAATTTCTGCGCTGCCTTCAAAACTTTGCGACAAATCGCCTGCATCATGCCAACCCCCATTTATTACCATGCGTTTATCCCCATGTACACAAATCCAATCCTGATGCTCATTACCGTGTATACCCGGTATTTCTATCCCGCAACGTTCAGCATAGAAAAAATTCAGGGCCTTCCATAGTGTTCTTTCATAAACGTCATCACCAATCCTAAATGGTTTTGTGGCTACATTACCCGCTTTTAAAATGTAGGTCCCTGGCTTTCTAACTTCAGAAAAATCCATAACCTGGAAACTGCCAATTGAAGAAGTAACATTTTCAATGGGTTTAGTTAACACAGTATTTCCGTCCGCTTGATCAATAAGTTTAAATTCTTTTGCATTAATATTATTTGCGATGGCGCTTTTTTGTGCTCCTGTTTGGTATCCCGTATGGGGATAAGATATCCGTCCTTTCCATACATCCCAGCCCTCAATTTTATCAGTATCTACTTTTTCAAGCTCCATTTGGTCAAAATAAAAACGGATTTTATTTGCCTCACCGGGATAACTGCCGGATAAGCCGTACGACATTTCGAAAGCTGTTATTTTATCCCTGGCCACATTGCTTATTTCCCAAACAACATGGTTCCATTGATGATTTTTAAGTATTAGAGAAGTCTCCCCTTCCTGACCAAAAATTGCAGGTAGCTTTTCCTTGCCGTCATTGTATAGCTGGCAATCAAGCGCTGTGGTACTAAAGCCAGGCAGATCGGGATATATCCAAATAGAAATACGGTTATATTTAGTCCAGTCCTCTCCGTCAAACAATCGCCTCACACCTGACCGGCCCCATCCGCGCCCATTTTTAGGCGGAGCGCCAGCAAGCCTGGTGGGTGTTGTCATCAGCATAGACTGGCTGCCTTCATGAACATATTGCTTTGATAGCTCGATGGTTGCCACAGAACTGCTTGAATCTACTGTTTTTTGTACTTTGCGGGCATCCACTACTTCAGTGCCCGACGTTGTAAATGAACGCCAGTTATCAAGGTTTTCCATGTTATCAAGCGTCCGTTTACTAAAAACTTTTTTATTAAGCCAGCGATAGGCGGCAGAGTCTTTAAAATTTTCTTCCATTGGTTTTCTAATGAAAAAAAAGCTGGATAAAAAAATAACTGTGATGATAAGGTATAAATATTTCATTCTGAATAAATCATTTTTTGCATAAATACAATATTGTTAGACTTTTTTAACAAAATGTCGTTATATTGTTACTTATATTAACAATATTAATTTTTACATACCATCGACTAACGATTGATGCCGTGTAGTTTCGATTAACAAAATAAACACAGCCTATTTCTTTATTAAATTTAACTACTAAAAATAAACGACTTGAAAAAAATTCCCAGTCTTAGCATTTTACGCATACTGGCTCTGGTGATGGTGTCAGTTGGAGGCTGGGGGTCGCTTGTTTTTATGCTACATGAAGGTCGTCACAATAATTCTGTTCCCCTGCTTTTGCTGTTTATAGTCTGGGTGCTCTCTCCATTCGTGGTCCTCCTGGTAACCAACGTGGTTTCGAAGCGATGGTCAGTTACGAGCCGTTTAATACTCTACAGCCTGATGTTTGCTCTCACAGTTGGTTCTTTGATTTGTTATAGCGGTACAATGAGTTCACCCTGGTCAAAACCCGCTGCTGTATTCCTTGTAGTTCCGCTGTTATCCTTGCTCCTTATTGCCATAGTTTTTCCAATAGCCAAATCGAAATCACGAGCGCAGTCGCGTGAGAGTGATAACATGTAGTTTTCGTCTTGCTTATTTGTGGTTTTATAATATCAGTTACCCCTATTTCCCCTTCAAGGAATCTGCCTTAAGGTAGTTTAAATAATTACTCCTTTTAAATATTATTGAACTATCTATACTTGTACCAACTGTATAAAAATTCACATAATCACCAAGCATTCGCCCGGTTTTATCATTTTTAATGTTATCTATATACTTTGAAAAACCCTGGGCGTCAATTTTGTTTAGTTTAAGGCTGGAAGGTAAATTAAGGGTTTCACTCCAATCTAATTTATCTGAACTTACGTTTTTTGGAATGCTTGTTAAATTAAGATAATAATTGGTTTCCTTCTCAACTGTGCAGCTGATTTTATTAAATTCAGTTATTTCAAAAGACGGATTATTTCCATGATTCGAACAAATGGATGGCACAATACGCATAAAAGAAACAGGCGCATTTACATTATTATAAAACACTTTAAAATCATTAAAATGCGTATGGCTGGCTATACTTAATTTTACTTTTGATGAATATTTTACCACATTATCTACAAATGTTTGAGTAAAGTCAATATTCCAGAAATTAGAACCGTTATATACATTTAAACCGGGAGGAATATGTGAGACTATCCATACATTTTTATTGGTATTGGCTAATTCTGTTTGCAGCCAATTTAGCATGCTTGCAGCCTGCAGGTTATAATGACTTCCATAGCTTAGTGAGGCACTGTTAATCACAACTAATTCCAAATTGCCGACTGTGCAGGTATAATAACCCTGTGTCTTTAACAGGTCGGCAGAAGCTTTAGGCAAATTTGGCGACCAGGCATCCGCAAAATCATTAAAAAATTTAGCGTCCTGCAATTCGTAGTCCCTGCCATAAGTATCATTATTACCCATTGCTGGGATTATAGTTACACCAGGAAAGTTCTCTTTAAATAATTGTGCAATAAAGCTGATGCTTTTCTTTTTTAATACTGAATCTGTTGGTTTTGCCCCATGCCATATAAAGTCGCCGGCAATGATGATAAAAGCAGGGTATGGCAACCTTTTCTTCATATTGGCTAATGCCGATTTTATTACACCATAATTAGCATCTTTAAATAATAAACTTGCATTTACGGTCATCTGCAATTTAGAGCCTTCAAAAGATTTTTTCCATTCATCAAATGATGACCTTTCTAATTTTTTATATAGTGCCGTATCGTTGTGTGCGCCGTACAATGGATCAAAGTGAATATCGGATACGATTAAACATTTTTTGATTTCTCCTTCTTTTTTTACCGTTTGGGAATAACCGGTAAAAGAAAAAAACAAGTTTAAACAAAAAAATAAACTAAGGGTAAAGCCGATAAAATAATCTTTAATGTCTTTCATGATCAAGATAGATACGGCATAAATTTCAACATTATATTCAATAAAACAAGGGTGCCTTTAAATTACCTCTCTTACGAATAGGCACTGTTTTATAGTTAAGCTGAAAGCTTAATATATTTTAACCGCTGCCGCAAGCGTCCCACTTGTGGCCCGCATGCTAAGTAGGCAGATTTCAGGTAAACGCCCTGCATTGCACGCTGGTCTATGTTTTAGAAAACTCCACTTTAACAATAACTTATACCAATCCTTTTATGCCGCAGTAAATCCATTATGCTTAATTATATAAGCGGGCTACCTGTTTAAGGGCTACCAAGCATGCGGGCCACAAGCGGGACGCTTGCGGCAGCTTCAAAAGCTTTTTTGCAATATTTATCGAATAGATAAATTATCTACCTCAATGCCTACAACGCACTTCGAAAGATTTTTGTTAATTGCGCATTGATAAACATGTTCTCCAAAGTTGCCATATTTATCTTTTCCTTTAAATGTCACATATATAACCCAGGCCCGAATTTTAGGAGAAAAATTTTTCTCGATACTATCTAATTTTTGCGGGCTATTTTTATATCTTTCATAGTTAGGATCGTCGTCAACCGTACTATAGATTGTATGAAAATGTTTATACCCCACTATTTGATAATTATTTGAATTATGGTTTAAACTGTCTAGGTATAGTTTAACCAACTGTTCAGCTTTCCCTTGTTTTTTGCTATTATTGCTACATGCGGCTATTAAGAAAAAAGAGCGCAAAAAAGTAATTTTCTCATTGTTAGTTTGTTGCCTCCTAGAACCGCGTCGTAATCCTACCCCTCATCACTAACATGATGATGCTTCTTTTTTCTCTTATGCTTTTTCGCTGTAGTTTGCTTTTTTTCTTTTTTTGTGGAAGTCGTCTTTTCTGGCTCGGCTTTTTTTATTGGGGCATTTACACCCGGTTTAGCCGTACCTGCTACGCTGGTAGAATCCTTACTCAATTGCTTTATCGTAAAGTTGTTGTTCCTTAAGCCATACTGCAGCTTTCTTTTTGTTGCGGTTGGTTTGGCGTCTTTCCCGGTTCCGGTAAAAAGAGGAAACTCACGTATCAATTTACCTTCTTCTATATAAAAGTTATCCTCTCCCCGGTATCCCTGCTTTTGTGATTTGGTGAGTTTGGGGAAATCCAGTTTTTGTGCTTTGCCATTGGTAAACTCAAAAGCAAAAATATTGGTGTAATTAATGGTGTCTTTGCCTTTTACCTGTATCAATATCTCCGGATTGCCATCCAGGTCCATATCGGAATTGTAAGCATCCACAATTTTACCGTATAGGTCGCCGGTTGTAGTGGTATATCTTTTAGCGGCAGAATCAGAATGCAGTATCATGTAGGAACCCGTGTCTTTTGAACCTCTGCCCCAGCTTAAAACGTCATAATCCTGTCCGGGTGATACCTCAACTAACTTATGAAACCTGAAAGGGCCCATTATAACAGATTTTTGAGGAGTAACCACAGTTACTCCTTCAGGCTTTTGATCGTTGCTGCAGCTAATCAGTAAGCAACTGATCCATAAAAACAAACAAAACCAATATTTTTTTGCCATAAAGCTTAATTATAAAGATCGGCCGGTGATAATTCGCCTTTTGGCTTACCGGGAATGGTCATAAATACCTTTAAACTACCCGTGCTTGCTGCGTCGAAGTATTTAATAGAGATTTTATGGTATCCCTTAAGTAAAGGTACAGAACCGCCCTGATCAAATATACCATGTTTACCGTCATTATCAACAACCGGTAAATCGTCGATGGATAAAGACGACCCATTTGCCGAGCTTGTGGAAAATCCATAAACACCATCGGTATCAATATTGATAAACCCGCTGTATATAACGCCAAAACCATGCATATTTTTTTTGAAAGCAGCAGTGTTAAAGCTTAAGGCCACACTGGTATCATTTATAGCCGGGTTCTCCGTTAACTGGCTTACACTCTTAAAATCACCAGAAATTAACTGGGATTTTAAGCCTTTTGCAGTACCTGTGTAAGTTACGGGAGCAAAAGGTGTTTTGTTATAAACAATAGCATGAGTTACCTGGCTCCTTTTGCCTGATGGGGTTATTACAATGGTTTTTAACTCACGATATTGATCAAGTGGGACAATATAGGTCATCGGTACAGTATATTCCATATCAGTTTCACGGGGCTGATAGCCATCAATAGTGTAATAAACCTTCGCACCGGAAACAGGAGCTTTTAAATTCACGTTTAGTTGTGGGGCAAATAAAATGGTATCCTTCGCGCCAATGGCTGTTGGTACACGATAATCATAATTACTTTTATCAAGCAATGCCAGGTGAGCTGGTAAACGCGTATCTGCAAAATCGGTATAATTTTTATTTGCAAGCGGCGACCAGGCTACTTCTGACAGCGCCATTAGCCTGGGAAAAGTCATGTATTCCGCTTTGTTTTCTGTAGGGATATATTCTGTCCATAAATTAGCCTGCACGCCTAATACATATTTCTGCTGATCAGAAGTTAAAACAGCAGGTACGGGGTTATAGCTATATATTTTACTTAAAGGATCATATCCGCCAATACTTAAAGGTTCAAGGTTCAGTTTGCCCTGTAATTGGTCAATATATAAACCTCCGCTGCCAGGTGTCATGATCACATTATGATTTTGCTGCGCGGCTGCTATTCCGCCAGCCTCACCCCTCCAACTCATAACTGTAGCATTTGGTGAAAGGCCACCTTCCAATATCTCGTCCCAACCGATAATGCTGCGCCCCTTAGAATTAACAAACTTTTCCATTCGTTGAATAAAATAGCTTTGCAATTCTTCTTCATTTTTTAAATGTAGTTTTTTGATTAGCTTTTGACAAAAGGCAGATTTTTTCCAGGCATCTTTCGGGGCTTCATCACCACCAATATGTATATATTTACTTGGGAACAAATCCATTACTTCTGTTAAAACATCTTGCAGGAAACTGAATGTTTTATCCGAAGGGCAGTAAGTATCATGAAATACACCCCATGTTTCCGCTACTTTATAAGGAAAAGATGGATCACAGCTTAATTCGGGATATGCAGTCAATGCAGCTTCTGAATGGCCGGGCATTTCAATTTCTGGTACGATATTAATATATCTGTCGGCAGCATATTTAACTACTTCACGTATCTGGTCTTGCGTATAATAACCACCATAAGGGGTATTATCAAATTGTTGCGGGGTGCGGTCGTGATAATTACCGATAACTGTTTGCGCCCGCTGGCTGCCAACTTGTGTAAGTTTAGGATATTTTTTTATTTCGATGCGCCATCCCTGGTCGTCGGTTAAATGCCAGTGAAAATTATTGAGCTTGTAGGCAGCCATCAGGTCGATATATTTCTTAACAAACTCCACCGAAAAAAAATGACGGCAAACATCAAGCATCACACCGCGATAGCCAAACCTTGGATAATCTTCAATCTGTAAACAAGGCAGTTTCGCAGTAGCAACCCGTTCCGCAGGCATTAATTGAATGAGGGTTTGTATCCCGTAAAAAAGACCCGCTCCTTTACCCGCAATAATTATTTGTTGTGGTGTTATAGTTAAACGGTAACCATCTGCAGGCAAATTATCTGTGCCGGATGAGGTTAGTACAATACTATTCGTGGCGCCTGATCCATCATTCACTTTGAGCTGCACGTGCAGCATCGCTTTATTTTGAAGATAGTCAGTTAAAAAAACAACTGCTTTATTGGTTAAGCTATCAGCTAAAAGGGCAGTTTGCTGACTTAATATAAACTCGCCGGAAGATTTTTTTAAAGAAACCGGCGCGGGTATTATACCAAGGTTTGGATTGTTATCCTGTGCATTTACTATGCCTGCAAAAAAAGTGAAAAAGACACAAAACGAGAGAAAAGTTTTATTAATCATGAGATAATTACCTGGAAAAATATAAGGTGGTGAAGATAACAGATTTTGAAAAAAAATCCTTATTACAGATGTAAAAAAAATGTATCAGAAGAAAAAAGCCATCCTGGTTTGCACCGGATGGCTTTATATTATTTTTTTTCTTCTTTAACGACGGCTGCAGCAGGCTTATCTTTTTTAATATCATGCGGCCTTGTTTTACCATATGATCCCATCGCTATTTTGCCTTTCCTTGTTTTTTTATCACCTTTTCCCATAGTAGTATGATTTAGTTAAGTTATTATTTATCAATTATACGATTTTTTTTGTCGGAATCAGGATTCACAGGATTTTAGGATATTCAGGATTTTAATTCCCTTAATTAACATAATATTTTTTTCCTTTTGCCTTTCAGTTTTTTACCTTTCAGCTTTTACCTTTCAGCTTTCACCTATCTCAAGCAGTTACCACATGTAATTTTGCAGCTAAATAACGTTCGGCATCAATAGCCGCCATACAACCTGTACCTGCTGCTGTTACTGCCTGGCGGTATATATGGTCCTGTGCATCACCGCAGCAAAATACACCTTCAACGTTTGTTGTGGTTGAACCGGGCGTTGTTTTAATATAACCTGTTTCGTCCATATGCAGCCAGCCCCTGAAAATGTCGGTATTTGGCTGGTGCCCTATAGCGACAAAAAAGCCGGTAACATCCAAAGTTTTTACATGGTTTGTTTGGTTATTGGTAACAGTTACCCCGGTTACGCTTTGTCCGTCTCCCACTATTTCCTTTGTTTCGGTATTATACAAAATTTCGATGTTAGGTGTGTTTAATACCCGGTGCACCATTGCTTTTGATGCCCTGAATTCGTCCCGGCGGACTATCATAGATACTTTACGGCAAAGTTTTGCAAGGTAGGTAGCTTCTTCAGCTGCAGTATCACCTGCCCCTACTATGGCGACATCCTGGCCTTTAAAAAAGAAACCGTCGCATACAGCGCAGGCAGAAACGCCAAAGCCGCTATATTTTTGTTCTGAATCCAAACCCAGCCATTTGGCAGAAGCGCCGGTTGCTATTATAATGGTATCAGCTAAAATGGTTTTAACTTCATCAACCACTACTTTATGGGGTAGGCTTGAAAAATCAACCGAGCTTACATATCCGTAACGGATATCAGTTCCCAGGCGTTCTGCCTGTTTGCGGAAATCTTCCATCATTTCAGGACCCATAATACCGTGGGGATAACCCGGGTAGTTTTCAACGTCAGTTGTTTGGGTAAGCTGACCGCCGGCAAGCAAGCCGGTGTACATTACCGGTTTCAAATCGGCGCGTGAAGCATAAATAGCGGCAGTATAACCTGCAGGACCGGAGCCTATGATCAGGCATTTAACATGTTCTGTATCTGGTGACATTAGGGTGTGTTTATTGAAGAGCAAATTTAAGGTTTAGTAAGCATTGAGCCAATAGCCTACCGTCACCATATTGCCATACATTTAAAGACTTATATTTTTAACCTTTGCAATAAATTATACATAGCATTATAATATAATGGTAATTCTGCAAACAATGCTTCTGCTAATTGACGGTCATAAGTGTGTACAGATGCATTACGTTTTAGAATTATAGTTGACCAAATTACCTCATCGTCAATGACACCTTCGGCATAAGCGGCCACAAAAACGGATCTGGGACTATTTAAATCCAGCAGTCCGGTTTTTTCCAAATAGCGTTTTACTGCTTTCCATGCCAAGTCGAAACAATATTCAAATCTTTGAATTGCACCGTCGCGTTCTAATTCGGATGGGTTTTCAAGAAGAAGGGCCTCATTAAAGGTTTTTAAAGTTTGTTCAAATGTAGCTATTTTCGAATCCAGGTAATCAGTCATAGCTTTTCAACGTTTTTCAATGCTACAGATTTAAATCGGGAATCTACCTCATTAAAATTAACAAGATCAATTTTATAAAGCATAGGTAACTCTTCAATGTCTGCACTTATTTTTGACAATTGTTGTAAGGTTAACTTATCATCAGTCACAATACCAAGATCAATGTCTGAACGGCTTAATGAAGTTTTATTTGCCTGGGAGCCAAAAATAAAAGCATTGTAAGAAACACCAGAAAGATTTTTAGCCAGTATTTCTTTTAACCAAGAAACTATTTGTTCCTTACGCTCCATATATGCAATGTTCTGTATCTGGTGACATTAAGGTGTAATTATTGAAAAGCAAAAATATGTAAAAAGAGTTCTTTAATGGTCAATCACTTGTAAAGCTTTTGTAAATGACTATTCATGTTTGTATAGGTCGAATAAATTACTGCCATATTTTGTTAATACTTTTAAGTCATGTATATCTATTGAACAATAAATAATTTGATCAATATTTTTATTTATTTTTATAGCAGGCGTCCATAAAGGGCTATTTATAATAGCTGTCACTATGGATTGATCGATATTATCGTCAAGTTTTCTTAAAAGATGAGGGTCACTTACAACCCCCTCTTTATTAACCCAAAATTGAATAACAATTAAACCCTTAGTATCGGCAGTTATGCCATTGATAATTTTTTTTGTTAAATAACCATTAAAGTCAAAACTGGGATACGCATCTATTTTTTCGGCATTTTTGTTATTTCCCATTTTTTTTGTGGTTCCGAAACGGTCGACTTCATAAATCTTATCTATAGTAGGTAAAGAATCACTATACTGAATAGTCTTTATTTTTTTTCCGTGTTCGTAAACATCTTTTAATTTAATTAAACTATCTTCTCCAAAAACACACCAATCTCCTTCTTTTAAGTCATTTTGATAATAGCCATTAACCAATATCTTTCCCGAGTCAAAATAGCTTTCGTATAATCCGTTTAAAATTCCATTTTTATAAGTGCTCATATTCATTTTATTCCCATCCTTGGAATAATTCCACCACTGACCTGTTTTTTCGCCGTTTATATAATAGCCTACTGTTTGTTTGAATAAAAAAGGCTGACTTTTATTATCAAATTCCTGGCTGGTTAATCCGTAATAAATAAACTTGCCATTCGGAATTGTTAAAAGTTCATCCTTATAAAATCCGGAAATTAAAATAGCGCCATTCATTGTATATTGATTCACTGAATATGCAGAATCACCATCAAGCTTTTCAATTATTATATAAGAGACTGCATTTTTGGAGTCGCTGCTAAATTTGCCATCCTTTTTAATAAATGCTTTCTGAACCTGGCCAAAAGAAGTGCTAAAAACAATTGTGAATAAGAATAAATAAAAGTATTTCATGATAAGATTGGTTGTCCAAAAAAACTTAGCGCAAATTAGGTAAAATTTTTATTTCCCCTTATTCGCCTTCAGCACCCTTATAAAATTCCCACCCAATATTTTGTCAATATCTTTTTCAGTATAGCCAATTTTTAATAGTTCTTCAGTAATCTTTGGATAATCCGTTACATCATCCATCCCTAAAGGATATGACGGTGCTCCGTCAAAATCAGATCCTATGCCTACATGGTCAACACCGATCAGTTTGGCTATATAATCGATGTGTTTAATAAGCAGGCTCAAAGGCGGACGTATGGCATCGGTCTCGTCTTTATGAATTACAAAAAGTTTGTCAGAGGCCAGATCTTGATCATTATATACCCTGGTAAGTGAATCAAGCTCAGCTTTATGCAGTTTAAGAAAAGACGATTCTTTCTTTGCATAAGTGCTGTCAACAAAGCCGCTGTAAAAATTAACAAAAACCACGCCGCCGTTCTTTGCCAGGGCTTTAAGCTGGTCGTCTTTTAAATTTCTTCTGAATGGGTCTATTGTATAAGCACAACTGTGCGAAGCAATTACAGGCTTGGTGGTTGTAGCCAACACATCGTAAAATGTTTGTTCACCGGGGTGCGACAGGTCTATTATAACACCCAGGTCATTTAAGTGGTGAACTATCTGTTTGCCATAATCAGTAAGGCCGACATGTTTTAAACTATCCCGACGGGTGGTTTCATCCGCTGCAGAACTTGCCCATGATGTACTGTTGTTCCAGGTCAATGTTAAATAGCACATCCCGCGTTTAGCTAAGCTGTTTATATAATCTATCCGGTCTTCGATCATGTGGCCGCCTTCAACGCCGATCATCGCTGCAAGTTTTTTTTGTTTAACCGCTTTTTTCAATTCGGCAGCATTGCGCACTAATGTTATCCTTTCGGGATAGCGGGCAATCAAAGCATACAATGAATCAATTTCACGGTTTGCAAATTTAAAAGCTGTCCCCTTACCATATTGCGGACCGCACCATATTGAAAAAACCTGCGCATCCAAACCACCTTCTTTAGCACGTACCAAATCAAAATCACCAGTGGTTTGCCGTTTTCCAATATCCAGTTTGTTAACAAGCTCGTTTGAAAGAACATCATTATGTGTATCAACTAATATTGCCCGCTGATGGATTTCCATTGGGGTTTGACCGTACGTTTTTGTTAGGATTAGCAGTGGAAAGAGTAGCAGTATAAGTTTTTTCATGTTTTGAAGATAGGAATTATTTTTAATCATTTTTTGTCAGAATCAGGATTTACAGGATTAAAGGATTCCCAGGATTTCTTTATTCTTTCCGACTTTCCCAACTTTCGGACTAAAAACATCAACACATCTGAAATCTGCACATTTGTAATCTGCACATCTGAAATCCGCACATTTGTAATCTGCACATCCAACTACGTTTGAATAATCCCTACATTAAACGCTTTCTCAATAGGGGCATGGTTTGCCGCTTCGATACCCATGGATATTATTTTTCGTGTTTCCAGCGGATCAATAATACCGTCTACCCAAAGGCGTGCTGATGCATAATAAGGGGTGGTTTGTGAATTGTAGCGGTCGGTTGTTTGTTTTAACAGTTCAGCTTCTTTTTCCTCATTGACATCCTCACCCTTTGCTTTTAGACCAGCAGCCTGCATTTGTACCAGCACTTTTGCAGCCTGGCTGCCGCCCATCACAGCAATTTTGGCTGATGGCCATGCATAAATTAAGCGGGGATCGTAAGCCTTACCGCACATGGCATAATTGCCTGCACCATAAGAATTGCCTATCACTATAGTAAATTTCGGTACTACCGAATTTGCTACTGCATTTACCATTTTAGCTCCATCCTTTATAATACCGCCTTGCTCTGCTCTGCTGCCTACCATAAAACCGGTAACATCCTGCAAAAACACCAGCGGGATCTTCTTTTGGTTACAGTTCATGATAAAACGAGTGGCTTTATCGGCCGAATCCGAATAGATGACTCCGCCGAACTGCATTTCTCCTTTTTTGGATTTGATCACCTTCCGTTGATTGGCGACTATGCCTACTGCCCAGCCATCAACACGACCCAAACCGCAGATAATCGATTGACCATATCCTGCTTTGTATTCTTCAAATTCCGAATTATCGAGCAGCCGCAAAACAATTTCCATCATATCATAGGCTTTTTCCCGGTTATCCGGCAAAATTCCATAAATATCTTTTTCGTTAAGCTTTGGTAAGGAGGCTTTTACCCTGTCGAAACCGGCTTTAGGGAAATCGCCTGTCATACTCATGATATTGCGGATGCTATCCAGACAAGCCTGATCATTAGGATGCTTGTAATCAGTAACGCCTGAAATTTCGCATTGCGTTGTTGCACCGCCTAAAGTTTCGTTATCTACCTCTTCCCCTATGGCTGATTTCACCAGGTATGATCCCGCAAGGAAAACAGAGCCTGTTCCTTCAACAATCATCGCCTCATCGCTCATAATTGGCAAGTATGCTCCGCCAGCAACACATGAACCCATTATAGCCGCAATCTGGATAATACCCATACTGCTCATTTGTGCATTATTGCGGAAAATCCTGCCAAAATGTTCTTTATCTGGAAATATTTCATCCTGTAAAGGCAAATAAACACCAGCTGAATCGACAAGGTATATAATTGGTAAACGGTTTTCCATGGCAATTTCCTGCGCCCGCAGATTTTTCTTTGCCGTAATAGGAAACCAAGCCCCGGCTTTAACGGTAGCATCATTAGCTACAATAACACATTGTCTTCCTGATATATAGCCAATGCCGCATATTACCCCTCCCGAAGGACAACCGCCATGCTCAGCGTACATTCCATCTCCGGCTAAAGCGCCAATTTCCAGCCAGGGTTTTTCTTTATCAATTAAATAAGCTACCCTTTCACGGGCCAGCATCTTTCCTTTTTCCTTTTGTTTTTCAGCAGCTTTTTCTCCACCACCCAGGTATATTTTTTTTAATTTATTTTGCAGATCGTAAACAAGCTGTTTATTTATATCTTCATATTTATTGAATTCTATATCCATGTGAGTCAGTTGATCAGAGGTTGGAGATTAGAGATTGGTCTTTTTCGTTTGCCAAAGATAGTGATTGCAATGAACCATTATCCATGAGCTATGAACAACAACTAATCTCTAAATTCCAATCTCTAATCTCATTATTTTGGCCTTTTTTTGACAGGAGATATTGACTTTACAATGGTTTCACCGTTAATCATCTTTTTAACGGGCTTCATCCTTGCTATTGAATTTTGGTAAGCGGCTTCAAGCAACTGCTTTATATATTCTTCCGGAAAATCGTCTTTATCTCTTACTCTTAAATACCTGTATTGATTGCCATTCCCAATTAAAACCTTTTGCGGGTCAGGGAAATCAACTCCCCGGTTAAAACCAAAATTTACGTGATCACTGCAAACCGCTATACTGCAAAAAACATCACCAGCTTTATCGGTGGGCGACCAGCCAAAGGCTACAGCATTGTAATTATCATAAATAAGCTCATTTGTTTCGGGGTAAAGGTCCCAAACAAATTCTCTCAACCATAATGCGGCGGCTTTAACGCTGTCCGGATATGGAAGCATGAATTTGATAAGATCATTAACAGTTTCTTTGCCCATTTCAACTATAAAAGAAAATTAACGAGTTCGATATAAGCCTATATTTGCCTCACCCCAGCCCTCTCCAAAGGAGAGGGAGTTAAAAAGACACAAAATTACCCACCCTGCTATTCAAAGTCCTCTCCTTTGGAGAGGATTTAGGTAAGGCGAACGAATATTTTTATTTAACGAAATCATATCGAACCTACATTATTTATATCGAAATATTGTGCCATAATTGATGTTCCAATCAACTGATATTAAATAAGGCGTTATTTTTAACAGGCAAACAATAAAATCAGGTAGCTGAAACCAGCATTAAAGAGTGATATATTTTTTGATAGTGATTGTAGATCAATATTCTTTTGGGAGCAGTTTGTTTTGAGTTTCTTTCGATAACCGCCTTGGGTATCATTTCATTTTTAATAATATTTGACGCCAGCCACAAAGCAAACGCCGCCGAAGTTGGATACTCCCCGCATAAATGCTTATAATGCGCTAAAGCTGTATTACTAAAGAGGGAATGACTTAATCGCTCATATATTTCATCGTGCCTGGTATCGCCGCTTTTACCGGTTATTACCAAATCTATATCCTCCATCTTTAAAGAATTCTCCGCAATAAATAATCCTATCTTTTTTTCAATATCTTCAAAACCTTTGGGATTAAAAATAGTTTTAATGGCTGTAAGTTCCGCCAGATTATTCTCAGAGGCTTTATCGGTTAACAAAAAAAATGCAGCCCCTTCGCCACCTATTGATCCTTTTGATTTGGTAGCATATAAATTAAGGTTGGAAACAGGCCACCGTTTATATAAACCAAGGCGCGATAAAACAGTAAAACTGATGTCCGTCATTTCATCTAACCCTCCAACCAATATATTATCCGCCTCGTTTTCTTTTAAAAGCATTATCGCATCAAGCAATGCGCTCTCAAAAGAAATACCCTTATGTACAAAATTATTATTGTACTGATGGCATTTTAGCATTAAAGCAATTTGAGCCGCTACTGTATTGTGAGTTGATTGTATAAATGCTGTTGGCGGAAGCAGTTCTTCATTCTGTTCAACTATTCGGGTTAAAAATGTCACCGTATCTTCAATGCACCCGTAAGCCGTCCCGGTTATTACCGCACCCGGCATTTCTATGCCGCTATTACTTAAACATTCTATTGCCGCAGCCGCCCCCATTTTTATTATATGACTCATCCTCCTTAGCAATTTGGGATCTAAAAATTCTTTATAATCAGGTTCAATTGCTTTTAAACGGGTACCGTTATATTCCACAATTTCGCTTAAAAAGCTTTCGTTACCGAACGTGTTTTGCGGGGATATACTGGCAGATGAGCGGATATATATCTTCATTTCAAATTTTTGAAAATATTAATGATGTACAATTGCCGCCAAAGCCAAACGAATTTGACAATACGTTACGAACTTTTTGACCTTTCAAAAATCTTTTTTCCGGTTCAAATAGAAATTCCTTCATCCGGGTTTCAAATCGCAGGTTTGGATAAATGATACCATGTTTAATTGATAAAACGGAGAATACAGCCTCAAGCCCACCGCTTGCACCTAAAGTATGGCCAGTAAAAGATTTAGTGGAGCTCATTGGTGGATAAACCGGGTCAAATAATCTATTAATAGCTGTTCCTTCAGCGCTGTCATTATTAGGTGTTCCGGTACCATGTAAATTGATATAATCAATATCTGAAGGCTTCAATCCGCTTTTTTCAATGGCTGTTTTCATTGCCATATATGAACCTGTGCCATCCGGCGATGAAGCTGTTTGATGATAAGCATCATTGCTATTATTATAACCGCTCAGTTTGCAGTATACTTCTTTATTTAGTGTTTTTGCCACTTTTTCCGAAACCAAAACAACATAGCCTGCACCTTCACCAAGGTTTAAACCTTCCCTGTGTTCATCAAATGGCTTACAATATTCCTTATCCAATATCATTAGGGTATTAAATCCATTAAGGGTAAATTTGGTTAAAGCATCGGTGCCGCCTGCAACCACTACGTCGAGCATGTTATTTTTAATTAAACGTGCAGCATAAAAAATAGCATTGGCCGACGATGAACAGGCCGTGTTTATAGTGGTTATAAAATCATTTAAACCTAATTCCCTGGCTGCAATTTCGGTCATGCTGCCACATTCGTGGTCATATATGTTTTTTAATTTACCTTTTCGGTTATCTTTATTAAAATCAATAAAAAAATTCTCGCTTTTATCCATCCCACCTACGGTATTCGCCGACACAAAACCAGTTCGTAAAGAATCCAATTCTTGAATATTAGCATCAGCCAAAGCTTCTTTAGCTGCCACAAGACTTAATAAGGCAGTCCGGCTTATGTCGGGAGATATACCTGCCAGTTCAGCCAGTTTTATATTATCTAATTTTACCTCAGCTACCGGGAGTTTTTTACGGAATATGGTATTCAGTACAGTGATATCCCCCATACCGGCTTCTTCACGTTCAAACGCTATTAGATGTTCAGCAACATTATTTCCAATTGCTGAAATAACCCCTAATCCTGCTATGTACACTGTTGAACTCATATCAATATTTAATAACCCTTCAAGCTTTTCTAAAAATCACAAAATTTGTCATTGCGAGGTACGAAGCAATCGCGAACTATGCAAGACGGTTATGCATTGGCGAAGAGATTGCTTCACTCGTTCCTCGTTCGCAATGACAAATCTTTTATTATGTATTAACTATTTCTAAAAATATAATCCATATTCTCTGCTGAAAAAAAAACCGCTCCTTCGCTTTTTTCCTTTTCAACTAAAAATAATGCCGCTTTATATTCCTGATCCAAAACATCAACCCATCCGCAAATGCAGGCTTCTAAAATATTATTATCTAGCGTATAATTAACCTGTTGTTCTATAAAACAAGCATCAAACGCATCCTGTATAAAAAAAGCATGCTCACCTTTAAAATTATTACGGATACAAATTTCTCCGATTACAATATTCGGCAAGGTATATACAAATAAGGATGGGCTGGGAATGTCTTTTACAGAATGATAATATTTGATATCATCATCAAGACTTGAGTTGGCATTGGCTAATAAAATACCTATCTCTTCGGGTTTGTAAATATGAGTTTTAAATTTGTCTTTAAGCAATATTTCTGATGCCAGCCATCCTAGCTTGCTTAAATTGTCCATCTTATAAAACTTTGGATAATTAAGTTGAAAATGCTGGTAAATGGAAACTAAAAATCCGGCCAGATCGGTATTGGTATTTTCAAATATCTGAATGCCATCCTTGCACACAATATTTTTACTGATTGTGCAACTGGCTGTTATATATTTTTCTATAAGCAATGTCTTTCTTTTTATTAGGAAAGACTTACGAAGTTTTAAAAACTTCGTAAGTCTGATTAGTTATTTATTTACCAAATACTACCGCTGCATTACAACCACCAAACCCTGAAGCTGTTTTAAGGCAATTTTTAAAATTACCCGAAAGCAGATTGGTACAAATATTTAAAGGGTTTGTTACGCCCATATTTTTAAATCCTAAAGTCGATAAAACTAAATTTTCTTTTAGTGATTGAATAGAAATAATAGACTCGATCATTCCCGCCGCTCCTAAAGTATGGCCATAATAGCCTTTTAAGCTGTTTGTTGGGGCTGTTTGCATGCCTGACAATGAAATCGCATTAGCCTCCATTTCATCGTTATAAACAGTTGCTGTTCCATGTGCCGAAATGAAATCAATATCTCCAGATGAAATATCCGCGTCCAGCATTGCTTTTTTTATTGCATGCGCCAATTCTTCGCCGGTACGTGACGGACCGGAAATATGGTTAGCATCATTACTAACCGAACCTCCTTTCACTTTTATATTTTGCTTATATTTTTTATTTGTGGATAAGATAACGGTTCCCGCCCCTTCGCCTAAGTTTAACCCGTCGCGTGATTTGTCAAAAGGTTTGCATACCTGAGGACTAAGGGCATGAAATGATTCAAAACCGGATAAAATGAATTTTGATATGACATCTGCTCCGGCAATTACCGCGTTTTCATATTGCCCTGATCGTAAAAGCCGCATACCGGTTATGATTGCCAAACTGCCTGAAATACACGCATTGGAAATAATAACCGGTTGATTAACAAATCCAAAACGATCAGAAACCAATTTGGCCGAGGTTGATAAAGCTATTCTTTTTTTTAATTCAGCATTATTTGCTTCCGTTTCCAGCAGGCTTATATTTCCCTTGGTTGTGGAAATGATAAGCACCGTTTTTTTATTATGTGCATCTATACCGCTATCCTGTAAAACATCATTAATAGAAGCAATGAGCAATTGCTCAAACTTTGTATAAATGTGTTGATCGTCTTTTATAAATGGCTCATCACTATTAAACAAGGAAGCATAAAAAGGCTGTGATGATATATTCAGATCATTATATTGCTTTACAGCAGAAGTATTTTGTTTAAGTTTCGAAAAGTTTTCAGCTGTTGTTTTACCAAGCGGAGAAAATATATTATCAGCAACTATAAAAACATCATGCCCATTCATTTCAATAGTCTCCAATTTGTTTATTCATTCCCGTTGCAGGTAATTATTACGCATTTCAATTTTCAAAGGCAATTAAGTGTTCCGAACTTTCAAGGAAATCCTTTACCCTTTTAAGATCTTTATACTTAGGTTGGTCTTCAATAAATTTTGGAAATATTATCCTTACTTTTTCATATAATTCCCTCGAAATAGTTGATAGTCTATCCTGGCATTCCATATAATCAATTGCCTGTAAAATGGTCATTAATTGTATGGCAAGAACTTCAAATGAATTATCAATCACTTTCTTTGTCATTAAGGCCGCATTGCAGCCCATACTCACAATATCCTGGTTATCATTATTGTTTGGAATACTGTGAACATACATTGGAAAGGATAGGGTTTGATTTTCGGCAACGGTTGAGGTAGCGGTAAACTGCATCCCCTGCATACCAAAATTAAATCCCAATACTCCAAGGTTTACAAAAGGAGGGAGTTTTTGGTTCAGTTTATTATTTAGCAGGTAATTCAACTGCCGTTCCGAAAGCATGGATAGTTTGGTAATAGCAATCTTCAACTTATCCATTTCCAGCGAAACATAATCTCCATGGAAATTACCACCATGGAAAATATTTTTATTTTCATGATCAATAACCGGGTTATCATTCACTGAGTTCAATTCATTTACAACTACATTTTCAGCCTGGGCAATGGTATCATAAATAGGTCCTAATACCTGGGTAACACAGCGTAATGAATAGTATTCCTGTACTTTATCCTCAAAAACCTCCTGATCAAGGTTATCTGGATTGTATAAATGCTCGGAACGGTCGCGGATCATTTTGCTGTCCTTCAAGATATGGCGCATTATGGCGGCGATTTTATTCTGGCCTTTATGATGTTTTACGATATTTAGTTCGAGCGAATAATGATCGTCAAAAGCTTCAACGATCTCATTTATCATTGCCGAAAATAAGACTGACCAAGCTACTAATTTATGCGCCTGTATAATATTGATCATACCTATGCCCGTCATTGCCGATGTACCATTCAAAATGGCCAGGCCTTCGCGGATATGGATAGACAATGGTTTTATGTCAAACCTGTTAAATATTTCAATTGTGGGATAAATTTCACCTTCAAAAAGCACTTCGCCTTCACCAATTAATACTAATCCCAGATGTGCTAATTGTACAAGATCGCCGCTGGCTCCCACCCCACCGTGTTCATAAATACATGGATTAATATTTTTATTGATCAGATCTTTTAACAGTTCTATCACTTCGGTATGTACACCCGAATAGGCTTGCATAAAGCTGTTTAACCGGGCAATCATTAACGCTTTTGATAAAAGCGGGTCCATTAGTTTGCCGCTTCCTGATGAGTGGCTACGGATCAGGTTATATTGAAGCTGTAAAATATTTTCTTCATTAACCTTGTATTGGGCCATAGGCCCAAATCCTGTATTTATTCCATAGATCAGTTTATTTGAAGAAAACTTTTTTAGAAAGTTGAAATTATCATTAACCTTTTTCAAGGCTGCTTCATCTAATTCGATTTCTTTTTGTTTAAATAAGAGTTCAGAAAAATTATCTAAAGAGAGCGGACTTTGTCCAACAAGTATCATGGGCAAAAATTAAATAAACGTGTAATAAATTAGGGGTAAATGTATAAAATATATGCAATATGAGAATCAAGAAATTGAGAGCCAAGAAGCAAGAGTCAAGAAACAAGAATTATGAAATCCAATCTCTTTTATACCAATCCATTGAAGATTTTGCTATTTTTCCTGGCTCTTGACTCTTGTTTCTTGCCTCTAAATCCTTCTGTCAATAAATTTAACAGCCTTTCTGCTGGTTTCCTTAAATTGTATTTTTTGCATTTCTTCGGCATTTACATATTTAATATGGGGGCTAACACGCAACCTGGCTTGTAAATACGCTCTTATCCGGTGATCACATTCTTCACTGTCTTCAACGGGGAGCAGATAAAGTAATACCTGGTCAAGGCCAATTTCATTGGAATAAACTTCGATAACAAAATCCAGAATCTCTTCCCGCTCATTCAGCAGGTCAAATAACGCAGGGGGATAAAGTGTGGTACCTTTAAACTTAATCATTTGCTTTTTACGGCCCATAATGGGCGATAATCGCAAACTTGTTCTGCCGCATGAGCAGGGTTCATCATAATACATGCAGATGTCCCCCGTTTTATAACGCAGTAAAGGCATACCTTCAACACCAAGTGTAGTAATGGTTACCTCACCCGGTGTATAAGGTGCAACTTGCTGGTTATTTTCATCAAGTAATTCCACTATTAATAATTCAGGTTTGTAATGGCCTCCTTTACCTTCTGAACATTCTGTAAATGCAGTTTGCATTTCGGTAGAGGCATAGGTGGAATACAATTTAATATCCCAGGCTTCTGTTATTTTTTTTCCTAAAATATTTAAAGAGAAATCAGTGTTCCTGATATTTTCACCTATACAAATGGCTTTTTTAACCGAAGTTTCACTGATATTGATACCCGTCTCTTTTGCAAATTGAATCAGTTTTAAAATAAAGGAAGGAACAGCTACAATAGCTGTTGGCTTAAGCCGCTTAATAGTTTCCCATTGAAGAGAAGGCACACCCGGGCCTAAACGGATAATACCGGCGCCAAGTTTGCGAATGCCCAAATAATAAGCAATGCCAGCCATAAATTGCCTGTCGAGCGTAAGCATTAACTGGTAAGTATCACTGGCCGATCCATCTGCACATAAAAAAGAACTATACTCATTAAAAGCTAAACGGGTCAGGTCATTCTCAGTAAGAGCTATTGTTACCGGGCTACCCAACGTACCAGAGGTAGAAGTATATTCAACAACTTTTTCCGATGGCACACATAAAAAATCATCATTTCGCTGCTGCAGGTCTTCTTTGCTGGTAGTTGGTATTATGGCAAGGTCGGAAAGGCTTTTTATACCGGTAATATTTATTTTATTGTTTTTAAATAACTCTTTGTAAAATGGGGAGTACTGTGAAACATATAACAAAAGCTCATTCAGTTTTTGTTCCTGCAGTAATGTTATTTTGTCTTTTTGTTGATAATCTCTATCTTTTAAAATTGCCATTATCCTAAATTACTATTTGTATTTTAATGTGCGTTATATATTATTTAATTTTGCAATCTTCCAAAATTAATAAAAAAGTTAGTTGACGCTATAATCTGATGTAGTACACCGAATATGGTTTCTATTTAAAACATCCATATTGTTTAATTGTAACGTATATTAATAATTATGTTTAAACACTCATTATTATTAGTTATAATTTGCATTACACTTTATGCAAAAGCACAACCTGCTAAACTTTGCAGATATAAGGACCTGGTATTCACAGATGTTACCGTGGATAAAAATCTAAGTTATGCTTCAAATGATTTTTCTGAAGAAAAGAAATTCAGGCTTTTTGATCTGTACCAGCCTGCAGGTGATCATTCGGCCCCGCGCCCGCTTATTATATGGATGCATGGCGGAGGGTTTAAATTCGGAACGAAGGGGGCTAAGGATATCCAAATATGGTGTAAGAGCTTTGCACAAAGAGGTTATGTATGTGCAGCTATTAACTACCGTTTAAGCAAAAGGGACCCGCTTTTCCATTTTGATGAATTACAAAAAAGCTGTTATTATGCTGTTCTCGATGCAAAGATGGCAGTTAAGTATTTTAAACAACATCATTCCGAGTATAATATTGATCCTGATAAAATCATTCTTGCCGGAAATTCAGCAGGCGGCTTAATTGCATTGCAGGCCGCTTACAGTACCGATGCTGAACTTGCAAAAATGGCGGGTATAACCGATACTGTTTCAATGCAGCAAGGCATATTTAAAGTTGCTGGAGTGATCAATTTTTGGGGTGCCATTTTTGATCTCAACTGGCTAAAAAACACCCGTGTACCTATTATAAGCGTGCTTGGCAGCAAAGATAATATTGTGCCGCCAACTCATAAAAGTGCCCCGCTTTACGGTGGAATAGATATACGCAAACAAGCTAACGCTTTACATATCCCTAATGATTTGAAAGTATTTGAAGGTTACTCACACGAATTGCGGAAACATTTTAATCCATTCTTTTCAAGTGATAGTGAAACTCAAAAGCGCTGGCTGGAAGCCGGCCAGTTTACTGCCGATTTTTTGTATAAAATTCTTTAAAGAATAACATGCTTTAAGGCAGAGAAATTATTTAAACATAATAGTTTTTATTATGTTGCTTCATATATTAACTTAACCATTATAGCATGAAACGAATCAAATTTTTTATTGCGTTGGCATTAATAGCTTTTAGCTTTCAATTTGCGAAGGCAGGCGTTATTAACGCAACTGTTAAATCAGCACTTTTACAGGTCCGGTTACCACCACCGCCTCCGCGGCCTCCATCACCATTTCACAGACATCACCGGCATTACAGACGTCATCATCATATTAATATACGTTTGCCAAAACCTCCGCCACCCCCACCTCCCCCGCGCCGTCCGTAATTAGGTGAGCGCGGGTTATTTTTCTAATATAATTTACAGTAATTTTCTATTATAATTCCGTGTCGTGATTACTTTCATGGTGCGGAATTACTGTCTATGTCTTATTTTTCAAATCTGATTTTCAACAGTTTCCGTATTATTTTTTAATTATTAAGTAAATAAGTAAACCTATCTGCATTTTTGCCCGTAAAAGCAATCAAAAATTTCGGGATAATCAACGGTTTAATCGTTGATCCGGATAATAAATTAACAATGAGAGCCATAATGGATACTGCTTTTTAAAGCAAGACGTTATGTAACAAAATAATTGTTAAATGGTTATCCTAATATAAATAAAAATGCAACAACCTTGCACCACTTTTTATTAGCCTGTTAATTTAAAATAGGATAAACTAAAAAGTTTAGTTGCTTAAATGTTAAAACAGAACACAGCGTTTGAATAAGCAGATATGATTAGATTGAATAACGGAAAAAAAACACTGGTAATAATATTTAGTTTGTTCTTGCTGGTAACAACAGGCCTTAATGTAAAAGCCCAGCAACAAGGCTTCTTCTTTAATCAGTATATGGATAACCTGACACCATTTAATCCAGCTTATTCGCTGCTTGATAAGTCAGGATCAGTAAATACAATGGCACGTAAACAATGGATTGGGATTAATGGTGCTCCAACTTCTTTCCTGATTAACGGGAACCTTCCACTGGAATCGATCAATGGAGCGGCAGGACTCATTGTAATGAACAATCAGTTTGCAATAGAACAGCAAACCGAAGTAAATGCCTATTTTGCAAAAGCGGTACAGGTTGGGTTGAATGATTATTTAGCGGTATCATTAAATGCCGGTGTAAGAAATTACGTAGCCAATTATTCTTCATTAGATTCAACAGATCCTACATTTAGAAACGATGTAAGAGAAACAAAACCAAACATAGGTTTTGGGGTAATGTATTATACCGACTGGTATTACCTGGGTGTATCGGTACCTGAATTAACCATAACCAGTTTGGGCACAGCATCCGTACAAAATAACACCAATTTCCGAAATCATTATTACTTTTCCGGGGCATTGATAACTCAAACAAGCGAGGATATAAAATTTAAACCTGCTTTATTACTTTCCTATCAAAACGGGGTACCCCTAACAGCAAATATATCCGGAACATTTTATATGAAAGAGACACTTGGCCTGGGCATAAATTATGGTACCGATAATGAAATGGCAGGCATCCTTAGCATAAACATTAATAATTTTCATTTAGGATACAGTTACCAGTTTTCAACCTCTTCAACCGCCCTTGGCCGTGTTAATATACCCACACATGAGGTTACACTTGGCTTTCGTTTTGGTAAAGGATCACTAACTCCTAAATTATTATAGAATAGAATTTTATCATAATATTTAATGTAATTGATAACATCGTCGCTTAATATTTCTATTTTGCGGATTATTAACCAATTATACCTAAGTAATTATGAGAAATAATTCTGTCCTTGCGTGGTCAGTGGTTGTGGCATTAGGCGGCTTTCTTTTTGGCTTTGACACTGCAGTAATATCCGGCGCCGAAAAATCTATCCAGCAATTCTGGCATCTTTCTGTGTTTGAACACGGCCTAACCATTTCAATCGCATTAATCGGAACAGTTATTGGATCATTACTTGGTTCAAGGCCGTCAGACCGGTTTGGCAGAAAGAATACCCTTTATTTTGTAGCTATAGCTTACTTATTAGCTTCTTTGGGTACAGCTCTGGCTGATAATTGGTATGTTTTTTTAGTTTTTCGTTTTTTAGGCGGATTAGGGGTTGGCGCATCTTCAGTTACTGCTCCTATATATATATCCGAAATTTCTCCTGCTAACCGCCGCGGCCGTCTTGTGGGTCTATTTCAGTTCAATATTGTTTTAGGGATTTTAATTTCCTATTTATCAAATTTCCTGCTAAGCCAGGTAGGAGGAGCTTCATGGAGATGGATGTTAGGTGTACAGGCATTCCCTGCATTTATTTTCCTCATATTAATTTGGTTTATACCTGAAAGTCCACGATGGCTGATCCTGAAAAAGGGTGCAACAGAAAAAGCATTGCGAATATTAAAAATTATCAATCCTTTAAATTGTGATGAAGAGTTGGTTTCTATACAAAATTCAACACTTGATAATGGTAGTCACAAAGGCGAATCTCTTTTTTCAGGTAAATATAACTATCCTATTATACTAGCAGTGCTTATTGCTTTCTTTAACCAGGTATCGGGTATTAATGCCATTATATATTATGCTCCAAGGATTTTTGAAATGGCTGGTTTAGGCGCACACTCTTCCTTATTATCAACGGTAGGTATTGGATTAATCAATTTTATCTTTACACTTTTAGCAATTAACATCATAGATAAAGTGGGCCGAAAGGTATTGATGCTGATTGGCTCGGTAGGTCTAATCTGTTCACTGTTCCTGGTGGCATTTACTTTTTATTCCAAAAACTTCAGCGGCTATGCCATACCCATTTATATGATGATGTTCATTGCATTTTTTGCTTTTTCACAGGGGGCGGTTATCTGGGTATTTATTTCTGAGATTTTTCCTAACCAGGTACGTGCTAAAGGACAAACACTCGGCAGTTCAACACACTGGATCATGGCAGCAATTATAGCCTTTAGCTTTCCCTATTTTGCCGAAACACTTGGCGGCGCAGTCGTTTTTACCTTTTTTGGCTCCATGATGGTATTGCAGCTCATTTTTGTTTGGCGCTTTATGCCCGAAACAAAAGGAAAATCATTGGAGCAAATAGAAACCAATATAGTAATGCATTAATCGGTTTTATACTGTTTAGTGAAGCGTAAGTTAGGTGAGTAAATCTACCGACATGCTATTAACAATTAAGTTACTTGTATTAAACATCATTGATTCCTAATAATTGCATTTTTACAAAATGGAATTATTAGGAAGTGTTTTTACTTTAAGGGAGTGGCAATCCGGTGATGAACAATCTTTACAGGAACAAGCTAATAATAAAAATATTTCATGCTATTTACTTGACAGGTTTCCCTACCCATATACTATGGATGATGCTAAAAAATATGTTTCAAGTCATCAAAACCAAAATCCGCTAACCAATTTTGCTATCATTATTAATTATAAGGTTGCAGGTGGAATTGAATTTAAACCCGGAAAGGATATTTACAGAAAGAATGCTTTATTAGGATACTGGCTGGGTCAGACATTTTGGAGCCTTGGCATAATGACCGAAGCTGTTAAATTAATAACGAGCTATGCTTTTGAAAATTTTGATATAATACGCATGCAGGCAAATGTAAATGCAAATAACCCCGCATCAATGCGTGTATTGGAAAAAGCAGGTTTTCAAAAGGAAGGCGTTTTGAAAAGGGCCATTGTAAAATACGGGGAAGTAATAGACGAACATTTATATGCCCTGGTTAAATAATCAAGCAATATAAATCCATCATTTAAAAACTGGTAACAATACAAAGTAGTTTCCCTTATACGCTTATACCAAGCCATTCAACAATTATAATATGAGAGGCAATGGAGTTTCCTATAAATTTTTCTTATCAGCCTCAGTTGTTTTGGATAACAGATAATACGTTATACGTGGACAATCCCTGGGAAGCAAATAGTTATGTAATAAATTGCCTGAAATTGCATAGACAACATTTTCGCTAATGTTCTCAAAATGCGACGGCGACGTCCTTGGCTCAAATATTTTTATACCCGGTTCTTCGCTAATACGAAAGAGCCTTTCATAATTCTTTAAAAAATCCTGATGATTTGATTGCATAACCCATTTTTTGATAAAATATATGCGCTACCTTTCGTTCTCCACGATTACCGCTGCTTATTACAACATTATCAGCTCCCTGTTCAAGCGCCCATTCTTCGGATGCTTTAATTAATAATTTTCCTATTCCCTTGTTGCGGATGGTCTTTTTTACTACAAATGAAATTACACGGACATATTTTCCGCTTCTTTCAAAAGAAAGTCCTCTCATCAAGCCCGAAAACCCAACAATTTCATTATTCAAGAGAGCAACAATTGTGCGATAGTCTGGATGCGAAAAAATGTTTTTTAATTTGTTTCGCATTTCGCTAACGGAGGTAGGGTAACCCAGATCAGCCATTAGTAAAGCAATGGTTTCAACATCGCCTTCATGAGCGTCCCTGATGTAAACTTCATCTGTTAATGGCATCATCAAAGAATTATTTATTTTTCCTTTTCAGCAATGATAAAAAGATAATCGCCTGAATCATTATCAAATTTTGACTGGATGCCCTTAAACTCGCCTGTCTTTATGTCCTTATAAAGGGAAGACAAGCCACTATTTACTTCCTCAATATTTGACAATACTGAAAATGAGGAAATTCCTTTTCTTATTGTTTCGTCAAAATAAAGCTCAGGCCGGTTTTTTCCAACGTACAAAAAACAATCCTTTAAATTATCTTTAACAAAGTATTTTTCGGTAGCCCTAATGACAAAACCGGCGTTTGTGGCAGCGTTTTTTATAGTTTCGAAAGAAGGCATCTGCTTAATAGCGTCTTTTAGCGTTTTAGGGAAATAATAATTAATCCAATACCCCTGCATTTGTTCGGGAGTGGAAGTAAAGAATACAATTTTCCCATTTCCCTTTAACACCCTGTACAGTTCCTTAAAAGCCTTTTCAATATCCGTCCAATGATGAATAGTAAGCGTGGCAATACAGCCATCAAACATATTGCCATCTGCCGGGATTTGTTCTGCCTGACCTATAAGCCAATTTATTTCCTGGTTTTGGGACTTAGCTGTATTTAACATTTTTTTGGAGGGTTCAACACCATAAAAATTGAGCCCTTTATTTGCTAAAGCTATAGTGTAGTTTCCAGTTCCGCAACCCATGTCAAGATATAATTGATTTGTTTTAGGCGATAAAAATTGAAAGAGTCTTTCAGCGATATATGGGTCGGCCTGCCTGGTAGAATTATATTCCAAACCGATATTGTTGTATAAAGTATTGCTGTCACTCATATTTCAATATTTAAATATCGTGTTTTGCTATTGAGTTTTTAGAATTTAAAGAAAATGACAATATTGTATAACAGTTACTCTAAAAATTTCTTTTTCAGCAAAGCAATTTTCTGGTCATCAAGGCCAATCTGAGTTTTTAAATAATTATCCACAGAACCATATTGTTTAGTAATTTCGGTAAAGGTTGCATCAAGATATTCCTTTTTTGCCGCCATCATTGATTTTGCAACATCTTTATCAACATGCATATATTTTCCCATCTGTGCCATAGCTTTAACATTCTCAGCGTTTCTGTAATAATTTGTTGCCTCATAATCGGCAATAATAGTATCATAGGGTACACCAAGACTATACAGTAATAATGCAGCAGCAATACCTGTTCTGTCTTTTCCGGCGGTACAATGGAAAACTAAACCTTGATCGGCGGGTAAATCCAATAGTTTATTAAAAAAAGGCTTATAACGATCTGCCAAAGAATCTATCCGACTGTAAAAAGTCATGATTAATGAGTCGCCTCCTTTGCCTTTAATAGTTGCCATACTCTTCATCATGCTTCCCACGTTATTGCTGCCGGCAGGGCATAAGATATAGTCGGTACCTGGGTTAAGCTTATCAGGCGCCTGTGCCGATTCCTGACGGCCTCTTAAATCAACATCATAAGTAATTTTCCTGTCCTTTAGTACGGCCAGATCAGCATTCGTTAATTTGCTGATATCCGCACTGCGGTATATTTCATTCCATTTAACATGGTGGCCATCCTTGGTTTCGTAACCACCAAGGTCCCTGAAATTAGCGGCGCCCTGTAAAATCACGTGTCGTTTTACACTATCAGCTACCTGTGCATAAGAAGCTGATAAAACTCCTATGGCAATAAAAAATAAAAGACCTTTTTTCATGATATTATAAATTAAAAAAGCAGGGGTACTTAAAGTAAGTTCCCCTGCTGTAATTTTTAAAAATTTATTTATTTGGTTAACCAGGTATCTTTGGTTATATCATCAGTACCGCCAAACTGTGAAGTTATGGCTGCATTGTAATTTGTTGGATTATAAGCCGCTTCATTTGCAGGATATAACCAACGACGAGGTATTAAGTTATTTGCTGTTCCGATACCGGGACCGCCCTGGCTCCATGCAGGTATGCCGTTTGGATATGTGCTACTAACTGATCTTCTCCATTGATAAAATGATTCAAAACCAGAATTTAGAAACATAGCAACATAACGCTGAGTAAAAATTTGAGCAAGCCCGTTAGCGTTGTCTCCGGCGTAAGCAACATTGGCCATAAACTGTGGAATATTAACTGTAGCTGTACCCAATGTTTTACCAGTAAGATCAGTAATATTTAATGTTTGACCGTTTGATATGCCATATAAAGCTAAAGAAGCATTGATTCCGCTATTGTACCATGTTGTTGAACTCTGCCCTGTTATCCAGCCTCTATTGATTGCTTCAGCTATGTTGAAACACATTTCTGAATAACCTATAAAAACAAAGGGTTCAGCATTTGCGCCGGAATAAGCTGCTGGCAAAGAAAAATAACGAAGATAATTAGCATATGAATACTGACCTGCGGCAGCGTTTGAAAGTAAAACTGATACAGTAACATTATCGTCAGCGCCTACATATGCTGTAAAATCACTTGGCAATTTACCAGCTGCTATTTGTTGAGGTGCAGGGGTAGATACAACATAAATGCGTGGGTCCTGGTTGGTTGTGGTAGCCGTTACATATGGTAAGCCCATGCTTCCAAAGTTATCATATGGCTGTAAACCCAGGTTAACTGTAGCATATGGGTTAAAAGTTTGATTGTATTTATATACCAGGTTGTCCGCATTACTTGTCATTATAGGGTAAGTAGCCGGGTTATTTATGATATTTGCAAACTTAGCAGGAATATTAAGATCAGCATTATCAGTAGCTCTTTTGCTTAAGCTAATTAATACTCTTAATGTATAAGTATTTATTACTTTCTGCCATTGCAGGTAAGTAAGGCCATATACATCACCTGCATCTAAAACTTTGCTGCCATTTGCGGCTGCTAACGGAGCCAAAATAGTGTTGGCGTTATCAAGCATAGCAAGGGCGTTTTTGTAAACGTCATGCTGGGTATCGTATGCCGGCGTCAATACAGATGCATTACCAGCTTGTGAAAAAGGAATATCACCAACCCTTTGTGACAGCCAGATACCTGCGTAAGCTTTAAAAAATTGACTTAATGCATAATATTTATTGGTTGTATTGCCTAACTGGGTAGTAGACTGTGCTTGCAAAGCTATGGCGTATTTTAAAATGTCATAACTATCTTCCGTATTACCAAAGGCATAGTTATTATTTCCAAAGTAATAAGTATAGTTAGCTAAAATATACTGTTCATACTTGGAATCAGTTGAAAATGGCTGCTCGTCATTCCTTATCAATTTTGCTGTAAGGTGATTAAGTATTAACGAAGCAGGAACAACAGCAGTTGATGCTGCCACATTGGGATTATTTACCAGGTCACCTTTCTGACATCCGGTTATAGAGACCATGCCTATTGTTAACAATAGGGCAAATGGGGTAAATGATTTTAATTTCATAATTTTCTTTTTATCGATTAAACAATTAGAATGTTAAATGGATATTGATACCAAAACGACGTGCTGTAGGGCTTGCTAAATCTGATCCACCACTACCCCCAACCAATGACCTGGAAGATGCATCATATCCTGATGCATATTGGTCAAGGTCAATATCTTTACGGGCAGCAAAATATAGTAGGTTTCTGCCAACTAAATTAAAGCTTGCTTTTTTAATGAATGTTCCCTGTAATACCTTTGCCGGTAAATTGTAGCCGATTGTTGCTTCACGCAATTTGGCATATGAACGGCTGATCATATAATATTCATCAAAATTACCCCCTAAACCGCTTGATACGTATCCTTGTACTGTAACAGCCGTTGTATTTGGAGCAAAAGTTAACTGGCTTAAGTTAGTAATCACACCGCCCGGACCGTAGGCAGGCGTACCGCTTACAAGCGTAACACCCGGAGCAACATAGGCCGGTGTAGCCGCTTTTGTACCTTCTGCAGTACTGTTCCACTCTTTTAAACGTGCTGCTCCAAAAGCTCCGGTTGCAGTTTCAGCTGCTGTACCGCCATTCATAGCATGATAATAAGTATAGTCATAAGTTTTACCACCGATTCTGCCATCAAACTGGAAGCTCAGGGTAAAGTTATGATAGCTAAAATGATTTGTGATACCAAATGCAAAATCAGGATTGGCATAACCTAATAACCCTAATTGTGAATTATTACTTTTACCAGGTGCTTGTATAGGGGAACCACCGCTATTGATGATATTGCCGCTACCGTCTCTTACAAACTTTGTACCGTAAATCGCATCTAACCTGTCACCCACTTTATATAAATGGTTGTTTTGATATAAGCCGGTTTCATTACCATAAATAGATGACAAAGTTTCTTTATAGGTAGAAACGTTTATATTAACATCCCAATTTAAGCCGTCTTTGCTTCTAAGTGGCGAACCAACTAATTCAATTTCATATCCGTTCTTTTTGGTGGTTACACCATTAACAATTTGAGAAGAATAGGTAGTAGATGGTGCTACTGCCAATGAAATTATGTTCGGACCGTTTGTTGTTGTAAAGTAAGTTGCATTTAAACCCAACCTGTTTCCAAGAAATTTTAGGTCTGCACCAAACTCATACGATTTTACATCGAAAGGTTTTATGTTAGGATTTGCTATAGTGTTAGAAAGATTTACCGATGGCGAACCATTATAATAAGTAGTAGGTGAAGATGAACTTGAATTTACATAGTTGGGACCATTATAAGGTGTGAATAATTCTGTGCCATATCCTAATAAACTACCCAAACTGCTGCCTGTTACAGCCGCGTAAGAAGAACCGATGTATGGTGAAGTTAAACCACCCTTAACATCTGCGAACGAACCCCGCAACTTAAAGAATGATATAAATTCAGGTAATTTAATATAATCATTTACAACTGAACTTACTGATACCGATGGATAAAAATAGGTATTGGCATTGCCTGGCAATGTTGAGATGTTATCTACACGACCAGTAGTGTTAATATTAATATAATTTTTGTAACCCAAATCAACAGAGTAATAAGCACTGTTAACCTGCATTTTTGAATTATAATTATAACCTAAAATAGGGTTTGTTGAGTTATCAAGGTTATAAACGTTTGGTAATGAAAGGTCTTTTGTAGTTGCCCATGAAGAAAGATATCTGAAAGACCGTTCGTTAGCACCAGCCAAAGCGGTTAAGTTAAACTTGCCTATCTTTTTATTGTAATTTAATGTTAAATCGGTGTTGTTTTCTAACAAGCTACGCTGATCCTGCCTGTAATCACCATACCATCCAAAGTAATACCATGGTAAATATTGGTTTAGGTTAGTTGATGAAGGTACTTGCTCAGTACTTAATTCATTATAAGTATTCAATGCAGAACGTAAAGCTAAGTTCAGATCATCATTGAATTTATAAGTTAATCTTAAAGATCCATTTACTACCTGGTTATCGCGGCCTTTCAGCCATTTTTCAGCCTGGAACCAAGGGTTGTTTTCTCGTCCGTATTCCTGTGCATATTGAACAAGGTTAGGTACACCCTGAGGGCCTTTATAAATATTTTTTAAATCATTGATGTTATAATCTGATGAGCCATAAACAAAAAATTCGTAAGCATAACTGTTAGGACCATAGCTTACGTCTGGAATATTTGGAGAATATTGCAGATTCAGATTTAAATCTCCATCAATACGCAACTTAGGGGTAACGTCATAAGCTGCAGATATTTTAAAGTTATCGATATTTAATTTTGTATTTGGAAAATCACCTTGTTGAAAAGTGTGACCATATGACATACGAATATCATAATTTGATCCGCTGGCTGATACTGCAACTGTGTTAGTATTAGTATATCCGGTTTGTACAAAATTGTTAAAATTATTTACACCACGGGCTAACCAGGGAGTTGGTGTTCTAATACCTGTAACGGGATCATAAGGGCTGTCAAACTGTGTTGTTTGAAACACACCGTCAAAACGTGGACCCCACTCAGGTAAACGCTGGTTATTATCATATAACTGATTACCATAAGCATACTTAAAATTAGTACCGCGACCATATTCATATTGGTCTTTTGGAAGAACTAAAAAGCCTTTTTCTGCTTCAAATGTGCTATTCAAATCAATTTGCCAGCCTTTTTTATCCTTAGTACCTTTTTTAGTTGTAATAATGATCGCTCCGTTTATACCCCTGAAACCGTAAAGGGCCGCAGCGTTGGGACCTTTTAATACGGTGTAGGTATCAACATCATCTGCGTTAAAATCATAAGTATTAGATTCTACCGGCTCGCCGTCAATTATATAAAGAATGTCCTTGCTACCACGTAAAACAACGGTTGGGGCTCCAAAAAATTCAGAACTTGCGCCAATGGTTAAACCTGCAACTTTACCGGCCATTGAGTTAAGTGGGTTAGCGTCGCGGGCGGTAGTTAATTCATCACCGTTGATCTGTGATTGTGAGTAACCCAGTTTCTGGAATTCCTTTTTTACACCTAATGCGGTTACAACAACCTCATTAAGGGTCTTATTGTCAGGAACTAACGCTACTGAAATGTATTGTTCATTTACAATAGTCTCCTGTGAAATGAACGCTATTGATGAAAAAACCAATGTTTGGCCTTTATCAACAGCTATAGTAAAGCGGCCTTCAACACCTGTTACAGTGCCTTTGGTGCTTCCTTTAATAGTAACACTTACACCAGGCAGAGGTTGGTTATTGTTATCCAAAACAATACCTCTCACCGGAAGGTTCTGGGCAAATAGATTGCCACATACCATTAACACTGCTGTTAGTGTTAAAAGTAGTCGTGAAATTTTGAGTAAACTTTGTTTCATAATGCGATTTGGGATTTATCGCTGCAAAACTATCCTTGCCGTGTTATGGAAACATTGTTGGAACAACAACAAAAAGTTAACAAATACTAAACAAACAAACAAAAAATCAACGTATGTTAACAAATGATTTTTTTAATGGGAATTTAGAACTCTTAAGAAAGTTTTTTACTTTAACTAAATAGGCACTTTTCTCATTTGTATTGAAAAAGTTACTTCCTGGATATTATTTATTTGTTAATGTAATAATCCTATTAAATTCCCCATTGAAACAACAGACGTTTTCAATTCTGTTTAATTTATGACAAGTGTAGTGCTTATCCCGAAATGATCACTTGCATATAAACCGGTTTCTTTATCAGGAACATTTAACACTATACCTGAATTCATCAAATTGGGATAATTTTTTTTCCCCTGGTAAGGTAGTGCAAATAAGTGATCAACACATATCGGCGTTTTTTTCATATAGGAATCAACAAGGCTATACCTGGGTTTTATTCCATTGCCTGCAGCATAACAGTCAACAGCTTTCGTTTTTTTTATGAATGCCTTAATTTCAACAGAATCTACTTTAGCATTAAAGTCTCCGCAAATAATAGATATGTTATTCTTTTTATTAGCGACGGCAATATCAGCAACAAATTTTGCTTGTTTTTTTCTTAATTCAATTTCATATGTTAAATGAGTAAGATGTGTATTAACAAGCGTTAACCTGTTTTCTGTTGACAGTTCAATTTCTGCAAGCAGCACTTTACGCTCATCATCCCTGGGTACAGCTGGTAAATCAAAATGCTTAAAGGAAATAATCGGAAAGGCGGATAAAATCCCAAGACCCGAATAGCTATCCACCAAATTACCTTCAAATTGACGTTTTTTAAATCGCGCTGGTAAAAATAAATAATTCATCTTCAGTTTTTTTGCCAGGAATTTTAAAGTATCAGCTTTACCCTCATCGCTATAAAAGCATTCCTGGCAAGCTATAATACCCGGTTTTAAAGCTTTAAGTTGATCAGCAAGTATTCGCATCCGGGTATGATAGTCGCCGTCACACTTCCAGGTATTTATGGTAATAATATTAATGAGTTTCACGATTGACGAGTCAGTAAACAAAATTGAACATTCATTATTAGTTGATAATTAGATTTTTATTAATCATTTATAAAAAGTGTTTTATTGAGTTAGGCTCATTCATAAAAAAAGAATTATTATATAATTAGTGCGTTGTCAGTTAACGATTTAATAAATCCAAATTTAACATAAAATGGCAATTATATATTGGAATTTAATGTTTGACATTAGTTTAGTAACCTAACTCATTACTGATGTAATGTAAGTGATTATTTCGATTTAGCCCGTTGTCAATTCAGCGAGGTGTAATGCTTTTGATACTGGAAAATTTGAAATTGAAGCAATCCCTTTGCTATTTAGTTGAAATTGATACATTTGAATATAAATCATACAATATGGGCAAGAAACTTTTTAAATCAGTCGACAAATACATTGGTAAATTATTGGGTGCTGAAGATAGTGCCTTGAAAGGTACAATAAAGGCCATGAAAGAAGCCGATATACCTGCTATTAGTGTATCAGCTAACCAGGGTAAATTTTTACAGGTATTAGCACGGTCATGCAATGCAAAAAAAATACTGGAGATTGGAACACTGGGCGGCTACAGCACCATTTGGCTTGGCAGAGCATTGCCACCTGATGGGCGTCTTATAACACTTGAACTGGAGCAGACCCATGCTGATGTAGCCCGCCTGAATATTATTAAAGCCGGTTTGGATCCGATTGTAGAAATTAGGGTTGGTAAGGCGCTTGATCTTTTGCCAATTATTGTAAAAGAAGGAATAGGCCCTTTTGACATGATATTTATTGATGCCGATAAACCACCATATCCCGAGTATTTTGAATGGGCCTTAAAACTCTCCAGGCCGGGTACACTTATTGTTGCTGATAATGTAATACGCGAAGGAAAAGTTTTAGATAATAACATCGATGACGATAAGGTTAGAGGCGTTCAAAAATTAAATAAGATGCTAAGTGAAAATAAAAAGGTTACTGCAACAATTATTCAAACTGTTGGCAGCAAAGAGCATGATGGCATGGCAATAATGGTAGTAAACTAATATAAGAGAATTTTTACGATATAACCCTTTCTTAATATTAAATATTTTAATAAGATAATTTTTTAATTAATAATTAGTTAATTTGAAACAATTTAATTAATTTTATGTTCTCTATTTAATAATCAATATTAATTATGAAAAGTATTTATTCTCCTGAACAAGCATTAATGAAAATGTCGCCAGACCCTGAAAGTTGCTCTTCAAGGCCCTATCCTCCTCAAAATTATGTGCATAGACCTTTTAGTTTATCAATTTTTACTTTTTCATTCAAAAAAATCAATGAAAAATTAAAAAAGCTTGGTAAAAAATTAAAGTGAGCCTACTTTATTTAAAATAAGGCGGTTTTAAATAAAGCACATAGCTTTCAGCCTCAATCGCAGTTTTCCATTGTTTAATAAGATTTTTGTAGGCCTCGCCGACAGGTCTTATTTTACGGTCAAGGTCATACAAGCCTAATGAATTTACGTTACCTGCATCATTTCTTAAAGCTGAGTCCCAATCTACCTGGTCAGTTAGGCTATACCATGTAAAACCGTAAATGGGTATTCCATCGCGTTTTAACCTGCGCACATTAGCCCATTGGGTTTGCAGCCATCTTATTGAATTAGGCTCTGCAATGTTAGTTTCAGTATGCATAACCGGTAATTTATACCTGCTGTAATACTGATGAGTTATTACGTAATATCCAAAAATTTCACCCGCTGCAGATGTACTTCCATCTTCATGCACCATATGTTCATTGGTTAAGTAGTAATCATTGCCCATAACACAGCTGCCTTTTATCAGGTTGTTTTCAAACCAGCGGTATTCAGCTTTAGTCATGCCGTTTTCTAACAAATACTCATACATAACTACACTTATGGGATAACCATAGCTAAGATCAAGAGAAAGAAAACGCTTTTGATTTAAAAATGATGCAAGCGGATCGCAATCTGGTGTTTCGGGATGAAAATATTCGGAAGATTCACTTTGAATAAATACGGCATCGGGTTGTATTTCGAGTATGGCCTGCATTGCCAGTACATTAGCTTTGCAAAGATTTTTTAAAGCTGTAACGAATGAGCGTTCGTCTGTTTTGCGTTCATTCCACCAGCCGTATAATGCTGAAAAGGCAGCCGCAATAAAAATTTCATTGACAGGGGTGTAAAAACGGATGTAACTAAAACGCTTTGCGAAAGCCCTTGCATATTCTGCAAAATACTGTGGAAAATCCGGGTTCTGAAAATCTCCAAGCCAATCAGGTACTCCAAAATGACAAAGATCAACAATTGGAGTAATTTCTTGGTGTTTCAGGTACGCAAAACCTTCATCAGCAAAGTCCCAGTTATACTTACCTGGCGCTTCATGAACATTGTAATAAGCGGGGCCATAACGAAGCACATCTATTCCTGTTTCTTTTACAAGATCAAAGTCTTGTTTCCATAGTTTGTAATGTCCGCATTTTTCCATCTCATCTACCCTTTTTCGTGTACCATTGGGTAACGTGATCATCGGGTAGCTGTTTTCAATGCCGGTAGCAAACATGAATTTATTTTTGTTCATAGTATATCTGAATGAAAAATAATAACTCTCTTTTTTTGAGTAAATTTTAATTAATAAATAAAAATGTTACAATTAACAGGCATTATAACGTAAATAAAATGTTTTTTGATTCAATATTTTACTAATAATTTATTTTCTTTCAAAACAAAAAACATATAAATGTTATTATATCTTATACAAACAATACATGAAATGGAATTATTGAGCAATGTAAAACTGGATAAACCGATAAAAAATTTATATCAAAATGTACCAAAAAATATAATATGCTTCTCGCACCTGCGCTGGGATTTTGTATTTCAAAGGCCGCAACATTTATTAACTCGTTTTTCTAAAACTTTTAATATTTTTTTTATTGAAGAACCGATTTTTGATGCCACAGGACAAGAATATTATTCATATACGCAAAAGGAAGAAAACCTATTAGTAGTAGTGCCTCATATAATGTCCGGCTTAAATCTGGCTCAAATAACTGCTATACAAAAAAGCATGTTCGATCAATTTATGGAGAATAAGGATTCTTCTGATTATTGCTTTTGGTATTATACACCAATGGCACTTGAATTTAGCAGGAAATACACACCTGATTTGATTGTGTACGATTGCATGGACGAACTTTCTGCCTTTAAATTTGCCCCGGAAGAATTAAAAACCCTTGAAAAAGAATTACTTAAAAAAGCTGATATAGTATTTACAGGCGGCCATTCCCTTTATGAAGCAAAGAAAAATCAGCATGCCAACATTTATCCTTTTCCAAGCAGTATTGAAAAGGAACATTTTGCCAAAGCGCGCAAAATAAAGACTTCGCCGCCTGATCAGATTGTTACTGAAAAACCAAAACTTGGGTTTTATGGAGTTATTGACGAACGTTTTGATATTGAACTGATAAGAGGTATTGCCAATGCCCGTCCTGACTGGCAAATTATTTTGATTGGGCCTGTTGTAAAAATTGACCCTGCAACCTTACCTGTGAATAGTAATATCCATTATATAGGATCAAAAAATTACCAGGAATTACCTGCATATCTTTCTACATGGGATATTGCGCTAATTCCCTTTTTACTCAATGAATCAACCCGGTTTATTAGCCCTACAAAAACACCGGAGTACCTTGCTGCTGGTATACCTGTAGTTTCCACACCAATAAGGGATGTAATTAATCCTTATGGTAAAAACAGGCTGGTGCATATAGGAGTAACCGCCCAAGATTTTATAAGCGCAACTGAAAAAGAACTTAAAACTTTGAAAAGGGACAAGTGGCTTTTAAATGTAGATGCTTTCTTATCCAATAACTCGTGGGATAAAACCTGTAAAGCAATGCTAATGCTGATTATGGAAACAATTAAAAACAGATCATTTACCTCAATAGCACAATAAAAAAACATGTTTGATTATTTAGTAGTAGGAGCAGGTTTCGCAGGGAGCGTGATGGCAGAAAGACTTGCAAGTGTAGCTGATAAAAAGGTATTAATAATTGATAAACGTAACCATATTGGGGGTAATGCTTATGATTTTTATAATAATGACGGCATCCTGATCCATAAATACGGACCCCATATTTTTCATACCAACAGTAAAGAAGTATTTAATTACCTGTCGAAATTTACAGAGTGGCGAAACTACCAGCATAAGGTGCTGGCTTGTGTAGACGGGCAACAGGTACCTATACCTATTAACCTCACCACTATAAACAGTTTGTATGGCTTAAATTTAAGCAGTGCTGAAGTTGAAGGTTTCTTTGCGTCTAAAGCAGAAGATATTTCCCGTGTACAAACTTCGGAAGATGTAGTAGTAAAGGCTGTTGGACGTGAACTTTATGAGAAGTTTTTTAAAGGATATACAAAAAAGCAATGGGATCTTGATCCATCTGAACTGGATGCTTCGGTAACTGCCCGTGTACCTACACGTACCAACAAAGATGATCGTTATTTTACTGATAATTACCAGGCTATGCCTTTACATGGATATTCCAAAATGTTTGAAAAAATGCTGGATCATCCCAATATAAAGATTATGCTCAACACTGATTATCATGAGATAATGAATGATATCAGGTATAAAAAGATGGTATTTACCGGGCCGGTTGATGAATATTTTGATTTTTGTTACGGTAAACTGCCTTACCGTTCAATAAAATTCAAATTTGAAACGCTGGATCAGGAAAAGTTTCAGCAAACAGGCACCATAAACTATCCAAACGATTATGCTTTTACCCGTATTACTGAATTTAAATATCTTACAGGTCAAAAGCATTCAAAAACCACTGTAGTTTATGAATTTCCAAAAGCTGATGGAGATCCTTATTATCCAATACCACGGCCAGAAAATGCCAGCCTATACAAAAAGTACCAGGCATTAACGGATCAAACCAACACTTACTTTGTAGGCCGGCTGGCCACTTATAAATACTACAATATGGATCAGGTAGTTGCCCAGGCCTTAACTACTTTTAAAAAAATAGAGGCTGAAAGCCCGAATGAACCCTTGTATGACGAAACAACTGTTAACAACCGGAATTGAAGTTTGGGGAGGAATAGAATGTACCATCAATCGGGTTAATGATCAATACTTTGATCAGCTTGATTATGCGGGCCATTATAATAGCGAACATGACATTGAACTCATTGCTGAACTTGGTATAAAAAAAATTCGCTACCCGGTGTTATGGGAAAAGCATCAGCCAAATAAAGATGAAATAATAGATTGGTCTTTTGCAGAAAGAAACCTTGAGAAATTCAGATCAAACGGTATTGAGGTAATTGCCGGTCTTGTACATCATGGCAGCGGCCCTGGTTATGTTAATATGCTGGACGATACTTTTGTAAGCGGGCTGGCAAATTACGCAATTAAAGTAGCTGAAAAATTTCCCTGGATAAACTATTACACACCGGTTAATGAACCGTTAACTACAGCACGTTTTTGCGGCTTATATGGCATTTGGTATCCGCACCAGCATGATGACAAAAGCTTTTGCCGTATTTTAATCAATGAATGTAAAGCTACTGTTTTAGCAATGCAGGGAATACGGAAAATAAACCCTGGCGCCAAACTCGTTCAAACTGACGACCTCGGTAAAATACATAGTACATCATTATTAAAATACCAGGCTGATTTTGAAAATCACCGCCGCTGGTTAGCATTCGATCTGCTTTGCGGTAAAGTATCCCCGGACCATGCCTTATGGGATTACCTGCTTTCATCCGGTATTGAATATTATGAGCTGCTTTTTTTTATTGAAAGCAAATGTGAACCAGAAGTAATGGGGTTTAACCACTATTTAACCAGCGAACGGTATCTTGATGAAAACCTGGAAAATTATCCTCCGCATACCCATGGTGGAAATTTTGAATATCGTTATGCTGACGTAGAGGCGGTTAGGGTAGGTCATATTTTTCCGGACGGGCCATATGACTTATTAAAACAGGCTTGGGATCGTTATCATTTACCTATTGCGGTAACCGAGGTTCATTTATACTGCACGCGTGAAGAACAAATGCGCTGGCTAAGCACAATTTGGAATGTTGCAAACCAACTAAACAACGAAAGTGTAAATATAATAGCAATTACATCCTGGTCATTACTTGGCTCATTTGGATGGAACAGGTTGCTTACAGTAACTAATGGCGATTATGAACCGGGTGTATTTGATTTGAGCAATGGGAAACCGCGGCCAACAGTCCTTGCCAAAATGATAAAAGCCTATCATCAGGATAATAATTACCATCATCCGCTAATAAATAATGATGGTTGGTGGCGGCGAAAATGCAGGGTTATTTATGGAAACGAAATCTTTTTTAATTCTGATAAAGAGATCAAAAATGGTAAGCCGTTACTAATAATTGGAAAAAGCGGCACTTTAGCCAGCGCGTTTGCCCGGATATGTGATACACGAGGAATATTTTATAAAATAGCTAGCCGTGAAGAAGCGGATGTTACCAATATATTTCAGCTTGAAAGAATTATAACCGAAATAGAACCATGGGCTATTGTTAATGCGGCTGGTTTTGTAAGGGTTGATGATGCTGAAATGGAGGTGGGCAGCTGTTTTGCTATTAATACAGATGGCGCTCAAAATTTGGCCATACTGTGCGATAAGTATAGTATTAAACTGCTTACCTTTTCTACTGACCTGGTTTTTGATGGACTTAAAACACAGCCTTATACTGAAAGGGACAAAAAAATTCCTTTAAACGTTTACGGTCAAAGCAAGGCGCTTGCCGAAGAAAGAGTACAACAGCATAACAGCAATGCGCTAATCATCCGGACTTCAGCATTTTTTGGACCATGGGATAAATATAATTTTATTACTGTCGCGCTAGATAGCCTTAAAACAGGAAATACATTTAATGCCGTGAAGGATGTATTTGTTTCGCCAACGTATGTCCCTGATCTTGTAAATGCAAGTTTGGATTTGATGATTGATGATGAGACAGGTGTATGGCATTTAAGCAATAAAGGACAAATTTCATGGGCAGACCTTGCATATACTATTGCTGAACGCCGCGGATTTAAAACCAGCCTGGTTAATCCCAAGCCGCTTGAACATTTCGGGTTTAAAGCAAAAAGACCCATTTATAGTGTCTTATCCAGCGAACGGGGAAATATTTTATCATCCCTTGACGATGCTTTAACCCGTTACTTACTGCAATTTTAATTATACAACCTGATTGTCAGAATAATAAGACTTACGAAGTTTCGAAAACTTCGTAAGTCTGACCCTACTTAATTCTCATCAATCATAATTACTTCTCAAACCCGGCATTTTCTCCAATTTTGCTATGTTCGGCGTCCAGATTCCAGCCACTTACCAAAACATAAGGCATACTTTCACCTGCATATCTGTTTTCATAGTTGCAATCAATTGTTCTTGTTTCGCCCGGAGCTAACAATAAATAGTTATCCTCAAAAATTACAGGAAGGATATCATCCCCCCCTTTTTCTTTTAATACCCTTATATGTACAAAGAAAGCAACTGATTTACCGGTATTAGTTACTGTAATTTTATGCGTTGTGCTGTTTTCTGTTTTGGAGGTGGTATGATGTATATTAACAGTTGTGGCCGGCATAGTTTGTAAAGCGCTGAAATCAGCAAAGGAACTTTCAGGTGTATAGTACCATGTAGATTTTTTCCAGTTTAACTCATCATTTTTATTTGACAGCCAATACCAGTTTATACTTTGAATTTTGCCTTCTGCATCTTTTAATTCTAACCTTAAAAAATAAGTACTGGTCAATCCATCAATAGCAGGTATCGGAAAACAGGTTTTAGTGCCGTCTCCGCCAACTTCTGCTGTTACTGTTTTAGTGAACTTTTTTGTGCCATCAAGGTTATAAATATCAGCTTTTACTTTAAGCCCCTTAAAATTCGGGAGCAATGAGTTAATGATATTAACAGAATTAGATTTATAGGAATACATTACATGCAGCGGCTCCAATGATTTCTTCATACCGAAATACGTACCTGCAGGATATAAATAATAATCATAAGTATGCCAGATGATGCTTGGCCAGGGATTGCCAAGCATCCATTGCACTACCCCGGTGGCCGAACGATATTTTTTTAATCCGTAAGCCTCCATCATGGCCCTGTGGCCTTCGTAATTTTGAACCTGAGCTTTAGCGATATATTCTTTTATGTTTGATGATTTGCCATACCGGTTATCCAGCGCATCATTAAAAATATGTGTATTGCCAAATTGCGTGGTTCCGCAATGGTATAACCAATCTGCGCTATTATTTGATAAAGAATCTTTAGGTATAAATTTAATCAAACTTTCATAAGGCGGGATAGATGGTCCTGGCGATATTTCCGTAGAAAAGCTCCAGGCGCCCCCGTATTTAGTAGAGTCTTGTTCCCAGTATGATGGTGGCACCCAATCATAAGGCCCGGCCATTTTTACCCCAGTATGTCCCGAAACTTTCGAAATACTTTCATTTGCGCTGGCTATGGTTGGGTTTGGCCATTTAAGGTCTGCCTCTATGGCAAGCCAATCTGTTTCAACGGTTTTATCTCTTGGAGGCATATCACTTCCGTTAAGCCATGTCAGCATAGATGCTTTATTTCTAAGCCAGTACATCACACTGCTGTCTGATGCCATGGCAACATTTCTTTTGGCAGCGTCCCATTTTTCGGGGTATTGCCATGCCCCGCAGCACATCCAGCCACTCATTACCAACAAGCCATATTTATCGCACAATTCATAAAAATAGTCGTCTTCCAGTTTGCCTTCAGAGCGCACTATGTTCATGTTCATATCACGCACCAGCCGCAGTTCCTGTTCTTCCCGTAATTTCGAACGCCGCTGAAAAATATCAGGTGACCATGCTGCTCCACGCAACATAATGGGCTTGCCATTGATAATAAATTTACGTGAGGTTTCATTATTAATTAATTCTGAAGTGATTTGCCGGATGCCAAAGTTTTCGGCAATTTTATTACTCAATTCATTGCCGTAAATTAAAGAGAGTTCAATTTTGTTCATTTCCGGTTTACCATATTCCCAGGGCCACCATATATGCGGATTTTTTATATTTAACTGGTGATAAACAGTTGGCGAGAAAGTAATCTGTTTCTTTTCGCGAGGCATTAATCGAACTTTCTGTTCAAAATTGATGTCGCCATTAATCTTGCCTTTCACAATTGCATCTTCAGCCTTATCCGAATAATTGACTACCATTGCATCAACCTGTAAATGTGCTACAGAAAGTGAAGGAAGGTCGAATTTTGTAGTAACCAGCGGATATTCAATTCCAACTTTACGATAAGTTTTTACCTCCATATTATTAATAATACCGTTATTGAAATCTGGTGGGTAATGTATCCAGTCGGCATAATCAATTGCCAGGTCGCCGCCTCTTTTTTGTGGATTAAAAGGTCGTTTTATTTCAAGCGCCAACACATTAAGGCCAGTGTGCTTTAATTGTTTGGTGATGTCTAACTCAATAATTCTGAAAGGGCCAATTATTTGCGTTGAATCGGCAATTAACACACCGTTTAGCCACACGTTTGCTTTGTAATTGATACCATGTAATTTTAAAACTACATTTTTACCATCTTCAGATGCAGGCAAAGTAAATTCTTTTCTAAACCACCAGGGTTTATCCAATCTTGGGTCTGCTAACTTCTCAAAGTTCCTGCCATAAAAAGGATCAAAGTCATATACTTTATTAGCTATTAGGCCAGCAATAACAGTAGTTGGAACACTCACTTTATACCAATCGTTTGCTTGAAAATCAGGTTGTGATATTTTATTACCCAGTGTGGCATCAGTAACCGCCGATTGCATTTTCCAGTCATCTTTCAAAAATATCCTGTAATTTTCTGATTCTTCACTTTGGCTAAAACCATGCAGGACAGCAAAAATCAGCAATGCAAAAAGTATAGATTTCTTCATAACAATAGGTTTATAATTGTCCGCAGTCAATGGACTATTCTACAATTTTAATAATTAATTACCGTAAACATCCAATTTTTAACTTTCTTTTCCGACTTTCGGACTGTAACAATAATTCTACAAAATGAAAGCTATTTGTGTTTTCTGCGGAGCGAATTTTAATGGTGATCCTATACTGAAACAATCGGTTGAACTTCTTGCTGAAATCATGGTAAATCGCAATATTACCCTTGTATTTGGTGGAGGAAAAGTAGGTGTGATGGGTTTACTTGCTGATGCTGTTTTAAATAATGGCGGTAAAGCAATTGGTGTGATCCCTCAATTTTTAATGGACAAAGAAGTTGGTCACCCAGGCTTAACGGAACTTCACATAGTGGAAAACATGCACCAGCGCAAACAGCTAATGAATGATCTGTGCGACGGAATTATTGCCTTACCCGGAGGCTTTGGTACACTGGAAGAGTTTTTTGAAGTTTTAACATGGCTGCAGCTTGGTCTGCACCATCATCCCATAGGTTTATTAAATGTAAACGGCTTTTACGATTATTTGCTAAAGCAAATGGATGTGATGGTAGAACAGCGTTTTTTGAAGCCCGCAAACCGTAAGTTGGTTATAACATCCGGTGATGCCATTGAATTGGTTAGCTTGATGGAAAATTCTAAGGTGCAACCCGATGAGGTTTGGTTTAAAGATAAGAATTTGACTTAGTCTTAAGTCTTTAGCCGATAGTCTTAAGTCTTTTATAACCTCAGATTTACAAGCGGCTTAAAGTACCAATCTTTTTAAGACTTCAGACTTATTCCTCCCCCCCATTTGGGCCGTAAAAAATAACCCAGGTAGCAAAGTCATCAGAAAAGTCTTCAAAACGGTGCTCAACTCCGGCAAGCACAAATAATACATCACCTTGCTTAAAGGGTGCCCGTTCACCATTATTTAAAAATTCGCCATTTCCGCTAATTATAACATATAGCTCATCTTGTATATGAGGCATTTGCAGATCTGTCTTCATTGGTCTGTAAATTTCAACCGACATGCTGCCATGTTCCATTACTTTAAAAAATAAAGTTCCGGGATTCTCAGAAATATTTTGTAATGCTCTGATTAGCGATGATCTCATGATCAAAAATAAGCATTAACTATGATGCTAAACTAAAATTTAACTTAAAATGGATAATAATTATGGTCAGGTGGAATTAGTTGTTTCTAAGGAGTTGTAACAGGCGATTTTCTATTTTTTGTTGGCTCTAAAATCATTTCAAGACGGGGATTTTGTAAAATCGGGAAATGTTTTTTCATGGTTGGATGCAAATGAATTTTGTACAAATCAGCCAGTATAGTTGCGAGCATTTTTTAAATAAATTTTTAATTCCGGTTAAAAACAGATGAAGATTCCAGTAAATTTTACTGGTTTAATTTTATACGTTAACTTTAAAAAATTAGATACAAATTCAGGCTGGAAATTATCATATTTTAATGTTCGTTTTACGTTCACCTGAGAGTACCTGGTGCTTGTATGCTTCAAATAGTAAAGGATGTTTTGGAAAAGGGTTTGAATACCCTCTCCTGCTAAAGAAAGCCGATCATTTGAAATTTATGGTGATGATTGATCCGTGGAATACGCAAACTGTGGTGTTGGATATTGCTTATAAATTTATTGAGGAAGGCGATATTAACGTTACTGCTAAAGTGGTTAATGGCGATGTGGTTTGTTTTAAATTTCAGGGAAGGTTTGTTAAACCAGGTTCACACCAACATTAGATTTGTTGGAGACAACTCCAACAATGGCAGGGTGGGTATGGGTCCCAGTAATGATTAGGTTTGTTGGAGACAACTCCAACAAAGGCGGGATTGTGTCATCTCAAATGATAAACATTTTCAAATTTTAAAATCAGTTGATTTTCCTAAAGTTAATATCCTCACGCTAAACGAATTTGAAAATCGACACAAATTTGAAATTACCAATGTATAATTAATTCATTCTCCGCCATTGTTGGAGTTGTCTCCAACAATCCGCAATACATTCCGAACAGTGGAGCCCCCTGTCGTTTTAATACTATCACCAACAATTCGAAATATTTGCGGAAAGCAGAAATTTTATAAATTTACTTCATGGCCGATATTAACTTTGATTACCATCCTCAATTTTTTACTGCGACAATTTTAGAATAGAAGCATTTATTAAAAGAAGATGTATATAAGGATATCATTATTAATAGCCTGCTGTTTTTGAAAAATGAAAAAAGCATTGTGGTATATGGTTTTGTGATAATGCCAAATCACATTCATTTAATATGGCAGATACGGGATGGTTATAAGCAGGAAATGATCCAAAATAGTTTTTTAAAATTTACGGCTCAGCAAATGAAATTCAAGCTGATTGATACCAACGACCAACGACTTTCACAATTCTTAGTAAATGCTAAAGACAGGCAATATCAATTTTGGGAAAGGAATTCTTTAAGCATTGATCTGTGGAGTCCAAATGTTTTTATGCAGAAATTGGACTATATTCATAACAATCCTTTACAGGACAAATGGCAATTAGTTAAATATCCCGAAGATTACAAATATTCTTCGGCAAAGTTTTATGAAACAGGTATTGATGAGTTTGGATTATTAACACATTACAATGGGCAAGGGTCCGATTGAGGATTGGGTTTGTTGGAGACAACTCCAACAAAGGCGGAATAATTCAAAAAATTACTAATTATATTAGCTTAATTTGCTATATTTGTATAGTTATTCAGGCTATCTGATCAGGGCAACCTGCCATTGATCTTTAAAGATACCTCTCAAATCTTACAAAAAATCGTCCATAAAAACGCCCTGAAAAGTTCAGCTTGTTTTAATCAGGGTTTGTATTTCGTTTAAAATCTTTGTTTCCAGGCAAGGGAGCGCATTTTTGCAGTTTAATGGTATTAATCCTTTGCTAAATGCACCAAATTTTATGACTACCTAAACGCGTTTAGCCCGTAAAACTGAAAATTTTATGACTACCTAAACGTGTTTAGCCCGGAAAATTGAACAAAATTATGACTACCTAAATGCATTTAGGCGGTAAAAACCTTTAATATAATCACATGAAAACTCATTTGGCCCAGATGCGACAGCGCAAATTGCAGCTTAAAAACATCATTAGTCCGCAGAATGGCGGTATAAATGCACTAAATTTTGTAAATACTTTACAAAACCGGGGCAGCGAAAATCCTAAAGATTACTTAACCAATTATGAAGATTTTGTGTATTGGTGCTACCGGGCCGGTGTAATTGAATATGACTATTACAACCAGCTTAGTTTAGAAGGATACTGCTATTCGCAGGAGGCAACAGGTGTATTTGAAGAAGTAATAAAAACCAGGTTTATGCTTTATGAAATATTTTTATCGGTTATTAAAGCTGATCGGGCCGATGAAATTTTTATGCGGCAATTTAACCTGGCCATAAACACTGCATCAAAATATTTGCGTTATGAAAGTACAGTCAACGGCATGCAACTGGCCTGGTTTAATATTGATGAAGAGATAGCCTCGCCTTTGTGGATAATCATAAAATCGGCTGGGGACTTATTATTAGAAGCTGATCCCGAAAAAATTAAGCAATGCAAAACTTGCGGAAGTATGTTTTTTGACACGACAAAAAATGGTATACGGCGCTGGTGTAACCGATCGGCCTGCGGACATTTGTTAAGAGCTAAACGGTATTATGATAGTAAGAAGGGAATTAAAGTTGGGGTGGATGATGATGGTTAAAATTAATTACAATACCAGATGTCATTTCGACGAGGAACGAGGAGAAAACTCATAAAATATGCAAGGCGGGCTATGCATGACGGACTATGCAGGGCGTTTAAGTTTTCTCACTATTGTTCGTTCGACATTATCTTATATTAGATATTTACTTCTTCCCATGCTCCTGAATATAATCGGCCAGGGTATTTACATCAACCAATATTTTACGTCCCTGGCGGGGGTCTTGAATCGTAATCCCATACTCCCTTTTCAACAATACAACCAATTCAAGCGAATCAATAGAATCCAGGCCAAGGCCATCGCCAAATAAAGGTTCTTCATCTTTTATATCTGCAGGCGTTAAATCTGTAAGGTTTAGAAATTGTATAATTTGGCGTTTTAATTGCTCTTTTAGCTCGGTCTTTTCCATTAGTAATTATATTAAATTTTTTCTTTTAAGCCCCAAAAAGATTATTAATTGAAGTACTATAGTAATAATAAATAAAGGGACGATATTGTTTATCACGTCTTTTAGTTTCCCGCCTTCGAGGAAAAGGATATAATAGGCCTGCAAGCACCAATGCATAGGTGAAAGGCTAGCAGCGGATTTAAAAAAGCCCATCATGGCAAAGCTGGGTACCATGAGTCCGCCGACAGATGCCAGTATAACGATCGATACGGCGCCAAATCCATTCGCCTGCTCTTGTGTATCAGCAAAAACCCCTACGCAAATGGCATAGCTTACTGCGCACCAACCACAAACAAGTGTAACAATAAACAAGGCCAACCAATCTGAGGGCAAATTAAGCGCAGATAAACCCATATGCGGGAAAAGCCATATCCCCATTGAAAATATAACTGCCGCCTGTATCATGGTAACGCCCATATAGGTGATTTGCTTTGATAATATTCCTACTGCGTAATTAGTAGGCAAAGTTTTTAACCTGATAAAGCTGCCGCTTACTTTTTCGCGCACAACACTACCCCCCAAGGACATGATAACAAAAAACATGGCGAAGATTGTCCACGCAGGTACGTTGTGCTGAGTAGCATTAGGAGTAGTACGGGTGCCGTCTTTTGAAACCGGAATCTCATTAATAGCTGTTTTATTATTCAGCATTTCATTTTCCAGTGATTCGGGTAATTGCTTTTCATTGATAGAAAAATACAGGCTTTTTAATGTTTCGCCACTCTCCACCAATTGCAGTGCGCTTCGTATACCTCCGGCAACAGAAAGCTTTAAAGACTCCTGTAAAACCGGGTTATAATAGATGGTAAGCGGATCAACGTCACCTGCATGTTTAACCGTATCTCCCTGCAACCCAAAACTGCTCATAGCCTTGCCTGCTATATTTTTTGATTTAGCTGCAACCTTCGATGAGAAATTTGAAGGTATAATAACACCAAGCATTGCATCTTTAGTATGCATAGCCTCAGACATAGATTTTTCATCCTTAACACCTGACACTAATGATACTTTAAACATGCCTATTTTACCAATATCCTTTATTAGCTCGGAGCTTATTTTGCCCGTGTCCTTATTACAAATTAATAGGGGCAGCTTGTTTTTATTTACTAACTGGAAAGTACTGTTTTGTATGCTTGTTATTACCACAACCAATATAATGGGCATAATAAACATGAGCGAAATACCTACTTTATCCCTCCAAAGTATCCTTATATCTTTTATTACAGTAGACCACAGTTTAAACATCGTTCCTAAAATCCTTTCCGGTTAAATTTAAAAACAAATGTTCCAGGCTATCCTGGCGGTAATCCTTCAATAATTTATCAAGATCATCATGCGCAATTATTTTACCGTCATCTATCAATGCAACTTGTTCGCATAATCCCTCTGCCTCGCTCAACTGGTGCGAGGTATATACCAGCGTGGTGCCGTTTTTATTTAGCTCCAGCAAATAATTAATAATGGCGTACCTGGTTTGTACATCCACGCCTACTGTCGGTTCATCTAAAAATAATATTTTAGGATTATGGATCACACCTATAGCCAGGTTAACCCTGCGTTTCATGCCACCTGAGAATTTTTGCACTTGTTTATCCTTTACTTCTTCCAGTCCCAATATGTGCAACAGATCATCCGTCCTTTTCCTAATCGTTTGCCTATTTAAACCATACCATGCTCCAAAAAACTCCAGGTTTTCAACCGTGCTAAGCTCCTGGTAAAAAGAAAAGTCCTGAGGAATAAAACCGAATAATTTATTTACCTGATTATTTTTTTTTCCAACCTCTTTTCCAAGCAGTTTAATGTGTCCCTCATCTACCGAGAGCAGTCCTGTCATTAAACTTATAAGGGTTGTTTTACCTGCACCGTTAGGTCCAAATAATCCAAAGCGTTCCCCTTTAGCTATTTTAAGGTTAAGCTTTGAAAAAGACAGGTCTGAATTACCGGGGTAACGGAAACCCAAATTCTCGATATCGATCGCTAAAGGATTGTTTAGTGCCATTTTATTTTTTTAAGAGCAAGGAAAGCTTCTTTTTCTATTACGGATATTTCAATCAAATAGTCACCCATCAAATTAAAATCTTCCTGGCTGCCTAATCTGCCTTTAAAAATTCCTGCAGCCTGTACGGCTGATGTGCGCCAAAGGTCACCAGCCTGAGTAAAGGTTTTAGAAATTTCCAAGAGCTCATCCTTTTTTAAATAAGCATGTGCTTCCTGTAAAAATGCAGCATAAATATAACGGAATCCGCCGCCGCCTGTACCAATCTCTTCCTGCATTCGCACTAACTGGGCAAGGTATAAACCAGCTTTTTGCGGACCTAATTTATCCAGCCAATTTTTTATTTTCTCCCCGGTATATTTTATGCCCTTAACACCCGCAAAACTTCCGGGAATACTCAGCATCGTGTACACATTTTTTTTAATTCCGCTTACAATCGCTTTTTTAATTTGATCGTCTGTAATAATGTCTTGACTTTGGGGATAATATATTTGTCCCCTTGGCGCCAGCGCCCCTTTTGCAAAGCGTACACGCTCCAATTCGTATGTAGTTAAGGTTGTTGCATTTTCCATAACAGGATCACTGATCAGGAAATTATCATCCTCCTTGCCATAAACAATAAGGTTATGAGCGTTAAAATGAAAACGGTATTCCCTTGGGAAATAAGAAAGATAATAAACACCTACCTGGCAGCCAACCGGGATGCCTTCTTCGAGGCATTTCATTAAAAATGATTCAGCCTGTTCCTTTGACCTGAACTTTTTCCGGATCACCTTTATACCCAATGCTTCACAGGTCCTTTTAAAAATAACACCGGGAAAAGTTCTAAAAGCAATGGCTGGCCCATTGTTTATTTTTATAAAAGGAACATATACAAAAAACAACCCTGCCCCAATGCCGAACGCCAATGGTTCCGTTATTTTATTGACCGAGTTTTGCCTTAATAAACTGCTGGTAACCCCAGATTCACAATGTGCAGACTGGATGTGTTGAAAATCAATCTTCATGCACACTCATTGTTTTAATATCTTCAATTTTTACGTTAAATGCCTCGGCGTATTTCTTCAAATCTTTATCAGATAATTTTTTAAAAACTTCAGGTTTAAGATGTCTTTTTATTTGCCACTTCCAAAACCCGGTATAATCGGATAAAATTCCAATATCCATTAACCTGTATTCCATAAAATACAACAAAGGGCTTACCTCATTATTTAACACTTGCTGCTTTGCCCTTGCTTTCCTTGCTTCTATATCTTCCCAGGCAACATCCAGTGCATTAATCTTGATTTCCCAGCCACGGCTCAGTTCGGTCACGTATTTCCCAGATTTGTCCGTGGCATAACAAATTTCTTTTGTGATTTTTCCGAGCGAACTCAAATCCTGCGGCACATTTTCTTTCTTCATATCACAATTAATAATCTTAATAACTTAAACAACAGTAAGCAACGCATACATATACGAAAAGCGTGCACTTTCAGGAACCAGCAAAAGAATTCTTTCTCCTTTTTTAAGCTTCCCGCTTTTAAACAATTCATCAATCATCAGGTAAACCGACGCAGCGCCCACATTTCCAACTGTATATAAATTTATAAACCACTTTTCATACGGAATCCCTCCCCCATACTTTTCAATCATATCATATATCTTACTTCTGAAAAAGTTACTGGATATATGAGGTAAAAAATGGTCAATGTCTTTAACGGTAAGTCCTTTTTTATCAAATATCTCTTTTATTTTCTTCCCGCCTAAGGGAACAATATTATCACTTAATAAAGTAATGTCCTGTTTTATACTGAAGATAGATTTGGTCATTATTTCTTCAGGTGTATAATCCATAAAACCTTTTAATGAACCATCTGATTGTTTTTCACCTCCCATATACATGCAGGTATCCATAGCATTTGCATAGGAAACACCTTCTATCCAATCAATACGAAGACTTAAGCCTTTATCATTGGGCTTATCAGACATCAAAAAAGCGGATGCCCCGTCTGATAGCATCCATCTCAAAAAATCCTTTTGAAAAGCGATGAAAGGATTTTCAACCATTTCTTTTAATTTTTGAGCTTCCTCTTCAAAAACATTAGAAACCAATAAGCCCGAAAATCTTTCAGAGCCAGTGGCAACAGCAAGCTTTACATCTTCCGCTTTAATTGCCAGGTAAGCATATTTAATGGCATGCATACCTGCACAGCATACACCTGAAGGTGAAACTACTTCAATTGCTTCAGCGTCAGGAAGCCACCCATGTGTCATTACACCATGGCTGGGCATTACCTGGTCAGGTGATGAGGTCCCGCACGACAGCAATTCAATTTCCTTTAATCTTTCCGGATTATCTTTAAATAATTCCTTTACTGCCAAAGCAGTCATTTGGGCATTTGTATGGGTTGACTTACCGCTTTTATCCAATGCGTAATAACGATTTACAATTCCGTTATTTCGTAAAACAATGTTTTTTGATTTAGAAGGCTTGTTATCAATATATCCCAGGTATGATTCCATTTCATCGTTGGATACAGGGTCATTTGGGAAAAAAGACGACGTTGAATTTATGTAAACTTGGTTGGGCATAGTGTTAAATTACTTGTAGATAGTTTTGTTTTTTTGCTTTTATTCTTTTTGATGAAAATGGTTTAATAAAAATTGCATCTAATGTAAGAAGAACAGGAGCACCCAGGAACAATGCAATAAAAAGATAATATTTAAATGCGGAAAGCCATGGTACTTGGTTCTTTCTTTTAGAAATAAATTTAGCCCAGGCTGCAAAAATATATTTTGCTTTACCTTCTATAAATAACAATTTATAATTTATTTCGACAGCTTTCTGGTCCAACAGTTTTGCCTGCATTCCCTCCCATTGACCGCTAACCAAATATGGTGCTACGGTTCTTCCAAATTGTACGGTATTTGATATATCTTCTTGTGCAACCCCAGGCTTCGGGAAAATATTCAAATATCTTTCTTTTTTACCCGACAGCATCCAATAAAAAATAGTTATAAAACTTACCGGATTTGGATGTTTGTCAATTAATGCGATATTGCCCACTAAATTGGCTCCTGCTTCATTGAGTTTTTTTCTTATCCTGTCATAAGCATTCAACCACATATTACGTGCGGCGCTTATGGTTATAACCGGTGTGCCTTTTAAAACTTCTCTGAAAGTGGGGTTGTTCAATAAAGAATTAGATGGTATGCTCGGCGATAAAAACCAGGGCTGATATCCTAAAATAATGAGGTCGTATGATTTTTCCTTCAAAATAATGGGTTCCAATTCTGTAGGTACGCCCAAAACACAGTCTGGCATTACAGAAAAAAATCGTTTACCAGTCCACGGAAATGCATAATCAACAACAGGTTTAATTTGAACTTTTTCAACAGTTGCCCCCTCCTCAATAAGCGGTGCCGTAAATGAATCAATAATTTCACCTAATTGTCCTGATTGTGTATAATAAACAGCTAAAACCTTTTTATTCATTTTCAGCAAAGTTATAAATCTTCCTTATGTAACACCTTTGAAGTTTTACAGTAATCCAAAATAGCATTCTGCACTATTGGAGGCAGGTTTTTAAAATTATTTATTATCAGCATTTTATCTTTTTCTATATCGTTATGATATTTTACAATTTTAGGGGCATGTTCTTCAATTGCAAGGCGTAAAAAATGAAATTCTACGTTTTCATTATTTGCAAGTAAGGCTGTTTCAAACTTTATGCGTCCTTTTTTAAACAAACTTAATTTATCTTTCGGCTTTTTAACCAGGTTTGCTTTTTTCATAAGCAGGGCACCTTCATATCCTTCTTTTTCATTTATTGAGCCATTTTCTAAAATATCAATCTGTTTATCAATAGCGTCAATATCGCCCGATGCCATTACCGAATAGAAAGTTGATTTTTCGAATTTTTGAAAAGCAGCATCAGCTTTCACTAAAAATGTACTGACTCCAAAAATGATTATAAAAGCTATCCTTTTTCTCATAAAAATATAACCAGATAATATATGATGAACGTCTGCATTGTACTAAAACAGTAAAAAAATCACCTTAGCTACAGAGCAGGGCTATAACAAACCATTTGCACATTTGTTATTATATATAACAATATACGTTAAAATTAATTTACTTTCACTTACTTTGAAGGTTATAATTTTTATAATATGGTTTATAACATATAACAAACATAATATCATTAGAGTAATAGAAATAACAAAAGTTTAAAATTAATTTTGGTGATTAAAAACAAACAATTTTCTAATTTATGGGGAGTAATTTTAGGAGGCTCGAGCGGATTTGGATTTGCAGCAGTAGAAAAATTGGCTAAGCATGGAATGAATCTTGCTGTTCTTTACCGGGAAACCACGGTTACAGAAAGATTGCTGCAAGAAAAGTTTATAAATATTGCCAAGTTAAATACAACCGCTATATTACCTTATAATTTAAATGCACTTGACGAGGTTGGCCGGGAATCATTTATTCGGGAATTCACCGCAATCGCCAGTAAAAACAGCGTTAAATTATTGCTTCATAGCATAGCCCGGGGAAATTTAAAACCATTGACGATTAAAGACTCCTATAGTAAAGATAGAGATTATGATGAGCTGTCAGTGGAAGATATACAATTTACCACTTATGCTATGTCTAACAGCTTGCTTGATTGGACCAGGTCACTGTTAAAGGCAGACCTTTTTAACCATGATGGACGTATAATTGGTCTTACAAGCGAAGGTGCACACAGGTATTGGGAAGGCTATGCCGCAGTTTCTATTGCTAAAGCCTCGTTGGAGAGTCTTGCAAAATATATGGCTGTAGAGTTTAGTACTTATGGCTTAAAAACAAATGTTATACAAGCCGGGATAACAGAAACAGCATCACTTAAAAAGATACCCGGAAGTGAAAAATTAATTGAAATGGGCAATAATAGAAATCCACTTGGCCGAATTACAAAACCAGAAGATGTTTCTGGTGTTATATACCTGCTGTGTACAGATGAGTCTTTTTGGATAAATGGCTCAATAATTCATGTAGATGGCGGTGAACATTGCCTGTAAATTATTCCCAGCAGATACATGAATAATCATATATTAAATCATTTACCATATAAATCATCCTTCCGTTTTGTAGACAATATATCATTGCTCAATGAAAATGAAGTTAGAGGGGAGTATACATTAAAAGAAGACGCCTTTTTTTATGAAGATCATTTTGCCGGCAACCCGGTCACTCCGGGTGTAATCCTCACCGAAATTATGGCTCAGATAGGCCTGGTTGTTTTAGGAATATTTTTGGTGATAAAAGAAACAGAATTTAATTTTATGGAAGATGACTCTTTGTTTCCCTTACTAACCTCGACAGATGTTTCATTTTATAAAATAGTTTTACCGGGGCAAAAAGTTACAGTAATCTCCAAAAAACAATATTTTCGTTTTGGAAAACTGAAATGTTATGTTGAAATGCTGGATAGCTCTAAAGAATTGGTTGCAAAAGGAATGTTTTCCGGAGTTATAAAAAATATTAATACCAAAAATGAGTAATCGTATTGTAGTTACAGGTTTAGGAGTGGTTTCGCCAAATGGTGTTGGGATTCCGGCTTTTTTGCATGCAATACAAAATGGGATCTCCGGCATAAAATTTATGCCGCGTTATGAGGAGCTTAATTTTAGTTGTCAAGTAGCCGGGATGCCAGATTTTGAATGGTCAAATTTAACCAAATACATATCGGAAGTTACTTTTCACGGATTAAAAGGAACAAATATAGGTTATGGTTTAGCTGCAGCCCTTGATGCATGGGCAGATTCAGGAATGGCTTATGAAACTGATGAACCCAGATGGGAAACCGGCTGCGTGTTTGGAAATAGCATTGCCGATACAGAAGCCATGAAAAATGTGATCACTCGTGTAGATAGTAAGGAAGCAAAAAAACTAGGCTCCAGGGTTGTGGAACAGGCTATGAACAGCGGTGTAACGTCTTATATTTCGGGCAGGTTGGGTTTGGGTAATAAAGTTATCACCAATTCTGCAGCATGTGCTACAGGCACACAGGCTATTTTAATGGGTTATGAATATATAAAGCATGGCTATGCAAAGCGCATGATTGTTGGCAGTACGGAGCATGTGGATACCTATGTTTACGGGGCTTTCGATTCTATGAGGGTATTATCCAGGAAGTTTAATGATTGCCCTGAAAAAGCTTCAAGACCAATGAGTATATCAGCAGGCGGATTTATACCGTCTTCTGGTGCCGGAGCCCTGATTTTGGAGGACTTAGATTTTGCCCTACAGAGAAATGCAAAAATTTATGCAGAGATTTTAGGAGGCTCAAGCAATTCAGGAGGGCAGCGTTTGGGCGGTACAATGACATCGGCAAACCCCGTAGGCGTTACAAGGTGTATTCAGGAGGCAATGGCCAATTCTGAAATTCTGCCTCAACAAATTGACCTGATCAGCGGACACTTAACTGCAACAAATGCCGACAGGCAGGAGATTCAAAACTGGAGCCAGGCACTTAATCGAATAGGCGATGACTTTCCGTTAACCAACTCGTTAAAATCAATGATAGGCCATTGTCTCAGTGCAGCCGGCTCAATTGAATCAGTGGCATCCATTTTGCAAATAGCGCATCAGTTTATTCATCCCAACATAAACCTTGAAGATCCACATCCCGAAGTTACAAACATGGTAAGCATGGACCGCCTGCCTGTTAAAATGATAAAAAAAGAAATTAATATTGTTGCTAAAGCTAATTTTGGTTTTGGCGATGTTAATTCCTGTTTAATATTTTCAAAATTTAATTAAAAATGACAAGAAAAGAAATTTTAGATGAACTTAAAAAGGTTATAGCACCTTATACAACAAATAAAGAAATGCTGGACAGCATTAATGATCAAACTGACCTGATAAAAGATTTGAAAATTAATTCGGCTAATCTTGTGGATATTATTATTGACGCAGAAGCTAAATACCAAATTGAAATTGATTATGACTCTGCTGATAAAATGATTAATGTGGGTACTTGCATTGATGTTATAAGTGAAAAGATTAGTCAAAAAAATGAGGAGTACAGGTAATGATATTGTATCGTTAAATGCTATAAATAAAACCCGTACAAAACAGTCCGGGTTTTATTCCAAAATACTTTCCCCTACAGAAAAAAACCTTTATCATGAATCCGGCTTTGCTAAAATGCCTTTTGAAACCTTTGTTTGGCTACTTTGGTCTTTAAAAGAATCAGCTTTTAAATACCTTCAAAGAATTAATCCTGAACTAATTTTTTCTCCAATTAAATTCGCTGTAAATCACCTTCAACTTCCTGCTGGAAATAAGATAAAAAACTTTGAAATAAAACAAACAGAGGGTGTTGGTTTTAAAAATATGGATATTTTCAAAGGAAAAATAATTTTTGGGTCGGATATTCTTTATTCAATTTCTATCATCAATCCAGAATATATCGTTTCGATTGTAAACGGTACTGAAAATTTTGAAAATATCGGATGGGGTATAAAATTAATTAAAAATTCCGATCCTAATTATCAGTCGATCGCAGTTAGAGAGTTTTTGATTGATAAACTAAAAACCGTTTTACAGTTTGATAACCTTGTTATAGGCAAAAATCAACAGGGTATTCCAATAGTATTAAAAGAAGGAAGCGAAGAGGAAACACTTCCGGTTTCATTATCACATCATCATTTTCTTGTTGCATATTCTTATAATTTTGCAGTTTAACGTGATTTTATGATAGTTACTAAACAACTTACACAACTATATAAACTAAACAATATAAACTAAAGTAATAGTATCCATGATAATCGCAGTATTGACTATCTTTAAAAACGAAAGAGGTTTCTGAGTGAGAAACCGCTTTCGTTATGTGTGTACACTATTGTATGAGCGACAAACAAATTCTGTATAAAGATCAATAAGCCTTTTCTTGGCCTCTAAAAATATTTATAATAGTAAGGAAAACAATTCTCAGGTCAAGCATCAGGGACCAGTTTTCCATGTAGGAGATATCATTTTCCACTCT
>JAQBOA010000075.1 GCA_028288305.1 Mucilaginibacter sp.
GTTTTTGTATGAATGGAAGCTTAAGGGAAGATGGAATAAGATGGGTGCTACAGTAAGTAATAATCTTGAACCAATACAAGCCGGCAGTGCTGAAGAGTTTATTTTTGAGCATTACTGGGGATATAATAGTTTATCTGCTATTAAAACAATGGAATACCAGGTTGAGCATATTTCATGGCAAACCGGCAATGTTAAAGATTTTGTTTTTGATGCAGATGTTGATGAATTATATGGGGCAGCGTTTGTGCCATATTTAAAAGCAAAGCCTTATTCAGCCTTTTTTGCAGACGGATCGGAAATTAGTATAAGAATGGGAAAGACGATAGTTGCTGATCAAGTGCTATAAAATGTAGATGCTTAAACAGTTTAGCTGTCTTGATGCGGATTTAACAATTCCAAACCTTTTATATTTTCAAAATCTTTGGTGTTACGGCTTATTAAAACAAGATTGTGCACAATAGCTGTAGCGGCAATTATAGCATCGGGTAATTTAATCTTAACAATTTTACGAAGTATGATAGTTTGCCTTACAATTTCTTGAGTTAACTCATATCTATTTGCAAGATTTAAAAAATCAGATATATCCTGAGTTGCAGATTGATGACCTAATACCTCAATATAATTTATTACAGATATATTAAAGTCATCGGTGATAATATCATCTACAAGTTTATTAGCTTTTAATGGTAATATGTTTCCTATATATTCTAATAAAATATTAGTGTCAATTAAAAATCTCTTTCCCACTCGTTGCGACTTTGTTCTATATCTTCTAACATTTTAAGTGCAGTTTCTTTAGAAATGCAACCTTTGAAATCAGATGGTTTATGTTTACGAACAATTTCACCTGAATTTTCTAAACCCTTTAAGTCCTCATGTTTAGCTGTTATATTATTCCATTCAGCAATTGGAATAATCACAGCTGTGTGATTACCTGAATTGTCCGAAATATATTGTAGTTTCATTATCTTAATTATTCTTTATTAAAGTAAAAATAAATAAAATCAACGTAATAGGCAATTTAATTTATAGCTGACTTTCCCAGCACTTCCAGTATCGCCTGTGCTTTAAGCAAGCATTCTTCATATTCTTTTTCAGCAACAGCATGGTAAGTTATAGCGCTGCCTGCCTGAAAAGACAAGTGTTTTTTTGACTTGTTATATAACAGCGTTCTTATTACCACATTAAAATCAAAATCATTATCCGGACTGAAATAGCCTACAGCTCCTGAATAAACACCACGCCTGCTGTGTTCATATTGCTCCATTAACTGCATGGAACTGATTTTTGGCGCACCCGTCATGCTGCCCATAGGGAAAGTGTTTTTTATAGCTTGTATCGCTGTAACGCTTTCATTCAACTCACATGCAACGGTTGAAATCATTTGATGTACCTGTTTAAAGGTATAAATTCCAAATAATTCCTCGGTTGTTACGGTGCCATGTTTAGCTGATCGGGTAAGGTCATTACGTACCAGGTCAACTATCATCACGTTTTCCTGTTGTTCTTTTGTGTTGTTTCTTAATTGCAGTTTTATCAATTCGTCATCAGCAATATCTTTACCTCTTTTTGCGGTTCCTTTAATAGGCTGGGATATTAATTTATCACCCCTTTTGGCCAGGAAACGCTCCGGTGAAGCACAAAGAATATAATTGTCTCTGTATTTGAAGAATGCAGAAAATGGATTTGGCGAAATTTCATTCAGTTTGGAAAAAACAGCTAAAGGATCAATAACAGCGTTTTCTGCAAAAAATTCCTGGCAAAAATTGGTAACGTAAATGTCGCCTTGTTTTATGTGAGTCTTTATTTTTTCGACAGTGTTTAAATAAGTTGCTTTACTTATGCGGGACTGAAGGTTTACTTTGTGTACTGTTTCATTAATTGCCGGATCAATTATTTGCTGTTGAATACGTTCGAAAATTTCAGATGGATTATCGGCAATGATTTCAATTTCACTTCCTTTTATAATGATAAGATATTGAGGAACGAAAAAATAGAGATCAGGAAATTGTAAGTGATCAATATGGGCAGATGACAGGTTTTCGGTTTCGTTCTTTAGGTCATAGCTAAAAAAGCCTGTAAGCCATCCCGGATGCTTTTTACGGAACATTTGCAACTTAGCAAAAGCATTACCGGCTTCAGCGACAAGTTCGTCTTTTGCACCTATTGCAATTAATGCATCAAATTTGGAGTATGGATCAGCAAAATTATTTGAATCAAGATAACAGCAAACATTAAAAGATGATGCCCATTGCAAGGCTTTTCTTTTAAAGTTTTGAGGATCGTTTATTGATTTGATCACTGTAAATTGTAGAGACTATATCAAAAGTGAATAAAAAAATCGGAACACAGTTCTACTCTGATCTTGATCAAATCTTCGTGTACTTTGTGAAAATCTTTGTGACCTTTGCGGTGAAAAATTACCACTAAGGTCACAAAGCAGTCACTAAGAGCACAAAGACCAAATGTTATTTTAAATACATTTTCAATTAGTCTTTTGAGACAATCTTTGCGAAATTAATTTAGTATCAAGGTTTGCACCCTGTCTGGTCCTACTGATAAATATTTTACCGGGACACCTAATTCTTTTTCTAAGAATTTAATATATGCGTTTAATTTTTCGGGTATCTGTGAAACTTTGGTAATACCTGTCAAATCTTCTTTCCAGCCATCTATCTCTTTAAAAACCGGCACAGCATCTACAGCACAAATATCATATGGCATATAGTCAATTGTTTCGTCCAAATATTTATAATGGGTACAGGCGTATATTTTATCAAAACCGCTTAATATATCAGCTTTTGTCATTACCATTTGCGTAACGCCGTTGAGCATAATAGCATATTTTAAAGCCGGCAGGTCTATCCATCCTGTACGGCGGGGCCTGCCTGTGGTTGCGCCGAATTCATGCCCTATCCTGCGTAATTCTTCGCCTGTTTCGTTATTTAATTCAGTCGGGAACGGGCCGCCGCCAACGCGTGTGCAATAAGCCTTAAAAATACCTATTACCTCACCAATCTTGTTGGGCGCTATGCCCAGCCCGGTACAAGCCCCTGCTGTAGTTGTATTTGATGAGGTGACAAAAGGATAGGAGCCAAAATCAATATCAAGCATAGTGCCCTGCGCGCCTTCTGCCAAAACTTTTTTACCTTTTCGTATATATTTATTTACCACATGTTCCGAATCAACCAGCGGGAATTTGTTTATCAGTTCAATTGCTTCAAAAAACGCTTTTTCACGTTCAGAAAAATCATCCACCTCGCCATACAATGCTTTTAGCATGGACACGTGTTTGTCAGTAAGCTTTTGGTAACGCTCTTTAAAATCAGGCAGGGTAATATCGCCTATACGCAAACCATTGCGCCCTGTTTTATCCATATAAGTTGGCCCGATTCCTTTTAAGGTTGAGCCTATTTTACCTTCGCCCATTTTTTTCTCCGAAGCCGCATCAAGCAATTGATGGGTTGGCAATATTAAATGCGCCCGTTTAGCTATCATCAGGTTCTTTTTAGCAAGAAGGTCATGCCCGGCGCTTTTTAATTTATCTATTTCCTTTTTTAAAGTGATCGGGTCAATCACCACGCCATTACCAATAAGGTTCATGGTGTTTTCAAAAAATATGCCCGATGGTATTGTGTTTAAAACAAATTTTTTACCATCAAATTCAAGAGTATGGCCAGCGTTCGGGCCACCCTGGAAACGTGCGATCAGGTCGTAACCTGCGCTGAGTACATCAACAATTTTTCCTTTGCCTTCATCGCCCCATTGGAGGCCTAATAATACGTCAACAGCCATTAATTTTTATTTCTTATTATATATAAGGATTGTTTTTTCTGTGTTTATCGAAATTTTTCGGACGGGTCAAATATCATAAATTTATGATGTCCTTACGCAATTTTTGCTAACTAATTTAAGAGTTAAAGTCGTTAACAACCGGTTATCTATCACATTAAACTTTTCTTTCGCAATTACCGGCCCTGAGTTTTTCGCAATTGCCGTATAGATTTAAGGAGTGGTGTTTAATTTCAAACTTGAGCAATCCGCCCATCATACTTTGAATTTGCTGTATACGCGGGTCGCAAAACTCAACTACTTTACCGCAATCAATGCAGATAATATGATCATGCTGTTTATAGCCGTATGATTTTTCGAACTGGGCCATGTTTTTACCAAACTGGTGCTTGGTAACCAGGTCACATGAAACCAGTAACTCTAACGTATTGTAAACCGTAGCCCGGCTAACGCGGTATTTTTTATTTTTCATGTGGATATATAGTGATTCCACATCAAAATGATCGCTCCTTGAGTAAATTTCTTCCAGTATTGCAAAACGCTCGGGTGTTTTCCTGAGGTTTTTATTTTCGAGATACGCCTCGAAAATTTTTTTAACCATAGCTATGGTTTCCTGTTGAGGCATGTTTTTGTAATAAAGAGCAAAGTTATGAATAAAATGCAGAATCAAGAAGCAAGAATCAAGAACCAAAATAAGTATTAAGAATTGACTTAAATTAACATTGTGTTATAAGCTGCTGTTTGACATGTTTTTATGATAGCAATTCCCAATTTTCTAAGTAGTGTCCCTTTTGATCAATAAATTTTCTCAAAGTATTGTCATTATGTGCTTGTCCCATTTTTCCTGGTTTTGCTAACCAATCGGCATGCTGTCGCTTGACTTCCCCAGCAACATCTTTACTCGGTACAATAAAATATTCTGGTCGCTCTGTCTCTTTTTTCAATATAACAAAAACATAAAAAAAGTTTTCGTTAGAATGAAGCTCTAATTCTGATTTTTTACTCATCGTCCACTCACGCTTTCCGCGTTGATTAGTTTTTACCTGAATTGCAAATATTTTACCGCTGGACAGCTTTGATGCATGAATATCTACGCTGTCATTGTTTCTTAAAGTTATCGATGCCATAAAACCACGTCTTGAAAGTTCCGCAGCAACAAAATATTCGCCTGAAATTCCGGTAAGGCCCTTCGGTAATTTTTCTAAATTTTTCATTGTTGCTTGTTTTTGTGACGAACCTTTTGAGCTTTGTGTTTTCGAGGTATTCTACCTAGTTATCATAAGTTGAAAGATACAACAACTCACTCAATCAACAACTCACCTAATCAACCAATTAGGACGCTTTTTCGATCACTGAATCAAAACGGTTAACCCCAGTAACACCTTTTACTGTTTTCAATTTTTTAATCAGGTTATCCAGGTGCTGGGTGTCGTTTACATAAACCATTATTGAACCTTCAAAAATACCATTATCGCTGTCAACAGTTATTGAGCGCATATTCACTTTAAAATCATTTGATATTACAGTTGTTAATTTATTGATCAATCCAACATCATCAATACCTGTAATTCTAAGACCTGTTAAAAACGCTAATTCCTGCTGATTTGTCCACCTGGCTTTTACAGTACGATAGCCGTAATTACTCATTAATTTAGCAGCATTCGGACAATTAGTACGGTGTATTTTTATTCCGTCGCTCACAGTAATAAAACCAAATACATCATCGCCAGGGATAGGGTTACAGCAATTAGCCAGCTTATAATCTATTTTTTGCATGTCCTCGCCAATCAGCAGCATATCGCTGTCTTTGGCTTTTATGCTTCGCAGCAGGCTTTGAACCTGTTCTGTTTCTATTTTATCCTGGGGCTTATTTTCAACTACTTTTTCTGAAGCCTGGTATTCCTTCAGGTCTTTCATATCAATAGTGCCTTTGGCGACATTAAAAAACAGGTCCTGTGTTGAGGGCAGTTTAAAGTAATAGCTTAGTTTATGTATGTTTTCGGAATTGTAAGTGATTTTTAAAGATTTTAGCTTACGCTCCAATATTTCTTTACCATCTTCAGCAATTTTGCGTTTTTCTTCTTTTAAAGCTGATTTTATCTTGGCCTTTGCTTTAGCGGTTACAACAATATTAAGCCAGTCTTCTTTAGGGCTTTGTTTACCCGATGTAATGATCTCTACCTGGTCGCCGTTTTGCAGTTTATGGTTTAAGGGTACTAATTTGTGGTTAACTTTTGCACCTATACAACTTGCACCAACATCGGTATGTATTTCAAAGGCAAAATCAAGAGCTGTAGCATTTAACGGCAGTTGAATAAGGGCGCCTTTAGGAGTAAAAATAAATATCTCGTCCGAGAAAAGGTTCATCTTAAAATCGTCCAGGAAGTCAAGTGCATTGGAATCCGGATTTTTAAGCATATCCCTAACTTTTTGTACCCATTGATCTAAGCCGCTATCTGTAGATGATTCTTTATATTTCCAGTGTGCGGCAAAACCCTTTTCGGCAATTTCATTCATTCTTTTTGTACGGATCTGTACTTCTACCCATTGTCCCCGGGGACCCATTACTGTTGTATGTAATGATTCGTATCCGTTCGCTTTAGGTGATGATATCCAGTCGCGCAACCTGTCCGGATTAGGGCGATAAAGATCAGTAACTATAGAGTAAGCTTTCCAGCAATCGGCTTTTTCATGTTCGGGTGTACTATCTAATATTATCCTGATGGCAAAAAGGTCATACACTTCTTCAAAGGGGATGGCCTTTTTCTTCATTTTATTCCATATGGAATGTATGGATTTTGGCCTGCCAAACAGGTCAGCTACCAAATCCTGCCCTGCCAATACTTTTTTTACCGGTTCAATAAAATCTCGTATAAATTTTTCGCGCTCAGCTTTCTTCTCGTTAAGTTTATTTTTAATGAATTGATAGGTTTCTCTTTCCATGTACTTCATAGAAAGATCCTCCAACTCCGACTTAATGGCATATAACCCCAGGCGGTGAGCCAGTGGTGCGTACAGGTAAACAGTTTCCGATGATAGTTTTAGCTGCTTGTCGCGCGGCATAAACTCCATTGTACGCATGTTGTGTAAGCGGTCTGCGAGTTTTATTAAAATAACCCTAACGTCATCTGCCAGGGTAAGCAGCATCTTCCGGAAGTTTTCGGCCTGAAGGGAGCTATTGGTATCAAAAACACCTGAAATTTTTGTTAAACCATCAATAATCATGGCTACTTTTTTACCAAATTCCCTTTCAATATCATCCAGGGTCATATTGGTATCTTCAACCACATCATGCAATAAAGCGCATACTATAGAGGTAGTACCCAATCCAATTTCTTCGGCTGCAATTTGTGCAACAGCAATAGGGTGGTAAATATATGGCTCGCCTGATTTGCGACGCATATCTTTATGGCTCTCTAAAGCCATATCAAATGCTTTACGTATCATGCGCTTATCACCCTTTTGCAGGGTTGATTTGCTTGCTCGCAGTAAAGTACGGTATCTTTTTAATATCTCATTCTTCTCGGCTTCCAGATCAATCACTAATTCTTTCATAACAAAGTATTATACCATTAATAACATAAACTTGCAATAAATTATTAAATTGCAGGTTATTACCAAATACCAAAAAAATAGCGTTAATTTTGTAATACGTAAAATTATGAAATTTATTGGTTTTTTGCTGTTATATTGTTGCTTGCTGGGGACGCTCAAAGCCCAAACAAAAAAACCTGCCTCATTAACTTTAGGCAAAAATGATACCATTAAAACTTATTTAACTATTGATAGTGGAAGAATGATTCCATGGATAGTGATGCAGGATGTTAAAATTGTTGATACGCGCATATTTAAAAGCAAAGCCGACCTTGACCAGTTTAACCGTTTAAGATATAATGTGCTGAAAGTATTGCCTTACGCACGTTTCGCAGGCCAAAGATACCGTCAATTACAAAGAGAACTTGCTTTAACAGGTGATAGGCATAAACAAAAGGAATTAATAAATGCCTGCGAAGCCCAGATAAAAGAATTATTTAATAAAGAAATTAAGGACCTGACAATTAGTCAGGGTGAAGTTTTAATAAAGTTAATTGACCGTGAAACAGGAAATACCAGTTTCGCAATGGTTAAGGACTTAAAGGGCGGCTTTAACGCTTTCATTTTGCAGTCGGCCGCCCGTATATTCGGTCATGATTTGAAAGAAACTTACGATCCTGAAGAACAAAAAGACATTGAAGCTATACTGCGGCAAGCAGGATACAGCTACTCAAACTATTAGTAAATGATTGATAACAGCATCTACGGGTTTAATGTTCAAACATTAGACGGTGAAGAAATAAGCTTATCTGAATATAAAGATAAAGTTCTATTAATAGTAAACACAGCCTCTCAATGCGGGTTTACTCCTCAAATAAAAGAACTAGCGGATTTGAAAAAAGAATTTGCAGGAAAAGACTTCGAAATACTTGCATTTCCTTCGAATGACTTTGGCGGTCAGGAACCCCTTGACGGGAAGGAGCTAGCGTCTTTCTGCGAAACTCAAAAGATTAATTATCCTGTTTTCGAAAAAATTAGGGTGAGAGGCCCATACGCACATCCTCTGTTTAAATTTTTCGCCGATAAAAAGCTAAATGGCAAACTTAAGTCTATCCCCCGGTGGAATTTCCACAAATATTTAATTGATAAATCCGGTATAGCCACAGACTTTTTTTATCCTTTTATCAAACCCACCTCCTCAAAGATCAGGAAAAGGATTATGCGTTTATTAACAGCCGGTAAATAGTTAAGATTTATGCTAAAATTAGATATATTAGTTTTATCCGTTCATCCGGACGATGCCGAGCTGGGTTGTGCCGGTACATTACTAAAACACATTGCAGCAGGTAAAAAGGTAGGTATTGCTGATCTTACACGCGGCGAATTAGGCACCCGCGGCTCCGCCGAAATAAGAGATACAGAAGCCGCAGATTCTGCACAAATACTTGGATTATCGATAAGAGAAAATTTGGGTTTGCCAGATGGATTTTTCCAGAATACACCCGAATACCAGTTTAAAATAATAGAGGTAATACGTAAATATCAGCCTCAAATTATCATTACCAATGCCTATCATGACAGGCACCCTGATCATGGCCGGGCACATAACCTGGTAGAGGAAGCTGCATTTTTAGCCGGACTGAGGAAAGTTGAAACCCATCTTGATGGCAGTTTACAGCAAGCCTGGCGGCCTGAATTAGTATTACATTTTATACAGGATAGTTATATAAAACCTGATATACTAATTGATGTAACTGAATACTGGGATAAAAAAATCGAAAGCATCCGAGCATTCAAATCGCAATTTTTTAACCCAGAATGGCAAGATGAACCGCAAACCTATATTTCATCGCCCGATTTTATTCAAATAATTGAAGCCCGCGCCCGCGAATTTGGAAAAAGTATTCGGGTTAAATACGCTGAGGGTTTTACTTCAAGAAAGATTTTGGGAGTTGATGATTTGTTTGATCTCAGGTAGTTGTAAAGGTTATAATAGTTTAAGGGGTAAAAAGATGAGTTTTGATCCCGAAAGTATGTTTTATATTTACTATTACAACCTCTATAACGTTTACAACTAAATTTAACTACGCACGCACATACTCAAAGCGATTGTTCTCATTACTTCTTTCTCTTTTAAGCTTATTTTCATTGGCAAGCTTTAAGAGAATACCGGAGAGTTCGGAAGTTTTAAAATCTGAATCGAAGTTATCTTTACAATAATTAGCTATTGAAGATATGGAATGGGGAGTGTCGAAAAAATCACTTGATAATAATTGATTTAAAACTTTAGTCGCACCTGGCTTTTTAACACCTTTTGAGGAATAATTACCTTCTTCTTCTGATCTGTGTTTGATACTTCTTTTACTAAATATTTCTGAATCACTATCTGCTCTTTCTAATTCAATCATTGCATCTAATAGTCTGTCAACAACCCTTACTTGTACGGACTCTGATCGGAACGAATTAACAACTTCTGAAATTTCTACCAGCTGTTTTTTTAATTTTTCAATGTGTTTACTCATGGTACCACTACTCTATATTATTTGTAATTGCTATTTTCAAATTTACTATTCATAATAACCAAAAATATTGTTTTTTTTATTTAAAAAGTAGTAAATATTAGCGACTTAATGAATAGTTAACGCTAATACCGTATTTTATTGCTTATAAAGCAACGAAAAATATGAGGTCTAACAGCATAACAAAGCCATGTAGCAAAAGTTTTACAATATTATAAAATAGATAAGATATTTTCGAGTATTGTTAGGCCATCATCAATATGTTTTTTATCAATAATAAGTGCCGGCCTAAAACGTATGCTGTTGTTACCGCAACCCAGGAACATTACGTTTTGCTCTAATCCTAACTTAATAAACTTATCCCTGGTGCCCTTATCAGGTAAATCAAACGCTGTTAGCAAACCTTTACCCCGTACATTGGTAATTACGGGGTGCCTGTCAGAAATATTTATCAGCTGATTTTGGAGGTATTCGCCATTATGAGCAGCGTTATTACACAAGTTATCTTCTTCTATTATCTCCATTATTTTTGAGGACCGTACCATATCAACCAAGCTGCCGCCCCATGTTGAATTAATACGCGAAGAAATATTAAATACATTGTTTTCAATTTCGTCGATTTTGTTACCGGCAAGCATGCCGCATACTTGCATTTTTTTTCCGAATGCCAAAATATCAGGTCTGGCATTTTCGCCAAAATGTTCATGACACCAAAATTTACCTGTAAGACCAACACCTGTTTGCACTTCATCGTAGATTAGCATAGCCTCGTTTTCATCTGCTAATAACCTCAGTTTTTCTAAGAACTCTTGTCTTACATGGTTATCGCCGCCTTCTGATTGTATTGGTTCAATGATGATAGCGCACACATCATCTTTATTTACTTCAAAGGCTTTTTTTATCTGAGAAATGGATAATTCTTCCCTTTGAAGCAGATCATCGTGATTGCTGTCGCTGTATGGGAAGTTGATTTGCGGCAGGGAAACCCGTGGCCAATCGAACTTAGCATACCATTTAGTTTTAACCGGAAGAGTATTTGTCAAACTCAGCGTATAACCCGAGCGGCCATGGAAAGCATGTTCAAAATGGATCACTTTAAAGCCAATCTCTTTTGTATAGCCTTTTTGAAAGTTCTTTTGTACTTTCCAGTCCATCGCCGCTTTAAGCGCGTTTTCAATGGCCAGGGACCCGCCGGATATGAAAAATGCATGGGGAAGGTAATCCGGCATGCCAACTCTGGCGAATGTATCCACGAACTGTGCGTATTGTGTTGTATAAATATCAGAGTTGGAAGGATTGGTTAATGCGGCAAGCATCAAATTCTTTTTAAACTCCTCGTCGTTCACCATTTTAGGGTGGTTATAGCCTAAAGGGACCGATGCAAAACAGGTAAAAAAGTCAAGTAGGGTACGGTTATGTTTGGAATCATAAATATAAACACCCTTACTTTTTTCCATATCAAAAGTCAGGTCGAAGCCATCGGCAAGTACATGCTTCCTTAGGGAAGCCTGCACGTTTTCTGGGGAAACAAGGAGATTATACATATCGGTTTGATTTACTCAAATATACAAAAAACCGCCAAATAATCAAATTTAGGCTGTTTTTGAACCGATGAGCAAAAAAGTAACTTTAAATTGTTTAAAGTTACTTTTTGAACTAAAGCTGAATTTGGTATGCTTGTTAAATGTGCAGATTTAACATGTGCGGATGTGCAAATGATTGTGGATGTGCAGATTTCAGATGTGCAGATGGGGAAAATGATATTTGAATTTTAGATATGGATGCATGAACCGCCTGCTTAATCATCATTCAAAAAAAATAAAAACTTATTGCCTCGCAACCTGTTGGTTAAGAAAAATTATTTATTTAAGTCATGGCACATTTAGAAGTAAAACGTAAAAGCCGCAGCAACTGGTGGCTCTGGTTAATTATCATTATCGTCGTTATTGCAGTTGCTGCTTTTTGCTACCAGCGTTACTATGCCGGTGAAACAACTGTGACCACGACTGACACTACCAAAACAACAATAACACATGATTCCACGGCAACACCACGGGCCAAATAATCATTAACCTTAAATTAAATATTAAATACTATGGCAACTCAGGAAAAAATAGTAAACCGCCTCGAGGAACTGCACGGCAGCGGATTTGAAGTTATAGACGGACAGCCTGATATTACAGGCTGGGACATCAGGACCCGGAGCGGTAAAAAAGCGGGCGAAGTGGATGACCTTCTTTTTGATCCGGATTCGGGAAAAGTACGCTACATTATAGCCGACCTGGATAAAAACGAACTGGATTTGAATGATGATCGTAAAGTGCTGATTCCTATCGGCCTGGCTGAATTATATACCAAATCGTCAAAACGCAGGCATCGCATGGATCCGGCTTTTAGCGCGTACGATCCTGCTGAGCATGGCAATGTGGTTTACATACCAACAATAAGTGCGCAACAGCTCGATTCGCTTCCATTATATGAAAAGGGCCGCTTGTCGCGGCATACAGAAATTGCCATACGGAAAATTTTGGAACCTGCTGATCGCAATGAGCGGGAAGAGGATGAATTTTACCGTCATGATCAATTTAATGAAGACTCGTTTTACGACCGCGGTAATTAATCATCCCCGGTAAGGGAAAATACAATTATAGCAATTTAAATTATGGTAAAATTGGCATTACTGGCGAGGCTTGAAGCCAAACCAGGCAAAGAAAAAGAAGTTGCAGACTTTCTAAAAAGCGCATTGCCTATAGCTCAGCAGGAACAGGAAACTGTCAGCTGGTATGCATTACAATTAGGGCCTTCTACATTTGGGATTTTTGATACTTTCGAGAGTGAAGGAGGACGCAAGGCGCACCTTAGCGGACAAATTGCCCAGGCATTAATGGCTAAGGCGCCAGAATTATTTGCAAAAGATCCGGTTATTGAGCAGGTTGATCTGTTAGCTGTTAAGTAAAGCGCTTAACTACAAAACGCATTGTTCCATAACATATGTTAACAATGCGTTTTGTAGTATTTAAACTTGAAGTTATTATCACTCGGGAGCACAAGGATTTATTGCGCGGAAAATTGCTATGCTTTCAGCTTAACAATTTTAGTTCAATTTACGCGTGCTAAACTTTTACAAAGTGAGGAAGAGAATCTGCTGGACTAAATAAATTTTAGTTATACCGCAAACTCAAGTTCTTGTACATATTTTTCTACAGCCTCGGCAGGTGTTTTCCCCGATTTAACCGCTGCTATTAATTCATCCTTACTTATGCCAAATTCATTTGACCAATATTCCAAATCCGGATCCTCTATGTTACCATTCATTTTGTTGTCCGGTAACTCAATTTCTGATTTATAGCCCATAATGATGTGTCTTTATCTAGTATACAATGGTAAGCAATGTATCTTATATTAAAGTTAAGGCTATGTTAACAAAATGTTAAGTTACGGACACAAAGCTGTTACACGCGGTGCAAGGGTTTATTTCTTATTGTATCGTTAAACTGAAATTAACACATTTTAGGATGATTTACGCTACGCTAAACTTCGACCAATGTAAGACTAAATGCCTGATTTATACCGCAAAGTCTTCTTTTATATATTCTTCTACAGCCTCGGCGGGTGTTTTACCGGCTTTGACCGCTGCTTTTAATTCATCCATGCTTATGCCAAATTCTTTTGTCCAATATTCCAATTCCTGATCGGCTTCGGTACCGGCTATCTGGCTGTCCGGTCGCTTATTTTGAGATTTATTGCTCATGATGATTTTTTTAAGTGCAATGGTAGGGAACGTTAATTATAAAATTAAGCTATATCAACTTCTATACATTAAATATGCTGGTATAGCCTCTCAAAATTTATGCCATGACAGTAAATAATATTTTTCCGCCAATATTAATTGCACTACTATGGCCGAACTGCCCAGGCCAGGCCATCTGCTCCGCGTATATCAATATGCCCGGTAACTTCCAGCGTCTTCAGGTCTACTACCGCTACATAATTATCGGCAGTGCAGCCAATAAAGGCGCGCGATCCGTCATCATCGATAAGGATGCCCGCTGCACCCTTGCCGGTATTGAGGCGTTTGATCTCTTTGTGCGTTGCTGCGTCATAAATAAACAGGTCGCCGGTGCGCAGGCTGGTGACCAGCACGCGCTTGCCGTCAGGTGTAAACTTAAGGCGGTTAGCCCCTAAAGCTTTTGCATCGATGGTGGCGTTCAGTTTTTTGGCCGCCAGATCAATGATTGCGATGGTACCGTCGTCGGAGGCTGCTGTCCACAATTCTTTGCCGTTGGGCGATACGTCAAATCCTTCGGAGCCTTTGGATACGGGAATAAGGGTTTGTGTCCAATCCCGGTGCGCAGGCGGCGTAAATCCATTCGGGGAGGGGGTTGGCTTGATGAGGCTATCCATCAAAATGCTGACCGTGCCTGATGCGACGTTGGTGGTGTAAACCTTTTTAGCATCGGGGGTTACATAGATCATGTGCGTCCTGTCTTGACCTGTTCCCATTACCCAGTCGAATTTGCCGGTTGCCGGGTCATACCTGCCAATGGTTTTGGTGCCCTCTGCGGTAAACCATACCTTACCATCCACAAAAGTGATACCATGCGGTCCCATCAGCGGGCGGGTATCAAGGGTGGGTAAAGCCTTTTGCCCTACCAGGTCTATCACATTCAATTCGTGCAAGCTGCCGCCACCGTATATGGTAACATAAGCCGTCTTTCCGTCAGCCGATGCAATAACCTCATGCGGATCGGAACCGACCGGCACCCGCGCAATAACCTTCAGTGTAGCCGGATCTATAATCGCCAGGATATGGTCGGACTTAGAAAGTGCAAGCAACGAACGCGGCGGCGTAGACTGGGCGGAGCATTCGGTTCCAACGGAAACTAATATTATCCATAAAAAACCCACAGCAAGTAATTTGACCAGGCTGGGTTTTATGGCTTTAATGGTCTTAAAGATTTGATTGTGCGCGGCGTTGTTCATAATTATTAGCAGGTTTGAGCGTGTGTAATTACTGACATTGGTCACAGGTACTTTCCTGTAAACAAATATAGTAAACCTTGTTAAGCTTATTCTGCAGGTTTACAGATCAATAGACGATTGCCGGAAGGAAATCGACCGGGGTTGACTTTTAATCGACCGAGGGTATTTAAAATTATAGTTGGTTGAATACTTTGCATGCGGGCCACAAGCCAGGGATGTTTGCTGCAGCGAGGGTCTACAGGCAGATTGTTGATATCAGAACCCGGAGCGGAGCACGAACATCACGGTTGATTCCTGAACTGGGCTTGTTCCTGATCGTTACAAGGGAAAGCGGCGGCCAAAAAGCTGCCTTATTGATATATCAGGCTGTTAATTCTTGGCTATTTATTGTTCAGCAGCCAAAGGTCTATGGAAAGGGCACCGCTGCCTTTAATGATAATAATGAGCAAGACGGACAGCAGCAATACAAAATATTCAATCCCTTCGCCTTTCTTTTTCCCGAGCCAGTTCATTGTCCACCCATCAGGCGCATGGACAATCAACGCGCCTGTAAAAATGAGGAAGTTCCCGGCTGCCGCAATCCGGCCTAAGCAACCGAAGATTAAGGCAATGCTTCCAAAAGACTGCCCGATGATGATCAGCCAGCCAATCCAAACGGGGATCCGCTTTGCACGGAGTTGCCGCAATGATCCTTTAATACCTATCCCGCCGCCTAAATCAGCAAACCATCCCAACAGCTTCTGCATCCCGTAAGGAAAGATCAGGATACCGGCAACAACCCGCAGCAAGAGGTAAACATAATCAGGGTCTGTTTGCAACAATTTTTGCACCGTATGGCTTTATTCGTTAAAACTAATAAATATTTATTTATTCAAACATTTTCAATAGCTTAAACCTAGACCTGCTTTTTGCAAAAAAGCACATTCTATTATTTCCTTAATTCGTAACACAGTTCCACCATTCCGCTTTTGTAGGCTGTCACGTCTTTTAGGTGTAATGCTTGTTCTTGTCCTATTTGGTCAAAAAACGGTATTCCGTCACCCAAAATAACAGGCAGAATCGATTGTCTTATTTCGTCTGCTAAGTTTAAGCGAATGAAATCTTTAGTAAGCTTAGCACCGCCTACAAGCCACACATTCTTATAGTTTGGTTTTAGCCTTTCATTCACCAGTTTGTTCAGGTCGCCCGAATATATTTCAATGTTCCGTCTGTCAACCGGCAGTTTTCTGTGCGTTAATACAATAGTTGGCACGTCTCCATAAGCCCATCCATACGATTTTGAAAGTTCCAAAGCGTGTTCATATGTACGGGAACCCATTACATAGCAGTCTATTATTTTAAGAAATTCGGCTGTATCTTGTTCAGTAACAATAACTCCTTTATCGTAGTTGTCAGCTGTCTCAAACCACGAAACGCTATTGTCTTTTTTGGAAATATAGCCGTCAAGACTTGAAACCATATGTATTGTTACTTTAAATAGGTCTGTCGTCATTATGTTATTTGCGAATATGCGTTGCGGAATTATCCCAGTCGCCTGTTCAAGCTACGCGCTTGTACAGGCGGGAGTTATAAATCAGACAGCAGTAAGAGTACCCTTCAGTTACCCGGCGCGCGATAATTAACAGACCGCTTCACCACCTCATCAACCTCTTCGGGATCGAGCAGAACGATGGTAGAAACTGACACCTGTACGGATGAATTAATATTCAAAGCGAGCGCTGCAGCGGATAGATTGTCGGGCAGTTCAACTATCACGTAGGCGTCGCTCTCGCCAAAAGCAAAATAAAATGCCAGCAACTTGCCGCCCATTTCGCTAATAGTTTTTTCAACGGCTTGTTTTCTGCTCGAGCCACCAGCTCTAAGCAACCCTTTTATACCCTCCGGGGTATAAGAGGCCTTAACCAGGAACTTTGTCATGATGTGATTTTTTAAGTGTTTGGCGTCATAATACGGTTATTACCAATGCTTATAATTATATATTAAAATTAAGCAAACTTTATTCAATTTTCCTATATAAATTTTTGAAAATCAGCATGTTTAGGCTCATATCTGCATTGATAATTTTAGAATTGTATTTGTACTGCTTTAGCATTTACTATTTACAATCGTATTAGCTATAAAGTTTGGACATGAGAGCTTTAATGCTTATCCTTTGCGTAGGGTTTGGTGCTTTTAGTTTCTGCAATTATAAGTAAGCAAAAAATGTTATTTAGTTAAAAAGATTGTTCATTTTTGTTTAAAGTGATACATACCTTATCAACCTCCAACAAACCAAGATGAAACGCGGGAAAAAATTACTTATCATAGTAACAATAGTAATTGCAATACTAATTATTGCATTTTTATCAGGACCTAAACCTTCAACCCCGGTTTACAGTGCGGCAATGCCTAAAGTACCTGCCGATTTCACCGGGCTTATCAATTATGTTAAAACAAACGAAGCTAAACATAAACTAAAACCCGATAACAATGCCCGTATTATCTGGCAAAGCGATTCGGCGAAACAAAAAACCGATTATGTTATTGTTTATATTCATGGATTTTCTGCTTCGCAGGAAGAAGGCGATTCTGTACATCGAAATATTGCCAAAGAGTTTGGTTGCAATTTATATTTAGCACGTATTGCCGAACACGGCATCGACACTACAGCACAAATGATTAACCTTACTGCCGATAAATATTGGGATTCGGCTAAGGAGGCCTTGGCAATAGGCAAACAATTGGGCAAAAAAGTTATTTTAATGAGCACTTCGACGGGTGGAACGGTATCGCTTAAATTGGCGGCCACCTACCCTAACGACATTGCAGCATTGATACTTATGTCGCCAAATATTGCCATCAATAACGACAAAGCGTGGCTGTTAGATACTCATTGGGGATTACAACTCGCCCGGTTAATTACGGGTTCCGATTATGTTAATTATAAAACAAACAATAAGTTAAAAAATCAATACTGGTACCAGCGTTATCGTTTAGAGGCGGCTGTACAATTACAAAATTTAGTTTCAACATCGATGAATAAAGAAACTTTCGAAAAGGTAAAGCAGCCAACGGAGTTACTCTATTATTATAAAGATACTGTTCATCAGGATAGTACAGTAAAGGTTTCTGCCGAGCTTTCGATGTTTAATGAGTTAGGCACGCCAAACAACTTAAAATATAAGCAAGCAATCCCGAATGCGGGTGCCCACCCGATAGGGTCGTATATCTCTTCGAATGATACAAAAACTGTTCAAAAAGCTATAGAAAGTTTTATGACGAATACATTAGGAATGAAGACCCGTTAGGCATGGGCTACATGCATAGGTAATCCGTAGAGGCACTCTACGGACAGCGGACCTCTGCGCTGCACACTAGCGCTGGGATGAGGTTGACTGACGCCATTTTGTATCGTAATCTATGAAACTAATTTCAGGTTTAGTATTCTATCAAAATGCTTGTTATTTAATGTCGCAAGTGATAAATTGTTGTTAATTGCTGTAGCTGCGATGAAAAGATCAGCCGAATCGATAAGATTTCTTGTTTTTTTTAATTCTTCATTCAAAATAATGGCGGTTTGAATGATTTCAGAGTCGAGGGAGATGATTGTAATTTTTTCCAAAAAAGATTTCCAATATTCTCTTTGGCCCGGAGAATTAGCCCCTACAAATATTTCGTATTCGGTAATAACAGATATGCAAAACGAATCGAACGTGTCAGACAATTCGTAAAATCTGGAATTTCTTTTATCGGTTTTTCGGAAAAATTCTATGAGAATTGATGTGTCAAGTAAGGCTAATTTGTCCCCCATTTGTTTATGCTTTTTCTTGCATCTTCCATTAAGGCAATCTGGTCTTCAGTAAAAACAGGGGCTTGTAGTAAAAATTTTTTAAACTCTTCTTTTTCTGTTTTGGAAGGGACTGTTCTATCTATCTCAGCTTTTAACTTTAAAAGTTGTTTTGCAGGCAATTGTTTAATTGCTTCAATTAGCTGATCGAGGCCAATTTCCATCTTTAGTTCCATATACAAAAATACGTTTTCTTTTTAAAGATATAAAAATGTTAGGTAAACAAGTGCGAAATAGAGGCATTGCGTTAGTTTGGATTTATAATCATGAACAAAATTACCGGGGATTTGTAATCCCACCAGGCCAATACACAGCTACCGCAAGAGCTTTTAAAGCTACCGCCCCGATTTATCGGGGTGGTCCGTAGGCGCGTAGCCCGTATTCAGATAACCTGTATACCGCGTAAACTTATAACAGGCTTTCGTTATCAACATGTTGGCTACCCGCATAGGTACAACAGGCGGGATGCCGGCGATAGCGGGGGGGGACACAAACGAGGCATTTGTAAAAAAATACAGAAATTTTCTTGATATGTAAAAATTAAGTTGTATCATTGCATCATGAAAACAACAACAATATTTTGCTTTATACCCAAACTGATCTATCAGAGAGGATGAGCTATGTATTGATGTAAAATATATAAACACACAAAAATCCTCTTAGAAATTCTAAGGGGATTTTTTGTTTTAGGGACATTTTTTAGGGTAGTATATCAATTGGTCAGATTACTCCGTTTGGAACGGAGAGGCTCCCGGTTCGAGTCCGGGTTACCCTACTTTTGTTGACTGGAAATATAGCTCAATGGTTAGAGTAGCACCCTTATACGGTGTCGGTTAAAGGTTCAAGTCCTTTTATTTCCACTGGCTTATGCCTGATTTACAGGGAGAATTAGCAAACACGGTGTATGCGCCGGACTGAAAATCCGGATATCCGGGATCGTTACCCGGGTTCTCCACAATTAAATGGCCGGTTGCCCGAGCGATCCAAGGGAGTCCTCTGCAAAAGGAATGTTCACAAGTTTGAATCTTGTACCGGCCTCACGTTTTTATTGTGATGAAACGGCTGCACTCCCTTGCTTTAGTTGGGAGATGGTTGTTCGAATCCACATAGGAAAACCTAATGGACGAAAAGCCGGCTTTTAATCGCTTTTAGGAATTTAATCTGCTGACAGCGGGTAAGGGGAGTGTGTTTATAATAAAGATATTTCTTTATTGTTTTACATCTGTAGTCTAAACGTGTAATGGCTACGTGACTTTTCTAAAGGGTCACGAGTAGCCCACCTCCTATACCCAACGCAGATACTCGCGCCAGGTTGATAAAATACAATTCATTTAACCGCAAAGATTAGCGGTCAGGATCGTTGAGAATTTGCGTTAATGATTTATCTTCAAGTAACAATTTCGGCCATGTAATACCAAAATCGTTGTTATTATAGACCTTTTGATAATAATGTCTTTCGTCCTCATCTAAATATTTAATCAATAAAAATATTTTTTTACTATTTACAATGGGATGCGCTATTCGCTTAATCACAGAAAATGAGTAAAGATCGGGAATTCCCGTCTTATCTTTGACAAAGTGTTCGACAACTTTTTCATTTTTATCTAATATCCAAACATTAATTTTCCGGCTAATTGCGTTTTTTAATTTGAATTCTATACGGTCGTCAGGTTCATTATCACTACGAGCAAATAAGGGTCTAACGCTTCTTATATAACCCTGCATTGCAATAGTATTGAGGGACTTTTGTTGTTCAGACAGCTCAAGCTGGTGCCTGTTGATTTCAGCTTGACTCTCATTTATTCGTGTCTGTTCTTGAAAACTTCTCACTACATAAATGACGCCAATGATCGCCACAACAGTATAAATACAAGTCGCAATGGAAGCCACGGCTCCCCAATCAATATCATTAGAACATAAAATATTATTTAAAACCACTTCACTAAGTCTATTAACTTTGTATCCTAAACCAATCTTTTATTAATAATTTCAATCTAATAATGTCATCTTCCTCTAATTCGCATGAATGCGCAATAACGTTTCTGATTTTACTAAATTGACTTACAACAGATTCCATCGATTTTTTACTTCTAATTGTATCTGAAAAATCCTCCCAATTATATGTAATAATGTCGATTAGTTCGCCAAAATTTGTATACGATAAAGGATCATCAGATCTAATAGCCATAGCTGTATCTTTTTCTCTCGCTTGATTTTCAGTTACATTTTTAGCAACACCCGGCGGTGCTTTTAAGTCCCACCAATTAATTCCGTGCTTTTCTTCAAGTCTTCCAGAAATCAAACTTCTAATGGAATTTTCAAAGGCAAAATAATAAACATAAAACCTTGCCATTTTTCTGGCTGAAGTCAGAATCTCATGTTCGAATAATTCAGTGTCGACAATTTCTTTTTTTGAGATGGTATCAACATGTTGGATATCTACTCCGGATTCTTCAATTTTAATCAAATCTGTTTCCAACATTAAATTTTTGAAAGCAAATCGTTCAAGCCTTTCGTTGAATTTATTCATCTAACAAATTGTCCTTTAATGCTTTAAATATTGAATTATAAACTTCTATTTCTGTAGTCGCAGGCAGGTTCAAATTGATTGTGTAGGAGATACCGAATGTTTTATTTGTTTTTAATGGGGGTACGAAAGGTTTGTCTGGAGTATCCTTTGTGTGATCAGTCTCTTCAATTTTCTTCTTAACATCGGGTTTACCATCGGGAATTACATTGTCGAAATTCGACAGCTTCACAAATTCTTGAAATGTTGATACCACTTTCGGAACTACTTTATCATCATCGCCAACACCTAATACAGTTTTTAATTTAGTAGTAATTGCATCTTTACCTAATTTATGAGCATATTCAGCTACCTTGTATAAATCGCCGTAAGCCTTTTTTACTTGCACTCCTAAAACTATGGCAGATTTTGAATCATCTCTATATTCTTTATATATACTTGTAGGAACACTCGCTGCATCTAAGAAACCAAGTTTTTTTAAAATAGGTATCATCGCTCTATAACTTGAAGATTTAAGCCCTACACTGCCGAGAAAATCTATTGTAAATTTCGGTGGAACAGAGGCTTTTTTTATTTCTTCAAACACTTTAGGAATTGTGCTGAATGCATCTACATAGGGTGGATATTTTGCCATGAGAAAAATGATAATGGTTTATAAATTATGAAGTTATAAAAATTATTAATAATAACGGAAAAATTTAATCCTCCGGCCTCTCCCTCGCATCCGCCATCCGCACAATCCTCGGCTCAAAGCGGGCCAGCACTTCTACTAAATCTGTTTGTGCGGCTATTACGGTGTGGATGTCTTTATAGGCCATGGGGGCTTCGTCCATGTCGCTGCCCATCAAGGTTATGCGTTTTTCTATGAGGTTTGCGGCAATGGCGGCTTTATCTAATGTTTTAAAAGCGGCGCTGCGGCTCATTAACCGGCCGGTGCCGTGCGAGGCGAAAATTACTACTTTGTCATTGCGAGGAGGAACGACGTGGCAATCTCCGTTTTGCATTAGCGCTAGTGCATAGTCCGCGATTGCTTCGTGCCTCGCAATGACAAACGCAGGATTAGTGCTTTGTCATTGCGAGGAGGAACGACGTGGCAATCTCGTCGCCATTGCATTAACGCTAGTGCATAGTCCGCGATTGCCACGCTGCGCTCGCAATGACAAACGGAATAGTATGTCGCCAATGCATTAATGCTAGTGCATAGTTCGCGATTTCCACGCTGCGCTCGCAATGACAAACTTATATTTAGTCATACCAACCGTCACTTAAATCATTCCACAATGGATTATCGGTAATAATTAAATCAATTTTCTTTTGTCTTGAACCTGCTTTAAGTTGTTTTTCCCGTGCAATAGCATCATGTATCCATTGAAATTCTTCATAGTATACCAATTTATTACAATTGTAAGTTGCTGTAAATCCCTTAAATACTTTATTCTTATGGTCGTAAGTGCGGCCTTGTATGTCATTAGTAACGCCTACATACAAAACTGAGTTTGATTGATTTGTCAGGATGTAAACGTAGTACTCATGCACTTTCATGATTTCTAAAGTAGGTGTTTTTTGTGGAAAAAATAAAACTTTTTCATTGCAAGGAGGAACGACGTGGCAATCTCGTCGCCAATGCATTAACGCGACTGCATAGTTCGCGATTGCCACGCTACGCTCGCAATGACAAATGGATTATTACTTTGTCATTGCGAGGAGGAACGACGTGGCAATCTCGTCGCCAATGCATTAGCGCTAGTGTATAGTTCGCGATTGCCACGCTACGCTCGCAATGACAAAAAGATATAATTCGTATAAGTTTAAACAAAGGTCATAATAAAAGTGGTGACAGCACTTTGTCAGTGTGCCACCCTGCACTGGGCGCACCGGGTAGATTTGCAGATGTGCAGATGTAGAAAAATGATTGCAGAGTTATGCGCTTCCATTTTCAAATCTTCAAATCAGCACATTTTCAAATTAAAAATCACATCAAAAAAAACGATCCTTCATGCCTAACAATCCCCAAATGCCGCCGCTGTGTATGGCAAGGATGCGGCTTCCGGGTTTAAAGTTGTTTTTGGCAGCCAAATCGTATAAGGCATAGAGCATTTTACCGGTATAGATGGGTTCTATTAATATCCCGGTTTCGGCAACGAAATTTTTTACAAATTTTATGAGTTCATCATCAGCTTTGCCATAGCCGCCGAAATGGTAATCGGTGTGCAGTTGGTAATTTGCCGGGGTGGTTAAAAAGCGGTCTATTTCTTGTTTTATGAAACCTCCGTTTTTAAATACCGGCACGGTATGAAATTGGGTTGCAAGCTGATGTTTTTGAATACCGTTTATTATACCTGCCGCAGTGGTGCCGGTTCCGCAAGCGCAAAAGATATGATCGTAGGTTTCTGTAAGTTCGTCAATGAGTTCGCTGCAGCCTTTTGCTCCTTCGGGGGATGCGCCGCCTTCGTCAATAAAAAAAGCATTAGGGTCACCGGCAAAATGTTTTTCGAAAAGGGCTGGTTTATCGCGGTAACTGTCGCGGTCGGTAAATAATAAATTCATCCCGTGTAAACGGCAAAGAAACAGAGTGTCGTTTGTAACTTGTTCTCCACGAACTATTCCGGTTGCTTTAAAGCCGAATTTAGCCGCTGCAGCGGCTGTTGCCAGTAAATGGTTTGAATAAGCGCCACCGAAGGTTACCAGGTGGGTTTTGTTTTCGGACTGGGCCTTTTTCAGTAGGTATTTTAGCTTACGCCATTTATTGCCGGATATAATGGGGTGGATCAGATCGTCGCGTTTTATAAAAACGTTTAAGCCCTGTTCGTCAAACAATTTATTTTTAATTTGATGAACAGGGCTATAAATTTCGAGATCGATATCCATTAAGCAAATTTAGAAACCAAAGCCGATACCTGCATTAGCTGACTGGTATTGACCCGGGCTGTACGATGCAAATATACGAAACACCGATAGATTTAGCTGGAAACCTATATCAGTTCGTAAGCCACTTATACTGTTTTCACTAATGTGTACAGGATCGGTAATAGTGGAATAAAAACCTACGTTTGATGATACTGGATAGTTGCCCAATAAATTGAAAGCTGTATTAGCACTTTGATAACCAACAGAAAGGAATGGTGTGAAGAAAAGTAATTTTTTAGAAATAATAGCCTGAACATTTACTCCTGTGAATGCACCTTTTATACGTTGATTTGAAAAATCTGAAGACGAATTGCCGGGTGCAGGCAGGGTGCCGAATTCTGGTTGTACATTAAGCGTTGCAGAATAGTTAATGCGATTATAATTTACGGCTATAGCCAGATCAAAGGGTTTTAACACTTTTGCTTTCCCAAGGAAATCCTGTATAATATCATGTTTTATTCCGAAACCGATCATCCCAACCGAGCCGCCATTACTGCCAATGCTGATATTGGGTGTGGTGCGTATGGTTAAATCTGTATTCTTTAAGAGTCCTACTGTAAGCTGAATATTTGGCGCCGGGATATACTGAATTACACCATTAGGCATATTGAACTGTCCTATTGTGTTACCATTATTGTCTTTAATATCCATTAATGGAGTCGGATCACTTTTACTGCCTGCAAAGGTAGGGGCAAGATTAGTTGTAGATGAAGGATCGACCTGCACATGGTTTGATAAACCGATTTTTGTTACGTCAAAACTTTGGCCGCTTGTTGGTACCTGGGCTACGTTAGCCGTAATACGCAGGTCGAAATGTAAAAATTTCTTGGTTTTCGCAGTATTATTCCAGCCGCTGTTCAAACCAATTCCAAAGCCTTTAAATAAAGGTTCGGCAAAGTTCTGAACAAGTTTAGTAGCATCTCCCGGACTTGATTTAATCAACTGGTCGAAACCGTTCCCGTTCCCATTCCCGTTCTGAGCATTTGCCGTTGATACCATAAAAGCAAAAATGGCTACGGTTAAAAAAATGTAGATTTTTTTCATGAAATTATTATAATTAGGTTTAATAGATTGAACATAGTTTACAATCATCAATAAATAAAAAAACGAGTACTTTTGCCCCAATGACAGATGAACCCGGTTTAATTGAGCTTGATGAGCAGGATTTATACGAACACCTGCGCATAATTGTTGACAAAGGACAATCGCTTTTACGCATTGATAAGTTTTTAATGCACCGGGTTGAAAATGCCTCGCGTAACCGTATCCAAAATGCTGTTGAACTTGGAAATGTGCTGGTTAATGATAAAACAATAAAAGCCAGTTATAAGGTTAAACCGCTGGATGTTATATCTGTAGTTTTACCGCACCCGCCAAGGGATACCGAAGTATATCCCGAAGATATTCCCCTAAATATTATTTATGAAGATCATGATGTGCTGGTAATAAACAAACCTGCGGGAATGGTGGTGCACCCAGGCTATAACAATTATACCGGCACATTGGTAAACGGATTGGTTTTCCATTTTCAGCAACTGCCCACCTTGCCCGGTAACGAAGGCAGGCCCGGCCTTGTGCATCGCATTGATAAAGATACTTCGGGTTTATTGCTGATTAGTAAAAACGAACGCGCTATGACCTGGCTGGCAAAGCAGTTTTTCGATCATACCATAACCCGTAAATATATTGCACTGGTTTGGGGCGACCTTGAACAGGATGGCACCGTTACAGGTTATATTGGCCGCAGTATAAACGACAGGCGTGTGATGTCAATTTATGATGACCCTGAAAAAGGAAAATGGTCTGTTACACATTATAAAGTTTTAGAACGGATGGGTTATGTTACATTGATCGAATGCCAGCTCGAAACTGGCCGTACACACCAGATAAGGGCACATATGAAACATATAGGGCATCCATTATTCAGTGATGCTACCTATGGCGGGGATAAGATTTTAAAAGGTACTGTTTTCAGCAAATACAAACAATTTGTAGAAAACTGTTTTGAACTTATGCCGCGGCAGGCTCTGCATGCGCAAACATTAGGTTTTTTACATCCGACTTTAAAAAAACAAATGCATTTTGAAGCACCGTTGCCACCTGATTTTGAGATGGTTTTAGATAAATGGCGAAAGTATAGTGATACGAGGTTAGAGATTGGAGATTAAGGATTTTAACATTACAACATTTCAACTTTAAAACATTTCAACTAATATCCTTCCCATGACACCTCTTTTTATCAATTTTAATGGGGAAATGCTTCCTGCGGATACAAAGCTGGTTACCATTAATAACAGAGCTTTTAAATATGGCGATGGCCTGTTTGAAAGCATGCGTATGATGAAAGGGCAGCTTAAGTTCGCCGATCTGCATGCCGACCGTTTGCAAAGAGGTATGAAAGTCCTTAAAATTGAAGAGTATTCGCAAATGGACAGCTGGTTTTTGAAAGAAAAAGCAGATGAGCTTTCCAGGCGAAATAAGTCAAGAAATGGCCGTTTACGTTTAACCGTCTACCGGGATGCAGGTGGTTTGTACACACCATCGCAAAATAAAATGGGGTATTCGCTTGAGTTTCAGCCTTTGGATGAACCCCGCTACTTTTTAAATAGTAAAGGTTTGCTGGTGGATATTTTTACTGAATTGCCAAAACCTACCAATTACCTTTCCAATATTAAAACCTGCAACTCGCTAATTTATGTAATGGCAGGATTATACAAAACTCAGAATAATCTTGACGAAGTGTTTTTATTAAACCAGAATGGCTTTTTGTGCGAAGCCGGGAGCTCAAATATTTTTGTATGGTATCAAAAACATTTATATACTCCAGCAATAAGTGAAGGTTGCGTGGAAGGGGTTATGCGCCAGGTGATTATTAATCTTGCCAAAGAAATTAATATCCCGGTTATGGAGGCACAGATTAACCCTGAAATTTTATATGAAGCTGATGAGGTATTTATTACCAACGCCGGCCGAGGCATACAAAGTGTAATGGGTTTCGGGGTACGTCGTTATTTTAACGAAATCAGTAAATTATTAGTAGATGAGCTTAACAAATTATAAATGCTTAAAGTATGAGTACTCATACTTTAAGCATTAATTGCAATTACTTCGTTTTTTGGACTGAGGTTATCTTATCATTTTTATGATTAAACTTTTCCAACAATAACTTCATAAAATACCCCCCTACAACACTGCGTGCCTGAAAACCAACTTGTTTTCCATTTGTAGTTTCATGCCAGTCGCTCAAAGGGACATGGGTAGGTGTTTCAGTCGCGTATTTATATACAGGATTTATTAATTCTTTAAAATCATGCTGATCGCTTGCTAAGGTTGCGGTCCATAATATCCAGTCAGATTTGGTATAGGTTTTCCGGCTATCCAAAGGCAATCCGAATTTGTTTTGTTTGGTTAGATAGAATTTTATTTCGCTGTCATAAACCTGTTGGGGGAATAAGTGTAACCCTAATACTTTGTCCCAAACCAAATTATATTTTTGACTCCAGGTGTCTTTGTCATTAAAAACCAATGCATAATGATCTCCTGCTGCATCCATATTTATCCATTTGACAACCATTTCTTCAGCTATTTTCCGGTAAGCAGTTGCAGTTTTTTTGTCGCCCAATTGTTTGGCCATTTCTGCATAACAATCAATTGCTACAATAGCCTTAACCGATAAATTGGCATTATGCGCTAAATGCCCGGCAAAATCATCGGTACATAATTGATTGGAAGGATCTAAACCTGCTTTACTTAAAAAATCCGCCCATTTACTTAATGTCTTCCAGTGCAATCGGGCATATGCCGGACTGTTTTCGGCTTTAACAATAGCTGCTGTTAAAATGATCATATTGCCGGATTCTTCCACCGGCATATCTTCGCCATATGTTTGGCCGTTTGCCAACGGATAAGTACCGAGGTCATGTGCAGGAAAGCCCTTGATCCATTTTCCGCTTTCGCTATAGTAGAATATGCCATTTAACATGCCTTCCATCAGTTTTGGATTATAGATAAGGTATAATGGTGCCGATGGATAAGTTACATCGACCGTGTTGATAGATCCGTTACTGAAATTCTCTTTTGATAAAAAGAGCACATCACCTTTAGGGCTTTGCACTAATTGATGAGCAGCTATACTCTGACGATAGGCTAAAACACATAAATCTGCATATTTTTTACCTCCTGCTTTTTCTGCATCCGCATACATAGCCTTATTAAAGGAGTCGCATTTTTGCATAATCGAATTATACTTATTTACAGCATCACTAAGTTCATTTTCAATAGTCTTTCCGCCCTTTTTCCACCATGGTTTTAAATTCACGTGGAAAAATTGAATAGCATATAAATCATCATAACCCAATTCAACAAACTTCTCTGTATAAGCTGCTCCAACCGATCCAAAAGGTATCACTGTATTGAGCACCAATTGTTTCCCCTGTTTTACTGTAGATTTGGTATTACCAGTAAAAAATGAGTTTACTGATTCTATCCCGTGAGTAATATATTGAACAGCATTTTCATATTGCGGAGTAGCAACATACATGTACCCCCAGTCGATCCTCAAATCATCACCTTTTTTCTTTAGTACAGGTTGTTCAACAGTCCCTGCTTTTAGCACGGATAAATGGTTGGCAGCATACTTTTCGGTGGTTATTTCCTGGGAGGGTTTATTTAAAGCAATATCTGTTGACGCACTGAAATATACCTTTACATTATGTTGCTTGCCATCATTTGATTTTACTTTATAAGATATATAAGAGACAGGTCTGGAAAAAATGTTCAGGTCATTCATTAACAACGGCGATGTAAATGTAAGCTGCAAATCAGCATTGCCACATGTAAATTTATATATGGTTTGTGTTGCATTTATCACCACACTGTTTTGATGTGCTGTTTGTATTTCGTTACTTAATTTTCTTTTAGTTTTATCTAATAAACCTACATCCAACCAAGCTCCACCAGCTGTGTTTGCACAATGAATGGCGATAACATTTTTACCTTTTACTAATTTTTGTTGAAATTCTTCTTTAACCGGAATCAGTTTAAAATCACTCGTCCATCCTTTGGTGTTATATATTTTTTGTCCGTTTAAATAAACTTCCACATTATCATCGTGGTATAGGTTTAGCAACAACTGGTTAATGTTAATATCTGTCAAAGTAAATTCTCGTCTTATCCATATATTTTTGCTGGTCCATAGTGTTTTCGCCTGGGCTTTATTATCAGTAAATGGTGCGCCACCTGTTTTCCATGCGCCGTCATTAAATTGTCTTTCTGTCCATCCGGCTGAGGGCTCAGTTTCAGTGTATTTACATACATAAGGCTTATCTTCCGAAGTTGGCAGGATGGTTTTGTAAACATCCGGCTCCTTGCCTAAAAAGCGGTAAAATTTATTATCAACCTGGATTATCCCTACTAATGACTGATCATTCCCTGTCCAGTGTTTAGTTGTTGAAGCATTTAAGCTATCTGTATCAGACCAGATGCTGAAATAGGTGTTGTGTGTGATCAATGGATAAACAGGTGCTTTAGTGGCCTGAGCAACCGCTAACTTACTGATGGAAAAAATAAAGAATATTAAAATGCTCTTTTTCATAATTGGTATAAAGTATAAATAGCTTATTATAATTGATCTGATGCTGGTACTAATTTGGCTGAAAGATCCGGATCAGCCATGTTTTTATCAAAGGGGAACATAGGTCGTTGGATTCTTTTATAAGGAAGCCGCTCTAAATTTTGGTCTACGCCTCCAGGAGTTAACGCCAGTATCCAGTCTGCCCGCATTGCATAAAGTTCTGGCTCCAGGTAACCGATTTTTACAACTACAATATCTGCTTTTCGTGGATTAAGACCCAGCCTGGTAAAATCAATCTCCTTATGATAAGGCTTACGTTTTTGAGTAACAATGATATGGACGCTTCCAACCTTTACAGCTACTTCAACTTCGGCATCCTTATCGCCATACACAATAGACTCTACTGTTCCTGAAATTAATAATGGTGGTGCATACCGGGCGTCAACTTTTGCACCGGCATAACCTTCAACATGTTTACCCACACCCGCGGCTATTGCATTTTTTACAAGCTCTGGCCCGGGAATAGAGGCATAGATAAGTGAAGGGCCGTTATCCGATTTAAATTCAGGGCGGGCGAGTATTTCTTTTAATGTCCAGGTAACATCACCGGCACCACCGGCAGTAGGATTATCGCCGGAATCGCTGATATAGAAGGGATGTTTATTGCTTGCCACTGCCTTATCGAGCGACTCGCTCAAGGTTGCTGTAGGTGCTACAAATGCATAGCCTGCTCGCGCATTCCAAAAATTTCGCGCCAATTGTTCTGCAGTGTGTGTTACTTTTTCTTTATCATCACCGGTAACCATAACAACCGCATGGTTGCGCGGTTCATCGGCCCATGCATAGCCCACCCATATAGCAGCATCAATAATTCCTTTTTGTACCGAAGCAGGGGCAACCGCAGCGTATACACTCTTTGCAGGTTCTATTCTCGTGCTTGTTTTTTCGCCGGGCAACAAAACAGGTATAGAGATATAAGCTTTGTATGCAGGTTTTCCTTTGCCACTTTCAATACGCTCAATCAAATTGTGCACGGCTCGTTCTTTCGTTTGCATAGCATCTTCATGAGGCGCTAACCGGTAACAAGTGATCAAATCGGTATTTTCTGCCAAACGCCAGGAAACGTTTCCATGTAAATCCATCGACGTGGAAATAATTGTTTTGTTTCCAATCACTTTTCTGATTCTTACAATAAAATCACCTTCCGGATCATCCAAACCTACAACACTCATGGCACCATGAATGTCGAAATAAAGACCATCGTATGGCCCGTTTTTTTTAAGTGCGCCGAGTGTTTTGGTTACAAGCGATTCGTAAGCTTCACGGGTAACTGTGCCTCCGGGCAATGCATGTCCCACTAAAGTCGGAAACCAAACTGCTTTATGACGAAGTGGTGAATCCGCAGATAAAAATGGATAAACCGAGAAAACATCGTTATTGTATTGGGCATGAAAAGCTGCTTCATCTGTAAGGGCTGGAGAAAACGTGCTCGATTCTATTCCCAGGCCTGCAATCGCAATACGTGGAAGCGGCTTTAATGGTGGGTTATCTTTAAAGTGAAAGGGTTTAGCTGAAGTAAAAAATATTATTGAAAAGAAGGAAATGAGAGTGTAAAGTAGACGTTTCATCTGTAGAAATTAAATCGTTTAAGAATTTTTTAGGCCAATCTTGTATTCAAATGTATATAAATGGAATTAGATTTTAGTCTTTGACAAAAAAAGCCTCCAACTTTATTGAAGGCTTTACTTTAAGAAGCGCTAAGAAGAATCGAACGATCTAAAGTGTAGAAACTTCCATCTCAAAAATCACCTGCATTATGGCTTTACAACAATCTTACCAACTGTCCTGCCTGTTTCTATACTGTTATGTGCTTTTTGGATGTCTTCCAATGCGAAAACTTCGGAAATATGTGACCTCATCTTATTATTTTCCAATAAGTCTGCTAATTGCTCCATATCCTTTCCGTTAGATTTTACCATAGTATGTAATACTTTGATACCTTTCATTTGAGACTTTTCTTGTATTGCATCAGTGGTTGAAGATGCTATGTTGATAAGGGTTCCACCTTGCTTAATAACAGACAGTGAACGTTCAGCAATATCGCTGCTTAGGGCGTTCAGCACAAAATCAATGTCGCTAACCACATCCTCAAAACTTACTGCTTTATAATCAATATGCTCATCGGCACCCAGGCTCAATATAAATTTTTTGTTTTTTTCAGATGAAGTAGCTATAACATATGCACCAAAGTGTTTTGCTATTTGTATGGCATAATGACCAACCCCACCTGCGCCGGCTTGGATTAATACTCTTTGATTTTTTTTAACCTGGAAGTGCTCCGTCATACTCTGCCACGCAGTAAGAGCCGCGAGGCACGCTGCCGCCGCTTCATCATGACTAATATTTCCTGGTTTTAAAGTTATATGGCCTGCTGGTGCGGCAACATATTCTGCATAGGCTTTTCCATGCCCGGGAAAGTTTACCATGCCAAAAACCTCATCTCCCTTTTTAAACCGGGACGATTGGCTTTCTGTTACCTCACCGGATATATCCCAGCCGAGGATGATCGGACTTTCTGTGATGGCGCCGGCAGCTCCTTTTCCCTGGCGGGTTTTAACGTCTACCGGGTTAATGCCGATGGCATTAATTTTTACCAATACCTCTTCATCGTTTATTTGTGGTACTGGCAGGTCTGCAAAGCGTAAGTGTGATGCAGGTCCGAATTCATTAAGGATGATCGCTTTCATATTTATGCTATTTAAAATCATTCACAGACTATAGAACAGCTCTAAAAGGTATCGGTTTTGAAATATGCATTTTTAAATGTAAACTGTACAAGTTTAGGATGTACGACTCCTTCTGAATTACGGTGTAATATGAATTAGCAAATCAAAACCTTAAATTCTTCTGATCTATCTCTCTACATTGATACCACTACAGTTAGTAACGGAGCAACATACGAAATAACGGAAGCTGCACATTTCAAGAAGATGTGATTCCCGTCCCGAGAGCGGAACCTTGTTTTAGCAGATACTTTAAATTAAATTTTATTTTTTTTCAAATATTAAAATGAAAATAAGATTATTGACTTTTACTTATCAAATTTAAACATCATGAAGCTTCTTCTTACTTCCAGCGGTATCAGCAACACAAGCATCCACGATGCGCTGGTCGATCTGCTGGGTAAACCGATCGCCGAGTCCAACGCCCTCTTCATTCCCATCGGGATCTACCCCTTCCCCGGCGGTGCCGGTATGGCATGGCAGGCGATCTGCGGAAAAGCCCGGTCTCCTTTGAGCCAATTGGGTTGGAAGTCGCTTGGTGTGCTGGAACTCACCGCGCTGCCCAGCATCGATAAAAAAGCGTGGGTCCCTACGGTGGAGGAGACGGACGCCCTGTTGGTTTGGGGCGGTGACCCACTGTACATTAGCTACTGGATGCAGCAGTCCGGACTGACACATATCCTGCCGTCGTTGCGGCGCGAGGCGGTCTATGTGGGAGTGAGCGCCGGAAGCATGGCGGCGTCCTCCATCTTCGGAGAGACCTACCGTAATCCGCGCAGCTGCAGCGGTAGCGCCCTCAAGTCGGAAGACATCATGTTCGATACACCGGGGGGAGAAATCAGCCGGACCTTTGTTACGGCTCAGGGAGCGGGAATGGTTGACTTTGCGTTGATTCCGCACCTGGATCACGAGGATCACCCGGACGCTTCCCTGGCTAACGCAGAAAAATGGGCTGCGAGGCTACCGGTGCCTGTGTACGCGATTGACGATGAGACCGCCATCAAAGTGACCGGCGACACGGTTGAAGTAGTCTCCGAAGGGCACTGGAAGCTGTTTACCCCTTGATGCACTGCTATTAAGTTAAGAAAATAATATCGAACACCGAACGTCGAATAATGAATTATGAAGTGAAATTTCGGTGTTCGATATTCAAGATTCATTGTTCGATATTAATATTTTTTTACTTAACGGAAAACGTCTGCTAGCCAAATTCCCCCATCTCCGGTAGCTGCTTTTCAGCGTCAATGGCCAGCCAAAGCAGGCAGCCTGTGATCAGTACTGCGCCGACAACGTAAACGGGATAATCAAAACGGTGTGTGGCCTGCACGATGTGCCCGAAAATAATGGCAAGAAAGAAAGCACCCATCTGCCCGAAAAAGTTCATGGCGCCCGTTACCGTGCCGGCGTTGTTGCGGCCAATATCGGCACATACGGCGTAGGATACCATCACCCCGAATGAGAAGGCAAAATTTGCCGCGATAAGGCAGCAGGCGGCCAGTGTATTGTTGACAGAAACCGCGACTACAAACAACAATATTCCGCAGCAGCCAAGCCCCAGCATGCCGGTGAGCCGACGAGCCATTTTGAGCCCTTTATATTTCAATAGCCAGTCGCCGGTCGCGCCGCCGGTCAAAAAGCCGCCTATGCCCACCGCAAAGAGCAGGGAGGTAACCTGTTTCATGCTGTTCTCCGTGAAACCGCGCCCTTCCTGCAGGTAAATGGGCATCCATGCAATAAAAAAGTAGTTGGCCCATTGACAGCAAAAATACATCAGCATTAGCGGCCATAGGGTGCTGTTGCGGATGATGAGCTTCCATGGCACCAGGTGCTGCCCTTGTTTGTGGCGGCAAGTTGATTCGATCAGCTTTTTTTCGGCATCAGGCATGCCCTTCATTTGCGCCGGGAAATCGCGAAACCACACGTAGCAAATACTCACCCACAGCAAACCAATAGCACCGACGACGAAAAAAGGCACCCGCCATCCGTAGGCCATCGCTACCGGCACAATGATGAGCGGGGCCAGCGCGGAGCCTATTTGCGAGCCAATGCCTACCCACGACAGCGCCTTGCCCGTTTCGCTTACCGGGAACCAGCGCGATACCGCCAATATGCTGTTGGGGTAAGTGCCCGATTCGCCCACGCCAAACAAAAAACGAACGACGAGCAGGCTTATCAACCCATTTACCAGGCCCGTAAGCGCAGTGAAAACCGACCATGCTACAACGATGCGGATAAATACTTTTTTAGGGCCTATCCGATCGCCGAGCATACCCGAAGGAATTTCGAAGAGGGCATAAGCCAACGCGAAAGCCGCCAGGGCCCATCCAAATTTTTCGTTGCTGAGGTGCAGCTCGGCTTTGATGCGCACGCCCACAATGGATATGCAGATGCGGTCCATATACGTTAACGTGGTAAGCGAGCATAGCAATACCAGTACGCGGTAACGATATGGCACAGCAATGCTGTTAAAAAGTCGGTTCATTGGTGGGTTTATAATGGTTTGATAAAGTAAAGGTTATTTGAGGGGAAGTGCAAGGCGGAATTTGGGATAGCCCAGTTCCGGTGATTAGTACGCTACCGCTTCGGCCCGCGTGGCATACTAGCCAGAAAAGGCTTTGTTTGTCTGTTTGGTTTTGGGTAGGATATGGGTTAGGACGGGTGGACAATCATGACAAAAATCCTCATCTTCCGCTGCCGCAAGCGTCCCTGCTTGTGGCCTTTATGCTAAGTAACCGACGTGCCAGATAGCCTTAGTTAATGTGTTTAACCAAAAAGGGAAATTGCAAAAGCGGAAGCCTGGCGTTTACTTTGCCAGCGAGCCACAAGCGAGGACGCTTGCGGCAGCGGGAGCTATTTATCACTTAAATCAAAGACAATTGATTGATCTGCGACCTCATTATTGATGTCTATTGACTTGATATCAAACTTTAAAGATGCAAGCACAAAATCAGCAAATTCATCTTTAAAATTGCTGGACTCTGGATTATGTAATTTCCTATTTATTGATCCCGTAAAAAGGTCCACAGCTTGAATAAAAAAGTTATCCGCAGACGGAACTGCAAAGAAGTCACCAATGTATAATCCAGGTATTTGCTGGCTAGTTATCCTTTCCTTTATATTCTCTAACTTTAGCTGATCGCTTCCTTTCTCTTCCTCATCTAACCAAACTTGAAGAACCCTGGGCAAGGGAGCCCTCCTCGTTGAATCTTCATGGAGAACACCTTTGGAAATCAAATGATATGTTAAATCCGTGATTGCGGAATTTTTATCATTGTGGCCTTTATTATTGATCACAATTAATTTGAAGCCGATATCCGGATGTAAGGAAAGAAATTTAAGGAAGAACTCTTTATAATGATCCATTTTGTGTTTCGTCAATTCTGTAAAGTGAAACTCAAAACTTATGCCCTTCTCCTTCTTCCACTTATTGAGTTCGCGCTGAGATTCAATTATAGAATAGCCATATTTTAAAAGCCATATAGAACCAACCGAAAGATAATCCTGTGTTTTTCCTGTTTCATCTATGTAAACAGAATAGGTACCAATACCAGAAGGTTTATCTTCAATTGCTTCTTGCTTTTGATCTGCTTCTAAAACGCCGCGAAAGCGCCGAACTTTTTCGTCGGCCTGGAATAATTTATATTCATTTTGAATTTTTGCTCTGATCCTTGATAATGAACTAACCTGAGTAAGTGCTTTAAATTGTTCTTCCGTAATAGCAGCCCCATCGAGTAGGTTGGATTCAAATATATGCCAATATACCCATGCCAACTCTCTGTCTGAGTTTCTAGCATCATTAGAGGTATTTAGTATAAAGGCCACCCTGTCTTTAATATTTTCGATATTTCCGCTTACCACACGATTTAACAATTCCTGCTTTTCAAATTCGATCTTTTTTTCCTTTTCTGCTTTCCTTTCATCGATAATTGGTTCCGATTCAGAATTATCAACGTTTTCCGTTAATTTATTTTCCATTATTTAATATGTTGATTAGCCTACATTATTGCCCAAGAAGAAATGACACAAACGCTCTCAGGAATATGATAAATTGGTTATGGTAATAATTGTTTTATTGGCTAAATATCAACAATTTATAGACTAACTTCAAAATTATATTTACAGACTATATTTTAATCCGTGACACTTCCTTCCGCAGATCATGCGCAATCTATTTGATATTTGGCAGGCCTTTGCGCAAACGGGGCCGGTGGAACCGATGACCTCTTGCTTGCAATGCGTTTACGATTTGCTTGATAGCTAAAAGAGGCTATTCAAAGTCATCCCGTCGAAAGCCGGAAGGAATGGATGCTGTGGATGATGGAAAGAGCAGGTAAAAAGAACAGTCAGAACCTTAATTTTCAGCTATGGCAACAAGACAAGCCAGTTGTCCGTAGCCTGTTGTCCGAATGTCTCTGACTATTACTGTCCGGTAAACGATTTGAAAAAAAAGAAAGGGAAGTTTTTAAAGACCTCCCTTTATTGGTAGTTTTAAGTTACCACACAAAAAACACCAATGAACAAAAGTACCTTTTTTACCGGACAGCCGATATTCGCTCAGTTATTGCGATTTATTCCCCGAGATATGATCCGTCGTATAACCGCCGATCATAATGCAGACAGATACTGTAAGCGGTTCACTACTTACGAGCATTTGGTAACCATGCTTTATGCTACATTCAACCACTGCAATTCGTTGCGGGAAGTAACAACTGGCATGCTTGCAGCAGAGCAAAGACTTAATCATCTTGGTGTACGTTACCATCCCAGGCGCAGCACTATATCAGACGCCAATAACAGGAGGCAAGCGGATGTTTTCGGTGCCATTTATTACAAGCTTTATCAAAAGTATTCGGGATTTTTATCGGACAGCCGAAAGAAAGGCAAGACATCCCGGTTGTATATATTTGATTCAACCACCATATCTTTATTTCAGGAAATACTGCGCACTTCTGGTCAAAACCCTGCGGGCAAACGAAAGGGAGGCATCAAAGTTCATACACTGATAAGAAGTGACCAGGACATACCTTGTATGATCCGCTTCAGTGCTGCCGCAGCCAACGATTCCCAGTTTTTAAAAGAGGTACATCTCCCTAAAGGCTCGATTCTTGTCTTTGACAGGGGTTATGCAGACTATATAAAGCTTAACAGCTTTTCAGCATCAGGGGTAACTTGGGTTACCCGAAAGCGAAGCAGATCTGCTTATGATGTCCTGGAGGAGTTAGATAATCCGCATAAAGAAAAAGGGGTTATAGCAGACAAACGTATCCGCCTGGGCCACAGAAGTAGCAATCGCGTTTTAGGTAGAATTGTGCAATTCAAAAGCCCTGAAACAGGAGAAATATATGAATTCTTAACCAACAATATGAGAATGAGTGCCCTGACTATAACGGAGTTATATCGGAAGCGCTGGCAAATAGAAATACTATTCAAACGAATGAAGCAAAATTATCCGCTTAAATACTTTCTTGGTGATTCAGAGAATGCTATAAAACTGCAAATATGGTGTTCTCTAATAGCAGACCTAATATTAAAAATTATTAAGAAAGGAATAGCTGCCAAATGGTCTTTCGCTAATCTGGCTGCAATGATGCGGCTACATCTTATGACGTATATAGATATACGTGGCTTTCTAAAATCACCCGAAAAAGCATTACTGAGCAAGTTTTCAAACACCCATTCGGACAACTCCCAACAACTGCTTTTTATTACATAGAGCCTGCTATAAACATGTTCTTAGAAAACCGCCAAATTGTGGTTTATTCATACATTTAAATTGTATTCATGTTTTTTACCGGACAGTAATAGTCTCTGACTTCGGACGGCTATGCCTGTAGTTTACAACTACATTCGCTCATATATCGGGCGGCCAGTTAAAAACCCGGTCTGTATCGAAAGAGTAATATAACTGACCCTATTACGTGCGTTTTATGTAATTTACCTCAGGTGTTTCACCCCTGTGTCAGGTTGTTTCATGTCGTTTCATGAAACAGTGGTTCAAACAGATAGGCAGTAAATAAAGGCAGGGCTCAAAACATTTCAATGAATTTATTTTTGCGCCGCGCACATTGACAATTCTTGTTACTTTCTTTCAATTACAGCTTACTTTGATGTTTTTCATTCATAATCAATAATACTGTTTTCTGATCAATTTAAAAAACGAGCCGAATGGTAAGATAGAGCGGTCGCCATTAATTTAACGATAAACCGCATCAATAATCTGATCCAAACCGACATAATTTGAGATAATGAATAAATGGAGTCTTCGGCCCGATAAACCAAAACTGTATGTAAACCCATTTCAGGACTAAGGCAGGAGCGTTCACTTTATGCGTTCACGTGAACGTAAATGAACGCTTTTTTGGCAATTTCAGCAAAAAAATGACGATCAAAACTATAAAATTGCCCGAAAGAGCTGCAAAAGCTGCATTTTTTTGTAATAGCCCGCAAAAAAAATGCAGTTTTCTGCAAATAATGAAACTAATTGATTTTCAATAACTTACAAGCTAAATAAGAAACCAAATAGCTCAAACACTTGGTTATCAGCATGTTAATAAATATTCGGGAGGTGTTCATGTGAAATGAACGTGAACGCTGGCCAACAAAAAAGCCTTAAGACTTGCGACTTAAGGCTTTTGACTTGGTTAGTAGCCCGTAGGGGAATCGAATCAAGCCACAATCTTCACGTGGTTTTCCTTATTAATGAATTACCTATCAATACCATCTTTTTTCCAGTCATTTTATTACAGATATTACTTTATGGGACATTTTGAAGTGAACCAACCGCTTCATTTGGAGTCAACACCGGCAGGGTGCTTTTCTTAAAATCTTTTGTATTGCGTGTTACAATAAAATCAATTTTGGGTATGCTAAGGGCACAATAATATTGAATAGCATCTTCATAATCCTTAAAGTCCGTTTTTAACGATTGCCGGATGATTACATTGGTCACATCCGTTATTTCGGTTATTTCTGCCAATTCTTCCAATAATTTTATGGTAGCATTATTTGTTAAGGATTGCCGGAGAATGTAATAAATGTTATTATAGGAGACCGCTGAAATGTAAATTATGATTTTCCCATCCACCGCAAGATCAAAAAGCCTGGCGCCATCCAATGAAAAGGGTTGCCGGTTTGCTAAAAAATCAATAACAACATTGATGTCCATGAAAATATGCTTCATAGATGTTACTTATATTTTTTTATCAAAGCGTTCCCAATGTGTTTTTTATAGTCAAAATCTTCTGGCAGTTTAAACACTCCCATTAAACTGGTTACTTTGGGAGACAGGGCCTTGGGTTTTTCTTCGTTTGCGGTTATTGATTTTAAATAGTTCTCCACTATGTCTGATAAACTTTTTCCTTTTTGGCGGGCATATTTTTTAGCAGAATCAATTACTTCATCCTCCATTGTTAATGTGAGTTTCGTTGTCATTGCACGTGTTGTTTATTAATCAAATATACGTGCAATGAGCGACTGTTCCAAAGAAAATTGCGTTTCGTTTAATTAAGAAGGTTTCACAGCTAACAGTATATTTCCCAATCCGTTTATCACTTTTAAATAAAAAAACCGTTCGTAAATTTAGAATTCACTATTTTGCTGCCGAATTGATTATCGACCTATAATTTGTTTATATGTTTAGTTTAAAAGGAAAATCGGCTGTAATAACCGGCGGTGGCAGCGGAATTGGTAATGCTATGGCAGTCTTGTTTGCAAAGCAGGGTGCAATTGTACACATCATAGAATTAAATGCTGAAGCTGCAGAACAAACCGTAAAACAAATTACAAACGACAATGGTACTGCTTTTTCTTATAGTTGTGATGTAAGCGATCAGCAGCAGGTAATTGATGTTTTTAGTAAGATTGGAAATGTCAACATTTTAGTTAATAATGCAGGCATCGCTCATATAGGCAAGTTAGAAACAACCAACAGTAAGGATTTTGAAAACATTTTTAACGTAAACGTCAAAGGCGCTTATAATTGCATGTTTGCTGCTATCCCAACGATGAAAGTAAATGGGTCAGGAGTTATCCTTAACATGGCCTCAATAGCTGCCCTTGTGGGTATACCTGATCGTTTTGCCTACTCTATGAGTAAAGGAGCAATTTATGCCATGACTTTGTCTGTCGCGAAAGACTATCTTGCTGATCATATCCGTTGTAACAGCATTTCGCCTGCCAGGGTACATACGCCGTTTGTTGATGGTTTTATCAAGAAAAATTACCCGGATAACCAAGAAGAAATTTTTGAAAAGTTATCAAAAAGTCAGCCCATAGGCCGAATGGCCCAGCCGGAAGAAGTTGCTGCTTTAGCCCTATATTTATGCTCGGATGAAGCAAGCTTTGTAACCGGCTGCGATTATCCTATAGATGGCGGTTTTGTAAAATTGAATAATTAAAAGACACAAATGAAATTAATAAGATACGGAAAAGCCGGATTTGAAAAAACCGGTGTTATAGTTAACAATATAAGTTATGATACCTCGGGTTTTGGTGAAGATTACGATCAAAAGTTTTTTGCGACTGACGGATTAAAACGTTTGCAAGCCTTTTTAAAAGAAAACGAAGGTAAATTGGCAATAATTAGCGATAACGAGCGCTTGGGTCCGCCAATTGCTATGCCATCGAAAATTATTTGCGTCGGCTTAAACTATGCCGACCATGCGAGGGAAACCGGAGCGGCCGTACCGCCAGAACCTGTTTTATTTATGAAAGCTACCAGTGCGATGGTTGGCCCTTTTGATGATATTGTGATCCCTAAGGGATCAGTTAAAACCGACTGGGAAGTAGAGCTGGCCGTAGTTATGAAGAAAAAAGCAAGCTATATTGAAGAGGCTGAAGCTGAAGATTACATTGCCGGATATGTTTTGCATAACGATGTTTCGGAACGTGCTTTCCAGATGGAACGTAACGGCACCTGGGACAAAGGTAAGGGTTGTGATACTTTTGCTCCTATCGGGCCGTTTTTAGCAACAACTGATGAGATAAGGGATACCAACCACCTTCGTTTATGGTTAACGGTAAATGGTAAGTATATGCAGGATGGTAATACATCCAACTTTATTTTTAATGTGCCGTTTGTGATTTCTTACATAAGTCAGTTTATGACATTGCTTCCAGGCGATGTTATTTCAACCGGGACGCCGGCAGGAGTAGGGCTTGGATTTAATCCTCCTATATATTTAAAAGCAGGCGATGTTGTTGAGTTAGGTATTGACGGTTTAGGAACTGCAAGACAGGTAGTAAAAGATTATACTAAAAATTGATTTTTTTTCTCTTTTCAGCTCCCTCTCCTTTGGAGAGGGCTGGGGTGAGGCGAATATAGGCTTATATCCAACCAACATTAAATTAAAGCTAAAAACATGGAACTGCAGCTAAAAGATAAAATCATAATAGTAACAGGCGGCGCCAAAGGCATTGGTGCAGGCATTGTTAAACAACTCGCCAAAGAAGGGGCGATACCGGTTATTGTTGGAAGGGACGAATCCGATAACCTGGCCCATGCAGCTGTGGTTAAAAACGCAGGTGGCAAATGTTTCCAGGTTGTTGCCGAGTTAACAAAACCGGAGAACTGTGAAATGGCGATACAAAAAGTGATCACTGAATTTGGTAAAATTGATGGACTGGTAAATAATGCCGGGGTGAATGATGGGGTCGGGTTGGAGAGTGGCAGTTATGAACGTTTTATGGAAAGCCTTCATAAAAACCTGGTACATTATTATTTGATGGCGCATTGTGCCTTACCATATTTAAAGGAAACGAAGGGGGCCATCGTAAACATTGGCTCTAAAACTGCAGAAACAGGGCAGGGCGGAACATCAGCTTATGCTGCTTCAAACGGTGGAAGAAATGCCTTGACAAGAGAATGGGCGGTTGAGCTTTTGCGCTATGGAATACGGGTAAATGCCGTTATTGTAGCAGAATGCTGGACTCCGCTTTACGAAAGCTGGATAAAAACAGTTCCTAATCCTGAAGAAAAATTGGCAGATATAAAAGCTAAAATTCCTTTGGAAAATAGGATGACTACTGCCGAAGAGATTGCTGACATGGTTGTTTTTTTACTTTCGGAACGTTCAAGTCATACCACAGGTCAACTGATTCATGTTGATGGCGGATATGTGCATTTGGATAGGGCTATTTCTATCTTAAACCAATAAGACGTAATTCCCTTTATTAAAAAGAAAAACAAAAACGGTAATGTTTTTTGTTTAATTTAGTTTATCCAATTATAAACCAATTAAATGAAAACATACTACCTGTGTTACTTAGCACTGTTGTCCCTTGTTGCTTTTTCCTGCCATCAAAATACTTCAAAGCAAACCAATACTGAAATTATAAACACCGCTGCCGATAAAACTTACGCAGACGACCGTAATTTCTTAAGTAAACATGTGAATGTTATTGAGCTAACCAATGACAATGCTAAAGTTTTAATTGTACCGAAATACCAGGCCAGGGTAATGACTAGCACCTGCCAGGGTGATACAGGATTTAGCTTTGGATGGATAAATTATGACTTGATCAGTTCAGGTAAATATATGCCGCACATGAATGCTTACGGCGGTGAAGAACGCATATGGATGGGTCCCGAAGGCGGACAATATGGCTTGTTTTTTAAAAAAGGCGATCCTTTTGATATAAAACATTGGCAAACGCCTGCTATAATAGACACTATAACATTTGACTTTGTTAAAAAAGAACCTTATTCTGTATCTTTTAGTAAATCTTTTGAGATTGAAAATTACTCCGGGACAAAATTTCATGTTAGTCTTGAAAGAAATATCACACTACTTAGTAAAAGTACAGCAGAAAATATTTTAAGAGTCAATTTGAGCGGGCTACACTGGATAGGTTATCAAACAACAAATACCTTAAAAAACACCGGTGATAAGGATTGGAATAAATCTACCGGCGTTTTATCCATCTGGTTATTGAGCATGATGAAAGCCGCTCCTCATGCTACCATTATTATCCCGTATAAAAAAGGTGGGGCCAATCTTGTAAACGACACTTATTTTGGTAAAGTTCCCTCAACAAGATTAATAAAAAAAGACAGTGTTTTATTTTTTAAAGCTGATGCCCAATATAGAAGTAAAATTGGTATCCCTCCGGCTATAGTTAAGCCTTTTGCCGGAAGTTATGATGCTGATAAAAATATACTTACCATTATGAAGGTCGACTATAAAGGCGACAAGGATTATGTGAATTCTATGTGGAAGCAACAATCGGACCCTTATAAGGGCGATGTAGTAAATGCCTATAATGACGGTCCAAATGATGTTGGAGCAAGTTTAGGCCATTTTTATGAGATAGAAACTTCATCTCCGGCTGCAGCCTTAAAAGCAAATCAATCGCTTACGCATACCAAAGCAATATTTCATTTTGCCGGTAATAAAGCAGCTTTGAACGCCATTGCAATAAAGCTGTTGGGTATGCAATTAAAAGACCTTTAAGTATTAAATTAGCCCGACCAATTTATAATAAACCTAATACTATATGAATTCTGTTAAATTGAACACCTGCGCCAAAAAAACAATTTTGCTTATTGGAGTTTTTTTACTGATGGTAAAACTTGCCGTTTGCCAAAATTACAGCTATCCAATGCCCGATTATACACCGACAAAAGAAAACCTGGAAAGCAGGGAAATGTTTAAAGACATGAAGTTTGGAATGTTTATCCATTGGGGTATTTATAGCCTGCTTGGGGATGGCGAATGGGTAATGCATAATGAACATATACCATATAAGAATTATAAGCGCTTGGCCGGCTTTTTTAATCCGGAACAGTTTAATGCTCAGGATATAGTAGGACTCGCCAAAGCCGCAGGTATGAAGTACATCACCATTACCTCACGGCATCACGACGGTTTCAGCATGTTTAACACAAAAGCATCCGACTATAACATCGTCGAAGCAACGCCTTATCATAAAGATCCGCTTAAAGAGCTGGCTGACGAATGTCACAAGCAAGGCATTAAATTATTTTTTTATTATTCACTGTTAGACTGGGGAAGGCCGGATTACGGTTTTGGTCACCCAATTGTTAATGGCAAACCTATTGATGCTGATTGGGATCATTATATAGCATTTATGAAGCAGCAACTAACAGAACTGCTTACCAATTATGGTTCGATAGCCGGAATCTGGTTTGACGGCGAATGGGAACGGAGGGATGTGAACTGGCATTTTGATGAAATATATGGACTTATTCATAAGCTGCAGCCGGCTGCTATGATTGGTAATAACCATCACATTGCATCAATAACGGGAGAAGATTTCCAGATGTTTGAAAAAGATTTACCAGGTGAAAACACCACAGGGTTTAGCGGCGGATCGGTGATAAGTCATTTGCCTTTAGAAACCTGCGAAACAATGAACAATGGCTGGGGTTTTACCCTTAATGATAACAACTACAAATCGGTAACGCAAATTATTCACTTGCTGGTAAATGATGCCGGCAGAAATGCCAATTTATTGTTAAACATTGGCCCAATGCCAAACGGCAAAGTACAGCCAGAGTTTATAGATACTTTAAGAGCTGTTGGTGAATGGATGAATAAAAATGGTGAAACTATACGTGGCACACGCGGTGGGTTAGTTGCACCGCAAGAATGGGGAATTGTAACTGAGAAGAATAAAACATTATATGTGCATATATTAAAGAACACTGGCCACCCTTTTATCTTTATTCCAAAACTAAAACTTAAAGTAACAAAAGCTTCGGCTTTTGCAGATAACACAGCAATAACTTTTAAACAGCTGCCAGAAGGTGTTTTTGTTTACCTTGATAAAATAAAACCGGATCAGATTGATACGATTGTAAAGTTGGAAACGCTGTAGGACTTTCCATCTTGTCATTGCGAGGTACGAAGCAATCGCGAACTATGCACAGAGGTAATGCATGACGACGAGATTGCTTCGTCCCTTGCAATGACAGTGTTGTTAAAATGACAGTGTTGTTAATATGTCATTTCTCCTCCGGAGTTTTCTGAACTTAACCACTTAAAATACATTTGGTAAAAATTCGATTGTTTATCAATTAAAAATAAACCCTATCTGCAGGTTCAAACCTATTGAATAGGCGGCGCTATTACCGAACCTGTTAGGAAGTGATAGTGCAACAAAATAATTTACATCTTTTGTACGTGCATATATTTGGTTAAATACCGGCGTAAAGCCGTAACGCCCCTGGGTTTCAAATGCTAAGCGGGTAATTATGGTAAACCCATGTTCAAACCGGAACATAGTACCCGGATCAAATAATAAATTACTCATTTTACTGGTTCCGCCTGATGCCTTTACAGTAGGGGTAATTTCATAACTAAAACCAAATTTGTCGCTGTACAATACATTTACGCCAATTGGAAATCCAATATTGCTTGTATGATTGGAAAAATTGCTTGTCGTTGAGCCATCAGAATAAGTAACGAGAGGTAAGATGAAACTTAAATAGCCCACCGTTTTTGGATAGGTTGGTTTAACAGCAGGAGCCGGATTGATATATTGCTGCGCTTTTGCTGAATCGGCAGGTGCTGTCTGCGTTTTTTGGGCAAACAAAATACGAGGGCTTAATGAGCAGGCGATTATAATTACCATTAAAATGCTTTGCCATATACCACGGCTTGCAACTTTTCTACTTAAAAATAAATGTTTTTTCATGGGTTTGATTTTTTATAAATATTAACTTTAAAAAACAACGTTATATTTTTGTAAATATAACGATATTGATAAAAAAGGGAAAATATTTTTAATATTTAACTCTTATATATCCTTTTCCAAAAGCCATAAATCTTACAACAAAAGGTGAAAATAATTGACATAACTTATACTGCTTTTAAGCCCTGCTAATATTAAAATCATTTTTATTATCGCGTACTTTGCAACAAAATCAATAAGGAAATAATTTATGCAGATTGGAATTGACAGTTTTGCGGCTGCGCCATTTGACAATGAAACCGGAATCACCATAAGTGGTGTGGATGCGATTAACCAGTTGCTGGAACGTATAGAGCATGCTGATAAGGTAGGGTTGGACATATTTGGAATAGGTGAGCATCACCGTAAGGATTTTCTCGACTCTGCACCAACAATTATTCTTGCTGCTGCAGCCGCACGTACCAGTCAGATTCGTTTAACAAGTGCGGTAACAGTACTAAGTGCTGCCGACCCGGTAAGGGTTTTTCAGAACTTTGCCACGCTTGACCTTGTTTCTAAAGGGCGAGCAGAGATGGTTGTTGGCCGCGGCTCTTTTATCGAATCATTCCCTTTATTCGGTTTTAATTTGCAGGATTATGACCAAATATTTGAGGAAAAGCTCGACCTGCTACTAAATATCACGAAGAATGAATTTGTTCATTGGTCGGGCAAATTCCGTCCTGCACTAACTGGGCAGGGCATATACCCACGACCTGTACAGCAGCCGTTCCCTGTATGGTTAGGAGTGGGCGGAACACCCGAATCATTTATTCGTGCAGGTGTGCTTGGTTTGCCGCTGATGGTTGCTGTTATCGGCGGTGAAACGCATCGCTTCCGTCCATTGGTTGATCTTTACAGAGAAGCGGGAAAAAAGGCCGGACATTCGCCAGAAAAATTAAAAGTGGGCTTACATTCCCTTGGCTATGTAGCAAACACTACAGAAGAGGCTATTGATGATTTTTATCCAGGCTACGCAAAAACCTTTACTACTATTGGCAGGGAGCGCGGATGGCCGCCTGTTACCAGGGCGCATTTTGATGCGGCAGCCGGTCCGCTGGGCGCTTTAATTGTCGGCGGCCCTGAAGATGTAGCCGAAAAGCTCATCCGCCATAGTGAGGCGCTTGGTGGTATATCCAGAGTTACATTTCAAATGGATAGCGCAAATTTGAGTCATGATAAGCTAATGCAGGCTATTGAGTTGCTTGGCGCGAAGGTAAAACCTTTGATTAAGGATATTTAATATTTAAAAGATATAGGTTGTTGCAAATTAATTTTAATTCTATCTTTAAATAAGACAAACAACCTAATGAACAGCGAAAGGATTCCATTGATCAATCTTTGAAAAGTTTGGAATAAGCCTGGAATAAGCACGACGCTAAGGTATTTTCACTTTTGTTTGCAAACGACGCTGATTTTACAAATGTGTTCGGCATGCCAGCACATGGCCGTGAAGCTATTGAACAATTTCACGCTTCAATGTTCAAATCAAGTATCCTTACTAATCGTAGAAACTAAAACCAGGTTTATCAAACCAGATGTAGCAGCGGTCGATGCACACTGGAAAATAAACGTAGCGACAGATCCAGCCGGTAATCCATGGCCGGATAGAAATGGCCTTATGAACCTCATAATGACACCTGACCACAGGAGTTGGGTTATTATTGTAATGCACAATATGGATATACCCGCTCTGGTGCATTAAAACAATTGCATTTGAATCTAATAAGGTCTTTTAATAATCTGTAATTGAAACTGAGCAAGTTATCCTTAAAATAAATATGTATTGATATTTATTTTAATTTAGTGATATTTCAAATCTAATACCTATTTTTATTCGATCTTATAAACCGGCTTTTCTTTATCATACTTAAAAGACCTGCATTATTTTTTTGCTATGCGTATTAATATTTATTGGGTAATAATAATTTGCCCGGCATTTTCTGTTTCCAATTTATGTGCTCAAAATATTTCAACGGATAGTATTTTATTTACTGGTGCAGCTAATAAAGTTATTGATTACTATAATAAAGACATTGCAGAGCAGTCTGAAATATATAATGGTGTAATCTATGAGGCGCCTGTCAAGGCATACAGGGGCTCTGTTTATTTCCAGGACAATAATTACTACATTCCTTGTTTAATCCGCTACGATGGGATTTTATATAAAAATATCCCTGTTCTATACGATATCTACAGCGATGTCATGGCAGCAGCTTCACCTAATCTGTTTAATTATATATTACATCCAGAAAAAGCATCTGATGTTTACTTGTTAAATCATCATTTTATTTATGTTAATGCATATAATAACTTCAGTTTAAATCCAGGTTACTATGATCAGTTGTATGATGGTAAAACAACAGTTTTGGTTAAAAGAATAAAAACCGTAAATAATAATGTAACCGCACAGGGTGTAGAGGTTACATATATAGATGAGAGCGAGATTTATATAAAAAAAGGAGACAAATACCTCTTGGTGAATGGCAAAAGCACTGTTATAAATATTTTGAAAGATAAAAAGAAAGAGCTGAATCAATATTTAAGCAGTAATAAAATAAGGTTTAATAAAGATAAAGAGGGATCGGTTGCCCGTTTAGCCCGGTATTATGACCAGATAATTAAATAATATGAAGAAACTTTTCCTGGTTATCCTAAACCTTTTAAATCTTTTAAGCTATGCACATGCTCAGCAAAATAATATTCAACTGATTGATGTTGATTTTAAACAGGCGGGCATAACTCAAATAGCGACTGATTTACAATTAAAAACCGGCTATCATTTTTATTATGATCCTGCTCAGTTTGATAGTTTGAAGGTTACACTTCAGTTAAGCCAGAAGACTTTAAATGATGTTTTAGATAGGGTATTCAAAAACTCAGCTTATCATTATGCCGTTTCAGGCCAACACGAAGTGGTTTTAACAAAAGGCTATGAAATAACAGTAACACTTCCTGGTGGTTTTTTTAACGATAGGCCAGGCAATACTACAAAACCTGCAACAGTTACCGATTATAATTATGATGCGGCCGAAAAAAAGGTTCCCACGTCTACTTCCGAAAACAAGACATATGAAATTGGTATTCCAGGCAGTATAAAGCCTGGAAACGCTACGCTTGCAGGCTATGTACGCAACATTAAATCGGGAGAGGCTGTGGTTGGAGCAAGTATATATGTGCCATCAATAAAATCCGGAATAGTCACTAATCAGTTTGGATATTATTCCCTTAGCCTGCCGCGTGGACGTCAAACACTGGTAATAAAGGGAATGGGTATGCGGGATACCCGGCGACAAATTATACTTTACAGCAACGGCGCGTTGAATATAGAAATGCAGGAACAGATAATTTCTTTAAAAGAAGTACAGATATCGTCGGAAAAAGTAGCTAACATCCGTAGCGTAGAGATGGGCGTTGCTAAACTTGATATCAAAAGTATAAAACAAATACCCACTGTTTTTGGTGAGGCCGATGTTTTGAGGGCAGTATTAACCTTGCCAGGTGTTCAAAGTGTTGGTGAAGCCAGTACAGGTTTTAATGTGAGGGGCGGTTCGGCAGACCAAAACCTCATTTTATTAAACGACGCTACAATTTATAATCCATCTCACTTCTTTGGATTTTTCTCCGCTTTTGATCCTGATCTGATACAGGATGTTCAGCTTTATAAAAGCAGCATACCCGAAAAATTTGGAGGACGCCTTTCAGCAGTTCTTGATATTACTGAACGCGAAGGCAACAAGAAAAAGTTTACTGGCTCCGCCGGAATAGGGCTTATAACAAGCCGGTTCAATATTGAAGGCCCTTTAGATTCTAATAAAACTTCTTTTATATTTGGTGCACGTACCACTTATGCTGAGTGGCTTTTAAAAGCTTTACCCTCAGCATATTCAAATAGCAGCGCCTCATTTTATGATGTTAATTTTAACCTCAGTCACCAAATTGATAATAAAGATAATTTATACCTCACAACATATATCAGCAATGATGGGTTCAGATTGAATAGTGATACCAATTACAGTTATGGCAACCGTAATGCTGCATTAAAGTGGAAACATAATTTCAGTAACAAACTTTACAGCGTTATAAGCAGCGGTTATGATTATTATCAATATGGTATTACAAGCAGTGCAAATAAAGTTGATGCTTATCGCTTTAATTACAACCTGAGTCAAATTAACCTTAAGGCTAATTTCACCTATTACTTAAATCTTAAACATACTATAGACTTTGGTTTGAGTTCTATCAGGTATAAAATTAATCCTGGCAGTAATTTACCGTATGATAATAATTCACAAATTGCCCCTGTAATTGTTCCCGCAGAGCAGGCACTTGAGAGTGCGCTTTATCTGGGCGATAACTATGAAATTACACCTTCATTATCAATTAGCGCGGGTTTACGTTATTCTGTTTACAATTATTTGGGGCCGCATACAGTAAATTACTACCAAACCGGAACTGCTAAAACAACCAATAGTTTAATCACGAGTACTGCATATGGCAGTAATAAAATAATTAACACTTACAATGGTCCTGAAATAAGACTTTCAGCCCGGTATTCTTTAAGTGAAGATTTTTCAGTTAAAGCGGCATATAATACACTACAGCAGTATATTCATTTATTGTCTAATACAACTGCAATTTCACCAACTGATATATGGAAACTTAGCGACCCTAATATAAAACCCCAGCATGGCGACCAGGTTTCTTTGGGTTTTTATAAAAATTTTAAATCAAATACCATCGAAACCTCTATCGAAGGGTATTACAAAAACCTAACAAATTACCTGGATTACAAAAGCGGTGCTACTCTTGTATTAAACCAGCACATTGAAACGGATGTACTCCCCACTAAAGGAAAAGCTTATGGAGTAGAGTTTTTAATTAAAAAATCTACCGGCCAACTAAATGGCTGGTTGAGTTATACTTATTCACGCACTTTTTTACGACAGAATAATCCTTCCGTAGGTCCGCTAATTAATGGTGGTGCGTTTTATCCCGCCAATTACGATAAGCCCCATAGCTTTAATTTTATAGGGAATTATCGCTTTACACACCGTTACAGTGTATCACTTAATACTGTTTACAGTACAGGTCGCCCAATTACTTACCCTGTTGCCACCTATTATTATGATGGGTCACAAAGGGTATTGTATTCCAATAGAAATCAATACCGTATACCCGATTATTTCAGGACAGACTTATCTGTCAATGTGGAGGGTAATCATAAAGTACATCAGTTTTTTCATAGTTCATGGACTGTAGGCGTTTACAACTTAACCGGACGAAACAATGCGTATTCAACTTATTTTACACAACAGGGAGGAGTAATAAATGGCTATAAACTATCCATTTTTGCCAACCCTATACCGTTTATTAACTATAACATCAGATTTTAATGTTACAAATAAAAATATACTTGCGGCAAAAAGCATTCACTGATAATTATCAGTTGCTTGCTGTTGCTATAACAGTTTTAATGTCATTAATTACAATTGCTGACGGCCGGGCACAAGTATTAAATAAGTTGCAAAATAGCTTTAACTCTTATCAGGAATATAACTTGCAGGAGAAAGTATATGTTCATATCAATAAAAACTTTTATGTAACAGGTGAAATTTTGTGGTTTAAAATTTACGATGTTGATGGTAGTACCAATAAGATGCTTGACATGAGTAAGGTAGCTTATGTAGAACTATTGGATAATAATCATGTTGCAGTAATGCAAACTAAAATTGGCCTAAATCAGGGCAAAGGCAGCGGCTCATTATTTATACCGGTATCATTAACTACCGGTCATTATATGTTAAGGGCATATACCGGTTGGATGAAGAATTTTAGCGCCGATTATTTTTTCGAAAAACAAATTACTATTGTTAATCCTGTAAAAGCATTACCAGCACAAACTAAACCTGTGCCGGCAGGGTATGATGTGCAATTTTTCCCAGAAGGCGGACATTTAGTAAGGGGGCTCACCAGTAAAATAGCCTACAAAATAACAGGCCCTGATGGGAAGGGAATAGAATGTAAAGGAGCTATTATCAATCAGCAAAATGATACTGTTATACGTTTTAAAACTTTTAAATACGGAATAGGCAGCTTTGTTTTTACCCCTCTTGCAAATAATGTTTATAAGGGAGTTATTAATATAAACAATAAAGTTATCCCGAAAGAATTTCCTGATGTGAGTGAATCAGGCTACGTGATAAGAACTAATGCCATTGACGAAGGCTGGGAAGTAAATATTCAAAATAGTGATAACAAACAGGCATCAAATGTTTTTTTATTAGTGCATAGTAAGTACTCAGTTAAAATTGCTGAAGAAGCCGCCCTTATTAACGGAACTGCACATTTCAATATCAGTAAGAGCAAACTTGATGATGGTTTAAGTTATATTACTTTATTTGATAACCAGCAGCGGCCATTATGTGAAAGATTAGTTTTTAAAAGGCCTTCAAAAAAATTGATTATCAATGCCAGCGCTGATGCACAGACTTATAGTACACGCAAAAAGGTAAACATACCCATTTCTACGCAGAACCAGGACAACAAAACTACCCCGGCAAATTTATCTGTATCCGTCTTTAAGGTTGATACATTACAAAATGAAGAGGCACGTCACATTAGTAGTTATTTGTGGCTTTGTGCAGGGCTGAAAGGACATATTGAATCGGCAGATTATTATCTTCAGCATACAGACAAGGAAGCCGATGAAGCACTGGATAATTTAATGCTTTCACAGGGATGGACACAGTTTGACTGGAATAACATATTGCCAGGCAAAAAACCGGATTTTAAATTTTTACCGGAGTATACCGGCCATATAATAACCGGTCATATTGTTAATAATATAACCCATAAGCCTGATAAAGATGTGATCGCTTACTTAAGCGTACCCGGCACCCGGCTGCAATTATATACATCAAAAAGTGATTCAACCGGTCGTTTGTTATTTAATACCCATAATTTTTATGGTTCGAGCGAAATAATTGTTCAAACCAACACATCAAATGACAGTACTTACCACATTGATATTGCAAGTCCTTTTTCAGAGCAGTATTCTTCTGTAGCAACACCTCCATTTATACCCCAAATAGATATGGAAAATGCAATTGTTGAAAGCAGTTTAAATATGCAGGTGCAAAATATATTTAGGCGCAGCCAACTTAAACAGTTTTATATGCCACAGATAGACAGCCTGCCATTTTATATTACACCAGTTAAAAGCTATTTATTAGATAATTATACGCGGTTTACTACAATGGAAGAAGTATTACGTGAATATGTAAGCTCTATTGTAATAGCAAAGCGACAGGGCAAATTCATAATCCGGTTGTTTAATGGGGAAAAGCCACTGGATGGGAAACCGCTTATATTATTGGATGGCACACCTGTATTTGATGCAGATAAAATTTTTCACGAGGATCCGTTAAAGGTTAAAAAATTGGATGTAGTTTCAGCCGACTATTTATATGGCCCCACAGTTTTTAATGGGATAATGAGCTTTTCTACCTACAAAGGTGATATGAATGGGTTTGAAATAGACCCGCGCGCTGTAATTTTAGATTATGAAGGATTGCAACTGGAGCGTAAGTTTTATTCGCCGGTATACGATACTGACCAGCAAATCAGTAGTACCATACCCGATTTCAGAAATGCTTTGTATTGGAACCCTGATGTTAATACTAATCAGGATGGTAAAAATAATTTATCATTTTATACCGGTGATAAACCCGGACGATATATTGGTGTTGTTGAAGGAAACACAGCTAATGGTGAAGCAGGCAGTCAGTATTTTACTTTTGAAGTAAAAAAATAAGTTTTTTATTTCCAAAATGCCGGTTGGGTTTTAGTTCCTCTTACCGTACAATCAACGCAAAGTATAGTAGAATAACTGTATGCAGTAGGTAATCCGAACGGGTTGGCAGGCGGTATATACAAACCTGATATTACTGTGTAAGGTGTGTTTGCTGGTATAAGGTCGCTTATAGATAAAGTTCCCGAGTGCGGTGGATTCATAAAAGCTGTATCAATTTGACAATCATAAGGATAAACCGGGCTATAGCTGTTCAATAACTGACTGGCAGTAATAAAAATCCGCTTAGATGTATAACTCCCCACACTCAAATAACCTACTACAAGCTCTGTTGGATTAGTAATACAATGAAAATTGCTCATATTCCCTGATGGAAGCACATCAAATATACTTCCTAATTTTTCGGTATTATTTTTAAGGTTTTCCCAAAAAGTATAGGCATCGCTTGTAAGGGCGTATTGTTTAACCAGAATACTATACTTTGTTTCTATTTTTTCGGAGGTTGAGGGAACCAGGGTTATTGGTGCCTGGTACACATTATCCTGTACCAATTTGGTTGTAGATACTATTGTCACATTACTTGATACATCATTACCGAAACAGTCATAAACCTGTTCACTAATTTTTCGGGGTTTAAGGCTGTCAACTTTATTGCTTCGATAAGTAGAAACATATTTTGAATGGAATTGCCAGGTCTCGAAATAATCCCAGTGGTAATAACGGGTAGCGTTAGTGGCATCGTGGGTATTTACATATATCTGTACACCCGCAGGCTGCGCAACAAAGCCGACGCTGTCAATAGGCGGTGCATTTTTAACTGTTACAAAATCCGAAACATATTCTTTATGATCTGAAGTTAGAATTCGCAGGCGGTATTTATGTGTGCCATCAAGATTTATTGGGGGAGCGGCATAGGTTCCTGCTGTTGTTTCTGCTAGTTTAAAATTGCTGTTTGCATCGCTTTCCACGCTTACAGTAGCGTTTGTTTCGGGAGTAATATTATGAACGGTATCAATTTTTTGAGTCCGGCTAATTTTAATAAAAGTAGAATCGTTGCCACTATTTATTACACCTTCAATAACCAGGAACCTGTTAACATCTGATTTTATTTCTTGTGGAATAAATGGCTTCTTGCATCCAACTGCAATTAAAACTATGAATAAAGCTATTGCACACTTTTTCAAGGCTTCGGTTATTTGTATTTGGTTAATTAATTGGGTTTACTTTAGCCCGCTAATTGCTTGCTATTGATTTCGAAAGCAAGATAAAATTATTATTGCTAATCACCTACAAATTAAGTGATTTACTAAATTTTCTTTTTTCAAATCCACAACAGTGCCTTTTGGAATTAAAATATGCTTACTTATTTCCAAAAGGCGGGTTGGGTTTTTGTTCCTCTTACTGTACAATCAGTACAAAGTACTGTTGAGAAGGTTATGGCGTAGGGAAGTCCTAACAGATCAGGAACAGGATATAAATCCGCTATTGGTGTATAAGGAGAATTGGCTGGGATAAATCTATCTGCAGATACGTTTCCCGGGTGGCCGGTAGGATCAAAAAAGGAAGTATCTAATTCACATACACTAGGGTATGTTGGACTATAACTTTTCGGAAGCTGACTAGCAGTAATGAAAATCCGTTTGGAAGAAGAACTCCCAACGCTTAAGTAGCCTATCACAAATTCGTTTGGATTTGTAATACAATGAAAATTGCTCATATTCTCTGATGGAAGCACATCAAATATACTTCCCAATTTTTCGGTATTGTTTTGCAGGTTTTCCCAAAAAGTATAGGCATCGCTTGTCAAGGCGTATTGTTTAACCAGAATACTATACTTTGTTTCAATTTTTTCAGAGGTTGAAGAAATAGTTGTGACCGGAGCCTGGTAAATAATATCGCGGGCTAGTTTGGTTGAAGATGCTAAGACCACATTACTTGATGTATCGCTTGCAAAACAGTCATAAATCTGTTGATTTGGTTGTCTGGGCTTAACGCTGTCAATATGGTTGCTAAATAAAGTAGAAACATATATTGAATGGAACTGCCAGGTCTCGAAATAATCCCAGCGGTAATACTGAGTAGCATTAACGGCATCATGAGTATTTACATATATCTGCACACCTGCAGGCTGCGCAACAAAACCGACGCTGTCAATAGGCGGTGAATTTTTAACGGCAACAAAATCTGAAACATATTCTTTATGATCTGATGTTATAATTCGCAAGCGGTATTTATGTGAGCCATCAAGATTTATAGGGGAAGCGGCATAGATTCCTGCTGTTATTTCTATCAGTTTAAAATTGCTGTTTGCATCGCTTTCAACACTCACAGTAGCGTTTGTTTCGGGAATGATATTATGAACAGTATCAATTTTTTGAGTCCGGCTAATTTTAATAAAAGTAGAATCACTGCCACTATTTACTACACCTTCAATAACCAGGTACTTGTTAGTACCTGATTTTATTTCTTGTGGAATAAATGGCTTCTTGCATCCAACTGCAATTAAAACTATGAATAAAGCAATTACACACTTTTTCATGGCTTTAGTTATTTGTATTTAATTAGGTTTACTTAGCCGGCTAATTGCTTGCTATTGATTTGGAAAGCAAGTTAAAATTATTTATTGCTAATCATATACAAATTAAGTGATTTACTAAATTTTCTTTTTCAAATCCACAATAGGCTGTTCTGAAGCTAAAAAATACGCTTACTTATTTCCAAAAGGCGGGTTGGGTTTTTGTTCCTCTTACTGTACAATCAGTACAAAGTACTGTTGAGAATGTTATGGCGTAGGGAAGTCCGAATGGATCAGGAACGGGATATAATTCATCTATAGGCGTATATGGAGAATTGGCCGGAATAAATCTATCTGCAGATACGTTTCCCGGGTGGCCGGTAGGATCAAAAAAGGAAGTATCTAATTCACATACACTAGGGTATATTGGACTATAACTTTTCGGAAGCTGGCCAGCAGTAATGAAAATCCGTTTGGAAGAAGAGCTTCCAACGCTTAAGTAGCCTACAACAAATTCATTCGGATTCGTAATACAATGAAAATTGCTCATATTCTCTGATGGAAGCACATCAAATATACTTCCCAATTTTTCGGTATTGTTTTGCAGGTTTTGCCAAAAAGCATATGCATCTCTTGTCAGGGCGTATTGTTTAACAAGAATACTATACTTTGTTTCAATTTTTTCAGACGTTGAAGAAATTGTTGTGACCGGAGCCTGGTAAATAATATCCCGGGCCAGTTTGGTTGAAGATGCTAAGACCACATTACTTGATGCATCGCTTGCAAAACAGTCATAAACCTGTTGATCTAAGTGTCTGGGCTTAATGCTGTCAATAAGATTGCTGATGAAAGCGGAAACATATATTGAATGGAACTGCCAGGTCTCGAAATAATCCCACCGGTAATACTGAGTAGCGTTAGTGGCATCGTGAGTATTTACATAGATATGCAAACCTGCAGGCTGCGCAATAAAACTTACACTGTCGATAGGTGGTGAATTTTTGACTGGTATAAAATCTGAAACATATTCTTTATGATCTAAGGTTGTAATTCGCAGCCGGTATTTATGTGAGCCATCAAGGTTTATTGGGGGAGCGGCATAGGTTCCTGCTGTTATTTCTGTTAGTTTAAAATTGCTGTTTGCATCACTTTCAACACTTACCGTAGCGTTTGTTTCGGGAATAATATTATGAACAGTGTCAATTTTTTGAGTCCGGCTAATTTTAATAAAAGTAGAATCGCTGCCACTGTTTATTACACCTTCAATAACCAGGTACCTGTTAGCTCCTGATTTTATTTCTTGAGGAATAAATGGCTTCTTGCATCCAACTACGATTAAAACTATGAATAAAGCTATTACACACTTTTTCATGGCTTTAGTTATTTGTATTTGATTATTTGATCGGTTTATTTAGCGGGCTAATTGCTTGCTATTGATTTCTAAAGCAAGTTAAAACTATTTATTGCTAATCAAATACAAATCAGGAAGAATTCCGATGTTTTCTTTTTTATTAGGTAATATTTAATGCCGGATTTAATCCGCTTAATGCCAATTATTTAACAACATTATTGCATTTCATGCCCATTACAGTAAACACAAATTTGTAATTAAAACTATGTCCGTTTGAGAATTAGTAAATGAGAGGCCTGATAATTTTTAGAAAAGTATAAAGGCCGGCTACCATAAATAACATAAAGCCCAGGCCTGTGGCAATTGGATTAAACCAATCTGTTTTTGGAGAAAGCATATTTTGTGCAAGCTGAGTAAGCACACAACCCAATATAAGGCAACTGAATGCCATCAAAATTTTCACTGTCCTATTCATACCAATTAAACGGAGGTCTGATTTTAAAAGTTACACATCATCAAAGCATAATTAAATCCGACATACTGTAATATGTATGTAATTTTAATAATATGCATATCTTTTTTGAACTAACGAATGGCCTATAAATAAAAAGCTCTCAGAAATAATCTGAAAGCTTTTTTATTATTAGCTGGAGAATTTATTATATCTATTTACCGCTGTTTTTGTGACTATTAAAATCAAACATCCTGGAAATAGTAAAGCCGAGCCTGTATTGTCCTTTTGAGAATTTCGATTCAGTATCATTCAAATAATTGATCTCTGAAACAGCCCGGGCATTGGTAATATTCATGGTGAAAACATGCCCTCCTGTTTCAATTTCGATACCAAAACCCAATGGGTCTGTAAAGTTTGCATTGTTTTGCCTGAAAGTAGAGAAAGGATGTGCATAATCAATAATAAGCCCCATGTGTTTCGATACTTTTATTACCCCTGTAGCTGAGACTGATAAAAAGTTATTTTCGTTACCGGTCACATTTGGAAAAGGCTGGTTATTAATTACATAAGATGGTGCAATTTGTAATGAGAAGCCTTGTGAAAACTTACGGGCAAAAATTGCCTGTCCAAAATAAGAAACTCTATCGCCAAAAGTTGCATATGGGGTAAATCCGTATGGCCGCACACCGCCTTCCCCAATTAAGGTAATGGCAAGCGGCGAACTATTATCAGCTGTTTGATGTAATATGGCATATTTAAATTCCAGGTCTGCCAACCCGCCAATGGTAGTTCTTCCAATATCTATATTCAGGTTATTGGTTAAACCATATTCAAATCCAATATAAACATCAGCTACGTCATCAAGACCAAAATAAAACTGACCGCCGCCCTGTTTACCTGCAAAGTCACCAAAGCGGTGGATTACCAGGAAGTTGAGGTTTTTCTTTTTTACGGTTTCAGTAGTTTGCGATAAAATTAGTCTCGACGACTTAAAAATAGCAACCGGTTCCTTTTTATTATCTATACTTAAAGAATTTAATAATGAGTCGGCAGCGCTTTCACCTGATGCACTTTTTGTTGAAGCAGATTTTTTCTTCGAAATGGTATCGGCATTTTGAGCCATTGAACTTATGCTTATAATAAGAAAGCTTGGTAAGATTAAATATTTCTTCATGAGTTTTTTATTTGGATAAATTGTTTTTTATGTAATTGGCTGAAACGGTCATTTTAATACTTTCAGCTATATTGTGGAATACGATACTTGGAATTTTTATATTATGATCAGCACATTTAACTATAAATTCTGATGTCATACTTATTGTTCCGCCGCTTACAATCAGCTTTCCGGAAATTGATCTGTTTTGTGTAATTCCATGTACATTAAGATCTCCTGTAACAGTTATTGGGTAAGTACCATCTTTGGAAATATCAATATGTTCCTGTATTTTTCCTTTGAAAGTGGCCCTGGGATATTTATCGCTTTCCATATAGTCTGAATTAAAATGTTCCTGCATGAGTGCTTTTGGAAACTGAAATGACCGTATGGTTACGCTAAAAGCAAGTTCGTTTGTAGGTGCATTATATACTGATGCTCCTGTTGAAGTTGATGCGCTGATATCCTCTATCGGCGCAGAGGAAAAAAGACTGATTTCGGCATTTTTGGACACATAAAGGTCCTGTCCTGCCTGGTTGTTTATGCTGAACCAGGCAAGTAAAATAATACTTATATATTTCATTTTAGGGTTTGGGGGTATTTAGATTCCAGTTTAGTCCCACTGCAACACCTGTAGTCTGCAGCCTTACCTGGCTGTAGCCTATTGCTGCCAGGGGAAGTTTTAGATACGGCTGCACCGTTAATCCTACCTTTGAATTAAGCTGTCGTTCATAGTTTATATTAAGATTATATATTCCAAAAAAGTATTTACCACTGTTTGGTACTGTATAATGTGATGGCCCAGCGGTGTTATAACCGTTATAATTAAATGTATAAGCTTCGTGAAGCATGATATAGGATGATAAACCGGTGCCAATGCTTAATTTGTTTTGTTTTTTATGATACACTTGGTAACTTATATTCAATGGCAGATCAAGCATCCGGCAATCTGCAGTTACGCTTGATGGGGCATTATTAAAATGATAAGGGAAATTGTAATTGTTATATTCTGCCTGGTATGGTTTTGATGAATAAAGGGCTCCCGTGCTAACCGTAAACTTTTTATATATTTCTGCCGAAAACAACAAGCCCAAATTAGTGCCAACCTTACTTTGCTGAAACGATCCTACACCATTAATATCCGGAGCGGCCAAAACGCTTAAAGCATACCGTGGCCTGAATGCCGGATTCGTTTTACTTTTAATATTTGAAGAGTAAGTACCAGATAATGTATTGATTGCAGTTTTGGATATATCAGTTGAGTTAATCTGTTGTGAAGATATACCTTCAGTCCTGATCTCCGGCTTTTCACTCACTGCCATAAGAGTTCCCTTATAACTCCTGTCATTCAAAGGTTTTTCAATATTGTTAGTATCGCCTTGTTTCACAATTGAATTATTGTGATGTTTGGCCATAGAGTTGCCTGTTGAAGCTAAAACGGGAATTGTGCTGCCACCAATAACGAGTTTGTTCTTGTCTCCTTTTACTGCGTAATTCTCTTTAACTGTAGAGGTTTGTTCATTACCAGATGCGTTTTTCTCAGCTTTATCAGCAGAAATCTTTTCTTCATTAATTTTTGGAAGAGCATTTGTTTTTGGATGGTGGTTAACCGCTTGTAATTTATTTTGAGCGTTATTACGCTTAACTTTTGGCTGAAAAAGCCACAATCCAAAAAACATTAATAATAAAGCTGCGATGCTGCTTATTAAAAGCGGCCAATAAACAATGCCTTTGCGTTTTTTACGCTCTTCAAGCATATTTTCAAGGGCATTCCAGTCTTCTTCCCTAAACCCTATTTCATCAATAGGATCTTCGAGTTTCTTTTTAAAAAGATCATCAAACTCTTCGTCCTGTTCCTTACTCATCCTTTAAAACCTTTGTTTAAGAATACGCCCTGCATATTTATTGTTGGTGCATTAATAGCAACTACCTGGGTATAATTCATGCCATCATTATTATTTTTAGTACTATTAGCAGATGATTCTGCTTTCAATATCATTTGTTTAAGTTTCTGCCTGGCTTTATGCAAATTTGACTTTGAGGTTCCTGGATTTATATTAAGCATATTACCTATTTCTTCATGCGAGTAACCTTCTATAGCGAAAAGATTAAATACAGTTCTATAAGCCTGCGGCAACTGCTGTACCATTGCTAATAGGTCATTATAGTTTAAGTTTTTGTCGACAAGATTACCGTCACTAATATTTTCAGCCTTATCAAGGTCTTCGCTATAAGCCATTTTTAAATTTGCCCTGTAATAATCAATGGAGACATTCATCATAATTTTCCCCAGCCAGGCTTTGAACGGTCGTTCCATATCGAAATGCTCTATTTTAGTGAAAACCTTAAAAAAGCCCTGGTTCATAACCTCGGCGGCTTCTTCACGGTTATTGGTATACCGCAAGCATATCCCCATAGAAAAGCTGTAAAATGCTTTATATAGCATTTTCTGACATCTTCTATCCTGTTTTATACAGCCCCTGATTAGTTGATGTAACTCTTCGTCTCCCATATGGGCATATCTTTTTTTAGTCTTTTAGCTTAATTTTAAGTACCCGTCGAACTATATCACGTTGATGAGTGAAAGAAGGTTGCCTGCAAATTATTATAAGCACTAATTAATCGTTAATATACTGATAATCAGATGGTAATTTTAACTGCATTAATTAGTCATGGAGAAATATATATTAGGTCAGTAAAATTCGGCAGTCTTTCTTTGCAATAATTATTACCTGAGGCAACCATGGCGGGTGAATGAACGATATTATAAACAAATACAGATTGTGTTGTGGCAAAAATCTGAAAAGGCTTCGGCAAATATTTGTTTAAATAATATATCAAAAATGGTTCCTGTTTCTATTGTTATAATTACCAAAAACGAGGCTGATATCATTCCTAGGTGTATTGAGATGGCCCGGTGCATTACGGATGATATTGTAATAATTGATAATGGGAGTACTGATGAAACATTGGAGATTGCATTAAATTACGGCTGCAGGGTTTATAAAACGGCATGGGATGGTTATGGCGCCAATAAGAACAAAGGAATCAATGTTGCTAAATATAACTGGATATTAAGTATTGATGCTGATGAAATTCCGGATGAGGAATTGATCCACTCCTTACACACATTAAAACTCGATAATCCAGCTGTTGTGTATGACATAAAATTCCGGTCATACTGCGGGATAAAACCTATCCGCTTTGGCAGTTGGGGGCGTGATCATCATGTTCGGCTTTTTAACCGCGTTTTGGTCAAATGGTCAGAAACAATGGTGCATGAAACATTAATAGTGCCCAATAATAAAATAAAGAGAAAATTAAACGGCCACCTGCATCACTACTCTGTTAAAGACATTATTGAATATAACAGAAAAAGCATCTATTACGCGAAACTGTCTGCCAAAAAATATTTTCAAAGCGGCAAAAGAGTAAATGCACTAAAGCTTTATGTTTCGCCGGTATTTGGATTTATAAAAAACTATATTTTTTACTTAGGCTTTTTAGATGGTCACGAAGGATGGGATATAGCAAAAACTACTTTAAAAAATACCTATCTGAAGTACTTTTATTTAAGCAAAATGAAAAATATACCAAATGAAAAGAAACCGGTTAAAGAAAGTTTTGCAGTGGAATATGATTACCTTTCTTAAAAAATAATGGAATTTACAGGTAATCAATGAAAGGAAAACTTGTACAAAATCTTTCTGTAAATTTTGTTCAGCTAATTTTAAATCAGGTATTTGGCCTTGGAATATTCTATGTTTTATCAACAGGGTTAGACAAAAGTAGTTTTGGACAAATCAATCTTGCTTTAGCGCTTCTTTTAGCTGTATTTAATATACTATCATTTGGCATTGATCAGCTGGTAATAAAAAAAATTGCAAGTGGCACATCTGTAATATCTATCCTTGCGCTTTACATAGGCCATGTTCTCCTTACAGGACTAATTTTTTACTTGCTTCTTTTATCAGGGACTATCTTTTTTCCTCATACCAATAATGTATACAGTATTATTTTACTAATTGGCATTGGTAAGCTGATGATCTTTTTTTCGACACCTTTTAAACAGGCCGCTAACGGATTAGAAAAATTTAGATTACTGGGCTATATGTCGGTAATATCAAATCTTATCCGTTGCAGTGGGTTGATTATCGTAGCACTTTTACACAATTTAAATATCACCAGCATTATTCTAATATTTATAGGCGGCGATGCTGCGGAGCTATTGCTTTGCATATATCTTTTCTATCGCTCAACAAAAATTCCTTTAATTATAAAATGGGATCGTGTTAATTATATTAAACTGCTAAAGGAGGCCTGGCCGCAAACCGGGGTTGTATTAATTACTTCGGCGTTGGCCCGTTTCGATTGGTTATTTATTGGGTTTATGGTTTCAGCAATAAAACTTGCTGAATATAGCTTTGCTTATAAAGTGTTTGAAATTTCAACGCTTCCATTATTAGCAATTGCCCCTTTGCTCATCCCTCGTTTTACAAAGTTATTTCAGCAAAATATTATCCCGGTTGATAAATTAAAATTCCTGATAAGGATAGAAATGATTGTCGCCGCATTTGTTGGCTTACTATTAAATATTTGCTGGAGCCCGGTAATTGACGAGATAACCGCAGGCAAATACGGGGCTATAAACGTTAAAACAATCTTTATTCTATCCTTATGTATGCCTTTCCTCTATTTAAATAACTTTTTATGGACCATCAATTTTGCTAAAGGACGATTAAAAATGATACTGGCCTCATTTATAATCACTTTTTTAGTAAATGTAATCGGGGATATTTTACTTATACCATTTTGGGGAAATGAAGGAGCTGCATTTGCTTTTTTAGCGGCGTGTATAGTTCAAACCATTTTTTACATCAGGAAAAACAACATTCCTGAACTTAATAATATTTGGTATTCATTGATGATAAGTATTAGTTGTGCATTGCTTAGTGGGTTTGCCATTAAAATGCTTTTAGTAAATAGATGGCAGGCAATTCCCGCAACCATCATTTTTTATATTACACTTCTTTTTGTTACCTCACAGCTTCGATTAAAAGACAGGCAAAGCCTTAAGCATTTATTTTTTCAGTAAAAATAATTTAAGCCTTCAACAGGCAACCATTTCAATATTTAGTCAGTAATTACTATTAAGAGATTAACTGCTTGAAAGTTATTTTTTATCTCATTAATAAAATTCCGTATGACGTTTGCTATTGCTGATTTTAGGTTAAAAAGAGTAATAAATTATGTAGATTGGAAACTTCTGCTTTTTTTATTGCTCTTTTTAAACGTAAAACTGGCAATTAAAATTCCTGCTATTATTATTATTTATCTGCTGCAATTCAATTTTAGGTTTGGATTTAGCTTTAAAAATTCAAGGCTTCCGCTTTTTTACCTCTTTATTATTGCGATTGCTTTTATTGACTTTTTCATCACTAAAGGCTATGCAAATTCCAATTACATGGTGGTTTTTTTTACGGGAATAGCTTTTTGGTTGTTATGTCTTTTAGCGGTTCACCAAGTTAAGTTATCAGTGGAAAATAACGATGTGAAAATTATACACACAACTATATTGGTTTTTTTTGTGATCAATGCTGTTATTTCATTTTATAACATCGCGCATATTATTTTAGAAACCGGGGCTATTAACCCTTACCGGTACCAGGGACAGTATCAGAAATATTTTATTGGTACCGGTGACTACATAAGAGGTATAACTTTTGATATTTCGACAACAAATGCGGTTATAAATGCCTTTGGGGTGATTTATTTTCTCACCCGGAAAAACGCGCTGATGGTATGTGTTTGTATGGCTATTTTGCTGTTAACAGGAAGCAATTTTATTAACCTGGCATTATTGATAGTCCTGGCATTTATATTTCTCTTTAAAAGCGCTAAAGATCAAAAAAGTCTTATTGTGGTTTGCCTGATGTTTTTAATTGTTTTTATGGCTAAAGTATCGCCACAAAACAATATGTATACCTTTCAAACAGTCAAAAATATAATTTATCCGCAAAAGCCACCCTTTGCAAAGGTTATTATTACAAAAACTGACAGCTTTTCTTATGCTGAAAAAATAAGGAGAGCAATAGCTAATAGATACCTTGACAGTATTAGAAGGTTTTCAAAAAGAAAAGAGCCAACCAATCCATATCAGGCGCTCCTGAAACCTATCTTGAAAACAGACCAGGGAAGAATACTCATTGTAAAACCCAATATTAATACGCCGCCATATCAAACACCGACCGATACATCAGATGAACGAAGGAAACTTCTGGCATTTATTGATTCCCATAAATCAAACCTGACTATTTCCAGTAACAAAAATTATGTATCTGATTTGCCAGGCAAGGCAGTAGGGTTGTTGCAAACGGTAAATTTTTTAAATCAACATCCTGCTAAAATAATTGCAGGTGACGGGATGGGCAATTTCTCATCAAAACTGGCCTTCAAAGCAACTGGGCTTGGGTTTGATGGAGGATTCCCGGCAAAATATGCCTATATCCATAATGATTTTCTTATAAATCACCTGGATATATATCTTAATTTTTTTAGCAAAGGGGTAGGCTTTCATACGCTTACTAATAGCCCTTTTTCGGTTTATGATCAACTGCTGGCTGAGTATGGCTTGCTTGGTTTATTAATATTTGTAATCTTTTACCTGGGATTTTTCGCCAGGCACCTCAAAAAACTTACTTATGGTATACCCTTGCTAATGCTGATGCTGGCCGCATTTTTTATTGACTACTGGTTTGAGCGATTATCAGTACTTATATTTTTTGAGTTATTGTTATTGCTCAACATTAAGGAAACTACTTATTTAAAACATTTAAAACCGGGTAATTATGAACATCAATGATCCCCAGCTAACGGTTTTAATACCTGCCTATAATGCAGCTAAATACATAGGTGAAGCAATAACGTCTGTATTGGAGCAGTCATTTGCTGATTTTGAACTGTTGGTGATCAATGACGGCTCCACTGATGATACGGCTAAAATTGTAAGCTCATTTAATGATCCCCGTATTGTACTCATCAGCCAGGAAAATAAAGGTATTGCAGCAGCGCTTAACCTGGGTCTGACTTATGCCAGGGCTCCCTATGTAGCAAGGTTTGATGCTGACGATATATGCAATAAAAACAGGTTAAAAATACAATACGATTTTATAACCGCTTATCCGCAGTATAGTATTGTTGGTTCGGCTGCGGATTATATTGATGCCGAGGGTCATTATATTTTTACCCATCATCCCGAAGGGCATCTTAATGAAGAAATACAGCAGCTTAAATATTCTGTTTGCCCGTTTATTCATTCGAGCGTAATTTATAAAAAAGAAGTTATTGTAAATAATGGAGGTTATAATGAGCATGCCTATACTTATGAAGATCATTTTTTATGGATGAATATTTTAAAAAATGAAAAGGCCTGCAACCTTTCACAGTCGCTGATTAAAGTTAGGCTTAACCCGGAGTCAGTAACCATTGATGAAAAATGGCACTCCCGGAAATTCCTTTCAATAAAATATTCAACGTTAAAAAAAGGAAGCATTACAGAAGCTGAAGGTCAGGAATTATACCACATCAGCGAAAAGCACCATTCGCAAAAAATAAAAGAAGGCGCTTATTATGCTTTATGCGGCAAAAAGTATTTGGTGAATAATTATCAGCCTGTAAAGGCCCGGCTTAACGTAATCAGGGCTATAGCCCTTCATCCCTTTCGCCTGGATAATTACCTGTTGTTTACAGCTAGCTATTTGCCCGAAAAGTTTATTACTTGGCTTCATAAATTTAATGTTAAACGATTAAGTATTAACCAATAAATGGGAAAGATGATGAAGGTGGCTTTTATAGCAAGGTCGACATTATATAGTATACCAGGTGGTGATACCATACAAGTTGTGCAAACTGCTCGTCAGTTAGCCGAATTGCAGGTTGATACAGAAATAGTACTAGCTAACCAGGAAATAAACTATGATAATTATGATCTGCTTCATTTTTTCAATATTACAAGGCCCGCTGATATTCTTTATCATAGTAAAAAATCAAAAAAACCTTTTGTTGTTTCAACCATACTCTGCAATTACAGCGAGTATGATAAACATCATCGTAAAGGATTAGGAATATTATTTAGTTGGTTGCCAGGTGACAGCATTGAATACCTTAAAACCATTGCACGTTGGGTACTTGGGAAAGATCATCTTTCAACAATTGCATACACCTGGAAAGGGCAACGAAACAGTATTATCGAAATACTACAAAGGGCGGCTATTATACTGCCTAATTCTGAATCAGAATTTCGTCGCGTAAAGCAAACCTATCTTAATAAAATGAACCAGGTTAACTGTGTGGTAGTGCCGAATGGCATAAATCCCACATTGTTTAAATATAACCCTGCAATAAAAAAGGACAATTTGCTGGTGCTTTGTGTAGCCAGGATTGAAGGAATTAAAAACCAGGTAAATCTGATAAAAGCCCTAAATAATACCAAATACCATTTATTGATCATTGGCGCTTATGCACCGAACCAGGAAAGTTACTACCGCGAATGCCGCAGTCTGGCAGCGGATAACATCAGTTTTATTGATCAAATACCACAGGATGAATTGGTAAGATACTATGAGCTTGCTAAAGTTCACATATTACCAAGCTGGTTTGAAACAACTGGGTTAAGCTCTGTTGAGGCTGCAGTAATGGGCTGTAATATTGTGATAACTGATAAAGGAGATACAAGGGAATATTTTGAAGATGAAGCTTTTTACTGCGACCCGGCAGATCCGCAAAGTATTTTGAGCGCAGTTGAAAAAGCAAGTACGGCACCTGTCAATGAAAGTCTGCGTCAAAAAATACTTAAACATTATACCTGGAAACAGGCGGCATTACAAACATTAAAAGCATATCATATAGCAACAAAGTATGAAATTAAAAATAGCAATTTTAGGTACAAGAGGTATTCCGAATCATTACGGTGGGTTTGAACATGTGTCTGAGTATGTTTCGGAAGGATTAGTTAAAAGAGGCCATTCTGTAACTGTTTATAACTCGCACAACCATCCTTACCAGGATAATAAATGGAATGGTGTGGATATAAAGCACTGTTATGATCCTGAATATTTGATAGGGACGGCAGGCCAATTTATTTACGATCTGAATTGCCTGATTGATGCCCGGAAAAAAAAGTTTGATGTAGTGATGATGATGGGATATACCAGCAGTTCGGTTTGGGGGAAGTTATATCCTCAAAAAAGCACCATTATCACCAATATGGATGGACTTGAATGGAAAAGATCAAAATATTCTCCTTCAGTACAGAAATTTTTAAAATACGCTGAAAGGCTCGCAGTAAAATATAGCCAGTATTATATATCCGATTCGCGGGTCATCAAATCGTACCTGGGTGAAAAATATAATATAGACAGCAAATATATTCCCTATGGAGCTGATTTGTTTTCGGAGGAAGAACGTGAACAGGTAGATCAGGCAGAAGCGCTGAAAGAGGATTATTTTTTATTGATGGCAAGAATGGAGCCTGAAAATAATATTGAAACTATCCTGCAGGGTTTTAATAACAGCAGCTCTCTCAAAAAGTTTAAGGTATTGGGAGATACCAGTAACAGGTTCGGAAAATTTATTACTCATAAATTTAAAAATGACGACCGCATAGAATTTAAAGGGTCAATTTTCGATAATAGCAAGGTAAGGGTTTTGCAAAATAATTCGTACCTATATTTTCACGGACATAGTGTGGGGGGGACCAACCCTTCATTACTGGAAGCAATGGCTAGTGAAGCTCTGATAGCGGCACATAATAACCCTTTCAACAAATCAGTATTAAATGCCGATGCTTTCTATTTTTCAAACGTTAATGAAGTTCGTAACCTGGTTGAAACGGTTCAGCGGAAAGAAACTGAAAAGACTATGGTTAGTAATAATTTGTATAAGATAAAATATCAGTTTAACTGGGAAAAAATCATCGATCAGTACGAAGATTTTATTTTAGAATGCCATTATAATTCAAACTATGACAAACTTGTTTTCAGTAAATGATAGCCTGCCCAATAAAATAAGCTATTACCATTTAATGTTTTTGATGGCCAGTTTGCCATTCGACATGTTTTACAGCCATCTTATTTTGATAAGCTATGCTTTACACACGCTGATTCATTTAAAAAAGAGCAGTTTTAAAGGGTTATTTACGTTAAGAACAATATTGCTGCAATCAGTATTTTATATTACTTTACTGAGTACCATTTATACAATTAACCCACATGAAGCCTTTAATGATTGGGGAAAACATATAGCCATTTTCTTGTTTCCCATATTTTTTTGCCTTAACCCGCTTGATATTAAAAAGTACAAGTCGCAGTTGTTATTATCCTTTTCGCTGGTTTGCACGGCCACTATTATTTATCTCTATTTAGACGCTTTAATAACCATAAGACATTACTACTTGCCTTATTCAATCATTTTGTCGGGTGTATTCACTAATCATAACTTTTCGCAACCGATAGGAATGCATGCTACTTTTTTTTCTATGCAGCTGGCTTTGGCTTTAGTATACATTTTATCAGTTTTAATAAAAGAGCCGATAAAGTATAAAAGGCTTTTTTATTTGTTTTGCTGTGCTGTTCTTAGTGCAGGTTTGATTCAGCTTTGCTCAAAATCGGTATTTATTGCATTAATCATTATTATAAATATTGCGGTTCCTTATTACTTATTGCAAGGGTCAAAACGCCGACACTTTATTTTTATTTCTTCCTCACTGTTTTTTTTACTGCTTATTGCTGTTTTTAATTCGAAAACGCTAAGGGAACGTTATGTAACCCAATTAAGGGAAGACTTATCCGGACAAAGGGTTGATGAAACCACAGATGGCCGTTTATCAAGATGGAAGGTTGCCATTGAATTAATAGAAAGAAAACCGGTTATAGGGTATGGTGCAGGTTCTGAGATCGGCCTTTTACAGGATAGCTTTTTTAACAATAAGCTTTACAGTTCTTATTTAAACCGGCTGAATACACATAACCAATACCTGAGTTTTTTATTAAAATCAGGTATAATAGGTTTATCGATTTACCTGGTGACTTTGGCTTTCGGCTTTGATATAGCCTTTCGGCGAAAGGATATTTTGTTTATCACTTTTATGGCCCTTATCGCTATCGTGTCGATGTCCGAAGATTTTTTGGACGTGGATAAGGGAATATTTTTCTATGCTTATTTTTTCTCATTCTTTACTTTTTCATTAAAGAAATCGGAAACCGCGTCGTTCGCCTCACCTAGACGGCAAAGCCCTCACCCATCCTCTCCAAAGGAGAGGACTTTGAATAACAAGGTGGCTTTAACTCCCTCTCCTCCCGATAGCTATCGGGAGGAGAGGGCTGGGGTGAGGCGAGAATATCTCACCGAACTGGCAACCAAACTATTAATTGCTCCGTCATAATAGTATAACCTTTTTATGTAAGATTCTAATAATCAAATTAAATGCAAAATTTAACATACCCTTTAATAAATAAGAACTTGTCGAAAATTAAAGAAAACATATTAGCCGCATTAGCTTATTTTGATATGTTTAATTATCCTTTAACTAAGGCTGAAGTATATTTATTTTTAAAAGATAAGCACGATTATGAGCAGTTTGATATTGCTATAAAAAACTTGCTTGAGGAAGGGATAATTTACCAGTTTGATAAATTTTATACTTTAAAAAACGACCATTATTTAATTGTTAGACGAAACGACGGAAACCAAAGGGCGGCCGAACTGATTAATATCGCTGAAAAAGTGGGTAGTTTATTAATTAAATTTCCTTATGTGCGAGGAGTGGCTATTTCGGGGTCGTTATCTAAAAATTTTGCCGATGAAAATTCAGACGTAGACCTGTTTATCATCACTGAAAAAAACAGGCTTTGGATAGCAAGAACAATTATGCATTGTTTTAAGAAACTAACCTTTTTGATTAATAAGGAGCATTTATTTTGCATGAACTATTTCATTGATATGCAGCAGCTGGAAATTACGGAACAAAACATATATACGGCCATAGAGATTGGTACCCTTATTCCTTTACAAGGGGATATTGTATTTGATAAATTTTATGCTGCAAACGCCTGGACAAGAAAATTCCTGCCTAATAAACACATGCGTATTTCATCTGCAGAACCCGGTAAAAACCCGTTATTAAAAGATGTGTTTGAATACCTGTTTAACATTAAGCTTGGAAATAGTATTGATGATATGCTGATGAGAGTTACTGAAAATAGGTGGCTAAGAAAAACGCTGCTGAAAAAGTTAAACAGTCATGGCATAGTGTTAAGCTTGTTAACCGGTAAGCATTATGCAAAGCCGGATCCTAAAAATTTCCAGGGTAAATTATTAGAAAAGTATGAGCAAAAAGTGTCGCGGTTGATAAGTGAATATGGAAATAGTTTGGCGCATTGAGGGCTATTTCTTTTTCACAATCTCTAACTTGTTATTTCTGTCTTTTTTTAATTAAAAGGTGTTCCTGTCGAATAAAGGTCATATGACTGCTTAATGCATAAATGCCGTAGTCTATGACTACAGCGCATAAAACAAACGATCCACATTAATAATCTGATCTATTCCGGCATAATTTGAAGCGCTGCGGCAGCTTCAAAGCTCTTGCGGTAGCGAGGAGTGTGAGAGCCTCTCCGTTCCAACGGAGCAATCCGACCGACCTATTTTTTTTAGCAGATTTTTTACTGACGGCGTTTATACAGTCTTTTTAATTAATATTCACATTAAATTTGCCGTTTGTTATTGTTTTGGTGCCCGTACCACCCTGTGAGTACACCAGCGTGCCGCTAAAGGTACCTTGGACATTTGTACTGCTGATGGATGTAATTGTTATGGTTGTTGGCTGAATACCTTTGGAGTCTGTAAAATAAGGTTGGTCGGGCCCGCTTGAAGCCGGATCATAGTAACCATAAGTCAAAAAAGCAAAAACCGGGGGATTGTTATTCGCGCTTGCAATGGTATAAGTACCTTTTATAATTGAATTTAAACTTTGAGAACTGACATTGATGCTCATGCTGCCACTAGGGACTGTCCCGCTTGTCAAACCTGAAATATAGAGCGTTGCATTAGTGCCAGGACCTCCGGCATTTGCGCCAATGTGAGCGGACACGTTTATATTAAAATTCATATTTGCGCCATCAACTGTAGCTGAAATGGTGTTGATTGGAACAGGAATTATGTCAGCTTTTTTCTTGCAGGAAGTGAAGATAAATAGAACGCAGGTAAAGAGAAGTATATATTTTTTCATTTTGATAAGATTGCCAGGTTTATTAAATCACTTTATGAAACTATTGTTCAAATATGCATAATTAAATTGTTTTTTTTACTGTCTGTAATCGTCCTGCTGGTGTAAGACAGGCGCTAAACAGGATATTAGTATCGACAACTACAATCATTTAATAAAACGGTGCTTGTTTTCATCCCACCATTTTTTATTGACGTCGCTTGCAAGTTCATCTGCCTGTTCTTGTGTACCTTGTGCACGGGCAGAAATTTCAAGTGCATTGCAATAGTCAATTATCCGTTGCAAAACTTTTAAATTAATCTCAGCAGTCGTTTTTATCAGAATACCCTCGTCTGTCCGCTCAATAACCATTTCTACTCCTTTTATTTATTCAAATATAACGATTTAACGTTGCGTTTAAAAGTCGGTTGGGAAGTCTGAAGTCAGAGGTCAGAAATCAGGCGTTTTCCTTCCGAACTCTGACTTCCGACCGCCTTCTTCCTCAAAGAAATAATATAATAATCCCCAATCAACTTCCATGGCCACCGGGATTTAAGCTTGCCTTCTTTAGATTTTAAAAACTTATAGGTAGCAGGATGTTTTTCAGCAAAGTCTTCAATGTACGATGGCGGAACTATGGTGCATAAACCCTCTATCCCAAGCAAATCGAACTGATCTTTAAGCTTGTTTATAATAAACGAAGGATTATAATACCAGCACTTAAAATGGTTGCCTTCAATATGGGCCTTTGTACCCATGTTACTGAAAAATCTTCTGAAAGCTGTACGGAATTTACCTTTAAAGATCAGTAAGGCCTCCCACAAACAAAATTTTGGTAAAATAACCAGCGTTACTTTTCCATTTGGTTTTAGTAAGTCACTGAATGAGTCTAATACCTTATTCAATTCGCCGGTACAGTTTAAACCGGCAAAGTTGGAAAATATATGATCATAAGGCCCTTTGTCTTTCAATTGCCACAACATGGTAAATGAACATAATTCATTACTTATGCTTGCCTGCATGTTATTCTCAGCTACTTTTCTTTTTAGCTCCTGCTGCATGCCGGTTGAGATGTCGGTCGCATGCACTCTATGACCCCGATGAGCAAAAAAAAGCGCATCTTCACCTGTGCCGCTGTTTAGTTCCAATATAAAACTATTGGGTGCTAAATATTGCAATACATGGGCGCGCACACGTTCCCTTTTATAATTTACAATTGTATTCCCGGAGTATATGGAATCAAAAATTGCTGATTGGGAAGTGAATGCAGCTTCCGCAAGCTGCTCATTAATATTTGCTGACATGGTTTTCATCTGGCATAAATTACATCGTCGTCTATTCACCAAGCGTTCCTTAGGAACGCGTATTACCTTTATTGATTTTTTCTACCAACCAAACGTCCCAATGGGACGTCCTCTTGTAAAATACGTCCCATCGGGACGTTTGATTGGTAGACTATATAAAACGCCATCTTCACGTTCCGTTAGGAACGTTTCGTGCTTGAGCGACAATTTGATTTGCACCCATTTTCCACCCCTATGCTTCCTCCAACCTCCTTAATTTCATACCTTCAATAAATGTTGCCGGCGCATAAAAAATAACCGATGCAGCTTTTCTTAAACCCCCGACATTTATACTCAACGGATCTTTTATTAATTTAACCAGGCTATTTTTTGCCAGGTGTTTATGATAGTTTTGATGTACATACCGGTGCAATTGCTTATAATAGGATGCAGGAAATGTGTTGTTAAACATTAATGCCATCTCATCTGAATCTGTCCAGTTTGTTTTTTTCTTGAGATCAGCTTTTACTTTTTCATAAAACTTTGTTCCCGGTAGGGGATAAGATACTGAAATACCTATTTCAAATGGCAAAAGTTCATTGATCATATTGATGGTCAACTGAATATCTTCTTTCAATTCGCCTGGATATCCGAACTGTATAAAAAATGAAGGCTTTATTCCTGCTTCTTTCATCAACAAGGTCGCTTTGCGGATCTGCTCAACAGTAATGCCCTTGTCCATTGCGTCCAAAACTTTTTGCGAACCACTTTCTGCGCCTATCCATGCAATTTCGCATCCTGCTGATGCTAATGCTTTTACCAGGCCCTCTTCAACTAAAAGGTCAGCTCTCGATTGTATCTTGAACCTGATACTGATATTTTCCTTTTCTAAAAGCCCAGCCATTTCCTTAACCCATCCCGGTTTTAAACCAAAAATATCATCACAAAACCAGATATGATCTATGTCATACTGCTCCTTCAGCAATTTAATTTCTGTAAGCACATTTTCGGGACTCCTTGAATTATAACGGTTGCCATAAATAGGTTTGGCGCACCAGTTGCATTTAAACGGACATCCGCGGGTGGTGCTCATATTTAAAGAAAAGTATCCGCTGCTTTTTATCCATGTTTCCCTGTATCGATCCATATCAACCAGGTCCCATGCGGGAAGGGGCAAACTGTCAAGGTCCTTTAAAACCGGTCGGCCGGGCGTTTTAACAACTTTTCCGTCCTTTATATAAGCCAGCCCCAGTATGTTCGAAAATTCTGTACAACCGTTTTTGATGTGATTAGTCAGTTCTAATAAGGAATGTTCTGCTTCACCAACAATTACAAAATCGGCTCCTTCCTCCAGGTATTCTTCAAAACGGTCTGTTGAATCAGAGCTGGAAATGATAACGGTGCATCCTGCGGCCTTTGCAAGTTTAATCATACTAAATGAAGCTTCCCGCATATTGGTGAGGCACATTTTAGTGAGATAATTGAAGCCATCATCATAAACAACAAAGAAGTCAGGGTTGTTTTTTTCGATAACAGGTGTTACTTCTTCAGGATCATTTATAAACATCGTATCGAACAAGGATACACTGTAATCATTTTCCCGCATTAATGCAGCCGCATATAAAGTACCCAGCGGAGGATAGGGTTGCGCCAAAGTAAATTGCTTTGGATCAAAGCGTAAAAAATAAGAATGCGTGAAAAGAATATTCTTCATATTCATATCAGTTGTTTAAAGTAGTTAAACCCTGAAAATTGTTAATGCCTCATATTAAGCTACGTTATTATACATTCATTGGTTGCCTTGGCTATTACCAAACTTCGTAAATAATGCCAATCAAGAATCAAGAACCAAGAGTCAGGAATCAAAATAAAAAGGGAAAACCAACTAATTTAAAGGGCCTTGCCTTTCTTAACTTGCCTGACTTTGTTTATTTTAATGGATTTTTTTTCATATTGCCACTGTTATTTCTTGGTTCTAATATCTTGGTTCTTGATTCTTGGCTCTTGGTTCTAATATCTTGATTTTATAAATATTATAGCTGTACATACACCTGTCTAAATAATAATTCTTCTTAATCAGCGTATCAATGAAAATGCGCATATCCTGGTCTACAAAATGTTGATATTCTGAGAACAAGGGAATTAGTATCATTCCCGGATTATTCATCCGGATGTCGTGAAAAAATCGCTTTTTAGCAATTGGAGTTTGTGTTACATTAAAATAAACAGTCGGAGATACCCTTTCCGAGTACACCTGAACCTGTGCGCCATAACCCGCAACCAGTACTTTCTCTTGCACAGGCGTATTTGATTTTACCCACCATCCAAGTTTTTTACAAGAACCCTCATCCGGTTTTATGAATGGAGCCAGGCAATATTTGTCTTGGCTGTCAGGTATCCTTCCCAATAGTTTTTTTAAATTATCAAACGGTTGCAATAATTTGGGGAAAAAGATGATCCATATAATCACCATAACTAATTTTATAGGCAGCTTATACGGGCTCATTAAATGGTTTACTGCAAAAGCGCTCATCAGCGATAGTGCGGGCAGAAGTTCTTTTAGGTGCACGCGGTCATAAATCCCTATAACGTTAATACCTGCAAATGCAAAAATGAGCCATAAAACAAACAGATCAACTTTTCTTTTTATAAAAAGATAAGCCAGTACCAGAGGGTAAAACAATATTATTGGGGAATATAAAAACTTATCCGATAAATTTTCCAGACGCCAGGCAAGTGTATGATCAGTGGCGCTACCGGGGCCGAAATTATCTGCAAACATATAAGTGAACAAATTGTGAACATCAATTCTCGCAAAAATCCCAATCATGACCAGCAAAAAGATACCTGATAATACCCCCGCAAGAAACGTGAAAGCATTGGTTTTGCTTTTACTTAGAGATGCAATAAACAGCGTTACAATACAAAAAAACGCGCTTAAGCGGAATCCCAGAGCTATCCCGCCTATGAAACCACTAAGAAAGGAATCTTTACTGTTTTGTGCAGTAATACTCCAATAAAACGCTACAATAATGAACGTTACCTCATAAGTCTCAGTGAATGAAACATATTCACCACCGGTAGCGTGCCAAAGTAAAGAAAGGCCATAAAATGAAATAGCCAGGATACCTGCCTGCTTGCCTGCCAGGTGTTTAGCTATTTTATAAACATAATATATCCCGACCGATTGGCACATGGTACCTAATATTCTCGGAAACCAGTAATTAACCCCAAAGAGCATGTCTGATAAACCAAAAATTGCAAAAACTAACGGTGATTTATTGTCAATTCCACCTGAATAAGAAATAAGACCGTGCCGGAACCAGTTACGTCCTATGTAATGCCACATGGCTTCATCAAACGACAAAACAAATCCACTTGTGAGCAAGGTGACAAATAGCTGAAATAGCGATAATAAAATAATAATCTGGAGAGGACCTGGTTGCCAGCGGATAATTGTTTGCTTTAGGGTCATACCAGGGTGGAGAAGTTGGGTGTCAATTGGGTTTCATTCGCGGGGGTAAATTTAAGGAACATACACATTTTACACAAGTCGCATTGGTGCTCATATCCAGTGTTTTTCTGAAGTTAAACGCTGCATCACTATTTAATATGGTTACCAATGATGAATCCCTGATATTTCCTATCACATCATGAAAAAAACAGGGGCGTACACTACCATCCGCCTCAATTACTGTTGATACCCAGGGCGCATTGCATTTTTTAAATGGGAATGGATTTAGGTTGTAAAATGCAGCATAATATTGATATATCTGCTTGATTTTTTCAGGTGATTCCGCAATAAATCCAGAATTGAAATATTCATTTTTGCTGATTATTCTATTGATTACTTCAAGTAATTCAGGCAGCTCCCTTTCCGACAATAATATTTCATGCTGCTTTGGTTCTTCCCAGGCCATCTGGCGGTTAAAAGCATGGCTGCTTACATCAGCCGGCAAAAAACTTACCTGGCCAATTCCCATTGTTTTTGCTTCAGTAATAATGTTTTCCCAATTCCTGAAATTAAGGCGGTGTATTACCGTACGGGCAGTTATCTTATAGTTAGGATTTAGGGATTTGATATATTGTACACCCTCCTTTAACTTGTCGAATGCTCCAGGTATGTTTCTTATAGCATCATGCAATGGTCCATCCCCATCTAATGAAACAACGATTTCATCAACCCATTTTATCAGTTGTTCTGCATTTTTTTTAATGGTTAGCCCGGTTGTAAGCAGGGAAATTTTAATTTTTTGTGTTTTTAAGATCGCACACAACTTAAAAAAATTTGCATTAAGCAAAGCCTCTCCTCCGGACATTGCCACATGCTGGGTTCCGAATTTTTTTAAGGATAAAAGTAATCCGCTTACATCTTGTTCTGTTAGTTGCTTCAGATTTTTATTATCTTTCCATATATCACACATAACACAACGGCAATTGCATGCGCTGTGCGGCATTAATATTACAATAGGCAGCGCAGTGATGTTGTGTGTTTGCAACGTTCTGTACCGCTGGTATGTATGATATAAAGCGTTTACTGACATAGATTTTTAACTAAAAAGCAAAGGAAAATCAAAACCCTTGTATTTCCGGTTGCCGGTATTTCCATACTTTTTGAAGCAGCTTTATTTCGTAAGGATATTTATAAAGATTTACTTTGTAACGTATGCCTGCCACCATCTGTATCGCTTTCCGTTTTAACATACTAAGGCGTATATCTGTAACAGTGGGATAAACCCCATTCAGCACTGTTTCAAAGTCCCGTATCTTGTCTATCATTTCAGGTGTTAACCATGGGGTAAGCGGGTTTTTCCGTAAATCGAAATTTTCCCAAGCCGGGCTTATCCAGTCTTCCAATACCTGGGGGTACTTAAAGCCTGCGGCTTGCACCTGCTTAAATAATGTTGAGCCTTCAGTCGGAACCGGACTATAAGTGTATAATACAATTTCAGTACGGGGATTTACCTGTTTAACCTTTTTTATGAAATCTATTTCAAAATCTATCTGTGCCTCTACCTGCTCAGGCGTGGGGGCCGGTGTGCCCAATACAAACGAATATTCAGGAATAATATCGAATTTCTTTAAACGCTCTGCAAACCTTATAATCTGGTCGCCGGTTTGTGTGCCGCCTTTGTCTAATTGTTCAAGTATAAGATTATTGCCGCTTTCGGCGCCAAAGAAAATGATTCTGCATCCTGCTTCGCTTATTAATGCCAATGATGCATCACTAAACTTATCCATGGTATCAATACGGGCCATTCCCCACCACGACATTTTTTCGGGCTTTATCAGTTTTGCAAACTCCACCGTTCTCTTTTCCGAAACAAAGAAGTTATTATCATGAAACTCAATGGCGTCAGCTCCCCACTTGTCTTTTATATATTTTATATCCTTATAAACATGTTGAGCTGATTTGGCTTTCCATCTTGCTTCAAATATAGGCACCACAGCACAAAATGAACAGGTAAAAGGGCAGCCAATACTGGAATGATAGGCCAATGTTCTTTCGCCTAAATAGGTTTTGCCCAGATATTTTTTGATGTTATAAATTTCATTGAGCTTATCATAAGGTAAAGGCGGTAAAGGGTCCTGCTCCATCAGGTCTTCCTTCGCAGTTTTAACTATCTGATCTCCGGCCTTGTAAATAATGTTTCTTATAAACTCAAATGGTTTATTGTATTCCAGGGCATCTATCAACAGCGGAAAAGCATGATCGCCGGGGCCATTAATTACAAAATCAACATATCCCGAATCCAGGATAACTTTTGGCTGTGTTGAGGGGAAATAGCCACCCCATATCATTTGGGTATGTGGGAACTTTTCTTTTATAGCTTTTGCAAAAGGTATGGATTGCTTTAATTGTGGCCCGGGCATTACAGTAAAACCCAGGTATTTATATTCGCCGGTACTTAAAAACGATTCCATTGTTTTAAGTGGTTCGGGGTCGCGGTTACCATCAACAATAACCCATTCGTACTTGCCTTCCACTGATGCAGCAATACTTAAAATAGAATTTGGAATACGGTATTTCCCGTTAGCGCTTTTAGGATTGAATAATAAAATCTTATTCTTCATATAGATATAAAATACTGCTCATTATCAGATAATTTCCCGTAATACCGATGAGTAAAACCCATCGGTATGGCAACAGCCTTTACGGGAACAACAACCACAATAAACCATTACAAACAATAGGGATAAATCAATTTTAATCGAAATGAATTGTTTACAAAAACAATACGCTTTAAGTAATTAATGGGTTGCCTGCCAATAGAAATAAAACTTAATTCCTGTGGAAATAAAACTTAATTAAAGAGCAACCTTTTTTGGAGTTAACACGTATTCAATTAAAATAACTATCCGATTCTTTTTAAAATGGATATTTCGAGTAATACCCTAAAAAAATATATTCATAAACGTTTATTCCCTTCTACTATAAAAGAAAAAGGTGTTGTAGAAGCCTATGATTTATGGGCAGAAAACTATGATTTGCAACCAGGCAACCTGATGCTGGATTTAGACGAGATAGTATTTTGCAAACTGCTTGAAAATGTTGATATAACCAATAAGCATGTGGCTGATATTGGCTGCGGTACGGGCAGGCACTGGCCGGTTATTTCAAAACAAAATCCGGCGAGCTTAACCGGTTTTGATGTTTCTCCGGGGATGCTTAATAAACTAAAGGAAAAATTTCCTTCAGCACATACAAATGTAATAACAGATAATAGTTTCTCAGCTATTGATGATGCTTCTTATGATGTCATTATATCAACACTTACTATCGCCCATATCGAAAATATTGAAGAAGCAATGCAATCCTGGTGCAGGATATTAAAAGATAAGGGGGATATAATTATAACCGATTTTCATCCTGATGCCCTGGCCTCGGGTGGTAGAAGAACCTTTAAGCACAAAAACGCACAAATTGCGGTTGAAAACTTTGTTCACGCTACAAATACCATTAAAGAATTATTATTAAAGAATAATATAGTCGTAGTTCATGAAGATGAAAAGCAGATTGACGAATCGGTAAAGAGTTATTACCAAAAGCAAAATGCCTTGCATGTTTATGAAAAGTTTAAGGGTTTTCGTATGATCTACGGAATTCATTTCAAAAAATTGTAATGATCCTGAATAATGTAAAAATGATCGGCAATAATGAGCCTGTTAATGTCCGGATTAAAGGTCAGCAGATCATGGAAATATCGTCCTCGCCAATTAACCATAAATCGGAAGTTTTACCTATAACTTTTGATAAGGCAATTATTTTTCCCGGACTTATCAACTCTCATGATCACCTGGATTTTAATTTATTCCCTCAGTTAGGGAATGAAATTTACAGCAATTATACCGAATGGGGTGAATATATCCATAAAAGCTATAAAGAAGAAATAGACCAGGTGTTACAAATTCCATCGCCATTGCGTTCTCGCTGGGGAGTATTTAAAAATCTGCTTTGCGGTATAACTACGGTAGTAAACCACGGGGAACCATCAGGCATGAACGATGATTTAATAACCGTTTTTGAAAAGTCGCAAAGTTTACATTCATTACAACTGGAAAAAAACTGGAAATTAAAATTAAATAATCCGCTAAAAATAAATCTGCCGGCTGTGATTCATGTCGGGGAGGGCGACGATTGGTTATCATTCCAGGAAATTGATGAATTAATTTATTGGAATTTTTTGAAAAAGAAATTAATTGGGGTCCATGCGGTAGCAATGTCCGAGAAGCAGGCAAAAAACTTCAAAGCCATAGTATGGTGCCCTCAATCCAATTATTTTTTATTGAATAAAACAGCCCAGGTACATCTTTTGAAGAAGCACACCAGCATATTATTTGGAACTGATTCAACTTTAACCAGTTCCTGGGATATTTGGGAACATTTACGTTTGGCCCGAAAAGACCATTTACTCAGTGATAATTCATTATATAATTCGCTAACATCAGGCCCTGCAAGTTGCTGGAATTTAAATTGCGGAGAAATTGCACCCGGTAAAGATGCCGATTTGGTTGTTGTTGAAACAAGCACCGCAAAAACAGGCTTTGATGACTTTTTTGAAACTGTACCGGCTAATATACTGCTGGTTGCACATAAAGGCAATGTCCGGTTGTTTGATGAAAGCTTATTGCCTCAGTTAAATGCAATTGATTTAAGCTGTTTTAGTAAAATATATGTAAACGGTAACTGTAAGTATGTACAAGGCGATTTACCCGCTTTAATGGATGATATAAAGAAATATCACTCATCGGCAGTTTTTCCGGTAAGTGTTAATTAATGATATATCATTGCGTTCGCCAGTAGGGCCGTACTCTTTTCAGTACAAAATTACACTAAAGGATATACCAAGCCTTTTCTTTTTTGATATAGGTAAAGTAAATAATGAATATGGAACAAATGCTTTGTTGAGCTTTTCAATATGCATTCATTACTTACTTCTCCCCAAAGCAACATGTGGCTCCCTAAATTTATTGTTTTAAGTATGCTGATCTCTTTGTAGCTATCTATCCATTCCGGCAAATAGAAGCCAAAGTTTTTGCTGCTTATTACTTTAAAAGGCAGCAGTTCTACTGATGGTGGGCCTGCACTATGATGTGATCCTAATTTGTATATAATATCCTTATATTCAAAAGAACATTCAGAAACCACCACTCTTTTTGTTTCAATAATTTTTGAAAGCGCGGTATTTGTATGCCTTAATCCAAACACATACCTATTGTCCTCCCCAATATCGCCTAACAAATCCATAGGGAAAATATTGTAATAATCACCTTGTTTAAACGATATTATCCTTACCCTCCTTGGATAACTATAAGCCGAAGCGAAAGATTTTAACTTGGCATATGATAATTTAGGCTTTTTGTAAAACTTAAAATATAGTAAGTAGGCTTTAATAAAGTTTATATGGAATATGTTGCTTTTCCTCAATTTTAACAGCACCAATTCCCCATCTTTTTCTGTAATTCTTTTAAAAAAATCTAATGTCAAATCAGCAACGGTATTTCTTTTAATATCTCCGTCCCCGTTGGTGAAATACATTTTGTAATCGCCGCTCTTGTCAATTGGTGATTTATCTTTTCCATTTTTTATCCAAATACCAAAAACAATAGGTTCAAGGCAAAGCAAATAGTGATTTTGAGAGATATCAACTACGCTTTTATCTGTTTTAAGATATACTTTTTCTTTTATTTCATCATTGATGGTTATTGTTGCATACTCTTTGATTTCGGTATCTCCAAATAATATTTTTCTGAATATACTTTTCATTTTCTTATTAAGTGAAACAAAGTGAATTGAAATAAAGCTTCCTGGCTGCGCATATCAAAGTACACTGCCGACGCGTTTTTAATCTTTTTCGGCGAATAAACATAAACTGTTTGCTCATGCTCTTTGTATTTTATATTCATCACAACAGATTTGGGTGAAACCAAAGACCTGACAAATTCACGAAGCTTCCCTCGCCAGTTTTTTTTATATTTATCGTTCAGCATAAGGGCTATAAAGTGTCCGCCAGGCTTAATAATCTGTGCCAGGTTGTTAAATAATAGTTCAATATCATCAATGCAATTGATCACCGCGAAATTAGAAAGTATGGCATCCGCTTTTATAGCAAAAGGAGGATCAATATGCCAATTGGTAAAATCAACTTTATCATTTTCTAAAAAGGTGATATTGTTATTTTTATGCTCGTCAATAGCTTTTTGCCTCATCTGTTTTGATGGTTCACAGAAAATAATTTTGTATTGGTTATCTAAAAGCCAATTAAGATCGCGCCCCGTGCCTCCTCCAAAATCAAGTACCCGTCCGGCTTTAACAGTGCTGATAAATTTTTCTTTAACCCTTTTTCTAACAACTTCATTTGAACTTTCCTGGTCTAAAATGGCATCATAATTAGCTGCTATTTCGTTGTAAAATGCAATATTTTTTTTATTGGTTGATGATATTTCTTTGGTGGGGGTCCAAGCCATAAATTGCTTTTTTAAGATAATAAAAATACAAAAATCTAATCGGTTTTTGACACATTTATACAGCATTATATCCGTATTAAGCCCGAAATATTGTAATTTGGTTGACTATGCATTTTGTTTTTGTTAGCTATAATTATTCACCAAACTTTAATTCGCCAGCCGCCTGGATAAACCGTATTAAAGTTTATGTCGGTACATTAGAGCGTTTAGCTAAAGAAAATAAAGTTACCAGAGTAGAGCAGATTAACTATGCTGGCAATTACCAGCACAATGGTATTCAATACTGTTTCACTGATTTTGGCCGGAGAAAATATTTTCCATGGAAATTAAATCATTTTGTTAAAGAGCTACAACCTGATATAGTGATTGTTAGCGGATTGCATTTTCCATTGCAGGTAATCCAATTGCGTTTAACACTCGGAAAAAAAGTAAAGATTATTGCCCAAAACCATGCTGAAAAACCATTTACCGGCATCAAAAAATATATACAAAAAATAGCTGACACCTGCATTGATGCCTATTTGTTTGCTTCGCACGGCTTGGGAATGGATTGGGTGAATAAAGGTAACCTGGCTTCTCCCCAAAAAATACATGAAGTGATGGAAGTATCTTCAGTTTTTTATCCGGTTGATAAGGCATATGCAAAATCAAAGACAAGCGCTTCTGGCGATCCCGTTTTTTTATGGGTAGGACGACTTAACGCTAATAAAGATCCGTTAAATGTAGTCAGTGCTTTTTTAGAATTTAACAATATGCACCCAGCCACACGTTTGTATATGATTTATCATACAGATGAATTACTTAATGAAATAAAATCGCTGATCAATAAAAATGAAAACAAAGATGCAATTACACTGGTAGGGGAGGTGCCTCATGATGAATTGCTATATTGGTTTAACAGTAGTGATTTTATCATTTCCGGCTCGCACTATGAAGGGAGTGGAACCGCTGTTTGTGAAGCGATGTCATGCGGTTGTGTACCCGTTGTTACCGATATATTTTCATTCAGAATGATAACCGATAGTGGAAATTGCGGAATATTGTATGAGGCAGGGAATAAAGAAGCGCTGCTTTCAGCATTACTGCAAACTACCCATCTTAATATTCATGAAAAACAAAATAAATCATTAGAATATTTCAGGAAAAAACTTTCATTTGAAGCTATTGCCCAAGAAATTAAAAATATTGCATCATCATTATGATATTTTGCCTGGCAAAAGCTATCAGACAAATAAACTAATAATATTTTTTGCAGCTTGCTGAACAGAGCATACTAATACAGCTTGATAATCAAGTCTTTTGGTCTTTAGAATAGTTAAAATCTTACTATTCATTTCTTCACTGGCTTTTACCACGTAATGATGCCTGAAATTTTTAGCCATAGGTTTACAAAAGGACACCACATGGGCACCGCTATATAAAGCTTCTGACAGAACGGTACTGAATCCTTCATAATTGGATGGATGTAAAAACACTTTAGACCGTTGCATTAATGCTAATACTTCGTTATGCGGAAGCTCACCCGTAAAGGTTAAATTTTTTTCTAAATGGAGTGATGCTGCCATTGATTTTAATTGTTCCGTTTCGGGGCCATTTCCACAAATAACAGCTTTAATATCTGGAAAAGTTTCTTTTAAAAAGCTGATAGCTTGTACAAAAAGATAGTATTGTTTTAAGGGGATAAATGACCCTGCACCCAAAACGTCAATATCTCTTTTTAATGGAACAGGGCCAAATAGGGAAGTATCTATTCCAACAGGTATTACTTGTAGCGGCGATACTCCATGATTTTTTTTAACTTCTTTTGAAATAAAATCAGACAAAGCAATCAATGATTCCCCTTTGGGTCTTATCCATTTAAAGTATTTATTACTTCTTTTTGCATCTTGTCCCAATAACCAGCTATAATGATTTAAGCGATGTGTTTTTGCAAAGTAATTACCTACAAGAGCACACTCACCAAACCAAAAGCATAATAAGCCCATCAGCCGATATTTTTTATTTAATTTTCTTAAAATCATCCATGCCTTAATCCAGGTAAGTAAACGAAATAGCCTGCCTTTGTCTTTGCCGCCAATTGAGATAACTTTTGCACCAAACCATTTGTATTCCTTTGAAATAAAAGGATAATGAAATGCTAAAACAATGATATTCAGGCCAGGGCATACCTCTTTCAGCGCCTTTACAAATAATTGCATGGCGGTAACGCAGGTAGTGTCAGCTTCATTTTTAGGGAAGCCCGGACTAAGAATAACCAATGTTTCCGGCTTAGTCTTCATTTAATGAAATTATTTTATTACAATAGGTTAAGCTGGATTTGTTGTGTGTAATGAATAAAATCATCTTGCCTTGCTGGGCAAGTGATCGCAATTGATTTAATATGAAATTTTCAGACAAGTCGTCCATTTCACTAAAAGGTTCATCTATTATTAGCAAATCAAAATCCTGATAAAGCGCTCTTGCCAGCATAATTCTTTGTCTTTCGCCACCACTTATATTTTTACCATTTTCTTTAATAATTTTTTCTAATCCTTCAGGATATTTAAGTAAAAATTGATCTATGCCGCAAAATGCAAGTATTTCTTCCAGTTTATTTTGGTCGAAATCGCTTTCGGCCAATGTTATATTTTTCAAAATAGAATCATTAATAAAAAAAGGCTGCTGCTTTACATAGGATATTTTTCTCCAGTAAAGCTTACGTTCATTGCCATCTGTTATTTTATTATTTAAAAAAATAGTACCGCAATCCTGTTCAATAAAACCCAGTATCAGGTTAACTAACGTAGTTTTACCTTTGCCGGATTTTCCTGAAATTCCTGTAAAATCACCGGGCAGTATTTCAAAGCTGACAGCGTTTAAAACGGAATGGTTTTTATACTCAAAATAAACCCTTTCAAATTTTATTGAACTGATTGGTGTTATAAGCCGGCTTTCCTTTTTTCCTGGTAGCGTATTTTCAGGAATTTGAAGATCATTCAGCGTAAACTGATAAGTTTTTATTTGCCCGGTACAGTTTAATATTTTTACTATTCCTGGTATTATTTTATAGGATGCCGCCATAAAAATGCCAATAGTTAACAGATCTGTTGCAGGTGCGTGTACAGACAGTTTATTGACGGCTAGTAAAAGGAAGAAGCCTAATACGGCGAAAATTTCTATCAGCCGGGATGGTAAGCTTTGCAAAGTTTGTTGGGTAGCAATGTTTTCATTAAGTTGTTGCTGATAATGCAAATACCTGTCAGCAAAAAAAACATTTTTCCCATAAATATTGCTTTCAACATATCCCGAAATTGATTCGTGTAAATGCTGAATGGTTTTTTGACTGACAACTTTTGTATGGAGGCGTATATTTTTCAATTTTTTACGGATAAACCATCCTAAAGAAACAACAGGTGGCAGCAGCAATAAAAACAACAGCAAAAAAAGTGTAGGATGGTAAAAAAGAATAGCGAAAATGGTAAAAAAGATAACAATGATTTGAGAAACAACCTGCTGAAAATTTGTGAGGATATAATTGCTGAACTCAATAGGCTGCTGGCTTATTTTACGGATCAATACCGATGAATCAACATTTACAAAATGGTTATAATCATCATTAAGGTAATTAAGTATGTTTCTTTTTGATAGCCTGGAAGCTACACTATAAAAAAAGCGGTTCTGCGACTTTAAACCTATATACCCGAACCAGTTTTTAATACAAAAAAGCAATAAAAAGATACTGATAAGGACTAATGAATCCGGATTTTTTAAATTTTTTGGAAGAAAAGCAATATTTGTCAGCGCTGTGTTTTTGGTATAGAAATTTATAACAACCAGCAGCAACCCCAAAAAAGTTATATCGAGAATACCAATAACAAGATCGAAGAAAATAAGCTTTACTAGCTTTATCCTTTCCCTTGCATCTAAAATAGATATTATACTTGATATGATTTGCTTCAATGGTTTATGGCATATTATTATCGTATCAGTTACGACGCAATAATGCCAATGGTTGCCTTAGCTATCAGAAGAATAAGATGGATTTTTGAGATAAATGATTGAGATTGAATATAAAAAAAATAGTTAGACCTGTAAATGTGAACTGGTGATTTTTTTCATTCTAATTGTCAAAATTTGTTGATACCGTAATATGTTTCCAGGCCTCAAACTCTTCATTCTCGGCTTTTCGTTTTTCAGTTACTGATTGATACGCGTCGGGCCCCATTAAAAGATGTACCGGAGGATTGGGCTCATCGGTAAGTTTAACAAGTGCCGCAACCAGTTTATCAGGGTCCCCCGCTTGGTTTCCATCCAGCTGCTTCATGCCTTCTTCCAATTGCCCTGTGTTATATGCTGCTATCTTATTTTTAGCTACCATTACGGAGCCTTTGTCTAAAAAATTCGTTCTGAAATATCCTGGGGCAACAACGGTTACTTTAATGCCGAATGGCTTTGCTTCAAGCGCTAATGCTTCGGAAAGGCCTATCACAGCAAATTTGGCAGCATGATAACTTCCCGCACTGCCATAACCAATATAACCTGCGGTTGAAGATATATTAATAATATGCCCAGATCCTTGTGCTCTTAAATAAGGCATTGCGGCCCTTATCACATTTACGATTCCAAAAACATTGACCTCCATTGATTGGCGGAACTCTTGTTCCGTTATTTCTTCAAGGCTTCCCAATATTAAATAACCTGCATTATTGACTACAACATCCAGTCGCCCGAATTTTGCAATCGGTTGCCTGATGGCATTTTTTACACTTTCTTCATTAGTAATATCAACAGTTAAGGCAAGCAGATTTTCCTTGTGTTCAGAAATCTGTTTTTCGATATCTGTGGCATTGCGGGAAGTAGCGGTTACCTTATATCCGTTTTTCAATAATAATTTAACCAGTGCAAAGCCCAGACCTTTGGATGCCCCGGTGATAAGCCATACCTTTTCGTCTTTCATTTATTGTAAGTTTTAATGTTAGATAAGATGATTGTTAGTTACCGTGTCTGTCCAAGTGGTCTTAATACCACCTCGTTTACATTTATATTACCGGGCTGACTTATCGCATATATAACTGCGTTGGCGATGGCTTCCTCATCCATTTTGGGCATATTCTTTAAATTCCCATAAAGCGCTTTAATTTTCGGACTGGTAATGTCATGTCCCAGTTCTGATTGTGTGGCACCCGGGTAAATAGTAGTTACTTTAATGGTTTGGGCTACTTCTTCGCGCAATGTTTCCATAATGGCCCGCACGGCAAACTTGGTACCGCTATAAACTCCAATACCGGGAGACGTCTTTAAACCACCCACTGATGAAGTCGCCAAAATATGACCTTGTCCTCTTTCTAGCATATATGGTAGCACTGCATTGATGCCATATAGCACCCCTTTAATATTGATATCTATCATCTTATCCCATTCTTCAACAAGTCCTTCGTCAAAGAAAGAGATAGGCATAATACCTGCGTTATTCCATAGCACATCAACATGTCCAAATCTGCTGATTGCCTGTCGGATGAGGTTGTCTACATCAGCACGTTTGCTCACATCTGTCTTTACGTATATGGAGTTATCGCCCATTTCTTTTACCATTGCCTGCAACTGATCTTCCCTGCGTGCGGCCAATACGACTTTAGCGCCGAGCTGAATCAACTTCCGCGCAGTAGCTGCGCCTATGCCACTGCTTGCGCCGGTAATTACTATAACCTTGTTTTTAATGTTTCCATTGCATTGTTTTTTACAATACAAAGTTAGTTGCGAAGTTCACGGTAAAAATTATGCAAATCAAACACATAATTATGAAATGGCGACAAGTTGCCTGCGGAAATGGTTAGGGGTTTGTCCGGTTTGTTTTTTAAAGAAGATATTGAAATTGGAAGCATGCTCAAAACCCAGGCAATAGCCAATTTCGGCGATGTCCCAACTGCTGTGCAGCAATAAGGCCTTGGCCTCTTTGATTATTCTTTCTGCTATGTGTTCAGTGGTTGTTTTGCCTGTTGTTTCCTTTAAGGCCCTGTTAAGATGATTGGTATGAACCGCTAACTGGTTTGCAAACTCATTAGCATTTTTAAAATGAATAGTATGCTGTGGTGAAGGAATAGGAAATTGTCTTTCCAAAAGCTCCATAAAAAAGTTACTGATACGAGCCGAAGATGTACCCGTTTTTAAATTATTACCTGCCGGCTCAATTTTAAGTGCTTCGTGCATAATTATTTGCACATAGCTGCGCAGCAGTTCATATTTGTTGATGTAGGAAGATTGCATTTCTGCAAGCATTTGTTCAAATATGCCGGCTAAAAACCCCATGGATCTTTGATCCGGAAATAAAACAGGATTACCTCCTGATTTAAACAAAGGAAAGTCGGATAAACTGTCAGCTTTCAAGTGATGATTAATAAACCCTTCAGTAAACAAACAAAAGTAGCCAGCATTATTCTTTGAAATAGGTTCCCAGGAATAAGGGATCATCGGATTAGAAAATGCGATAACACTATCTTTAATATGAAACGTTTTATCGGCGTAAGAAAGCAGCCCTTCACCCTCGGTTATTAATGAGATTTTATAGAAATCCCTGCGGTTGTGGGGTAATGGCGTAGTACCGCATAAATCTTTTTTGTAAACATTAAACTGGCCGGGTTCGGAACTGTCTTTAATAAAACGTTCCATAAAATCGGCTGCTGTTTCTTTGTGTTTCATATTGCAAAGTTATGAAATTCAAATATGTAATTTCTGTAATGTTTGCATGCATTATTAAAGCTTAGGTATCTATTAAATATGCAACAGTAGAAAACACAACAGGACTAATGCAAATGATATAGCAACAAACACACCTACCCGCAAATAGTTTAAACGTTTCCACTGCATGGTTCTGGCAATCAGATCAGCACTATTTTGATTTGTGTTAGCTATTCGCTGAAACTCGATAATGTTGGGTGCAAAATAAACAATGGTCCAAATCCTTACGCAAAAATGTATAGCAAATAATACCAGGAGCCATTCCCTCGTAAAGGCTATCTGCCAGCAAAATACAATAGCCAGTATAAAGGTAATTTCATGAACCGAATGTATCCCTATCCAAAAACTCTTCAGATCGGGGGCATATTTGCCCTTTAATATTTGAAAGGATTCGGGAGGAGCTGATGTCCATTTAGGGATGATCACTATGGTTTCAAAGATTTGAGCGCCATTCATTAAAAAATAGGTCAGTGTGGTTATTAATAGCCATATTTCGGCCCTGGTAAGATAGTCTGTTGATAAGCTATTCATATATTAATTACTTTTTTAATTGGTTTTTACTGGTTTTCCTGCAAATCTTGCTTAAAGTCATTCATTATTTGGATGCTTGAAAGCAAATATTTTTGAATGACTTCCATTTCATGATGACTTAATTTATTAAACTCTTCAACTACTCTGTTTTTTAAGTTAACCGAAATAGTTGACAAAGTTTTTAGGGTGCTTCCATAATGGGGTACTATCAAGACTTTCCTTCTATCATCCTTGTCAAACCTCCTTTTTACTAAATTTCTTTTTTCGAGGCGATCAACCAGGCCGGTTATTGCTCCGGTGGTTAATCCTGTAAGTTTAGCAAGCTCACCGGCCGTAATAGCCCCATGCTGAATCAAAATACCTAAATATTTATGATCAGTAATGGATAAGCCTGCTTTTTTAGCTATGGCTTCATGCATCAATATTGCACTATCGGAAAACTCTTTTCCCAATTCGCTGATAATTTTGATGATTTGTTCATCAAGCTGTTTCGTATCCATGAAATAAAATAATATTTTAGTAAATAAGATAATTATTTGCTAAGATAATAAAAATAAGATTTCAAAAGGAATTTCGAAGAAAGAATCTATAGCATTGGAATAAAGATGTCTTAGCAGTGCCAAAGATGTTGAATGTTGTGATATTGGCTGGAATATAGCGATGCCAGGATTTTCAGTTCTTTGCTCTATTTCTATATCATCTAATAAAGTGTATTGTGCTGAAAAAGAAATACATAAAGATTTGATTAAAACTCAACTTTAATTTATTTGCATTCGTTTAACCACATGTTTAAATTCATTCACACCACCTAAATTAGTGATTATGAAAAAGTTATTATTCATTGTCCTGCTGCCTTTGCTGTTTTGGAGTTGTCAAAAAAGCTCTTCGTCCAACGTTCAGTTGAGCGTAGCACGACAAATGGCAGGAAACTGGACAACCCCTAATCCTGTAACCTTTTATTATAGTAGTGATGGTTGCGGTTCTTATTCAAGATATGGCTCCTTTAAAATGAAAGTAAACTGGCAAATAACAGCAACCAGCGATAATTCGATTAGTGTTACGTGGAACCTGGTCTCAATAAGCGGAGTTACCTCAATAGGCAGCAACTGTGGTTTAGCGGCACCACCTCTCTCATTTCCTCAGGATTATGTAGGTATTGTTACCGGCAGCAAGTTTTCAATGGATCAAAATCAAACTTTGCAGGGTGTTTTCAATTTTACAACAGACATTATTACCGGTACTATGAATCAAAAAGATTGTCTGCTCTATTGCGGTGGTTTTTCAACCGACCAAAATACTTTTATATTAACAAGAGTAAATTAATAATGCGACAATGTATTTTCATAAATGAAGATATACCTCAACTTGTTGGTTAGGGGTTTGTGCTATTTACGACTGTTAACTTTTGATTGGCAAACTTCCCGCCATTATATACGTTTAAGGATTTTAATGCTGACCTTAAAATTATAGTACACTCAGGTAAAGGGAGATATTAAATATTATTAAGGTCAGGATTATTTTCAATCTCACCTTTAGAGAGCAACCATGAAACAAACACTTATCACATTTTGTCTTACGGTAATGTACTTATTCTCCTTTGGACAATCATTTGAAGGCGAGATTGTATATCAGACCAGCTTTAAGAGTAAGATACCCGATATTACAGCAAAGGAGTTCTCATCAGTGATGAGTGTTGGCAAGAACTTTTTTATTAAGGATGGAGACTTCAAATATGAAACAGATGGCGCCCATGAGCTTTGGCAGTTATATATCAATGCTGATAATAAGCTATACCACAAATATTCGAACTCTGAAGTATTAATCTGGAATGATGCTTCGGTTAACCGGGAAGAAGTATTCAGCATAGAATTTCACCGTGATGCTGCCGAAATATTAGGATATAAGTGTGATGAAATTATTTTGAATTGTAACATCGGCATACATAAGTACTACTTTAGCTCTAAACTGCATATTGATGGAAAACTATTTGCTAATTGCCTAATTGGTAATTGGTATGCTTACCTTTCAGAGGCCAATGCTGTTCCGTTAAAAATTGTCTTTGACAATGCTCAAGTTTCTATGGAAACCGTTGCAATTGAAGTTAAACCAATGAGTCTTGATAAAAGTATGTTCTCTTTGCCCGAAGGAGCTAAAACATCAAAAAGCAGTTTTTAAAGTTTTTTAATTGCAAAAGAATACTGGTATTTATTATTGAGTTTAAATGAAAAAATAATCAGAGAGTACCTTGAATTTGTATATTTATCTACCCCTTCAACATTTTTAACTAATTTACGATGCGCATATCTGTATCCACTCAATGATGCTTTAATTTCATTGTAATTATTTACAGATGATGTTGCAAAGGTGGTTTGGTTTTCTTTAATATCTTTTATTATTGAGGCTGTAACGTTGTCCTTATTGAAACTGTATTTGTTCATATGATCGTTAGATTCATCAAGCCTGAATTGTTTCGATGTAAAAAGACTCTTCGCATCATTTAAATTATAGCTGCAGGCTTTTTGCAGGTCCGAAAGTGTTAAAGTACCTGGCGGCGAATGTGAATGTGTACTTGCAGGAATTTCTTCCGGTGAATTTCTTCCTGATGAAGACGTATTTGCAGGAACTTTTTCCGGATCAACCTTCCTTACAATTTTTTGAGCGTTGTCAGCTTTTAAACGTTTTACTACTACTTGAACTCTGAAACTGCCTTTATTACTTAAAGGATCATTATCGTTTACCATGAATTTGAGAAAACCCGATCTCTCTGCTATTATCGAATCTTCCGGATCTACTATATTCCAATCATCGTCACCTATCTTATATAATAAGGCTCCGTAATCGAAAACCGGATCCATACGGCAATTTGTAAAACCATCTATACCTTCAGGTCCTGTTGCACCTGTAACTCCTCTTAAAACAATTGTTCCGGATGCTGTAATGTGTACTTCATCACCTACATTTATTTTTAAATTGTTTTTTTTGATTTGTGAACTTACGTTAAAAGTGTAATAATTTTTCACAAAGCTGTTTTGTGCTTTGCAAGTAACGGAACAAATAAAAAGTAATGAAATTACAAGGGTATAATTTTGTATTTTATTTTTTGCCCAGCTCATCTTTATTACTTAAGGCTTTAAATATATAAATTTTATAAACAATAATTTTCACAAAACTTTAAAACCATGTTTCGTAATTTGAAAATCGAATTACTATGCATGCTTTTCTAATATAAACTTTGGACTTTATTTCACCCTCTTCTTTAAAGTTTAAAGTGTTTCTATGTTGTCATAAATTCCCCATTTAAAAATTCCTAAAACCAACTCAAACCCTATCTGTAATTATATATAGATTAGTAAATTTAATTAAACTCAAAATCTATTTAACTATGGCAAGTTTAAGTAATCATAAAGTCGCAATCCTTACCGAAGAAGGATTCGAGCAAGTAGAGTTAACCAGCCCAAAGGCAGCATTGGAACAAGCAGGAGCCCAGGTAGATGTTATTTCGCCAAAAAGTGGGAAAATTAAAGCCTGGGACAATACAAATTGGGGAATTGAAATTAATGTTGACAAGGTGTTAAGCGATGTAAGTCCTGATGACTATGATGCACTGGTTTTACCAGGCGGTGTGCTTAATCCTGATAAGTTAAGGCAAAATAAAGAGGCCGTAGCATTTGTATCTGCTTTTTTAGACGAAGGCAAACCAGTAGCGGCCATATGCCATGGCCCGCAGATGCTGATTGAAACAGGTTTGATCGGAGGACGTACTTTGACTTCTTATCCATCATTACAAACGGACCTTAAAAACGCAGGCACTCATTGGATTGATCAGGAAGTTGTAGTTGATAACGGTCTGGTTACCAGCCGTACCCCTGCAGACCTGGACGCTTTTAATAAAAAAGTAATCGAAGAAATATCCGAATGGGTACATCAGGATTAGTAACATTTTGTCATTGCGAGCGATAGCGTGGCAATCGCTAACTATGCGTAACGGTCATGCATGGTCCGCGATTGCTTCGTACCTTGCAATGACAATTTTAGAATATCCTACTGCAACTTCTTCAAAATCCCTGTTCCAAGCTCATCAGTACTTTCAACTGCATTTGACAATACTACAACCGCTATATTTTTGTCGGGATTAAAGGCTAAAAAACTACTGCTGCCGTTGGTGCCGCCGTTATGAAAGTAATAATTAACCCCATTTACAATGATGATATGCCAGGCAAGGCCAATTTTTACGTCTTTATTGAAAGTTACTTTATGTGTTAATTCAATAGCTTTTGAAAGGGTATCGGTGCCAGTATGCAAATTGGCTTTAGCATAGATCAATAAGTCGTTAACTGTTGATCGTAGAGCCCCGCAGGGTGCCAGAACATCAAAATCCCAAGCTTCGGTTGGCTGGCCATATGTATTATAAACTTCTACAAAACGCGGGAAAAGCAATGGGTTCAAATACTGGTCAGTACTAAACATTCCTAATGGTTTACAGATAATATCAATAACCATTCGCTCGAAAGTTTCTCCGCTAATTTTTTCTAAAATACTACCCAGCAACCCTACTGCCAAATTGGAATAGGCATATTTTTCACCCGGCTTGCTTTCAAGTTTGCAGGTTTTTAGGTACTGAAACAATAATTCTTTAGTATAATCTTTATAGGGATTAGTGGGATCTGTTGCATGGCTTATAAGATTATCTGGTATCCTGGCAAAGCCGGAAGTGTGATTACTTAAATTCAATAATGTAACGGACTTAAGCTCTGGATTAGCTGCAACGGAATCAGGCAGAAATTTAGTAATAGGATCGTTTAATTTAATTGATCCTTTATTTACATAATAAGCCAGTATTGTAGTCGTAAAGGTTTTAGTGATGGACCCTATTTCGAAAAAATTGTCGGCATTGGGTAATTTGCCTTTTCCTTTAACGGTTTCACCATACCCATAAGTGCTGATTTTGCCATCTTTCAGTACGCCGATGCATAAACCAACAGTATTAGCTTTTTGAATATATGTCCTGGCAACTGTGTCGATCTTTTTATCAATTTCTGATTTTAAAGGATTAGACGTAGGCACAAGAGCCGTTTTGTTACTAACCGGTTCCGCATAGCCTTGGAAAAGAAAAAGTTCTAATTTATCTTTTTTATCAAGGCTCATTAATAATTGAAGTGTTATAGAATCAAACTTTAGCTTGTAGGTTGCTACACTGTTGTTTACAAAGCTGATCAATGATGATCCTTTTATTTCTCCTAAAGGGAAAAGTTGCTTATTTGCTACATCGCTAAAAGCATTTATGCTTAACTCATTTTGAAAATCGTTACTTGCCATGTTATAAATGGCATCAGCATTTTTTATGTTGAAATACTTTTTAACCAATGCAAAAACCGAGTCGACCTTTTGTTGCTGATGGCTTTGAGCTAATGCTGGTGATGAAAAAACAAAACATAGGAAAATTAAAAATACTGGTTTCATTCAAAAAAGTATTTCACTATAACGCCGGGATTGGCAATTAATGTTAAAGATCAGTTAAACCGAATGATTTTATATCTGGACTATTGCGGTGATTGCCCTGCCAGTAAAAATAGCACAGCCATACGTATAGCAACCCCATTTTCTACCTGGTCAAGAATGATAGACTGCTTGCTGTCAGCAACATCACTTGTAATTTCAACCCCGCGGTTAATAGGGCCGGGGTGCATCACAATAATTTCTTTATCCAATGAATCCAATATCTGCTTGTTTAATCCAAAGAGCATAGTATATTCCCGAAGGGAAGGAAAATATTTTATATCCTGCCGTTCTAACTGTATTCGAAGCATATTGGCTACATCGCACCAGTTAAGTGCTTTAAGCAGATTATGCTCAACCCTTACACCTAATGAACTAATATATTTGGGGATGAGTGTAGTAGGGCCGCAAACCATCACTTCGGCGCCTAACTGTTTCAGGCATAATATATTGGACAAGGCGACACGCGAATGAAGTATGTCTCCAACAATCACTACTTTTTTACCGGCAACATCGCCCAGCTTCTCACGGATGGAGAAAGCATCCAGCAGGGCTTGTGTAGGATGTTCGTGCGCTCCGTCGCCTGCATTTACTATCTGTGCTTTTACATGTTTGGAAAGGAAGATACCTGCTCCTGCATAAGGATGACGCATTACAACCATATCCACTTTCATGGCTAGAATGTTATTTACCGTATCAATCAGGGTTTCGCCTTTGCTTACGGATGATGAAGAGGCGGCAAAATTTATAGTATCTGCAGATAAACGTCTTTCTGCCAACTCAAAAGATAAACGGGTACGTGTAGAATTTTCGAAAAATATATTGGCAATGGTAACATCACGCAGAGATGGAACCTTTTTTATCGGCCGGTTTAAAACAGATTTAAAAGTATCCGCAGTTTCAAATATGAGTTGAATATCTGCCGGGTTTAAGTCCTTGATTCCTAAAAGATGCCTTGTTGATAATCCTGCCATTTTTTTATTTCGGATTTCGAATGTTCGATTTCGGATTTATTTTTTTTTATTTATATTTTTTGTTATTGCGAGGTACGAAGCAATCTCCGTGTTGCAATTCGGTTATGCACAGTTCGCGATTGCTTCGTACCTCGCAATGACAAAGTGAGCAATTTCTTCAATTTCGAAATCGAAATTCCGAAATTCGAAATCATTTCTATTTCGCTTCTGATATCAAAGTAATCCTATCTTCTCCATCTGTTTCCTTCCAGCTTACCACTACTTTTTGTGATGCGATGGAGTCAACTTCTATACCTACATAATCTGCCGATACGGGTATATGTCTTGAATAACGGCGATCAACAAGTGCAAGCAATTCTATCTTATCGGGCCTGCCGAATGCCTGCAGGGCATCCATTGCAGCGCGGATAGTGCGGCCTGTCCAAAGCACATCATCCATCATGATCACCTTTTTGCCTTCTATAATAAAATCTATTTTTGTTTGATTGGGTAAAAGCTGCGATTCACGGCGACGGAAATCGTCTCTGTAAAAGGTAATATCCAGGTCGCCCTGCTGAATTTTACTGCCCGGTAATATTTTGCGTAATTCTTCGGCTATTCGTTTAGCCAGATAAATGCCCCGTGGCTGTATGCCGATAATAACCGAGCCTGAAAAATCATTATGATTTTCTATTAACTGACGACATAAACGCTGTAATGTAATTTGAAATTTCTGACCGTCGAGCAGCGTGAGGTTTTGCATCGTTTGGATGGATTTGGGCAAAGGTAATATTTTTTAGTGATTTGTTAAATTGGGATAAGAGATTGGATAACTTGAGGTGTATTAAATTGAGGAAAGCTTGCGCATAGGGAATTTATCCTTAACTTAAACAAGTTTTTAAGCGGTATCACAATCAACATATCATGAATTCTTTTCTCAAAGGTTTTTTAGCCGCAGCACTGGTTTGCTGTATTAACTCATTGGTTTTTTCGCAAAGTAGCACCCCGGGAAATTTACCGACAGATTATCTTACACCGGCTTTTCATGCGGGTCGGCGGCAGGCGTTACGGGATATGATGCCAGCCAACTCGGTGGCGGTAATTTTTTCGTACCCGGAACGTGTATTCTCAAAAGACATAAACTATGTTTATCATCCTAACCCAGATCTATATTATTTTTCGGGATATAAAGAGCCCGATGCTATGTTGCTGGTTTTTAAAGAAATACAGGCAGATGGCGATAGCAGTTATAATGAATTGTTTTTTATTCGACACAGGGATGCTGCGCGGGAGCAATGGACAGGCAGGCGCCTTGGCGTTGCGGGTGTGAAAAGCCAGCTTGGATTTAAAAGGGTTTATAATAGCGAGGCTTTCGCAAAATTCCCGATCGATCTGAAAAAATTTAAGACAATCATTTACGACTCGATGCCAAATAACCTGAATGATGGCGGCCCGGGAAGCCTGAAGGATTTGATCACTAATTTTAAGGTAAAAAGTGACATAAAGGATGTTGATGAAGACCTTTTATATGATCTGAACCTGATTTATCAACGAGCTAGTCCGAAAAATCTTGACCGGGTGATTTCATATCTAAAACCGCGCTTGGATAAAAATAGCTATAAAAATAATGAACTTATAAAAGAACTCATAAACAAACCGGACTCAGTGACCCTTGCTGACGTTAAGGTGAAGATTAAAGCCAATCCATCCGGCTTGTCGCTTTTCACTAATATTACCGATGACCTGCGCGGTATAAAGACGCCGGAGGAATTAGTTTTACTAAAAAAATCTGTCGAAATATCGAGCATAGCACATGCGGAGGCTATGCGTGCAGTAAAGCCTCAAATGTCCGAAACCGAACTTGAGGGGATTATGCTTTACGTGCATAAGCATTACGGTGCCGAAGATGAAGGTTATCCGCCAATAGTTGGAGCCGGTGCAAATGGTTGTATTTTACATTATGAAGAAAACAATGCCACCAGGGTTAAAAATCAATTGGTACTAATGGATGTGGGTGCAGAATATCATGGCTATTCTGCTGACGTGACCCGAACTTTTCCTGCGAACGGCAAATTTACCGACGAGCAAAAATCCATCTACCAGGCAGTTTACGATGCACAGGAGGAGGTATTTAAGTTATGCAAAGAAGGAGTAAAATACAGCGACCTGGAGATAAAAACCCGCGAAGTACTTTCCTCAAGGCTTATACAACTGGGAATAATTAAAAGCGCCGGAGAAGTAGGTAAATATTACCCGCATGGAGTTTCGCATCATTTGGGTTTAGATGTGCACGACAAGGGAGAGTACGGCGGTGAGTTAAAAGCCGGGATGGTAATAACAGTTGAACCCGGAGTTTACATCCCTGCAGGTAGTCCCTGCGATAAAAAATGGTGGAATATTGGCGTTAGAATTGAAGATGATATGCTAATTGGAAAAGATGGGGGCACGTTATTGTCAATAGATGCACCCCGTAAATGGGAAGACGTTGAAAAAACAATCGCCGAGAAAAGTATTTTTGACGGGGGAAAGTTTCCGGAACTTAAGGTAGTGCTTAAATAAGGATAATCAAGTTTTCGATAAAATAAAAGCATTCAACTATTACCAGCCGAAAGTTGTTTAAGTACCGCCATTGCTTTTACAGCATCCTTTTGGTCTACAAAAATATGATCATAGTAATAAGCGGCTATTACATTGCAGCTTATTCCTTCCTTTGCCAGTACTGACGAAAAAGCCGCCGTCAGTCCAACTGCTTCAAGTGATGAATGTACAGTTAGCGTAATCCATGAAGCGACATAAGTATAATCCAAATTTAAATCATCGGCGATACTTTTTTTGAGGATAACGGTTAATCCCTCTGTTTCTTTAAATGACCCTATTACAAGTGTATAATCAATTGCTTTTGAATAAGGTATTGTGCAAAATACATATTCGCCCTCATTTAGCTTGGGACTCATTGTTTTTAATAATGCAGTAATATCAGTTTCTCCGGACATAATTTAAATTTATAAAAAAAGCCTCTCTGAAATATTCAGAGAGGCTATAAGGATTTAAAACTTATTTAAACTTATGCTTCTTCTTCAGAGGCAGGTTTTTTGGATGCTTTACGCGCTTTGTTTTCAGCGCCTTCCATCTGCTCTTTCAATTGTGCCAATACGCTCAAATCACCTAAAGTTGATTTTTCAACCGACTCTTTCACTTTCTTTACAGCATTGCTGGCAGATTTTGCTTCCTTTTTACGGGTTTCAAATTCCTGCACCCTTGCTTCTGCACGGGCTTCTTCCCAAATGCGTGAGTGTGAAATAACTATGCGTTTGTTTTCCTTGTTAAACTCAATGATTTTGAACTCAGCAGCTTCTTCAGCTTTTAAGCTCTTGCCATCTTCTTTAACCAGGTGTTTGGTTGGCGCAAAGCCTTCAACACCATAAGGTAAAGCAACTATAGCACCTTTTTCGGTTACTTTTAATACCGTACCTTCATGAACTGAATCAATGGTGAAGATGGTTTCAAAAGTATCCCATGGGTTTTCTTCCAGTTGTTTGTGGCCTAAGCTTAATTTGCGGTTCTCAACATCAAGTTCTAAAACAACCACGTCTAATTTTTCACCAACTTTAGTGAATTCATTAGGGTGATTAACTTTTTTAGACCATGATAAATCAGAGATGTGAATTAATCCGTCAATGCCATCTTCAAGCTCAACAAACACACCAAAGTTGGTCATGTTCTTTACTGTAGCAATGTGTTGCGTACCAACTGCATAACGATGAGCTGCATTTTGCCAAGGATCAGGCGTTAATTGTTTAATACCTAATGACATTTTACGCTCATCGCGATCAAGCGTTAATACTTGTGCTTCAACTTCGTCACCAACTTTCAAGAATTCCTGAGGGTTACGCAGGTTTTGTGACCATGACATTTCTGATACGTGGATCAAACCTTCAACACCAGGGATGATTTCAAGGAATGCGCCATAATCAGCAACGGTAACAATTTTACCTTTTACCTTTGAACCAATTTGAATTCCTTCGTCAAGGCTTTGCCAAGGGTGAGGAGTTAATTGTTTCAAGCCAAGGGCGATACGTTTTTTCTCATCATCAAAATCAAGCACAACAACATTGATCTTTTGATCCAATGATAAAATTTCGCGCGGGTGCTCAATACGGCCCCATGAAATATCTGTAATGTGTAATAAACCATCTACACCGCCAAGGTCAATAAATACACCAAAGTCGGTAATGTTTTTAACGGTTCCTTCAAGCACCTGTCCTTTTTCAAGACGTGCAACAATTTCTGTTTTTTGGTTTTCTAAATCGTCTTCAATCAGTATCTTATGTGATACTACTACGTTTTTAAACTCGTGGTTAATCTTAACAACTTTGAACTCCATTGTTTTGCCCACATAAACGTCATAATCCCTGATAGGTTTAATGTCGATTTGTGACCCTGGTAAAAAGGCTTCAACGCCCATTATATCTACAATCAAACCACCTTTAGTTCTGCTCTTAACAAAACCAGTGATGATCTCATCATTGTCTAGTGCAGAATTAATACGTTCCCATGATTTTTGAGTTTTTGCACGTTTACGTGAAAGAACTAACTGTCCGTTAGCATCTTCCTGTGATTCAACAAAAACTTCAACGGTATCACCGATCTTTAAATCAGGCGTATCACGGAATTCAGATACGGACACCAAACCATCAGATTTAAACCCGATGTTTAATACCACATCTTTACTGTTAACATTTACAACTGTACCTGTGATAATTTCGCCTTTGGTGATAGAACTGAATGTTCCATCATACATTTTTTCTAATTTTGCACGGTCACTGTCGCTGTAATTGCCGAATTTTTTTTCATCAGCATCCCAATCGAAATCTTCGTTAGCTGCTGTAATTTTTGATTTGATCTCTTCGATCGATATTGAATCAGCTTCTGATTCAATCGTTTCTTTTTCCTGAGGGGCTGTAATTACATCTAATTCAGCTTCCTTAGCTTTTAATTCTTTTTCTGCTTCCTGTTTTTTTGCCATTAAATAAATTTTCTCCTTTTCCCAATTTGTTAATTGGGATTGCAAAGGTAGGTATATAATTTTATTACAGAAAAATTAATTTACTGTTAAAAGCTGGTTTTTAGGTATTTTAATCTAAAAAAGTTACAATTAGCGATTTAAATGCCTGTATTATTGTTGCCGGTTCGCTAAGTGACAGACAGTTTTTCTTCTATATCATCAAAAATAGACATAAATTCGTCCATAAGTCTTGTTCGATAGGTAGTTAGCACTTCATTCATTTGCACTTCATTTTCAGTTGTAAAAGGATCCTTCCAAATGCGCATACAAATTCTTTTTAATGCATAAGCAATTTCCCTGGTTTCAGCATAACTATATAAATACCTGCTTTTTTTAAACTCTTCATAAAATTTAAAAAATACAAGGGGGTCTTTTAATCCGGCAAATATTAAAAATTCATCTATTACCGGTCCTTTACAGCCGTTCAGGTGATCATAAAATCCATCAACAGTAATCTTTTTAGTTGTAAGCAGCAGGTTGTCCAATATTAATTCCAGTGCAATGTGACCTAAAAAAAAAGGCTTTACCGGCGAACCAGCTATGGCCGGAATCAATATTTTTTTTAACTGGTGCGAATGTGTAAGAAAAAAATCGGAAGAATGAAAGTAACGGTCAACTAACAAGTGTTTGTTCCATCCCTGTATGATAAAATTGATGGGTTTGTTTTCATGATGAAGTTTTTCTGGGTGCAAAATGATTGTTTTATCCGCATTTTTTAAAAGATCAGGCAGTACCGTTCCCAGTACATGGTAACAATTATCGGTATTCCTGTCAAAGTAAAAATGAGATAAAAAATTCATAATAATATTTTATGTACGCCCTTTCAACCCAAAATACAAAAATTTGTACTATAAAAGCTGATTTGCTTCAATTAACAATTAATTTAATCATTTGTTAATATTAAAGCCGTGTAATAATCAACTAATCAATCGCTAAATTATTCTATTATCTTTGCCGTCCCGATAATTATCGGGATTTAAGCTGAAAACATAATGAATTTTGTAGAAGAATTACGTTGGAGAGGCATGCTTCATGATATTATGCCCGGTACTGAAGACTTATTAAATAAAGGTATGGTTTCGGGTTATATTGGTTTTGATCCTACGGCTGATTCACTGCATGTGGGTAGCCTTGCACAGATCATGACTATGATCCATTTTCAGCGTGCCGGTCATAAGCCTTTTGCATTGGTTGGAGGCGCAACCGGTATGGTAGGCGATCCTTCCGGCAAATCGCAGGAACGTAATTTACTATCAGAGGATACATTGCAACATAACCTGAAAGGAATTAAAAAACAGCTTGAAAAGTTTTTGAACTTTAATTGCGGCATCAACAGTGCCCAAATGGTAAATAATTATGATTGGTTTAAAGACTTTACGTTCCTGGATTTTATCCGTGATGTAGGCAAGCATATTACTGTTAACTATATGATGGCAAAAGATTCGGTTAAAAACCGGATCAGCGGTGAAACGGGGATGTCTTTTACTGAGTTTTCTTACCAATTGGTACAAGGCTATGATTTTTACTATTTATGGAAAAATCATAACTGTGCTTTGCAAATGGGCGGATCGGACCAATGGGGTAACATTGTTACCGGTACCGAACTTATACGACGTAAAGATGCTGGAGAAGCTTATGCTTTAACCACTCAGCTGATAAAGAAAGCAGATGGTAGCAAATTCGGTAAAACCGAGGGCGGCAATATCTGGCTTGACCCCGAAAAAACTTCGCCATATAAATTTTACCAATTTTGGTTAAATACCAGTGATGAGGATGCCAAAGCCTATATCAGGATATTTACCTTATTTGACGAACAAACTATTGAAAGCCTGGAGGCCGAACAAAATGCTGCACCGCATTTAAGGGTACTGCAAAAAGCGTTAGCAAAAGATATTACTATAAGGGTACATGGTGAGGCTGAATTTGAAAAAGCTATAAAATCATCGGAATTTTTGTTTGGTAATATTGCCATTGATTTTTTGAATGAATTAAGTAATGCCGAAGTGCTCACGTTATTTGATGGGGTTCCTAATTTTGCTATCAGCTTAAATGAGTTGCAAAAAGGTATTAATGTTGTGGATCTTTTAGCTACTTATACTTCAGTTTTTCCATCAAAGGGTGAGGCCAAGAAAATGATACAAGGCGGAGGTACAGCCATCAATAAATTAAAAATTAATTCGCCGGATGATGTTTATCAACGTGATGACTTAATAAATGACAAGTTTCTTGTGGCACAAAAAGGAAAGAAGAATTATTTTTTAATTATTGCTGAATAAATTTGACAATCCGACAAAAGGTATTTATTTTTGGATAAATGTCGTATAAAGAAAAACATAATAAATCAGAGAGCTTTAATGAACCTATGGTTGCTTATGTTACACCTGGTTCATCTGATCCATTTTATAATTTATTAAGCACTTCAAAATCTGTAAAACTATCTAATGATTTTGATATCATAAAGTTTGCTCGTGAAGGTTTTCCAAAGCGTGTTTTACTGGCATTGGCAAAAAAGATATCTTTAAATATTCAAGAGCTTTCCAATATACTTCACATTTCCGAGCGTACTTTACAACGTTACGATGATGATGCTATTATAAAAACTGAGTATGCCGAAAAAGCTGTTGAGCTTGCCCGCCTTTATGTGCGCGGCGAAGAAGTATTTGGCACAATGGATAAATTCAAATTATGGGTAAAAGCGCCCAGTCTTATTTTTAATGGCGAGGCCCCTGTTTCCATATTGGATACCTCTGCCGGTTTTGATATGGTTTTTAAGGAATTGGGTCGTATTGAACACGGTATTTTTGCCTGATGATTCTTTACCGTATTGTAAAATGCAGCTATGTTGATGACCTGAGCGGAATAGGTGCCCGTTTGTATGGTGGCAGATGGAACAGCGAAGGCAAACCAGCAATTTATCTTGCATCCTCGCGATCACTGGCTGTTTTGGAAGTATTAGTGCATTTACAACCCTTAATGATCCCAGATAACTATTGCCTGACGGAAATTGAAGTTTCAGACAATAGCATCACTCACATTTCAATTGACGATTTACCTTCAAACTGGAATGATATATCACCACCAATTGTTTTAAGGCAAATAGGTGATGAGTTTTTGAAAAAGAATGAGCATTTATTAATGAAGATACCTTCATCCATTGTACCAATGGAATATAATTACCTGGTTAACCCTCAGTACCCGGCCATGAAAAAAGTGAAAGTATTAAAGAAAGAACCTTTTAATTTTGATGAACGGCTGGTTTAGTTAATGGTCATTGGTCATTAAGTCATTAGTCATTTTTAGATTAGATATTTTATGACTTATGATATTTACAAATCATTCAATAAATCCAGTTTCTTATGATTATATTCTTCTTGAGAAATCAAGCCATTATCGAACAATACTTTTAGTTTTTTTAGCTTTTCTGTAAGTTCATCAGGCTTTTGAGTTTCTTGAATAGCTGGCTGGGGTGACGGAACATGAACAGCTTCGGGTTGCGACACAGGAGCTGGAGTTTGCTGTGCAGTCGGCCTTGCTGCATTTTCAAACTGAAAGGAACCTGACCCGGCACGTTTTTCTTCCAGGTCACGCAGTCGGCGGGCTTCACGCTCTGATTCTTTACGTTCCTGTGCATATTGATATAGTTTACGGGCCTGTATTTTAGGCAGGTAATCAACACCCACTTCAGCCGAAGTAGTTGTTTTTACGCTAAAAACAGCGCCTATGATTTCTTCTTTTATAAAAACATCAACAATGTCCTTCCAAACAAAATCAACAAATTTTACGGAAAGGCCAAAATTGGCGGGTGTGAAAAATAAAATACGTTTATTGGTAAGAGCGACACATTCGGGCAATATGTTTACCAATGGTTTTTTTTGAACCGCAATGTATACTATTTCTTCACCGGTTGTAAGCAAGTCGGTTAACCGCTGATAAATTTTTTCAACTGTTTTGGGATCCTGTTCTTCGTTCAAAAATTTTTCTATCATGGTATTGCTTTTATACTAATACAAAATTAATGATATAATGTTAGTAACAGGCTAAGTTTTAAGCAACCAGCAAGTTACAGCCCCTTACATCTGAATTATCAAAACGGCCCAAAACTTCAAACGAGTTGTCTGCATAAACTTTCCCCAAATCTTGGGTAGCTATAAAAGAGCAGGAATTAAAATTTGCCAGGTCTATCACATTAATTCCTCCTGCTTTATCATTATTTAGTGTGGTCATGGGGTCGTTAGTATCACGTGTAATAATCTTCATCCAGGGCGGGCAGTTAAATATACCATTTCCATTCGAATAAGCTTGTGATAACAGTTCAGTCATACCATATTCAGAATGTATTGTTTCAACACCAAATCCCTTACATAGTTTATTGTGTAATTCTTCCCTTATCATTTCTTTTCGCCGGCCTTTCATGCCACCGGTTTCCATTATTATCAATTTGGGAAAATTTAAAGTATAATGTTCAATAAAATCAAGCAGTGCAAAGGTAACGCCTATTAATATTGTTGGCTTTTGAGCCGCTTCTTGTTTTTTTAGCTGTTGATAAAGTTCCTCATGATTATATAAAAAAAAGCCGCTACCGGGTTTTTCCGATTGTTTGATCATATCCTCAGCCATATAAATCAGCGATGATCCTTCCCTTTCAAGATAGGAGGGAAGCAGTGCCAGTACCGTATAATTTTTAATATCTCCATAAAACAACGTAAATGCTTTGCGAAAACTTTCAATATACCAGCTAACATCAGTTATGTAATGACTGCTGGTAATAACTCCGGTAGTGCCCGAACTGGTAAATGTAATTTCAACAGGATTATTTGTGCTTAATACCTTGTGGGATTTAAAAAATTCTATTGGTAAAAAAGGTATATCCTGAATGGAATGTATGGTTGACGGGTTAATTTTTAAACCTTCTATAAACTTACGGTAAACAAGGCAATTTTTAGCCTGGTACCTGAAAATTTGCAAAGCGGTGTCAATGAATTGATCCTCATTATTTATTGAAAATACCTGTTGTTTATTCATTGAGACAAAGATAGGCAAATGGGAAATTCTTTGTCTTAACCAAATAGAAAGGTTTAAAGATTCATTTAAAATATCTTAAAACGTAGGTAGATCTCTTCATTTTATTGTTTAAATCAGGTACACCCGGTGCGGGGTGGCACAGGGTGGCACAACCTGGCACACCTGACGCAGTTGAGCGTCACAACAGCAAGTTTCTAGATAGCTAATAGTGTCACTATCACCTGATCTTAGCAAGTATCGGGTTTTAACTGGTGCTTGCTATACTGAAATTTGTTTTATAAAGATTAAAACTATGAAGAAATTTAAAATAGCACCAATCTCAAAGGAATATGCGCAAAGAATAAGATCAACAATGCAGGATGATTTTGGTCACGAGGTTACTGAAAAAGTTGCTACCGGTGCGGGGCCATGCAGGGTATCATTAAAGCCATTTATCAAAGGTGTTGATAAGCGATTACTATTAACCCATAGTCCTTTTGAAATTGACAATGCTTTTAACCAGCCGGGCCCTGTTTTTATAAATAGCAATGATGTGGAGGAGTACGCTGATATCTACCACTTTCCGCCAGAAATTAAAGCTAATAAAGATAGTTTCCCGTTAACACTTATCGGATACAATAAAAGTCAGCAAATGGTGCTGTCGGCATTGGTTGGCGACGCTGATGTGGATGAAATGATTACTGAAATATTTGATCAGCAAGATAATATAGAATACCTGCATGCCCGTAATGCACAAGCTTGCTGTTTTATTTGTAAAATTGAAAGGGTTAAATAACCATAAAAACCTTTTATAATAAAACTTATTATGTTTTGGGTTGTTAAATGTTATCAGAAATTTTGAACGTTCTATTAAAAAATACAACCATGAAAACATTAAAAATTTTAATACTTCCTTTTTTACTCACAGCCTGTTTTATGCTTACCTCGGCAACAACAGACGGTAGTAAGGAAAATGAAAGGCTGCATAGCGCTGCCAATGTATTAAAGGAATTTGGCAAAATGAAGGAAAGCATTCCTCATGAATTAATTGAACAATATCAGGGAATTGTTATTATTCCAAGTATGCTCAATGCCGGATTAGGCATAGGTGGTAAACGCGGAAAAGGAATTGCCATGGTAAAGCTTGAAGGCGGACAATGGAGTGATCCGGTTTTTGTTACCTTAACAGGTGGTAGTTTGGGTCTACAAATCGGAGTTCAATCTGTTGATTTGGTTTTGGTTTTCCGTCATAAAGGTGCGCTTACTAAAGTAAAAAATGGTGATTTTACAATTGGCGGTGATATTTCGGCAGCAGCCGGTCCGGTTGGAAGAAGCACAACAGCCAGCACCGATTATAAACTAGAAGCAGAAGTTTATTCCTATTCACGCAGCCGTGGTTTATTTGCAGGTATAAGCATCAACGGATCAGATTTATCTATAGATAAAAAAGCCAACGCTGCATATTACGGCAACGATTTAACTTCACAGCAGTTATTTGAAACAGCAAAAAGTAATAAAGAAGCGGTTAAACTGGTAAAGGAAACTTTAGCAAGTTTATAATTTTTAACTTATAAAAAAATGCCCGGGCGTTGCTCCGGGCATTATAATTTATATTGTTTTATTACTCTTTTATAGCAGTAATTAGACTCACTTACTTTTATAGCAGTAATTAGACTCACTTACTAAACGCCCTTTTTAGCAGCAAACCCGATAAAGCCGACATACCACCTACCAACCCGCCAATTAAGGCGGTAACAAATAATATAAATATCCAGTGCGGTAAGTGAAACATGGTAGCTACCCGCTTTGCTAATATATGGTCATTAGGGATACTCTTAAACAGGGCCAATACGGTCCATACAATAAAAACTGCTGAAAAGCCCGACCAAAAGGACTGCCCCGATGTTTTTCCTACAACGAATGCAGTCAAAAAAGCAGCTATAGCTACTACCCACCATGGTAAAAAATAACCACTGGCAAATGATAAGATAAGTATGATTAAAAATAGCATAATTTTATTTTTTAAGTTCAAATATTTAAAGCTTTATTTACTGCTCAGTGTCAAAGTTGTTTTTAAGCCGGGTGTATTTTCATCAACGGATTTAAGGAATAACAATTCGTTAAGCTTCCCATCCTTCCATGTCTGGAACATATTATTATAATAAAAGCTGCCTGGATTACCCGACTCGCCGCCGGGGAAAACACCATAACCCTTTACAGTCGGCCCCATTTGCACTACCATGCGCCATGAAGGGCCATTACCGCCTTTTAACGCATCAATAACCATACTTGTACCGCCTGCCGCAAAATCTCCAGAACCAAAACCCGGTATATTAGCGAGGTGGTTAACAGCGGATTTTCTTACCGTTCCCCATTGCCATTTTTTACCAGGCTTACCATGTTTACGCACCAGTTCATCGACACTTTCGTTAAAAGAATGGTTAACTATATCCGCACAGGTCTCTTTTACAGGCGTACTTACAATATTAAACCAATTAGAATTTGGTTCTGTCAAAAGTAATTTTTCTGTTCGGTCGTACGATGGTAAATTCAGATAGGTGCCCTTTACTTTAAACTCATCCCATACCATATCATAAAAATGAGTCCACCATGTGCTAAAAACACTGGCGCCCGGGGAATTTTCAGCAAAATTTTTGTCCCAGTTTTTAATCAGATCAAATGCCATTAACTGCGAATCGTCCATTTTAGAGGTATCGAGATACTTGATCATGGTTGGCAATACGTCATGTGCCCTCATACTGTAAACATCTGTTTGTAATAGGCGCATACTATCAACAGAGGCCTTTTGCATGGCTGTAAGTTTATCATTTATACGCTTACCGCGATCATAAGTATCAAACCGCCAGTTAATATAATAAGGATAAGTAGTGTCTGTTGGTGATTGATTGGCGGAACTTACAAAACCCCGCGGCGGATTTTTAACCGTAGGATTTTGATCAGCAGGAATCCAGCCTTGCCAATCGTTAGCAGGGTCGCTTCCATCCAAAATAAATTTCCCCTGATCTTTAAATTTTAATGGAAATTTACCATTGGGAGTAATGGCTATATCTTTATCGCTGCTTGCAAAAATAAAATTTTGAGCCGGGGCTGTAAAGTATTTCAAAGCTTCACGATAGTCATTATAATTTCCCCCCCTGTTTAGCAGGTAAAAGCACATTAATTCATCCGATTCATCATGTGCAATCCATCGCAATGCATCACCTAAAGGTATATTTTTCGGGCCATCTTTTGGCTTTTTCGATTCATCTTCATATACAACGGGACCATGATGCGTATACAGTACAGTGTCAATAAACGGCTCTTCACCAAGTATTTTAATTTGTTCTACACGCTTTTTTACCTTGTTCCATTGGTTATTATACCAGTACTCATTTTTTGTTTTGTCTTTAAATTTAACCTGGTACCAGTCAAGTACGTCAGCATCGACGTTAGTTACCCCCCAGCTGATTTTTTGGTTATAGCCAATAATAATACAAGGAGCGCCCGGCAGAGAAACACCATAAACGTTTACTGTTGGTGACGAAAGCTGCACCTGGTACCAAATAGACGGAAATGTTAAATGCAGATGTGGATCATTAGCTAATATAGGATACCCTGTAGCCGTTTTATTGCCTCCTATTACCCAATTATTGCTGCCAATACCTTCAACCTTTTCACGCGGTTTAATATTTTCGGTCATTTGGGCTAAAAATGTGGCAGACGGTTTGGGAACAGGCAACGGCTTAAAATTCCATTTAGTACCTACGGGGACAATAGGGTCTTCATGAAAGGAATGATCAGGGAAAAGATCATTAACGGTATTCGCGCCAAACCGTTTTAAATCATTGGTCATTTCAAATTGGTCTGATCCACTTGCCAGCGTTTCGGACATAAGTTTAAGTAAAAAGACACAATTGATTGGCTTCCATTCTTCGGGTTTATAATTCAGCAGCTTAAATTCAATTGGATAATCTTTTGGTGCAAGCCCGTGAATATAATTATTTACTCCCTCGGTATAAGCTGTTACCATCATTCGCGAAAATGGGTTTTTCATTACTCCTTTTAAGCTGTTTTCGGCACCGTAAACCATACCCATACGCCGATGGTAACGGTCAATTTCCAAAGCTTTTGGACCTGCTACCTCAGCTAACCGGCCTGAAGCGCTACGGGTTTGTATATCCATTTGCCATAAACGGTCGCGGGCAGTAATAAATCCTTGGGCGTAATAAAGATCATGATCATTTTCGGCAAAAATATGCGGTACCATATTTTCATCATACTTTATCACAACTTTACCTTGTAAACCATTGATTTTTAGGTTTTCTGCAGTAAGAATGTGCTTACTCTCAGCATTTTGCCAGAAACCTGTTGAAGGATTAAGAAATGCACCTAAAGGCGGAATAACCCCAAATTGGCTCTCTAAAGCATATATTAATATTATAGTTATAACTATGGAGATTAAAGGTTTAATAAACTTCATCGCGTTGGATTATTTGACCAAAGTAATAAAAAAGAAAGTAATTTGAAGAGGGAATTGAAAATGTTATACCACGCAAATATTAAATATTTCGTGGTATTTATTGTAATTTAAAGTTTGACTAATTTAAATAAAAAAAGGAATCAGACTCTGCTTCCTAACTAAACTAATTAATACGAATACTTATCTTAATAACTAAGAGAAATAACCTTTGAATAAGTTATTGTACCATTTAAGTCTTGTATTTTTAAGCGGTATTGGTCTGTTCCTTTAGCAGGTGATTTATCTAAATAATTGTAAGTACCTAAACTGGATGAAATCAAGCTGGTAATATCAGTAAAGTTTTGACCGTTATCGGTGCTTCTTTGTACAGAAAAGCCGGTATAGTCTACTTCGTTCTCGGTTAACCAGTCAATCTGGGCTCCTCCGGATACTTTTGTTGCAGTAAAATTTAATAAATGTATTCCAAGAGCCGGATTCTGACGTACGACAATGCTAAACCTTTGATTTCCATAAGAAGTTGCATCAGACATATAAATATTAAAAGCATAAGTGGAATTACTCCGAAAGTCCAGCGAATCCTTTGCATAATTATCCATAAGCCATATTTCAAATATTTTAGGTATGGCCTTTAGGGCCGTTTTATTTAATTTATAAATACCATCGGTTTGGGCATTTACAACCAGGCCAATGGTAAGACTTGTTTTTGGCAATGGAAGTGCGTTAATACTTAAAGCTACATAATCACTTGATAAACTTGACAAGCTTACCATACCGGATCCCTGGAAATAAATGGCATCTTCATTTTTGTCATAGGCGGTATTAGCACCTGACACAAAATTAATAATAGTCGCATCAGTATTAATGGCATTCTGAGCCAATTGAAGACCGAGATATTGAGATGTAGCAGTTGTTTGAGTACTAGTCGTTTGAGTATTCTGATTTACAATTCCTGGTAAAGCGTTTGGGTTCGGGCTATCTGAAATAGAATCTTTTACACATGACGATAAGGATATTGCACTAAACGCAAATAGTAGTACAAAAATTTTTTGTTTCATATCTTTATGTTTATAAAATATTGCGTTTGAAAATAATTTTTATCTTAGATAGACTTTTATACGCTTATATTAAACATAAAGTTTAGCTTATTTTAACATATAATAATATTAATTAATATAGATGATTTGCCTTTTACTGGATTATTAAATGGGCATTTATTTAAAATGAATTTATCCCGCTATTAAAGTCAATAAACACTGTTGTAGAAGGGTTTTTATATAGAATTACTTTGAACCGCTGAAGTTTGATCTCAGAGATCGCCCTAATCAAATAAATCAGCAGAAAGCCATCAGCTCTGATGAAAACTCAAAACATTTCCATCCGGATCTTTAACTGAAAGGAATTTACCCCATGGGGTTTCATCCACTTTTCCAAACTCAATTCCTTTTGCGGTTAATTCTTCTATTTCATTTTCAACACTGTCGGTTTTAATCACCAAGCCATTTATACAACCTGGAGGCATATTCGAAAACCAGGTAACTAATGTAATTGATGCATCCTGGCCTGGGAAACCCATTTGTATCCATTTTTGCCCTCCGCTAAAAGGCGCTTCTACTATTACCTGGAAACCTAACTTTAAATAGAATTCCTTTGATTTTTCCTGGTCAGTTACCGGGATGGAGATGATTTCGATTGATTTCATTTTTGTTGTTTTATAATTGATAGTTTAAAGTGAATACCTGTAAGGAGATACTGTTTTATCTTTTTTCAAATCATTATTTGCTTCAATATCAAGAGTTACCCAAAATAAATTCCACTCAATAACCCCTTCGATTTTTATTTTTTTATTTTTAAGATCATCCGTTACATCAGATAACAAATCTTTAAATGGCGCCGATTTTTTTGCTTTCAGGCAGGCAATAAAAGATGTTTTTAACGCATCATATTTATTCTTATCCATCCGGATTGCTTTTTTTCCTTCGGGATGTTTTAATTGAATCTTCTCCATTACCTTATTTAATTTTTTAATTGAATCTATAAGTTTTTTTTGACCTTTCATTTAAAAGATTTCTTTGTTTTATAGGCGTCAATTCATAGCTTTAAAAATGTTTGAATGCTTCGTTAATTATTTAAAGCTGTTTAAAAATATCCCGCAAGGAGATATCGATATTATCGAGGAAGAATTAGAGCACAGGAAAGTCACCGAAGACGAAATACTTCTTAATGAAGGACAGGTTTGTAAAGAAATGTTTTTTGTATGTAAAGGCGTTCTTCGCATAGTTGCCCTAAATGAAAAAGGTAGCAAGATGGCCTATTTCTTTTTAAAGGAGAACCAGTTTTGCAGCATTCTTAATAGTTTTAACAATAATATACCGGCCATTGAAGGAATAGAGGCAGCCTGCGATGGGGAACTTATTGTGCTGAAAAAACAAAAGTTGTTGATTCTTTATGAGAAGTTGCCTTATTTAAAGGAATTGATAACAGCCATTACCACACAATCCTTATTGGATAAAATACAGGTTCGTAATTCATACCTGGGCGAAGACGCAAGTACCCGGTACCGCAATTTTTTAATACGCCAGCCTGAAATAGCTTTGAGGGTTTCATTAGGTGACATAGCATCCTACCTTGGTATTACCCAGCAATCCTTAAGTCGCATACGTAAAAATATACGTTGATCCTTTTTTACCATTTGTTAAATGTGCTTTCATTAAACTGAAGGAACTTTGTGTATCATTTAAAAGATATAGCAATGAAAAACAAATTAACAGAGGAAAAAAGAAGTTTAAAGGGAAAGCGAATTGTTTTGCTGGGCGGTACATCAGGATTTGGTTTAGCAACAGCATTGGCAGCAGCAGACGAAGGCGCCGAGGTAATTGTAGTATCCAGCCAGCAAAAAAGGGTTGACGAAACGCTGGCATCTTTACCTTCCTCCAGCAAAGGATATGCAACTGATTTGACCAATGAAAGCCAGGTGGCTGAATTATTTGAACAAATAGGTGGATTTGATCATTTAGTTTTTACAGCCGGCGAGACCTTGCAGCTGAGCGATTTATCGACATTAAACCTGGATGAGGCCCGGCAATTTTATAACCTCAGGTTTTGGGGCGCGCTAATGGCAGCTAAATATGCCGGTAAACATATCCGCAATGGCGGTTCGATCACACTAACCAATGGGATAATTGGCAAACGCCCCTGGAAAGGATGGACTGTGGCAGCCAGTATAACAGGTGCAGTTGAAGCGTTGACCCGTGCTCTTGCGGTTGAGCTTGCGCCTATCCGTGTTAATGCAGTTTGCGCCGGTATGGTAAGGACAAATTTATGGACGAATATACCTGAAACAGACAGAGAGGCAATGTACAGCGACGTAGGGAGCAAATTGTTAACCGGTAAAGTAGGTGAAGCCGAAGATATTGCCGAAGCCTTTTTATACCTGATGCGCGGAAATTTTACCACCGGCCAAATTATAGTAGCAGATGGTGGGGGAGTACTGGTTTAATTGTGAATTAAACTCAATCCAAAATGCCATTTCGAGTGGTGAAATTAGGAAAACTCTGAAAGTGGAATGACAAGAGGGGTGTCACCCTGAGCCCCGTCAAAGGGGCGCGCAAAGGCCTGTACGATATGCATAGCGTTTGTGCTTGTCGTTCAGGCCGCCACACATGCTTCGACGGGACTACCCATGACACTCCTCCCTAAAAAAACAAACATGTCATGGGTAACGATAGTGAGAAATCTTGAGCGACTTACATTACCTTTTTGCATGTTCATAAAAATTCTCCTCGTTTGATATGACTATGGGTTTTAATAAAATTTTCATATACTGCATTTACTTTATGTTGCAGCAATTATTTAAATAAGGCTAAATAAATTAAAAGATATCGAGATTAAAACTATATCTTTAGTTTTTAATTTGATGTATGAAAGCCTTTATTACAATTACTTTTCTTTGCACATTGTTGAATCTTAACTTATGTGCACAACCTATAAAACCAGATTCAGCCTTAATAAAAGAAATCGGTAACATGTTTAAGGATGATCAATTTTGGCGTAAAGAATATATTAAAGTCAATAAAAAGGAGAAATCTGATTATGATCAGGAAACCATCGAAAAAGGATGGAAAACAAGTGATAGCATTAATGAGCTTAAGGCAAAAGTGATCATTAATAAATATGGCTATCCGGGTTATGATTTGGTCGGCGAAATAAGCGACGATTTTTGGGCCATTATTCAGCATTGTGATGATGATGTGCCTTTTCAGGAGCATGTACTGAGTTTAATGAAAATTCAAATAGCTAAAAGCAATGCCAGCAAAGAGAAATACGCTTACCTGGCCGACAGGATTTTGGTTAATAAAAATCAAAAACAAATTTATGGGACACAATTGCAACGAGATAAAACCGGTAAGTTTTACCCTTTTCCATTAAAGTATCCCAAAGAAGTTAATAAGCTGCGTAAAAAAGTAGGTTTGGGACCATTAGAGGAGTATGTGAAAAGTTTTGGATTATAATAGGTTTTTTTCTTACATTCTAAACTAATCTCTAATCCACAACCGCTAATCACTATCTTTTTCATTTTTTCAATTAACCAATCAATTTTATTTTAAATTTGAAACGCGGTTGATGGGAAGAAATAAAAGCCGCCTAATTATATTCCATATAATCCTTTTATGAAGAAATTTTTATTTTTCACAGCTTGCTGCCTGGTTATGGCAATGGGCTTGTCGGCGCAAATTCCTGCCCTGGAACGCGTAGAACCTATGTTTTGGTGGGTAGGGATGCATAATCCAAACCTACAGCTAATTATTCACGGCGACCATATTGCCTCCCGAAAAGTGGAGTTAAATTATCCCGGTGTAAAGCTGGTTGCGGTTCATAAAGTTGAAAATCCTAATTATTTATTTCTCGATCTGCACATTTTTTCAGACACTAAACCGGGAACGTTCCCGATAAAGTTTGTAAAAGCTGGCGAAAAACCTTTAACCTATAGCTATGCGCTGAAAGAGCACAACAAGTCGCCGAATCGTGCACAAGGGGTAACTAATAAGGATTTGATCTATCTTATCATGCCCGACCGCTTTTCAAATGGTGATGTCACCAACGATTCATATCCAAATATGCGCGAAACAGGGATAAACCGCGATTCCATGTTCAGTCGTCATGGCGGTGATATTAAAGGGATCATGAACCATCTTGATTATCTGAAAGACCTCGGCGTTACTGCTATATGGCTTACTCCTGCTATTGAAAATGATGAACCTCACGCATCCTATCATGGTTACGCTGTTACTGATTATTACCGAATCGATCCCCGGTACGGTACAAACGCCTTATATAAGGAGTTTGTTGATAAATGCCACTCAATGGGTTTAAAAGTGGTTATGGACCTGGTGCACAACCATGCCGGTACGGAAGGTTACACAATACTTGATATGCCAATGAAAAGCTGGGTGCACCAATGGCCAGAATATACCAAATCAAACTTCCGTGATGCTGTTGATATGGACCCGCATGCTTCCCCAATGGATAAAAAAATTATGCAGGATGGCTGGTTTGATCACCGTATGGCTGACATGAATGAGAGCAATCCTTATGTACAGAATTTTTTAACGCAAAATCATATCTGGTGGGTGGAATACGCCGGGGTTGATGGTTTTCGTTTGGATACCTATCCATACAATGATCTTCCCTACATGGCTAAATGGGCAGTTGATGTTAAAGCTGAGTTTCCTCATCTATCTATATTTGGTGAAACATTGGTATGGTCTGCTGCTAACCAGGCTTTTTTTACCCAAGGGAATACCGTGAACCAGGGATTTGATACCCATTTGCCCGGTGTAACTGATGGGGTTGTAAAGGAAGCTATTTATGAAGCATTGAATGGCAAAGAGGGCTGGACCGATGGGGTAAACCGTTTATATTCAGTAATGGCACAAGACTTTTTATACCAGGATGCTACCCGTAATACTATATTTTTAGATAACCATGATATGAGCCGGATATTGTCAGTCGTGGGTGAAGATATCAGCAAATATAAATCGGCAATGGCCATGCTCTTGACTTTACGCGGTGTGCCTCAAATGTATTACGGTGATGAAATACTGATGAAAAATTTTTCAAATCCTGATGGTTTGGTACGCGAAGATTTCCCTGGTGGATGGAACGGTGATAAAAAAAATAAATTTACTGCCGATGGACGTACTGATAAGGAAAATGATGCATTTAACTATGTGCGCAAACTGGCAAACTACCGTAAAAATACCACTGCTTTGCAAACCGGAAAAATGATGCAGTACATTCCGGAAAATGGTATTTATGTATATTTCAGGTATGATGATAAAAAGACTGTAATGATAGTTTATAATAGCAAAGAGAAAGAGCAAACAACTTTAACTGCGAGGTATTTTGAACGCATAAAAAGTGCTAAAAGAGCAAAAAATGTAATTACAAACGAAACCGTAGATTTGTCGCAATTAACTATACCCGGTAAATCAACGTTTGTTTTAGAATTATTATAATGTGTTTAAAATTTTTGAAGTGATTAATTAAGGAATTTGCAAAAGTAGGTGTAGCTTTCCGGCTCGTAATCAACTAATCTCTAATTAATTAAATTTGCGAAAATAAATGAGTATAATTAAAGCCTGTATTTTTGATCTGGACGGTGTTATTGTAGATACAGCGGTTTATCACTACAAAGCATGGAAACGTTTAGCAAACGAATTAGGCTTTGATTTTACAGAAGAGGATAATGAAAAGTTAAAGGGTGTTAGCCGTACACGCTCCCTTGAATTAATATTGCAATGGGGTGGGGTTACTAAAACTGAAGCAGAAAAAGAGGAACTGGCTGCACAGAAAAATGAATGGTATGTGGAAATGATCAACCACATGACGCCGGCAGAAATATTGCCTGGAGCAAAAGAATTTTTACTTACATGCAGAGCAGCCGGACTAAAAACCGCTTTGGGCTCGGCCAGTAAAAATTCAATGACTATTTTAGAAAAAATTAATTTGACTGCGCTTTTTGATGCCGTTATTGACGGAAATAAAGTAAGTAAGCCAAAACCTGATCCGGAAGTATTTTTAAAAGGTGCAGAAGAATTAAATGTTGAACCTGTTAACTGTGTGATATTTGAGGATGCGATAGCCGGTGTAGAAGCGGCAATAAACGGTGGCATGAAAGTGGTGGGAATTGGATCGCCAAAAGTTTTAACCGGGGCCAACCTGGTTATTAGTGGCCTGAATGAAATGAATTTAGAAAAATTAAGTCTCCTCTAAATCCCCTTCAAAGGAAGAGACTTTTAAAAGCTTAACTACCTTCTCCAAAAGGATAGGGTAGGTGAGGCAGAATTATTTAATAAAATACTACTATAAAATGAAGGACTACATTAAAGTTGATGAATGGAAGATAATAGAACAAGGCTTTAATCCGCATTATAATAAAATTTCTGAAAGTATTTTTAGTCTGGGCAATGGCAGGATGGGTCAGCGGGCAAACTTTGAGGAAGCTTATAGCGGCGAAACCCTGCAAGGGAATTATGTAGCCGGTGTTTATTATCCCGACAAAACTCGTGTAGGATGGTGGAAAAATGGGTATCCCGAATATTTTGCCAAAGTGCTTAATGCAGCTAATTGGATAGGAATAGACATTGTAATTGACAATGAACAGCTTGACCTTGCTAAATGTAAAGTAAGCGACTTTAGGCGCGAGTTGAACATGAAGGAGGGCTACCTGAAAAGAAATTTTACTGCGAAAACGGCAAATGGTAAGCTTGTTAAGGTTGAGTCTATCCGTTTTTGCAGTATGGCCGAGGATGAATCTGGTGCTATTAACTATTCCATCACTCCTTTAAATTTTAGCGGTTCAATATCCATTACGCCATTTATTGATGGCGATGTGATCAATAAAGATTCAAACTACGATGAAAAATTTTGGGATGAAGTAAAAAAGGAAACCTGGTTAACCGGAGGTTACCTTCAAATGCGCACTAAAAAAACCGGTTTTGAGGTAGCAACCGGAATGGAGTTGCGTGTTTTACAGAATGGGAAGTTGATCGATCTGAAAACAAAACCAATTGAAAAGGAAAAATACATCGCTGCCCAAGTTGTGTTGCAGGCACAGGAAGCACAAACCATTTCAATTTTTAAATATGCCGCTAACCTTTCATCGCAAAATCATGCAGCAGGTGAGCTTGCTGCTAAAGTAAAAGAAACATTATCGCGCATAAGCGAAAAAGGTTTTGAAACCTTACTGGCAGAACAAGCCGCTGCCTGGGCCGAAAAGTGGAAACATAACGATATTATTATTGAGGGTGATGACTCAGCCCAGCAGGCTATACGATTTAATATATTTCAACTCAATCAAACATATACTGGCGAAGATGACCGTTTAAACATTGGGCCCAAAGGTTTTACCGGCGAAAAGTATGGCGGCTCAACTTATTGGGACACGGAAGCCTATTGTGTGCCCTTCTATTTGTCAACAGCCGATCCGAAAGTAACGCGCAACCTGTTATTATATCGTTATAAACAATTGGGCAAAGCTATTGAAAACGCCAAATTGCTTGGCTTTGAAGATGGTGCTGCATTATACCCTATGGTTACTATGGATGGCACAGAATGTCATAACGAATGGGAGATCACGTTTGAAGAAATACACCGTAATGGCGCTATCGCGTACGCCATTTTTAATTATACTCATTATACCGGTGATGAAGTTTATCTTATTGATTACGGTTTGGAAGTATTGATAGCAATATCCCGTTTCTGGTCGCAACGGGTTAACTGGTCGAATGATAAGAAGCAATATGTAATGCTGGGCGTTACCGGGCCTAATGAATATGAAAATAATGTAAATAATAACTGGTATACCAATAAACTAGCCATCTGGTGCATGGAATATACCATGGAGGTTATAGAAAAAGTAAAAAGGAAAGACCGGGAAAAATACGAAGCGCTGATAAAAAAGTTAAATTTTGATGAAGTATCTGAAACTGACAGGTTTACTGATATTATCGAAAATATGTATTTCCCTTTTGATGAAGAGCATCACGTATTTTTACAGCAGGACGGTTACCTGGATAAAGAACAGATACTGGTTAAGGATTTACCAGCGAGCGAGCGCCCGATAAACCAGAAATGGAGTTGGGACAGGATATTGCGCTCTTGCTATATTAAACAGGCAGATGTTTTACAGGGCATTTACTTTTTTGAAGATGAATTTGATATTGAGACTATACGCCGCAACTTCGATTTTTATGAGCCGCGTACGGTACATGAATCGTCCTTATCTCCATGTGTCCATGCAATTTTAGCAGCAAAACTTGGCGATGAAGATCGTGCTTATGAATTTTATCTCCGTACCGCCCGTTTGGACCTCGACGATTATAATAATGATACCGAAGACGGCTGTCATATTACCTCAATGGCCGGAACATGGATGGCAATTGTTCAGGGTTTTGGCGGCATGCGGGTGCGTTTTGGCAGGCTTTCATTCCAGCCCTTTCTGCCGGAAAAATGGAAATCATTCTCATTCAATATTGGGTTTCGTAGTACTTTGCTCAATATCAAAGTAAGTAAAGAGGGCGTATACTTAAAAAACCTTTCTGGCACTTCAACATCCGTTATGGTGTATTATAAAGAGCAATTTGTAAGAGCAAATGATGAGTTATTGGTTGAGGCATAGTAAATTTCAAACCTGTGATATGGGAAAATTGATATTTTAAGCTGTTTAATCGTTGTATTTATACCAATTGCTTCGTTTTCCCAGTTAATACATTCACAACAACCCCTTAAAATGGAACAACCACCAGCTGGTCATAAGCTCATCATTTATCAGTTACTTCCCCGTTTATTCGGCAATACTCAAACTATAAATAAAACTTATGGATCAATTGAAGAGAACGGAGTCGGAAAATTTAACGACATTAACGATAAAGCTCTTCAGGAGATAAAAAAAATGGGTTTCACGCATGTTTGGTTTACCGGTGTAATTGAACATGCAACCATGACTGACTATTCTCAATACGATATAAAACCTGATGATCCGGACGTAGTAAAAGGTCGTGCCGGTTCGCCTTATGCTATAAAAGATTATTATGACGTGGATCCTGACCTGGCAGTTGATGTAAAAAACCGCATGGCTGAGTATGAAGCTTTAATAAAACGTACGCACGATAACGGCCTGAAGGTAATTATGGACTTTGTGCCAAACCATGTAGCACGCACCTATGCGTCGGATACCAAGCCGGAAGTCATTCGTGATTTTGGCCAAGATGATGATAAAACAAAAGCATTCGATCCGAAAAATGATTTTTATTATATACCAGGAAAGCCCTTAATAATACCCCAGGGTCATAATCCCGGAGGGGACAATTTTAAAAGTCCGCTAAAAGATGGCAAGTTTGATGAAAATCCTGCTAAAGCGACCGGAAATGATGTTTTTAACGCAACACCTTCTGTCTTTGACTGGTTTGAAACCATAAAGCTGAATTATGGTGTTGATTATCAAAATGGCCGTGTACCTCATTTTAGCCCTGTACCTCCACTTTGGTACAAAATGTATGACATTCTGCATTTTTGGAGTTCAAAAGGTATAGATGCTTTTCGCTGTGATATGGTGGAGATGGTTCCTTTTGAATTTTGGGGCTGGATAATTCCAAAATTAAAAGCTGAATATCCGGAGTTAATTTTTATTGGCGAGGCATATGGTACTAACCTTTACAATAAGTATATTTTTAAGGGAAAATTTGATTACCTGTATGACAAAGTAGGCTTATATGACGCCATAAAACGCTTAACCCGTAATGAACCTGGATCTACCACCTGGGACATTAACCACGTATGGAACCATGACACAAACGGGATTGATGAACACATGTTGCGTTTTATGGAAAACCATGATGAACAGCGTATTGCT
>JAQBOA010000053.1 GCA_028288305.1 Mucilaginibacter sp.
CCAAAGTGTAGACAAGGTACAGCTAGAAACAACAACTGGTTTTAAGATATTGGAAAGCTTTATTGAGTAGAGAGATTAGTGGTTGGAGATCAGAGATTAGACAGAAATGAAAACTTTTTGGCTTTCGATTAACTAATCTCCAACCACTGATCTCTAATCTCTTTTCTAAATAAGCCTGATAGTAAACTTTGTGCCCACATTAACAGTACTGTCTACTTTGATTGAACCTCCAAGAGCTTCTATTTGGTTTTTGGTAATGAACAACCCTATTCCTTTTGCATCGGGGTTTTGATGAAATGTTTTATACATACCAAAAACTTTATCGCCATGACGATTCATATCTATGCCAAGACCGTTATCTTCAAATATCAAATAAATGTGATTATGATCTTTAATTGTACGACAGCTGATAACTGCCGGCCTGTCCATATGACGGTATTTTAAAGAGTTTGTAAGTAAATTTTGAAATATGCTTTCCAGGTATGCCGGTATATAATTTATTACGGGGCAATTGTCAAAATCATATTCAATTTTAGAATTCGTATTATCAATATTGCTTTGCAATGCCGACATTACGTTTTTAAACACTACTTCAAATTCAATAAGTTTTTTCTCGTTATCTACATCTGTATGTATTTTAACAATTTCATTCAGATGGTCTATGGTTGTGCTAAGACTTTTACTTATAGATTTTATATGCGAAAATACCTCGCCACGGTCATCTAACGATTCACTTTCTTCGTATAAATTTACCATAAACTGTAAATTTCCTGTATGTGAACGCAGGTTATGAGATACTATATATGCGAAATTTTGAAGACGTTTATTTTGATCGTTTAATAAGTTAATGGAAGATTGTAAAGCAAGCCCCTTCTTTTTAATGTTATCAATATCCTGAAATATCCCTCTTATTTTAACGCACTTACCATAGTCATCAATGATAGGCATTCCTTTTGCCCTAACCCATATCACATTGTTTTTAGCTGTGCGGAATAGCAGTTCAAGGTCAAACGACTTGCAAAATTTTGTCGCATCATCAATGGCTTCAGTTATTAAAGGGCGATATTGAGGTTCGAAAAAGCTAATTGCTTTTTCAAGGGTCATTTTTAACTGATCATTTAACTCATAGATATCATAAGCTTCTTTTGATAAGAATAAATTCATAAAAGGAACATCAAGCTCCCATCCGCTAACCTTTGCAATTGAACCGGTTTCATTAAAAATGAAATCATTTTGCGCAGAACGTAAACCTAATAGCTTGCATTGATTGATGTTTATTAATGAACCAAAAATATGAGACCCATTATTTTCCCATTTCTTTGTGGTGCTTTCAAACCATTGATAACCCAATGTTTTTGTTAAAAGCCTTATGTGTACAATGTTTATCTGTTCGTTGCCCCTTGTATAGATAGCTTTTAAAAAAAGGTGTTTATCATGATGATAAAGTAAATTTTCAAGGAAGAAGTTATAGGAACATTCTATTTCTCCAGGCTGATAGCCTAAGATTGCATAAAAACCGGCTGACCATTTAACATCTTTAGTTGTGACATTAAATTCCCAGATACCCGCATTTATATGATCAATTATTTGAGCAAGATGGGATGCATCCTCAGAATAAAAATTGTTCCCGTCTGTAATACTCATATAAATAAAAAGTTCATAACTATTTAATCAAAGTTCCAGGCTATATAGAAAAAGTTGTGCCAAATTTAGAAAAACCCCAAAACCGGCCTACTATTGTTTATAGAAACAGATAAGATGGTTCATTATTTAAAGGCAAAACCTAAAAAAGGAGGTGCGAATATAGGATTTAAAATAATCGCGGGTTATTTATTTTTCTGTTTTTTTTACCAATTTATCTAAGGCATTTTTTGTATTACTTTTTTTAAAGTAATACTGTTTTGAGTAATGCCTTTTAACCCATATAGATTGCTGCTGCTTTAAAGTTTTATTCTTTCTCTAATTGATTTAACGCTCATTCAAGTGTTTTTAACAAAAATCTATTGCTATATGCTTAACGCGTGGTAAACGGTAAAAAAGTACTAAAAGTTGCATAATAAACAGTTTTATTATGCACCGTTCATTGATCAACTTTTAGACCTGTAGCAGAAACTTTAGAGATTTCCTCTTAAATCTTGCTCACGTTCAATTGCCTCAAATAAAGCCTTAAAGTTTCCCGCGCCAAATGACTTAGCTCCTTTACGCTGAATAATCTCAAAAAACAGCGTAGGACGGTCTTCTACGGGTTTTGTAAATATTTGCAGCAAGTATCCTTCATTATCACTATCAACCAAAATACCCAATCTTTTCAGTGGTTCCAGGTCTTCATCAATGTGGCCAACGCGGTCAATCAGGTCATCATAATAGGTAGTGGGCACTGTTAAAAATTCAACCCCACGGCTTTGCAGATTGGTTACTGTTTCAACAATATGATCAGTAGCCAGAGCCAGGTGCTGTACACCCTCGCCTTCATAAAATTCAAGATATTCTTCTATCTGCGATTTCTTTTTACCCTCAGCAGGCTCATTGATTGGGAATTTAACATAACCATTGCCATTGCTCATTACTTTACTCATCAGGGCTGAATATTCGGTAGATATCATCTTATCATCAAAGGTTAAAATATTCCTGAATCCCATAACGTCTTCGTAAAAATTTACCCACTCATTCATCTTATGCCAACCCACATTTCCTACACAATGATCAATGTGTAACAAACCTGTTGCTTTGGGATTATAATGTGAATCCATTTTTTCATAGGATGGTAAAAATACCCCGTTATAGTTTTTTCGCTCCACAAAAAGATGAACAGTTTCCCCATATAATTTAATTCCGCTGATGCGTACTTCACCATGTTCATCAGTAATTGTTTGAGGTTTCTGGTAAGGTAAAGCCCCGCGGCTGGTTGTTTGTTTAAAGGCATCATAGGCATCATCAACTGATAGCGCCAATACCTTTACCCCGTCGCCATGTTTTTTAATATGTTCGGCAATTGGGTGATCTGATTTTAAGGGAGTTGTCAAAACCAGCCGTATTTTACCTTGCTGTAAAACATACGATACCCTATCACGTACGCCTGTTTGGGGACCAGCATAAGCAAGGCTCTGAAAGCCAAAAGCACTTTTATAATAATGAGCTGCTTGTTTTGCATTGCCCACGTAAAATTCAACATGATCAGTACCGTTAAGCGGTAAAAAGTCAGTTGTTTTCGATGGTTTATTTATGGTTAATGTTTCCATTTTTATGTTGTAAGGGTTGTAATTGTTGAAGTAGTTGTAAATGTTGTAGAGATTGTAATTGTTGAAGTAGTTGCTATCTTTTTTAACTATTACAACCTCTACAACCTTTTTAACTTAACTAACCCAACTTTTATAATAATTTTCATCTTCTATTTTAACAGCTTCTTCAGTTAGCATCAATGGATGAAACGGGTCTATCATCACCGCCAGTTCATCAGTTGATTCTTTGCCGATTGATTTTTCTACTGTTCCCGGATGCGGCCCATGCGGTATACCGCCGGGATGCAGGGTTATTTGCCCCTTAACTATACTTTTACGACTCATAAAATCGCCATCAACGTAATATAGCAGCTCGTCGCTATCCACATTGCTGTGATTGTAAGGTGCAGGAATAGATAAAGGATGATAATCGAATTTACGCGGCACAAATGAGCAAATTACAAAGTTATTTCCTTCAAAGGTTTGATGTACCGGAGGCGGCTGGTGCAGGCGGCCAGTAATCGGTTCAAAATCATGTATAGAAAATGCCCACGGATAATGAAAACCATCCCAGCCTATAAAGTCAAAAGGATGCGTACCATAAATATATGGGTATATTAACCCTTGCTTTTTGATCAGTATTTTAAAATCGCCCTTTTCATCATGGGTTTCCAGGTTTGAAGGTCGTTTTATATCCCGTTCACAATAAGGTGAATGCTCCATTAACTGCCCGTATTGGTTACTGTAACGTTTTGGTGTGCGGATTGGGCTAAAGCTCTCTACAATGAACAAGCGGTTCTCTGGTGTATCAAATTCTATTTGATAAATAGTGCCGCGGGGAATGATCAGATAATCCCCATAAGAAAACTTTATTTTCCCATAACCGGTTTTCAGAGTACCGGATCCAACATGAATAAAAACCACTTCATCGGCTTGACTATTTTTATAAAAATAATCGGTCATGGATTTACGTGGTGCGGCAAGTGAAATATGCAGGTCACTGTTTACCAGCACTGGTTTTCGGCTTTGCAAATAATCATCAGCCGGCTCAATTTTAAAACCTAAAAGACTGGTATGTTTTAAATGTTTTTCCCTTGCTATTTTGGGTTCGACCGAGTAAGGTTCACCAAGTTCTTTTACAAGGGTAGGAGGGTAAACATGATATACCAGCGAATACAAACTGGAAAAGCCCTCGGTAGATACCAGTTCTTCTGCATATAAAGCACCATCAGGCTTACGGAATTGCGTATGCCGCTTTGGCGGGATTGTTCCTAAAGTATGGTAAACAGGCATTGTTTTTTGATTGATTTGTTGAAATGTTGTAAGGTTGTAATGTTGTAAAGTTGAAATTCAACCCACAGCATATCAATATTATATATAAAACGATTGGAACAGTAGAATAGTTTTAAAAGTTGGATTAAAGTGACCTCCCAACTTTTAAACATTACAACGAATTAATATTGAGCAAGCACGATCTTAGAGAGCATAGCATCCCTGAAAGAAGAAGCATCACTCATTGAAGTGAGACCAAGGGAAAAATAAAAATGCAATTGTATGCTCATAATTGGATGTTCAAAATTAAGGTTATAATTGGTAATATGCAAGGGAAGTCCGAAAGTCGGAAAGTCAGAAAGTCCGAAAGAAGCTTCAATATTTCAACTTTCCAACATTCAAACCTTTCAACAATAATTACAACCAAAATTCCTTAGTTTTGATTTTAACCAACCAATCCAAACCGATGAAATTAGTATCCTATAAAACAGAAGACCGTGAACATTTAGGTGTTTTTATAAAAGGGCACATTTATAACCTGAATTCGTGCGATAAGTTGATACCAGATAATATGAACGAATTTTTATGGGGGGGCGACGAATTGATGGAGCGGGCCCAGCGCATAAATTCTGAAATAGGTTCAGGTAAAATGGAAGCTAAAGAAGAGTTATTTTTCGAATTAATAGCACCCGTACCACATCCAACCTCATGCAGGGATGGTTATGCCTTCAGACAACATGTCGAAGCTGCCCGTCGAAACAGAAAGCTTGGGATGATACCGGAGTTTGATCAATATCCTGTGTTTTATTTTACAAATCACAACGCCATACAAGGGGCCGGTGATATTGAATGCATGCCCGATCATTTCCATAAATTGGATTTTGAACTTGAAGTATCCGTTGTATTAAATAAAAAAGCCCGTAACATTAAGGCAGTGGATGCCGATAGTCTGATTGCCGGCTATATGATAATGAATGATATGAGCGCCCGTACACTGCAAATGGAAGAAATGTTGCTAAACCTGGGGCCCGCAAAGGGAAAGGACTTTTGTACAGTTATTGGCCCATGGCTGGTAACACCTGATGAACTGGAACCTTATAAAATTCCACCAAAGAAAGGTCACACCGGAAATACATATAACCTGGAAATGAAATGCGCAGTGAATAGCAAAGAAGTATCAAAAGGCAACATGGTAGATATGAACTGGACCTTTGCTGAAATAATTGAACGCTGTGCTTATGGCTGCGATGTGCTGCCGGGTGATGTGATAGGATCAGGTACAGTAGGAACCGGATGTTTTTTGGAGCTGAACGGAACGGGTTTATTAAATGACCCTGATTACCGACCTCAATGGCTACAACCCGGCGATTTAGTTGAGATGGAGATAACCGGTTTGGGAATGCTTGGTAATATTATTGAAAAGGCGGATAGTGATTTTTCTATTTTGGCGTTGAAGAAATAGGTGACAGGTATTTCTGACAGCGAACATTCTTTAATTTTTATTCCAACGATTATTTGGAAATTCTTTCCTATTCATTGTTACATTCTGCATTTTATGTTTTAAATAAATTTAAGTACGTTTGGGGAAACGTGATTTTAACTAACTAAAACTGATCCCATTATTTAAAAATGAAGTTATTTATTAAGAAACCGATAGCGCAGCTAATGGCTGCATCGAAGGAGACGGAGAAAACGCTGAAAAGAACCCTTGGTGTTGGTTCGCTTATAGCACTTGGTATTGGAGCTATCATCGGTGCCGGTATTTTTGTGCGTACAGCCGCTGCTGCAGGTGAACATGCTGGTCCGGCTGTTACCATTTCATTCCTTATAGCAGCATCTGGTTGTGCCCTTGCAGGTTTATGCTACGCTGAATTTGCCAGTATGATCCCTATTGCCGGATCTGCGTACACTTATTCTTATGCCACCATGGGTGAATTCATCGCCTGGATAATAGGTTGGGATTTGGTATTGGAGTACGCTTTGGGTGCTGCAACGGTTGCTATTGGCTGGTCGCAGTATTTTAATCAGTTCTTAGACACATTTTTTCATACACATTTACCTTTTGTTTGGTGCCACTCACCGTGGGAAACCAATATATCGAAAACCGGTATGTATATTAATGAAGCTCACGGGCATGGTATTATTAACCTCCCCGCCATATTCATTATCTTAATGCTAACCTTACTATTGATCCGCGGCATGGCCGAATCGGCAATAGTAAATAACGTTATCGTTATCGTTAAGGTGGCTATTGTATTAATGATTATTTCTTTAGGATGGCAATTTATCCATCCTGCATTTCATACACCTTATATAATCCCGGCGAATGCCGGAAAGGTAGCAGTGAGCACCGGTGTTATTGACTATGCCGATACATTTAATCATGGCTGGTTGGGTGTATTACGCGGGGCAAGTGTAGTCTTTTTTGCATTCATAGGATTCGATGCGGTATCTACAGCAGCGCAAGAAGCAAAAAACCCTCAAAAAGACATGCCAAAAGGGATTCTTATATCACTTGTCTTCTGTACTGTTTTATATGTCCTTTTCTCACATGTTTTAACAGGCTTGGTATCTTATAAAGATTTTCTGATTCAGGGAAAAGAAGCATCGGTTACTTATGCTATTAAAACTGCTATGCCCGGGTACAACTGGCTGGCCAATTTTGTTACAATAGCTATACTGGCAGGTTTTTCATCAGTTATCCTGGTGATGCTTATGGGGCAAACCCGCGTATTTTATACTATGAGTACTGATGGACTGATACCTAAGATATTTTCAAAACTACACCCCAAGCATCGCACACCTTATAAATCTCAATGGCTATTTTTTATTTTTGTATCTCTATTTGCCGGGTTTATTCCTGATACTATTGTTGGTGATATGGTGAGTATTGGTACATTGTTCGCCTTTGTGCTTGTATGTTTTGGTATATTTATTCTACGCCGTACAGACCCTGGCCTGGTGCGTCCATTCAAAACACCATGGTATAAAATAGTTTGCCCGTTGGGTGCAATTATTTGCCTTGCAATGATAGCCAGTGAAGGTGTAGGGAACTGGGCAAGGCTGATTGTTTGGTTACTGATAGGCTTTATTATATATTTTGGTTATTCCATTAAAAAATCCCATGTGCGTCATGGTAGTATTGATGTACCGAGTGATCCGCCCAGCCCTCAATACATGGAGTAAAATTATTGTTATATTAAAAATGCTTGTAACAAAAAAGGTTCTGAATTGTCAGAACCTTTTTTGTTGTCGTAATTTTTATCCGGATAAACCTAATCAATGAAAGCCGATAAAAACCTTTGGATATTAGTCTTTGTCTGTATTATCAATTCTCTGGGTTTTGGCATCATTGTGCCAGTACTTTATAGCTATGGTAAAACATTCGGGCTTACTGGAACTACGCTGGGCATATTAACTGCTTCTTTCTCTGTTGCCCAATTTTTTGCGACACCGGTTTTAGGTTCACTTTCTGATAAATGGGGACGCAAGCCCTTGCTTGTGATCAGCCTTGCAGGTACCTGTATTTCTTTTTTACTATTTGCAGAAGCCAACAGTTTATGGATATTATTTGCAGCAAGGATATTGGATGGAATAACCGGCGGCAATGTATCGGTAGCACAAGCTATGGTAGCTGATACCGCAACACCCAAAAACCGGGCAAAGCGGTTTGGTATTTTAGGATCTTCATTCGCGTTTGGGTTTGTGATAGGGCCATTGGTTGGAGGCTCGTTCACTGCGCTAAGCCCACAAGCGCCTTTCTTTTTTGCAGCTGGGATTTCATTGATCGGTACGCTGTGTGCAGCATTTTTGTTAAAGGAAACCAACCCAACCAATAAAGAAACAAGGTTAAATCATAACGGCAAGTTCAAGTTTACGACACTGATTACCACTTTAAAACGACCCATCATCGGCACAGCGGTTTTTATAGGGTTTTTACTCACAATGGTGCAGTTTACCATGATCATTGGTTTTCAAACCTTTAGTGTGGATATTTTAAAGATAACTCCTGTAACGATGGGGCTCTTTCTAGCCGGGTTTGGCATGTGCGGTATCATTATGCAATTAAGTGTGCCTTTTTTTATAAAAACATTTTCTTCAAAATCATTGATATTGCTTTTATCAAGTATTTTATGTTTTGCCGCCATGTTTCTTTCCGGTTTTACTTCAGTTTTTATTCCTTTTGCAGCCTACCTTTGCATTTACGGCTTATTCAACGGCCTTCGCAACCCTATGCTGAATGCCATCATAGCCGACAATATCGATCAATCGGAACAAGGGAAAATATTAGGCATTAACCAGTCTTATGCATCCATCGGGCAAACATTAGGGCCTATAACGGCTGGCGTTGCTGCTGCTATTTCAATACACAGTATATTCTTTTTATCTTCTTTCTATATTTTAGTTGCATTTTTGTTAAGTTTTAGATTGAAGTCAAAAGAATAAAACCTTAAAACTATGCAACCTTTAATTTTTAGAGAGATACTCTCCGTAACCATGATCCTTTTCGCGATCATTGATATATTGGGCGCCATACCGGTAATTATAGCAATGCGGCAACGTGCCGGTCATATCGAGTCGGAAAAGGCGAGTTTGGCGGTATTGGTGCTGATGGTTGTTTTTTTATTTGTAGGGGACGAATTATTATCAGTTATAGGTCTTGACGTTTCATCATTTGCGATAGCCGGTTCGCTTGTAATTTTTATTATTGCGATGGAAATGATACTCGGCATTACATTTTTTAAAGAGGAAATGCCCGAAACGGTATCAATTGTCCCACTGGCCTTTCCGCTTATAGCCGGGGCCGGTACCATGACAACTTTGTTATCCTTAAAAACGCAGTATCAAACACAGAACATAGTGGTAGGCATTATACTCAACACCATGTTTGTTTACCTGGTACTAAAAAATGTAAAATGGATTGAAAAGCTCCTCGGTAAAACTGGTTTAAATATTTTAAGGAAGGCGTTTGGGATTATTCTTTTAGCGATTGCAATAAAGTTGTTTAGGAGTAATACACATTTGTAGCCCCCTCTAAATCTCCCCCGGTAGGGGAGACTTTAAAAAATTTTCTTCGTAAAAATCTTTAAAGAATAAAGGAACTATTTTTCAACCGTTCAATACAAAATTGATTAAAGGCCCCAGCGGGGCCAAAGCTCGGTAGAAAAAAAAGCAAACAGAAATTACGTGCCATAGGTACGACACACACGCTTTGCAGTAGCGCTAATGTCGCTTCAATGGTTGCATACCTACAGCACGCTAAGTGCTTTTCAAATATATTTTCTACCGAGCTTTTGCGCCTACAGCGCATATAAAAATGATGACAATCTTAATTTATGACTTTAATTCTGCGATAACGGAATCTGAGAAAACTTCAAATGAATAATCAGCATAAAAATTTATATAGTAATAATATTTCCCCTGATTTGAAATTTCACCCAGGCCATCATTTTGATCTGCAAAACGCCCTCTATAAATCGTATCAATTGTCCATTCAGAGTTGCTATTGTCAATTTTAAAATTCATCAATTCAACGGTGACGTTCTTAAAAATAAGCTCAACATGCTGTATAGTTCGTGAATTATTTTTAGAGGCTTTAAATGACAATGATAATTGTCCCTGTTTTTGTAAATAATCGATCGAATAACAGTCAAATTCATTGTGCAAATCCACATAAATATCATCTGTTGTTATTTCAGCAAAGTTTTTAAATAATGCTGTTTCCGTTAAATCTATTGCAGTCACCAAATCTTATTAATTTAATTTTCAAATTTTCAAATCAACAAATTTTCAATTCCAATTAGCCTCGCCACAAACATCGTATCCGCCTTATTCTCATAACCTTTTAAAACTTTGCTTTCTTCCAGTTTCAACCCTAATTCCTTCACTATAAAATTAACTACCTCCTCATTCTCCGCTTTAAAAGCTGAACAGGTAATATAAATGAGCGGCTTACCTGGTTTTAGATATTTTACCACATTGCGTACTATGCTTTGCTGCAAGCGTTGAAAGAACTGTATTTTTTGTTCATCAAACTGACTGATCATTTCTGGGGTGCGACCCCAGGTGCCAGAGCCGCTGCATGGCGCATCAAGGATTATCCCATCAAAAGCGTAATCATGCAAAACAGAATCTGGATTTTGGGTAAGATCAAGGAGCTTTACCTGGTATCTGCGCAAACCGGCTTGTTGAAAGCGCTCGTCGAGATTGCTGAGAATAGATTCGCGAATGTCCGATACTACCAGTTTTATCGTCGGTTCCAGATTATGCAGCAACAATGATTTGCCGCCCGAAGCAGCGCAGGCATCCCACCAATTATCCCATTTTTGCGGCTTAAAAAAATTTGCAGTTTGTTGTGAGGATAAATCCTGCACCTCGAACCAATGCTGGTTCGGAAAAACAGATTCCAGCCGGGTACCATTTGGTAAAGATAAACATCCATTGCCTTCATCCTTAAAAACAATTTCGGCTGCTGCCAACGCAGTTTTTACCTGCATTTCAAATCCTTTTTGTACACGTATAAAAAGATCAGGCTGCACAAAAAAGGATTTTAAAAATGCCTCCTTTTCAATGTTAGTTGAAAGTAGTTTAGTCCATGGAAAAACATCTTCAAGATCAAAATCCGGATGGGCTGCTTTAACCATATTCAATTTTTCGTCTACACCGAAGCCTATACAGGCTGCCCATTCCGGCTTAAAGTGTTGCAAAAATGAATTTAGCTGTGTATTGCATAAAAATTCTGCAACGAAGAGACGTTCCTCTGATGGTATGTCAGGTAATGCTTTACCCAAGCGGAAATAATTATAAACCAACCTGCTGGCTATGCGCCTATCGGTGGAGCCCATTTGTTTGTTCTGACGGTAAAAGCCTGGTAAAAACTTGCTTAGAGGTGTTTCAGCCGGATATTCATCCAAAATGCGCTGAAACGTTTTAAGCTGGTTTATTGCCTTCATTCTACCTTCTTTAACTCAAAGTTAGCATATTGTAAAACATCAACATGCGTGTTTACCCATCCCAAACCCACAATTTTTTGAAAATGGAAACTATTATACAGGCCGCTAAAGTTGATTTGCGTTATATCTTTCAAGCCGTCTGTTGCCAATAGTTGTCCTAAATACAACCCTTCGTCAAAACCCTTAATGGCATATTGAGTGGGCTCTGTATTATAAGCCATGCGGTAATGGCGAACAAAAGTAATGGTATTGGGTGCTTTAAAATCAACCTGGTCGGCAGAGGTGATATGTGTTTTTAGGCGTTGGAGAAGATCTGTTTTTAAGAAAGAATATTTTACCCAGTTTGGATGCCCAAATAAGGTAACGGGATAATTCTGGTTTAAAGTATCTAACGCAAGGAGGGTTACTGTTAAAAAATGTTGGTTTGTTGCAGGTACAACAAACACATTTTGTTCAGTTGCTGATAGCTGCGGTATCAAAGAATTTAACTGACCGTGGATAACCGTTAGGGATATAACTTGTATTCGCTTTTTGCTTAAACTATCAATTGCTTTTTTAAAAGGAATGATGTAGTCGTTTTCTTCGCTGAAACCGGATTTAAGAATAAATATTTTTTTAGGTCTTACCTTTTCATTGATATAATGGGCTGCACTAAATGCATGATATTCCAGTGGCGGAACGGCAGTTATTAATTGAGGACTTTTAATGGTAGCCGGAGAGGAAGCCGAAAGCGGGGAAACGATAGGCTGACGGGCACCGGGATAGCTACTGACAAAAACTTTAAGGTCATCAGGGAATACCGGACCTATAATTAAATCACTGGTACGTATTGCAGGGTTAGTTGCAAGGCTATGTGCTTGAGATTTGTCGGCCTTGGTATCAAAAACCAATAGCTTATAATTGTAGCCCTGGCCTGTTAGCGAATCAAGCGCCATCTTAAAGCCTTTGTAATAGTCGAGTGCAATATCGGCCTCTTTTAAACTTACGGTGGTGTACGATGAGCCTGGCTGCAGGTGATCAAGGCCAAAAGGCAGCAATAAAGATATTGTTGATACTTTTGGTTCAGCCGCTTTCTTCTCTTTAGCCGGTTGACTTACAACAGGTTTTTCCGGCTCCTTTGGCTTAACAGCAACTGGCCTCACTTTTGGTGAACAGGCTGCTATAACTAATAAAAGAATGATAAAAAATAAACCCTTATTCCCACTCAATAGTAGCTGGCGGTTTCGAACTGATGTCATATACTACCCGGTTAATTCCTTTTACATTATTAATGATATCGTTTGATATTTTTGCCAGTAAATCGTATGGCAAATGACACCAATCGGCTGTCATACCATCTAACGACTCAACAGCACGAAGGCAAATCACATTCTCATAGGTACGCTCATCGCCCATTACACCTACCGACTGTACAGGCAAAAATATAGAACCTGCCTGCCAAACATTATCATAAACACCGGCAGCCCTTAAATTGTTAATGTAAATCGCATCTGCCTCCTGCAATATATGAACTTTTTGCGGGGTAACCTCACCTAATATCCTGATTGCTAATCCAGGTCCCGGAAAAGGGTGGCGGCCTAAAATATTAGGGTCAATGCCTAAGGCTTTACCAACCTTACGTACTTCATCTTTAAAAAGGGTGTTTAAAGGCTCAACTACTTTTAGTTTCATAAAGTCGGGCAATCCGCCAACGTTGTGGTGCGATTTTATGGTTGCTGATGGACCCTTTACTGATACCGATTCGATCACATCAGGATAGATGGTTCCCTGGCCAAGCCATTTCACATCCTGCACTTCATGTGCGGCATCATCAAAAACTTCAATAAACACGCGGCCAATGGCTTTACGTTTTTTCTCAGGATCAGTTAATCCTGCCAAAGCATCATAAAAACGCTGTTTGGCATCAATTCCTTTAATATTTAAACCCATGTGCTGGTACGAATCCAGTACAGATTGGTATTCGTCCTTACGCAGCAAGCCGTTATCAACAAATATGCAATGCAGATTTTTACCAATAGCATGGTGCAGTAATACCGCCGCGACGGATGAATCTACACCGCCTGATAATCCGAGCACCACTTTATCATTGCCAAGCTTTTTCTGTAGGTCGGCTATAGTTGTTTCTATAAAAGAATCGGGAGTCCAATTTTGTTTGCAGCCGCAAATGTCTACCAAAAAGTTAAACAACAATTGTTTGCCGTCAACACTGTGGGTAACCTCCGGGTGAAATTGGATGCCATAGGTCTGCGTACCTGTAACCTGGTATGCAGCTATTTTAACAGTATCAGTACTGGCAATAATTTCGAAATGGCCGCCGATGCTGGCAATTGTATCCGCATGCGACATCCATACCTGTGATCCAGGTTGTATTAACCTGAAAAGCGGGTTTTTATCGTTTATATAATTCAAATTGGCCCGGCCATATTCGCGGGTGCTTGATGGTAATACCTCACCACCATTAAAGTGGGCTATGTGTTGCGCGCCATAACAAACGCCTAAAATAGGCAGCTTACCATGAAACTTTGCGAAATCAAAATGTGGGGCATCGTCCTGTCTTACAGAATAAGGACTGCCTGAAAGGATTATACCTTTTACAGTACTGTCAACTTCTGGAAAATGATTGAATGGGTGTATCTCACAGTAAATGTTGTGCTCCCTGACACGGCGCGCTATAAGCTGGGTGAACTGCGAACCAAAGTCAAGAATGAGGATTTTTTCTTGCATGGGCAAAGATAGGTTTTTGATTTCGGAAATCGGATTTTCAATTTAGGATTTTTTATCACTTGATTAGACTTCCGAAGTTTTTAAAACTTCGGAAGTCTTCTTCGATAACACCGTCATGTAATTCGTTGCATTTTCTTATTCTTGCTAATGCAAATTACTACCCGCCTCGCCACATTTGATGATATATCTCAACTAAATGAATTGATAGCCTTATCCGTTCGGGGTTTAAGCAAAGATTATTACACGCCAAATCAAATTGAAAGCGCCATAAAATACGTTTTTGGTGTGGATACCCAACTGGTTATTGATGGCACTTATTATGTTGCTGAAATTGATAATAACATTGTTGGGTGCGGTGGTTGGAGTAAACGCAATACCCTTTACGGCGGCGACCAGCATAAAGAAATTGAAGACCCACTGCTTGACCCTAAACATGATGCCGCCAGGATAAGGGCATTTTTTGTACATCCTGGTTATGCCAGGCAAGGTGTAGGCCGCCACATTATTAACGTTTGTGAAGCTACAGCGAAACAGAATGGCTTTAACAGTTTTGAATTAGGCGCCACCTTACCCGGTGTACCGCTTTACATAGCCATGGGCTATGAAGCTATAGAAAGGGTAGACGCATCTTTACCTGATGGTGAGATTTTGGGTATTTTGAAAATGAGAAAAGCGATTTAAAAAAGCAGCGGTCCTAATCAAAAACCTCCCCTTTAGGGGGCCGGGGGGACAGAATGCAAAGCCACTCTGTTTCCTTCTGTGTCTAAAAACACTGCCATATAACCATGCTCTGGCGAGATTTGTGTTTTTGGAATAATAATTTTGCCTCCCGCTGCTTCAATTTTATTAAGGATGTTTTGCACATCCGGATTTGCATTAAGATAAACTACTGGGCCGAACTCGGCAGATGGTTTGTAAAAATCGCCGCTATGGCAAATAGCTCCTCCAATGCCGTTCATTGGATCTTCGATAGGGAACAAGCGCATTTGCAACTGAGGCATGTCCAATGGAATCATTTGGATGTCAAAAATAGTTTCATAAAATTTTTGAGCGCGGTTAATGTCGGTTGACGGAATTTCGAACCAGCTGATGGCATTTTTGAAGGTCATAATGTTTAGATTTACTGGTATAAATCTATGGATTTTTTTGATTTAATCTTACCTTATCAACCCAAAGATTAGTAATTTAAAGATAAGGCAAGAATTTAAATGCAACCTTCAATAATCCCCGAATCAGGAATTATTCCCCTGCTTTTTTGGCGGCTGGTTTTTTTGCCTTTGGTTTTGTTGGGGCCGCGTTAGTTTCAACAGGCTTTGCAGCAGTTTTAGCAGGCTTTGCAATTTGTTCAACCGATGGTTCCACAATAGCCGGTGTTTCTTCAGCAGTTGGGGCAGCTTGTTCTTCTTCATTAAAAAGCGGAAGATCTTTAAGTACCTGGTACCATAAAATCACTTTTTTCATATCCGAAGCATAAACCTTTTCTTCATCATGATCCGGTGCTACTTCTCTGAAAAATTCCCGTAATTTTTTACCATCAGATTTTGCATCCGGTATACCTGAAGCGCTTTTCATCCGCTCAAATACCTCAACAAGTTTTATATCCTCATCAAGGCCAAAAAGAGTGATCTCGTTCAATGCCGCTATTTTAGCTGTCGAAATGTTGGCGACCAATTTTGTCTTATTAGCATCCAAACTCTCTAAAATATAACCGGTTTTATTTTGTGCCAAAGCTTTCCATAATCCCGGTTTTCCTGATACGGCTACTATTCCAAGTAAATTCATTTTTTATATTGTAAGGGTTGTAAATGTTATAAGAGTTAAAATTAAAAAGTTAAAAACGTTGTAAAAATTGAATTGTTGCAGAAACAAGTATCAAATATTCTACAATACAAATTCAAACTACTACAACCTTTCTAACTTCTTTAACTTTTATAGCTAATTTCAACCTAATCCTCTAAAACCTCTATTCCTAAAATCTTATCGCCTTTTTGTATAGCGTCAACTACCTCAACATTTTCAATCACTTTGCCAAAAACAGTATGATGTCTGTCTAAGTGAGCGGTGTTGGCACGGCTATGGCAGATAAAAAATTGTGAGCCACCAGTATTACGTCCAGCATGTGCCATTGAAAGTACACCACGATCATGGTATTGGTTTTCGCCGGTTAATTCACAGTCAATTTTATAGCCTGGACCACCTGCACCTGTGCCGGTTGGGTCGCCGCCCTGTATCATAAAATTAGGGATTACCCTATGGAAGATTACGTTATTATAGAATCCGGATGAGGCCAACTTTTTAAAATTCGCCACAGTATTAGGGGCATCCTTATCATAAAATTCAACAGTCATGTCGCCCTTTTCTGTTTTTATTATTGCTTTACTCATTGGTTTTTTTATTGGAAAGCAAAGGTAGGAAAAAAGGTGAAAGGTAAAAGGTGAAAGCATAAACGGGAAATAAAAAAGATATTTAACAGCTTTAAAGGTCGTTCAGGTTGTAATTCAGCTCTCAAAAACACAATACCTAATTTAAATATTCGTTACATTTACATAAAAAAATCAATTTGAAAGTGCATTTTACCCCCCCAAACTTTAAATACCTTTTACCCTTCGCCTTTCTCCTTTTACCTTTTTTCACAAGGGCTGCTTCTATATTGATCCCTATGGATGAAGAACAGAAAGATCATTTGAAATCATACGGAATTGCTTTCTGGACGCTTAAAAACGGGGAGGAGGTGGAATGGCTGCTTAATTACCGGGGCGGCAGCTTTATGACAAAGTATGATAAAAAAATTGAGGACGAATGCAAAATCCGTGGTGTTAGCTATGAGGTTTTAGCTGACGCGAAGGTAAATGAGATTATTACTGAAGTAAGCGACCCTTCAGTAAATATGGATGTGATTAAATTGGAAAAAGCGCCTAAAATGGCGGTTTATTCCCCTAAAAATAAACTTCCCTGGGATGATGCGGTAACCCTGGTATTAAAATATGCAGAGATACCTTATGACGTAGTTTATGATGAAGAAGTAATACGGGGCGATTTGCCAAAGTACGACTGGCTGCATTTGCACCACGAAGATTTTACCGGCCAATACAGCAAATTTTATGGTGCTTTCCGCTATGCACAATGGTATAATGATGATGTTAAGATACAGGAGGAAACAGCTCGTAAACTGGGCTTCAAAAAAGTATCGCAAATGAAGTTAGCGGTGGCCCAGCACATACGAGATTTTTGCGCCGGCGGAGGTTTTCTTTTCGCCATGTGCTCTGGTACCGATACTTTTGATATAGCTCTGGCCGCAGCCAACACCGATATATGCGGGCCTATGTTTGATGGGGATTCAGCCGATCCCGATGCGCAATCAAAATTAGATTTTACCCAGACTTTTGCCTTTCAGAACTTCGTGCTGGATATGAACCCTACCTCGCACCAGTTCAGCAATATTGATGTAACGGCAACCAGGCAGATTGAACGCACAAGGGATTTTTTCACCCTGTTTGATTTTTCGGCAAAGTGGGACGTTGTTCCAAGCATGCTTACACAGAACCATGACAAGGTTATAAAAGGGTTTATGGGTTTAACCACTGCCTTTAACAAAAAGCTGCTTAAACCCGGTGTAACCATAATGGGTGAAATGAAAACTAATAACGAAGCCCGTTATATACATGGAGAATACGGAAAAGGGCAATGGACTTTTTATGGCGGTCATGACCCCGAAGATTACCAACATATTGTAGGTGACCCGCCAACCGATCTGAAACTGCATCCCAACTCACCCGGTTACCGGCTTATTTTAAACAATGTTTTATTCCCGGCAGCAAGGAAGAAGAAGCAGAAGACGTAGCCCCTTAACCCCTAAAGGGGGAATTTTTTTGCTCACCCTTTAGGGGGCTGGGGGGCTAATTATAGAACGACCAGGACACTCCAACTTTAAGAATGCGATCCATTTGCGGGTAGCGGTTAACGGTATAAAATCCGGGACTGAATAGGCCCTGGTTGGCATAGTCGTACATTAAAAAGAAGTTAGTATGCTGCAGGGTGGCTTTTAAAAACACGGTTGCAACAGGATATGATGAGAATGTAACATTAGCGCCATTATAAAATTGGCCCAAGCCAGTGGCATATGATGGTGCAACGTATGTTGTATTATAACGAACATCCACACCTATATTTGTATATAATACCTGGAATAAAAGCGATTTATAGTAAAGACTGGTGTAGTTATATAGCTGCGGCGTGCGTAGTGTTGTTTGGTAGTCGGTTTTTTGGTAAACTAAAAATTCATCAATGTGCCATTTACGCCAGGCAAAACTTTTACCCAAACTCACTTTAAGTAAATTTATTGGTGAACTTAATTGCGTGGGTGTGGCATCAATACCGCCGGGCTGGGCGGCAAAATATAAATAATCAGTTATTAAAAAATATTCCGCCTTTAAATCAAATTTAAGTGCATCGTTTATATAATGAAAAGAAATGCTATTCGTTTTTTGATTGTTAAATTTATTATGGAAAATAAAATGATTTGATATCCAACTTGTATAAACCAATGGCGGGGCACTGCTTTGTGAATATCCTTCAAATATTATTTTACCTGCTTTATGACCGCCGGCAAGCGTGACTTTTGCATCATATAAAAAATCGCCGGCATCCCGGCCCTGGGCAATCTGTTGAAAATCGCCTTCAAGGCCAATTCTATCACTGAAACGATAGCTCAATTTAGCTTTAAGGGTAATGTCCTGGAAAGACGCGCTTTGTACCCTCATGGCCTGGACGACTTTACCACCATATTGATTTAAGACAGTATCTGCTACATACTGACTATAATTATAATAATCCTGCGTCAGTCCAACATCAAGTTTTACTTCGTTCTTTACGAAGCTTACCGCCTTGCTCCGCAAATAAAAGCTATAAGAAAAATCGTTTTGCAAATGCGTGACCGTAAGGGAATCTCTTGAGTAATTTGAGCCGAAATAGTAATCAGGGAATACATGATAAGTATCCACGTCATTTTGTATAAAATTGTATTTGCGGGTATTATAATTTAAAGTATAAGCTATACGTTGGGTAGGCAAAATATTTGAGTTGCCCGTCCCTTTTTTCAAACTGTCTATCCTGCCGATATAATAAAATTGCTTTAGATATAAGCCGCTACCTGTCCAATTTTCAAAAGTACGCGGCAAACGTACCTGTTGGGTAGTTTTATCTATTGATCCTGTTACATAAATAGAATCGTTTAAAATTGAGCCTGTTTCTGGTGCTTTTAAATTGTTATATAAAAGATTTCCCAGTAAATTATATCTTTTATTTTTTGATTCATACCATGCAAAAGCTGCGGCATTAACATCGCTGACATTTTGCTGCAACACTCCGTTATTGCTATAAAACCCTTGTGAGCCAATAAAATTCAAATTAAAACCTATATTGAGCTGATGATTTACATTTTGTGTATGAAGTGCCCTGAACAACTGTTCTTTAAGGCCGCCTGTTACAAAAGAAAGGTCGGTATAAGGGACTCTGGCCCTGTAATAATTAATATCCTGCGGGTTTAACATATAAGCATCCAGCGCATGTAAACCTGCATCAAACCCGATTGTTTGGGATGGCTCAAATAAAAGGCTCCTTTCAGACAACCCAAGGTTGCCTAAACTAATTTTAGGGCTTTGAGGCTGATTAAGCGGACTATAATTTTCAAAATTCGTCAGACTTGTATCAAGAGGTAGTAACTGCGTGCTATCCCTTAATAACCGCTCATTAGTTACCCGGATAAATTTGGAGTTAAAAACAACGGTATCCCTTTTCTTGTCCTGGCGTTTTCGCAACGTATCCATCATTTGGTCATCGGTCAATTGCTTAGCAGCTGTTCTGCCTGTATCTCGTAAATTAAGCCGCTGATTTGGGTTGTTTGGATTACCCGGGTAATTTGGGTTAGTTGGAACTTGTGAAAATGCAGCCTGCGCGCAAACACACATCAACAACAACAGGAAATATTTTAATCTATCAGGCATCAAAAACCGGCTATCAATTCTTTAAGTACTAATGTCATTTTAGGCTCTGCCTCGTAGGCCACCTCCAATATTTCTTCAACCGATACAGGCTGCAGTATTTCTGTGAAACCCTCATCAGTAAGAACGGATATTGCAAATACCGGCAAACCCATATGGCTGGCTACAATAACTTCGGGTACTGTGCTCATTCCAACTGCATCTCCGCCAATTATCCGTAAATATCTGTATTCGGCCTTTGTTTCAAGGTTTGGGCCCGTTACCGCAACATAAACTCCTTTATGACATATAATATTGTTTGCCGATGCAATATCTAACGCTTTATCTATCAAAGCTCTGTTGTAGGCCTGGCTCATATCCGGGAAACGTGGTCCAAGCTCCAATTCATTTCTTCCAATCAGCGGATTATTTGGCTGTAAATTTATATGGTCTTCAATCACCATCAGGTCGCCTTTTTTAAAAGCAGGGTTTAGCGATCCACTGGCGTTGGATACGAAGAGGGTTTTTATACCTAACATTTTCATAACTCTTACCGGCAAGGTAATCTGTTGCATACTGTAGCCTTCGTAATAATGCAAACGACCCTGCATAGCAACAACTTTTACCCCGGCAAGCGTACCAAAAATTAATTTACCTGAGTGAAACTCCAATGTAGAGATAGGAAAATCGGGGATGTTGGAATACATCAGCTGCTTTTCAACTTCAATTTCTTTTACCAAACCGCCCAGGCCGGTACCTAAAATAATACCAACCTCTGGTTCAAAATCGCCTATGCGACTTTTAATGTAGGTGGTGGAATGTTGTATGCTGTCTAACATATTCAATAATTAACTGATCAAACTGATGCCCCGTCCCGTTTAAAAATTCTACCCTTATCGGGATAACAAAAATTGGCAGTTGTTTAAAAGCAGGTAACGCCGATTTAACCCGGAATTCATCTAAACGCTGCGCATCTTTTTCTGTTGTGACAATTATTTTTTTTTGTGATTCACAGGCAGAAAACACATCGGCAAGTTTAGTGATATTTTTTAAGCTAAAAGGGTGGTGGTCGGGATAATTGTGATGAATAATATGGGATGTCAGCCCGCTTAAATGTTGCAGCAGTGGCTGAGCGTTGGCAATACCTGTCAATAAAAATATCGTGGTATCACTATCTATCATTGTATCTACCGGCTGGCCTTCCAAATTATGCAAATGCTGATAAGTTATTGATGTAAAAAATAGCTGCTGATAGGGGAGGGGTTCAATAACTTCAGCCAAAGCAGCCTGCTCATCTGTTGTAAGTACAGGCGGACATTTTGTTACGATAATAATTTGCGCCCGCCAGCGCCCGCTGAAAGGTTCGCGCAGGTTACCGGCCGGCAGCAATAAATGCGGCTCATGGATACGGTTATAATCGAACAATAAAATACTCAAGCCTGGCTCAACCGCCCGGTGCTGATAGGCATCATCCAGCAGGATCAGATCATGAGCGGGCAATAATTTTTTTATTCCTTCAACTCTTTTTTCACAAACGGCTACAGTAATATCCGGGAATTTATGTTTGAATTGCGCGGGTTCATCGCCGATTTGTCGAGCTGTTGTAAGTTGTAAGTTGTGAGTTGCAGGTTGTAAGTTGTTATCAACGCCAGGTGGTTCACCCGGCACATCCGCTTCCAAATACCCTTTGGTATCGCGACCGTAACCGCGGCTTAAGGTTGCCAGCTTATTGCCAGTCTTAAGTAACCGGATGAGGTATTCCGTCATTGGGCTTTTGCCCGCACCGCCAACATCCAAATTACCTACCGATATAATGGGCTTATTGAACTTGTAACTTTTAAACACACCCGAATCGTAACACCAGTTACGGATGATAACCACCAGGCCATAAAGCAAAGAAAATGGGAATAAAAGCCAGCGCAGGTATTTCATATTTGGTGGTAAAGATATGAAAAGGGTTTATTTGAGGTTTAGAATTTGTCTGAATCAGGATTTTTCACCTATTGTTGGGTTTTCAATGGAGTTCAAGAGGGCTTCGCCGTTTACAGGATTTAAAGATTTTCAAGATGCTTGCTTATTAATCCTGTAAATCCTGATTCGGACAGATTAGCCAACATACATTTTACCCCGTAACATACTTGGCAGTAATAAACAGCAATAAGGAACGGTCAGCTTTCGCAGCCTCAAAATTCTCTTTTAATAATTGCTTTATCTGCTCATTCTTTAATTTAACTGCCGCTATCTGGAGTACCTGGAATGATGTCATTTCTACACTTTCAATATTTTGCATGTAAAAAAGAATAGACATATCCCGAAGTAAGGGATCTTCACTTTGCTGTTGAATGGCTATAAAAGCATCCTCTATCAAACCAGTCAAACCTTTATGGCTTTCAATTGAAATTTCTGTATTCAATAACTTATAAATTTCGCGCATCCTTGCAATTTGCTTTTCCACTATGCTGATGGTTTCTGCTATAGCATTTTGCAGATCGGTAAAATTGGCCGCATCTTCAATTTCCGGAAGTCGTTTAGCTAAATGTAATTTAGCACAGTAAACGCGGTTTAAATGAGTTATAAAAAAACTTTCTAATTTGTCAGGGTCAAAATTCCTATCAATGAGTTGCATTTATATTTTAAAACAAATATCAGGCCGCTAAAAATTTTTTAACTTTTACTATTAAATGTTCAACCTCAAATGGCTTGCTAATGTATCCATCTGCTCCGCATTGTTCACTGATTTCCTCAATGTTTTCTTCTGAAGAAAATAGAATGACCGGCACATCCTGGGTTTCGGGCCGGGATTTAATTTTATAACAAATATCAGCACCATTTTTACTTGATCCTAAAATTCTGATATCCAAAAGTATAAGGTCCGGATTGATATGTGTAAGATGTTCGGCTTCTTCTCCCGTTTCAGATAGCTTAACCTCAAACCCTTCCTGTTCAAAAATTAAATTTAAAATTTCTAATATATCCGGGTCGTCATCTATTATAAGTATCCTTTTGGGCATGTCGTCTAATAATTTATTGGTTTATGCGTAAAACAAAAATAATTTTATTTGCTTGTATAAAAAGCTATTTCTTTCCACTTACAAGGTTTTGTTAACATATTGAAATAAAGACTTATTGATAATTAACTAAGTTTTGAAAACTAAAGTTAAACCGTGTAATATATTATTTATCCTCACTTTATTATCTCTGCCAGCGGTAAAAGACTTTCGTCAATCTCACCATCAATAACAGAAATATAATAAGTATTGTTTTTATTATTAATGGCTACAGATCTTACATATTTTTCATTTTCAAACACTATCCCGGCAAGGTCGTCAATAGCATACCCTGCAGATAACTTTCCCTTTAAAATATTATCAAAATATAGGGGCTTTCGCGTAGGCTCACTGTGGTAATGCGGACAATGACTACTTTGGATAAACCCAAGGCCATTCACTATTGATAAATACCTGGGCCTCGAATCGGTTGTTCCTCCCTGAAACCAGCACAAGGAACCTGCGCTACCCCCGGCGAGTATAATTCCCTTTTCATAAGCTATTTTTAAAACTGTATCAATACCCTGTGCTTTCCATATAGCCATCATATTAAGGGTATTGCCACCGCCTACAACTATGGCATCCATGCTTAGCAGGTTCTCTTCAAAAGTTTTTGTGGTTGTAGATGAACTTATGAACACTAATTGAACATATGGCCTCAATGGAAGGTATCTGCAGGCTGCATACCACGAATTGATTGCCTGCGCATTATCGCCTGCCGCGGTTGGTAAAAAACAAATATTCGGATTTTTCTTTTTGGTTAAAGCGATCACATACCGGATAAACTGTTTTGTAAAGCCCCCGCCATAGGCAAAAATTGTCCTGGTTACCTGGTTATTCTCATTTACTTGTTCCATTCCGGCGTATAATTATCTACTTTATTATCTCGGCAACCGGCAACAGCTTTTCATCAATTGCTCCGTTAATAACAGAAACATAGTACGCATGGCTCTTATCGTCAATAGCTACAGACCGCACGAATTTTTCATTTTCAAATACTATCCCTGCCAAGTCATCAATAGCATATCCCGGCGACAATCTCCCTTTTAGGATGTTATCGAAGTAAAGTGGTTTACGCAAAAGTTCACTATGGTAATGAGGACAATGACTTGTTTGAATAAAACCTAAACATTTTACAATGGACAAGTCTTTCGGCCTTGAATCGGTAGTGCCACCCTGGAACCAGCATAACGAACCGGCACTGCCTCCGCTTAATACTATACCTTTGTTATAGGCTTTTCGTAATATGGTATCAACGCCCTGGGCTTTCCATATAGCCATCATGTTAAGGGTATTGCCGCCGCTAACAATTATTGCATCCATGCTAAGCAGGTTTTCTTCAAAGGTTTTTGGGGTTGTATAAGAATCTATAAACGATTTTTGTACATAAGGCCTCATCGGGAGATCCTCGCAGGCGCTATACCAGGCAAGTATTGTATTAGCATTATCGCCGGTCGCAGTTGCCAAAAAACATATCTTAGGATTTTCTTTTTTTGTAAGAGTAATCACATATCGCATAAATGGCTTGGTAAAACTTCCGCCATAGGCAAAAATAGTGCGGGTAGGTTGAGGTTTGGTTTTGATCTGTGCTATGCCCGTAAAACAAATTGCAAAGAATAAAATGGTAGTACAAGTTATTTTCATGCGTATAAATAAAGGCACAAGATACATTTTTTTAGTTTATTCAAATTTTACCCGAATTACAAGTGATTTCTCTTTTTTTGTCTGAATCAGGATTTTCAGGATTTTAGGATGAACAGGATGCCTATCTGTTTTTAACTTATTTGTCTAAATCATAAAAATTGAACTAAATTAGTCCTGATTCAAATGACAAAATAACCTATGACCTTAGATGAAACTACTTACAAGGTAAACGGATGTGCGATGAGGGTGCATAACACATTGGGAAATGGTTTTCAGGAAGTAATTTATCAACGTTGCATGGCTATTGAATTGGGAAATGCAGGTTTGTTATTCAGTAGGGAAATTGACCAGGTTATTTATTATAACAACATTGAAGTTGGAACGCGAAGGGCAGATTTTGTGATTGAAAATCAAATAATTGTGGAGCTTAAAGCTTTAATCAGCCTTGAAGATGTACATTTGGCACAAGCCAAAAATTATACCGTTGCTTACGATTTTCCTGTAGGATTGCTTATCAATTTCGGTTCAATAAGTTTGCAAATCAAAAAAGTCTTTAACCCTAAATTCAAGGACAAAATAAAGTGAATCTTCGTAATTAACCGTTAAGAATATCAAAAAAAGCACGTCGATTTTTTCATATATCCGCTGAGAAAAGCATCCTGTTCATCCTAAAATCCTGTAAATCCTGATTCAGAAAATTTTTGTAACATCCAATCCAATCTATTGTCTAAATCATATAAATTATTTAAAAGCAAGCCATAAATAAAAACAATTAAGCTTCGCTGTATCGTTTACTCTTTTTAATTTTACATTAAATTATATCATGAGCTAAAGCTCAAAAATAAACCAGCTCATGGTAGCTTTATACCATTTAAAACAATTATAACAATGAAAAAAATACTAATAGCATTAACATCTGTAATACTGCTTGCTTCTGCCTGTAATCAAAATCCGCCGCAGCAAAACAATGTAACTATCCAAAGCGACAACGCTCCAGCCGGTTTTGATGTAAACAAACTGGCACAACTGGTTAAAACAAGTACCAATCCGCAAACGCTTGAAAAAGGGATCAACGATCCCAACAATCATATCAACAACCTCGACCTTGATAAGGATGGGAATATTGACTATTTGAAAGTTGAGGAAAACGGCCCAAATAAACTTAATGTAGTTGATGATGTGAGCAATGCAGATTCTGTAACTGTAGCGCGCATTAACATTGACCCAAATACTAACAATAATACGGCCGATTTGAGTGTAACTGGGAACCCGCAATATGTTGGTTATAACAACTATTATCATTCCTCATTTTCGTTTACCGACTTTTTGCTACTGAGCTACCTAATGCGTCCGCATGCTTATTACATGCCAATGTACCATTATGGTTATTATCCATCTTATTATACACGTACCCGTACATATACCACTTTTAGGCCAACTACTTCATCTGCTATGTCATCAAGAAGGATTAGCAGTCGCAGTAGTTTAAGTACCCCCGGCAGGTCACAACGGTCGTTCAGCACACGCAGCTCACAACCAGTGCGCAGTGGTGGATTTGGCCATAGCAGCGGTAGCAGGTCGGGCTTTGGTCACAGCCGTGGTGGGTTTGGACGCAGAAGGTAATATAAAATACAAACACGAATTTCACGAATTAGAACGAATTTTCACGAATAGAAAATGGCACGAATTCAAGCTAATTAAAACGAACAATTAATTCAACATCTAAATTTAAATACAATGAGCATATTCGACAGATTATTCCGCATAGGCCAGGCAGAAGCTAATGCCGCCGTTGATAAATTAGAAGACCCGGCAAAAATGGCCGAGCAAATACTTCGCGAACTAAGATCAAATTTTCAGCAAGCCATCCAGGGCGAAGCAGAAATTAAAGCATTGGCATTACAACATCGCGCAAGCGAACTGAAATACCGTAACAGCGCCGATGATTGGGAAAAGAAGGCCAATGAGCTATTAGACCGTGTAGAAACCAAACAACTGGACGAAGCTAAAGGCAATGAACTTGCCGCTAAAGCCGCCGAAGCACACGTTGCAGCCGCAAATGAAGCTGACCAGTTTGCAAAAATGGCCGAAAAAGAAGAAAGCGCCGTTGCAGTGATGGACCTTAAAATAAAACAAATAAAAGATCAGATTGCTGAAACTGAAAGTCGCGCACAGCTTATCAGCTCCCGTGCAAAAACAGCTGAAGTAAGCGAGAAGATCAATAAAACTTTATCAAGTGTTGATACCGACGGCCTGATGGCTACACTGAACCGTATGGATCAGAAAGCGTCTGCTCAGGAATTCCGCGCTGCCGCTTATGCGCAGATTGAGGATTCAACCTTATCTACCGAGCAGGAGATCAACAAAGCTTTAGGCACAGGTTCAAGTTCAAACGCATTGGAAGCCATTAAAGCTAAGAGGACAAAATTGTTAAATTAAGCTAAGCCTCACCCCAAACCCCTCTCCAAAGGAGAGGGGCTTAAAGTCATTTGAAGCTCAAAGTCCTCTCCTTTGGAGAGGATTTAGGTGAGGCAACTCGCGGGCAATCCACCAACATTCATTAAATAAACCATGTATCTAACTGACGATAATAAAAAAACCTTCAAGGCCATCATTCTTTTAAATGAAATGGTTAACGGCACGCATAAATTTCAAACCATTGCCAACGGCGATGATAGTGTGCTGGAACCATTATTTATAGAACTGATGTCGAAAGGTTATGTTCAAACATCCGGTATCAATTACCAGATAACGGCTAAAGGACAAGAAGTATTCGACACGTTTATGAAGCGATATACCGAATACCTGAAGGTATATGATATTTTTTCCTTTGTAGACCTGGAAAAAGGCGAATTTGCTTTTGCCCGCTATTTTGATTTTAATACTGATGATGAATGGGCCAACTTCACAAATGATGAACGTTTTGACGATCTGCGAATAGCAGTTGCCATCTTTAAAAAGATAGATCCGGCTGAGATTGTATTTATGTCGTTCATTAACGAAAACAGGTTTGATACAAGTTCAAATGGCTGGCAAATGGATCTGGTATCTGACAATGAATGGGCAAAAATAGAAGAGATTTGTAAAACAGCCATTAAGCCCGAAGAAGTAGGTGAGGATGCCATGGTGGATATGATAGGCCAGGGATCGGAACTGATGATCAAATTACTTGAGGAAGAGCAGAAACAAAATCAAAGTTCAGGTAATAACAGCGGCGGTAATACTATAGTTGAAGAAGAAACAGTGGAATATTACCAGCCATATTACGACCCATATTATGTTTCGCCGATATGGCTGCTGCCTTTGTTTTTGTGGTAGGAAATTTTTTCTGAATCAGGATTTTAGGATTTTAGGATGGACAGGATTTGAAATCGTATGCATCTTGAATATCCTAAAATCCTGTAAACGGCGTAGCCCTCTTGAACTCCATTGAAAATAGACAACAAGTGAAAAATCCTGATTCAGACAATTAATCACGCTATTCCCCTAAAAAAATCCGTTATATCACTACTTAGTAATACAGGTTGTTCCATGGCTGCAAAATGCCCGCCTGCCGCGAATTCGCTCCAATGTTGAACGTTGTACCCTCTTTCAATATAACTGCGCGGAGGAAAACCAATCTCTTTTGGGAATTTGACAATGCCTGTTGGCTGACTCACAAAAGTATTTTCTTCAAAAGCTAAGGGCACTTTGCTGTTTTCGTTATAGATACGAATGGAAGAATGAATGGTTTGAGTGATCCAGTAAAGGGTGATATTACTAAGCAATTCGTCTTTTGTAAAAACGTTTTCAATATTACCATTGCAATCGCTCCATCCATAAAACTTTTCCAATATCCATGCACATAAACCTACGGGTGAATCATTAAGTCCGTAAGCCAATGTAGCCGGTTTAGTAACATGCTGATGCGAATACGCCCCTTCTTTATAAGACCATTCACCAACCCTTTTTTGGAATTCAGTTTCCTCGTCTGTTAATTTTTTGCCATTCTTTAAAAACGGTTTATAGGAACCAGGAATATAATTTAAGTGTACGCCCAAAACACTTTCGGGATAGTTTAAGGCAAGCGTAGTACTTACTGCGGCACCAAGGTCGCCGCCTTGCACGCCAAATTTTTCATAGCCCAATTCATTCATTAGCTTTTTCCACAGGTCAGCAATCAACACGCGGTTACACCCTGGCATTGTTATTTTTTCGGAAAAGCCAAAACCCATTAAAGAGGGAATAACAAGGTCAAATGAAAAATCTGGATCTGTAGTCAAAAGCGGAATAATCTTCGTCATCTCCAAAAATGAACCGGGCCACCCATGAGTTATAATAATAGGGAAAGTTTTTTTGCCATTTCCTTTGATGTGCAAAAAGTGAATTCTGTATCCGTAAATTTCTGCAATAAAATTTGGCCACGCGTTTATTTCCTCCTCGGTTTTTCGCCAATCAAATTGGTCACGCCAGCAATTGGTAAGTTCTTTCAAATAGGAAAGGTTGGTACCATAGCTCCATCCCGAATTTTGGAGCTCATCTGGCCATCGGGTAATTTTTAATCTAAATTTTAAGTCGTCAATAACTTTTTGAGGAGTAAAGGATTTAAAAGGCTGAATGCTCATGACGCAAATTATTACGTAATTTATCTTTTTAAATTACAGGGAGCTAATTTTTTTACAAAAAAAGACTTACAAAGTCTGAAAACCTTGTAAGTCTTCCGTCTTTCAGAACCAATTGTTCAATAACTAACGACCTAATGACTAATGACCAACCTAAATCATTCCGTCTTCAAAGCTTTAATTGGATTGGCAACCGCTGCTTTTATTGATTGGAAGCTTACCGTCAATAAGGCAATCAAAATAGCAGTTACTCCTGCGAAAGCAAATATCCACCAGCTTACCGGAGCCCTGTAGGTAAAATCTTCCAGCCATTTGGTCATCGCCCACCAGGCTATTGGAGATGCAATAACAATAGCAATGAATACTAGCTTTACAAAATCTAATGATAACAGTTTTGTGATGCTTTGAACACTTGCGCCCAACACTTTGCGGATACCTATTTCTTTGCTGCGTTGTTCGGCCATAAATGAGGCTAAGGCAAATAAACCCAAACAAGCTATAATAATAGCTAATATGGCAAAGCTTGTAAATATGTGGCCCATACGCTGCACATCGGCATACATATTGGCAAAACGTTCGTCAAGGAAGGTATATCGAATGGGTTGTGAAGGTGATAAGTTTTTCCATATGGACGATATTTGAGCAAGGGTGCTGCTCATATTACCGCCATCTACCTTTACTGACACGATGGAAGGACTAATGCCTTTAAATAAACACAATGCACCAATAGGCTGCCTGAGAGATTCGAAATTAAAATCCTGAACTACTCCAATTATCCGCAAAGCATCTCCTCCATGGGTAATCACCTTACCTACCGGATTTTTAAGGTTAAGTTTTTTAACCATAGTTTGATTGATAATCACACCTCCATTATTACCGTCAGGATTAAAGTTCACACCCTCCAGAAGTTTTATGCCAAATGTTTTAAGATAATCCTCATCTGTAATCCAAAACTGGGTATCAACGCCAGTTTCAACTTTTGATTTCCCAAAGTTATACAAGGTATTCCCATTACGCTTTGTTCCTTCTACGGGCAAATAATCGCCAATGGATACACTTTTTACTGATGATAATTTCTGCAATTGTTGTTTAAGGATTTTCACTCCATTATCTCCAAGTGTATTTGCGCCCTGTAACATTACTACCTGGTCTTTATTAAAACCAATGTCTTTGTTCAGGATATATTTCATCTGGTTATAGATCACAAAGGTGCAGATGATCAATATAATGGAAGCAGTGAACTGGAAAACAACCAGCCCGTTTCTCAACATTGAGTTTTTACTCCCTGTGCTTATTGATCCCTTCAGTACACTTGCCGGCTTAAATGATGAAAGATAAAAAGCGGGGTATATACCGGCCACTATTCCTACTACGAATGCTGCTGCAAAAATAATTGGCATAAACCAAAAGGTTTGCCACGGCATTGTCAGGGTTTTTGAAGCCAGCGCATTAAAATACGGAAGCAGCACCCAGGCAAGCAACACTCCTATAATAAAAGACAACACGCTGTAAAGCAATGATTCGGCAAGAAACTGACTAATGAGGCTATAGCGGGTTGAGCCAACCACCTTTCTAAGTCCAACTTCTTTAGCTCTGTTAGCGGATTTTGCTGTTGAAAGATTGATAAAGTTAATACATGCTATGGTCAAAATAAACCCTGCAATTGCACCAAAAAGCCATATGAAGCGAATATCTCCATGCTGAAACTCATCCTGTATATCGTAAGAATACAAATGAATATCACTAATGGGCTGCAATTTAAATGACAACTTTTTCAGCTCCTTTTCTGCATCCTTATAACTGATACTAAGCAGAGCTGGCAAAAGGTAATTTTTATCAATATCGACGGTTATTTTCTTATTTAATTGATCAATATTAGTTCCGGGCTTAAGCAATACGTAATCCGGATAATTGCTGGCATTCCAGTTAGTTTGCTCGCCTTTGTAAAACTCAATGCCATTAAGCGTTAATAAAAAATCAAACTGCAAATGCGAAGTTTTCGGTGGATTTTCCATTACTCCGCCAATTCTGTAAGGTTTTGTTTGATCGTTATTAAGGTACATAACTTTACCTACCGGGTTTTGATTGGGAAAATACTTATCAGCCTTTCTCTTTGATATCACCATAGTATTGGGCTCTGCGAGTGCTTTAGACCTGTTACCATACACCATTGGTAATTTAAGTATGTCCAGTAAATCCTGATCCGCATAAGTAAAACCTTCTTCGTGTGTGTTTTCAACCTGGTCAGCCCGTCTCAGCTCGTTGCTTCCTGCATTCTGAAAAAGAGAATTAGGCATCAAACGTGCAGATTTCTCAATTTCCGGGAAATCGGCTTTTAAAGCTTTTGATATTGGTGCCGGGTAATCGTTTCCCTTTTCAATTTTTCCATCGTGCGTATAATACTCAACAAGTCGGTAAATGCGGTTAGTATCCGGGTAAGATTTATCATAACTCAGCTCATCCTTAATATACAGCCCGATTAATAAACAGGCGGCAATGCTTAATGCAAAGCCACCAATTTTGATGGCTGAATACATTTTTTGTTTGCGCAATTGCCTTACAGCGATTTTTAAATAGTTTTTTATCATTTTTATTAGTCATTATGTCATTGGTCATTAAGCTTTTGTCATTGATATTGTACACTATGCACAATGACTACTTCATTCCGTTTTTAAACTCTTCACCGGGTTCATCAACGCTGCCTTTATCGCTTGTGAGCTTACCGTAATCAATGCAATCAGCACAGCTAATATTCCAGCTAAGGCAAACATCCACCAGCTAAGGGGTATGCGATAGGCAAAAGCCTGCAGCCATTTGCTCATTCCATACCAGGCGATTGGCGTGGCTATAATGAAAGATACAATTACCAGCTTTAAAAAATCCTTTGACAAAAGGCCGACTATGCCGGATACACTTGCGCCCAAAACTTTTCGGATGCCGATTTCCTTATTCCGTTGTTCTGCACTAAATGCCGCCAGACCGAACAACCCGAGACATGAAATAAGTATAGCTATGATGGTAAATGAATTGATAATTTGCGACAATACGATCTCGCTCTCATATTGTTTCTGCACTTCTGAGTCCATGAATGTATATTCGAACGGTACAGCGGGCAAATCCTTTTGCCATACGGCAGCCATTTGTGCCAGTAAAGTTTTATAATTATTGCTGCTTACGGATACGGTCATGCTCGAGAAATTTTGAAGGTTACGTGAATAGACCAGCATGAAAGGCCTTAATGCATCGTGCAGGGAATTGTAGTTGAAATCCTTCATTACTCCTGCCACCGTAACAAAGCTTGCTGTGTTAGAACCTGAATACAAGCGCGTACCGGGCGCTGTTTGCGTGTTTAAATTCAGCCTCTTTGCCAATGTTTCATTGATGAGCACTTTATCCGAATCGCCCTGCATAAAATCCTGGCCACTGATAATTTTAACACCATTGGCTTTTACAAAGTACTGGTCGCAGGCTATGTTTTGCGCGTCAACCGCACTAGCCGAATTGCCGCCAGACAGGAAAACCCCATGATCGTGAAGGATAAATTGGCTCAAATAATTGTCGGCGCTGGTTACGGCTTTAACGTCGGCTAACTGGCGCAGATCGTTTGCGAGGGCTGCCATCTTAGCCTGGCTGTCGCCCGTATAAAAATTAAAGATGAGCTTTTGGTTTTTATCAAAACCAAGGTCCTTTTTCTTTATATAATTCAGTTGACTGTAGATGATAATTATACCTGTTATCAGCACAATAGACAGTACAAACTGAAAAACAACAAGCGATCGCCGGATTCCTGCTGCCGAAATATGGTTGTTGAAATTTCCTTTGATAACTTTAATCGCCTCGAAAGCTGACAAATAAAATGCAGGGTAGCTTCCTGCCAATAGCCCCGTAACCAAAATCAAGCCGGTTAACATCAGCCATAGCCGGTAATCGCCTAAAAATGTCAGGTGAATATCGGTACGAGTAATATCATTGAGGAAAGGAAGCACGGCCCATAATAAAGGCAGCGCAATGATCACTCCAATAAATGATAATAAAAACGACTCCCCTAAAAATTGTTTTATAAGGTCGTATTGGCCTGCACCTATTACTTTTCTTACCCCAACTTCCTTGGCCCTTTTTGATGCCCTTGCGGTTGATAAGTTCATGAAATTGATACAGGCAATTATCTGGATAAGTACCGCAATCAAAATAAGGATTAGAAGGAATGACGGATCGATGTTTTTGGTTATGTCAAAATCGTACCCCGGAGTTGTATGAATAACGGCCACCGGGATAAGATGAATGACTTTGGTCATGCCCAATTCTTTCAATCGCTGTGCACCATGCTTATTTATAAATGCAGGGAACTTTTTTTCAAGTGCTGTCGCGTTGCTGCCCGGTTTTAATTTAACGTATGTGAAGGTCAAATTATCGCCTGCCCATTCGTTGTCTTTGCGTACATAGTCGCCAAATCCTCCGCTGTTCATAGTCATAAACATATTGGCAGCTATGTGCGTCTTGCCCATACTTTCGTCCACCACGCCGGTAACTTTAAAATCATGTTTTCCATAGGCGTTATCAATTGTGATTACTTTATCAACCGGGTTTTCATTACCAAACAACTTAATGGCAGTTGACTTGAGCAGCACAACAGAATAAGGCTCATTCAACACATTTTTTGCGCTTCCGTTTGTAAAATGATAGGTGAAAATGTCAAAAAATGTAGAATCGACGAAAACGGCGCTTTTTTCGTAAAACGATTTTTCTTTATAACGCAACAAATGCTGTTTCGCGCCAAGCTTATCAGTAGTTAAAACCCGTACATAGGTTTCAACTTCCGGGAAATCCATTTTCATAGCGGGCGCTATCGGCGGCGACGCGCTCGACATTGCATGTTTGTCGCCGGTTAAAATCAGCGAAGTTGCCACCCGGTAAACATTGCCGGCGTTTTTATGATGTTTATCGTAACTGTACTGATCTTGTACATATAACAAAATGTAAAGGCAGCACAATGTGCCGGCAGCCAAACCAAAAATATTGATGAAGCTGAAAGTCTTATTTTTCAGTAAAAAACGAAGGGCGGTTTTTAGATAGCTTTTTATCATATCAGTTTATTTAGTCATTGGTCAATAGTCATTGGAACTTCTTATAGTTAGAATTTAACTATATCTTTCGGACTACCGGACTTTCCGACTTTCCATGTCTAAGAAAATGCCAAATAGCTATATTTTTAATTATCAATAAGTTAAATCAAATTTTATTTATTAAAATGTTCGTTTTCGATACACAGTATGTTCGTTTTTGGAGTTATTTGTCTGAACTAAGCAGGATAAAAGATTATAAGATTTTTGTTGTATTAAGTATTAAGTTGCCACAACTAAAATCCTGGCATCCTAAAATCTTATAAATCTTAGTTCAGACAATTTTTATACCTTAGAAAATTCAAACCTTTTAAAATGAAGTATAAGTTGTTATTACTGCTATTAATTGTTTCATCTGCTGGTTTTTCACAAACCGATAAAAAACTTACCGCTAAACTGCAGGATGTTATTAAAGGATTTAATGGACAAGCAGGTATTTATGTACAAAACCTTAAAACCGGCAAAACAGCGACTATTAATGCTGATACTCTTTTTCCAACGGCCAGCATGATAAAAGTAAGCATACAGTGCGGACTAATGGATAAAATAGAAAAGGGGGAAATACAATACAATCAAAAACTGGTATACCGGGATTCGTTATTATACAAGGGAGAGGATATATTAGGCTCATTTAAAGATGGTGATACAATAGAAGTAAGTAAAGTTGCCTTGCTGATGATCACTATGAGTGATAACACGGCAAGTTTATGGCTTCAAAAGCTGGTGGGTACAGATTATATTAATAACTGGCTGGATATTAACGGGTTTAAAGTAATGCGCGATAACTCAAGGGCAACCGGGCGCGACGTTATGCATAAAAGATATGGATGGGGTGTAACAACACCTTACGAAATGTGCCGGCTATTTACCATGATTCGTGATGGAAAGGCAGTTAGCCCTGCAGCCAGCCAACGCATGTATCGTAATATGGGCCGTATATTTTGGGATGATAAAGCCATATCACAAATACCGCCTTATGTACAAACTGCATCCAAGCAGGGCGCTTTGGACGAATCCAAATCAGAAACTGTATTGGTTAACGCTCCGCATGGAGATTATGTATTTTCTATCATCACCAATAATAACAAAGACCAGCGCTGGACAGAAGATAACGAAGCTGATGTATTAATCAGGAAAGTATCAGCACTTTTATGGCATTACTTTGAACCAAAAAGCGACTGGAAACCGGCTGATGGGATTGATAAGTTTATGAAGGATGAGTAGGGGGAAGTCCGAAAGTCCGAAAGTCCGAAAGTCCGAAAGTCCGAAAGTCCGAAAGTCCGAAAGTCCGAAAGTCCGAAAGTCCGGGAAGGCCGAAAATCAAAAGTCTCCCCACCGGGGGGAGATTTAGAGGGGGCCGAACCCAATTTCCTTTCTGACCCTCCCCGGCAATTTCTCCGCAATCAACCTATACGATTGCTTTAAATAAAATTCCCATTCATTCCAGGTTAACCTGCTGATATCATCCATATATACCCATTTGTACCTGGCAATATATTCCTGTGGCGAAAAGCCTTCTTTGGAAATTATTTCTTCAAAGTCTTCAGCTGGCACTTTAAATGAGGCAGAAACCGGGAACCTGTCTGGCGACGTAAAAAGAAAGGTCTTTCCTCCAACGTTAAAACAAAAATGTTCACCTAATTTTATATCTTCAGTAACACCGGGAAACTGATTGCAAATCGATTGAATATCTTCTATGGTCATATTTTAATATGATGATAGTGATGGCGTGATTGTCTCTAAATTTACAGATAAATCTTAATTATAATCCCATGAAAAAAGAGCTGTATGCTCCTTTCTGTCAGCGTTATTAAGTTTGTAAGAAATTAATTCTATTATTTAGAAAATAATTTAACTGTTTCTTTTTGTCATTTATTGTCTCTCCGCAAACAAAAAATCATTTTATCTCTTTTAAATAATAATGTTAAAATTTATACTCCTTTTACTTATTTTTTTATCGCCCTTTTTTGTTTGTGCACAGGTACCTGTAGACACAACAAATATATACGTTGATACAACCGGACAAAAAGATTTGATCGATGTTGGAAGGTCTTTGTTTAAAATTAAATCCAAAAGGAATTATAACAGGGAAAAAAATGATGTTTATTTTTCCATTTTACCTTTCTCCTCTAATGTACCCGGAGGCAGCAAGGCACTGGTGACCTCCACTACAGCCAACTTTTATTTGGGCGATAGAAAAACCACTTTTCTTTCCAGCGTTACTTTTGCTCCTTATTTTAATTTACAGGGACGATACGGATTGCCTATCCATTCAAGTATTTGGTTACACGATAATAATTATAATATAGAGGGCTCAACCTACTTTTTAGTATACCCGCAAAATACCTGGGGCTTGGGCGGTGGCCAGCCGGAAGGAGACAAAATTTTGGTTAACTACAGTTATATACGTTTTTATCAAAGCGTATTAAAACGTATTAAATCATATATGTATGCTGGTATTGGCTATAACCTTGATTATTATATAAATGTAAATACAGGAAATTTTACACCGCTAAGCGATTTTACCGGTTACCAATATGGAACTGCACGCGGTGCAAATCCTGTTTCAACCGGGCTTACATTAAATTTATTGTATGATACAAGGCAAAACCTTTTTAATCCCATTCCGGGAAGTTATGCCAATATAGTTTACCGGCATAATGCTGAATTTATGGGAAGCAGAGATAATGCCCAATCATTATATATTGATTTGCGTAAATATATTTCTTTAAACAATGGAGCCCAGCAAAAAAATTTACTGGCTTTTTGGACTTATTATTGGACAACGCTTACCGCCGGAACTCCTTATCTTGCTTTGCCGGCTATTGGGATGGACCCATATAACCGTTCGGGCCGTGGAATTGACCAAAACCGGTACAGGGGAAATGCGTTAGTTTACTTTGAAACCGAATACCGGAGAGACATTACACATGATGGCTTATTTGGTTTTGTAGTATTTGCTAATGTGAATTCTGCAAGCCAGCCAGGCGGGTATAATTTTCAATATTTAAATCCAGCAGCTGGTACAGGTTTAAGAATAAAATTCAATAAAAAATCAGATTCAAATATTTGTATTGATTATGGTGTAAGTAAAGGTTATTCGGATCTTATACTAAGTTTGGGTGAAGCTTTTTAGGTAAAAATACTTTTACAATTAAAAAAAAATGCAAGTTTCTTTTCAGCGTATAAAAATTAATCTATATTTACTTAAAGTGATTGTCGGAAAAGCTATAAGCCCAAACATATTATTCGTTTTGTTAACTCAGCAGTCTTTTTACTTTTTCGGAAATAATTAAAGTTTTATGGCAAAACGGATTATAGTGTTAGATGACAACCAGGATATTCTGGAAATAGTGCATGAAACCCTTATTTATGAAAATTTTGAGGTGCGAAGTACATCAAAAAGTGATGAAGTTATTCCATTAATAAAAGAATTTAATCCTGATCTTGTTATACTCGATTACCGGGTTGCCGGCTTAAACGGTGGTGAATTATGCAGGCAAATTAAATCACATCCTGATTTTAATGACCTTCCCGTAATTATTTTTTCAGCATATATCAGGCATAACGATGAACTTTTTGCCTATGGCTGTGATGCAATTTTAAATAAGCCTTTTAATTTAACCGAATTGGTTGAAAAGGTTAATAATTTGATTTATTGATTAATTAATAAATAGACTTTTTATCCTTTTATAATTCTCTGCTCCCTCGCTAAATTTATTCAGTATTCATTTAATATTAAATCCGTCATTACTGGTTTAATTACAAATTTGAATTTCAGCAAAAATTTGAATTGATTTTAATCGTTTTAATTTTTTATCGTAAAAGTTAAAACATTAATAACAATTTGGTCGTATTATATTTATTTTATCAATACCGGTTTTACTATCTTTCTTTGGTTAAAAATATTTCTTCAATAATATACGATATGAGATTACCTTTAATTAAAGAAGGCAATGTTGTTAAAGGAGAGAAAATGATGTATTGCTGCCCTAAATGTGAGTCTGAATTTTACCCAAATGACCGCATCCACAGAGGTTTTTTTGTCAAAACCTTTTTATTCTGGCTTCCGTTAAAAAGGTATCAATGTCATAATTGTAAGCGCAAATCTTATTTGTGGGGTTAATTTCTTAATTATTAAGAAATATATCTAAAAAGTAATTTTTTGACTATCAACATTAATTCAAAAGGTTTTTTAAGTCAGTAAGTACTTTTAAACTATACTCTCAATATTAAATTTTAATCATTTTGGCTATGGAACCCAAAAAAGTTAAAGTGTATTTTTGCCCGAAATGTGGCGACGCTTTCAATTATCAATTGCATAGAAGCTGGCTTATTAAAAAATTATCGATTATGTTTCCTGTAAAGAAATATTTTTGTGGCGGCTGTAATAAGGCAAGATATGTATCAGTAAAATAAAGGGCTACGGTTAATCTGTTTTAACTATAGTCTGCTATTCTTAAAATTTAAAACATTAAAATAGATCAATGTGGATATAAAACAGGAATAGAAATGTTGTGCCTGAATTACAAAAGTTATTAGCCCGGGCACAATCTTTTCATAACGAAAGTTTGTTTAATACTTAAAGGAATCTCCTATAATGTTGTCTTTACAAGAAATATAATTAAAACTAAATTTTTCAATCTGAGATGCTGGTATAGTAATTGTGCAGATTACAGCATTTACTATTTACTTTTATTAAGATGCAAAGGATATTGGCGGTTGACGATGATAAAGATTTATTAGAAATTTTACAGGTTATATTAGAAAGTTCGGGTTACGAGGTAGATGTACTTTCTGATGGGCATTATTTATTTGAAAAAATTAAAGCTCATGTCCCTGATTTGATACTTTTAGATATTATGCTGGGTAATTTAGATGGCCGCAAACTGTGTAAAGACGTGAAGACAAAAGAGGAAACCCATGATATACCGGTTATTTTAATTTCAGCAAGCCACAATGTATCCGGGAAAATGAACGAAAATGGCGCCCCCGATGCTTTTATAGAAAAGCCATTTGATATTAAACATTTACTTGATGTTATTAAGATTCAATTACCAGTCGCTTGAGGAAAGTTTGCAACAGACAACTAGTTAAAACTCCCTTTTTTATTTCCGGTTACAAACTCTTTATAATCCTTTTTAACCTGTGTGGCATATTGGTGTGCATATTTTAAAATAGTTTCCTGCCATTGATTATTTTGCCCATAAGCTATAAGTTCATCAGCTACAGATGATCCCTGACGGCCACTGCTGCGTAATTGTGCCGAAGCTGTTAATACGGCCATATCTTCAATTACACAATCAATGTCTTTATAGCGGTCCCTTAACAATTCAAAAGTGATTTTGTCTTCTGTAGGCTGCATTTGTTTTATTACATAAGCTTCCCTGTTAAAAATAGTAGCGCTTAATAATGCCGGCGATACGTTTTGCATACGTTTCTGGATGGCAATAACCCTTTCAGCTTCTGATCCCCATTGCGGTTGCTGAATGTTTATATAAGGCTTTAATGATGACGGTGCCGCCTGTTTCATATCAAGAAACATGTATTTATTTTTTGCGCTGAGACTTTTAAGTAAAAATAAATATCTTTTCACACCTATACTGCCCGTTCCTGCCAACCTGAAAGTACTATCCAATACTTTAAAATTATAAGCACCATAATTACCTGTTTTTATAAAATCATCAATAAAATGGCTTAACTCTTTCTTTAGTGGTTTAGCCAGCTCAAAGTGCCTGTCGTTATCCAATAATAGGGTAAGCTTTCCTTTTATTTTAACAATAAGTTTTTTAAGCAAATCCTTTTGTTTACGTTTTTCAACAGTAGTTAAAAATGAGCCAACTATACCTGTGGCTGTACGGTGATCAATGCTCACAGCCTTTCCTTTAATAAGGGTTAATGAATAAATTTTCAAAAACTTCCTTGCCATTTTTAACGCCTCATCCTCATTAATTTTTAAGCTATCAAATGCTACAAGTATGCTGGTTACTATTCTTGCCAGCTCCCAGGCTGCCGGCGCCATTAAAGCTTCATCAAAATCATTCAAATCAAAATACTCTTGGCGATTATCTCCTTTAAAACATCCAAAATTTTCCAGGTGCAGGTCGCCGCAAATCCAGCTTAACGGCGATGGTAGTAAAGGATCAGCCGCAAACAGATCTTCGTAAAATAAATGACAGGTGCCTCTAAAAAAGCGAAAGGGACCTAAAGACATGGCTTTGTATTTTAACTTTACCATATCGGGCAACCGGTCTTTATTAAATTCGGTTATACGTTCTTGAATTGTCATTGGTCATTGGTCATTGGTCATTGGTCATTGGTCATTGGTCATTGGTCATTGGTCATTCATTTTTGGGATAGTAATTTAGTTATTTTTTTAAGGATTTTGGCAATGTTATTATCGACTCTGGACAAACAACTACTAAAATAGTGACCAATGACTAATGACCAATGACTTTTTTAAGTTCTTCATCAATCTTCTCATTCCAGCGTTGTTGCTCTGAATGGTCACTGCCATGCCTGGTTTCGGTATCATACTGTCTTTGCAGATCGTCCATTTCACGGTATGCATCCAGGTAATCCATATTGATTTGGCCATCATAGTTATCTAAAGGCAGGACTTCGCTTTTTAATTTTTGTTTAAAATGATCAGCTGCAATTTTTGCAATATCAAAATGCCGCTGTTCGTGATTTAGGGTATAATCACTACGGCTGCTACTTTTTACCCAGCATGCACTTTTCGGTAAAGATACTTTAATGATCATTTTTATATTAATAACCCCGTTAATGACTTCGGTGTGCTCATCATATCCAATAGTCGGAAACACCTGGGCATCGTAGCTGCTGCTTGCAACTTTCGATTTAAAGTCGTCCCATGTCAACAGCCGTTTAAAGGAGTAATAAATGGTATCGCCCTCTGGTTTTGCCAAAAAGTCGGTAAAAGTTACTTTTACGCTTTTCGCAAGTTTTATATTGTTATTTGCCTGCTGGTTCATCCAGTTATTTAAATAGATCAGCCCGTTCCCTAGCATATGCCTTACGGTAGGTTCAATATCCTGTGGTGGCCCTGTATTACGGTTATAAACTGCACTGCCATTATAATCGGCCAGGTGTTGTCCGCCAATTAGCGTATCATATTCATTGCTTTTCAAATAGAATGACATGATTAAGCTGATATGCCCCTCAACACGGCCTCCTGCCAAAGCAGTTTCTGTAGTTGTAAATTTTTTAATACTGATGATAACAGGATGTAATGCAGTATTGCGCGGTAAATTATGATCAATAAATTGTTTTATAGCAGTTAAGCTGCCACCCTGCAAATCCACAGGAAAGGCTTTACGCTGGGTACTTGCTGTATTTCCTGCAGGTAAAATCCAGGCTATAGCTGCACGATTAGCACGCTCATCAATTACATTGGCTACATAGAACTCTTTAGGTGTTATTGGTAAGTGCTCGTCCTGCAGTACTATTTCAGTTTTTTGCTGCGCCCTGGATTTAACCCCCAAAAAAACCAAAACGAAGATTATTATAACAAAGCAACATTGTTGTTTACGAATAAAAATTGATTTGATCATTTGTTAGCAATAACGCTTAAGACTAAAAGCTATTATACTAACTAAGAATCAAGAGTTGAGAACCAGGTGTCAAGAACCAAGAGTTATGAATCAAGAGAGCCAAGAATCAAGAACCAAGAGTTATGATGAAAAATTTAATTTAGGTCAATTATTAGATATTTGAATATTTCTTATTCTTAGATTTTTCAAATCTTGCTTCTTGGCTCTTGCTTCTCGGTTCTTACTCTTTTGTTTCTTAACAATTTAAAAGTTTTCCACATCAATACCACTTAATATTTAATACCCGTTTAAAAAACAAATGTTATCCACATTATGTGAATTACTATTGTGAATTTCATTTTTGCGTTTAGCTAATTTCGCAGATTGTTAGTTCGTACCTATGATAAAACTTAAATATATCTTCCTATCTGTTCCTATATTTTTTGTCTTAACATTACATGCACAGCAAAATCCTTCATTCCAGGTGTACCGCACCTGGCATTCAGCAATGGAACTGTTGAATAAAGGAAAATATGCTGCAGCGGCTGAACAATTCCGGCTCGTTGAAAAATCAAGGCTTAAAACAAGTACGCAAGCTCAATTTGAATCGGACTTATCCTTGATGAAGGAAAATGCGCAATATTATGAAGCGCTATGTGCCCTTGAACTGGGAAATGATGATGCTGAAAGTATGTTTCTGCGTTTTATAAAAGATCATCCTGAAAATCCTTTAACAAAGCTGGCCTATTTCCAAATTGGACGATCCTATTCAATGCAGGAGAAATATGCTGACGCACTTCGTTGGTTTGATAAAGTTAAGGCAAGCGAATTAACCGGGAAAGAAAATACAGAATATAAGTTTCGTAAAGGTTATGCCTATTTTGTAACTAACGATTATAAAAGTGCACAGCAACTTTTCAACGACGTAAAAAACACACGGTCTCCTTTTACAGATGATGCCACTTATTACTTTGCTTATATAGCCTATCTTAATAAAGACTATCATTTGGCGCTGGTAAATTTTGAAAAACTTAAAAATTCAAAAAAATATGAAAGTAGTTATCCATACTATATAACTGCCGTTTATTTTTTAGATAAGCGTTATGATGATGTGATAAAATATGCCGTACCAATCATAAACAACACCCATCAGCAAAACGAAAAGGAAATGCTGAGAATAATTGCTGCTTCCTATTTTGCTAAAGCTAATTACAGTAATGCAGCTAAATACTATGGTCGTTTTGAAGACCAAGACAGGGGACAAACACAAAACACCCAGGATAGTTACCAAATGGGCTATACTTATTATAAGGTAGGTAATTATGCAAAAGCTGCAACCGAACTGGAAAAACTTCAGCAGAAAAATGACGTTTACAGTCAGAATGGGAATTATACCTTAGGTACTGTTTTCCTTAAAATGGATAATAAACAAAGTGCACGCAGCGCTTTTTTTGCAGCTTCAAAACTTGATTTTGATAAACAACTGCAAGAAGACGCTTTATACGAGTATGCAAAATTATCCTACGAGCTTGATTTTAATACGCTGGCGCTTGAAGCTACTAAACTGTATTTAAAAAATTATCCCCGCTCTGCACGTAATGATGAAGTTAAAACTTTACTGGGTGAAGAATTGCTTAATTCGCATAACTATAAAGAAGCAGTAGATATATTAGAGCCTATTAAAAATAAAACTGCAAGTGCGCAGGCAGCCTATCAAAAAGTTACTTATTACCGGGGCCTGGAGTTTTACAATGAACGCGCCTTTGAAAACGCTATCGGGATTTTTCTGCGGTCGCTTAAATACACTTCTGATGCTAAAATTGAAGCCTTAACTACCTATTGGATGGCCGAAGCTATGTATGAGGTACGTAAGTATAAAGAATCGGTTGAAACATTTGAAAAATTTTTAGACCTGCCTGAAGCCAGCGGAACCGCTGTATATAATTACGCTAATTATGCTCTGGCATATGCGGCTTTTGGAGACGAACAATACAAAAAAGCCGCAGCCTATTTTCTGAAATTTTTAAATGGTGATGAAAAAGACCCGGGCACTATAAATGATGCTATTACAAGGCTGGGTGATAGTTATTTTGTTTTAAAAGACTATAACAAAGCTCTTGAATATTATAACAGGATTATTGACCGGCACAATAAAGGTGAAGATTACGCATTATTTCAGCGTGGTATGATACAGGGTTTGCAAGGAGCTCCTGACGCTAAGATCAGCACCCTTACAGATGTATTAAACAAATTCCCAAACTCTGATTATGCGGATGACGCTTCCTTTGAAATAGCATATACCTATTTTTTAAAGAGTGATGGCGCTACAGCAAAAAATAGCCTCCTTGCTATGATACAAAAATACCCAACAAGCAGCTATGTACCGCGTGCACTGGTTACCGTAGGGCTTATTGATTATAACGCCGGGAACGATGATCTGGCTGTTGAATCATTTAAACGGGTGGTGCAGGACTATTCCTCAACTGAGGAAGCTAAACTGGCACTTAAACAAATTGAAAAAATATACACCGATAAAGGCGATGCGCAAACATTTATAACTTATGCAGCAACAACGCCTATTGGTAATTATACCGCTGCAGACCAGGAAAATATAATGATTACCGCCGCGAATAATCTTTATTTAAGAGGCGACTGGCAAGGCACGGTAGGGGCGGTAAGTGCTTACTTTGATAAATTCCCGACCAAACCTATTTATGAAAAACAGGCCAGGTTTATAAGAGCGCAAAGCCTGGTTAATTTAAACAGGCAGGATGAGGCCATTACAGATTATAATGTAATATTAAATGACTGGACCAGTCCTTATACCGAACAATCGTTGATCAGCATGGCAAAATTATATTTAGCCCAGAAAAAATACAACGATGCAATAGTTTTTCTAAAAAAGCTTGAAACAAATTCGGAATACAAGGCCGATTATAACTTTGCCATTGATAATTTACTGCTTTGTTATGCAAAAATGGAAATGCCTGACGACGCCCTTAACTATGTTAAACTGATACGTGAAAATGAAAAAACGTCGCAGGAAGATAAGTATAAAACAGGTTTATATGCTGGATTAGCTTATTTAAAAAAGGGGGATACCACAAAGGCAGTAACTGAATTTAATTATACGGTAAGCAAAACAAAAACAATATCAGCTGCCGAAGCAAAGTATAACATTGGCCGAATTGAATATTTAAAGGGACGGTATAAGGCATCGCAGAAAACATGTTTCGAACTTGTAAAAGACCTGCCAAACTATGATTATTGGGTAACCAAAACCTTTATTTTGCTCGCTGATAACTATGTGGCACTTAAAGATACTTTCCAGGCTAAGGCAACCCTCCAAAGTGTTATTGACAATTATAAAGGTGATGATGACATTATACCTACAGCTAAACAAAAGCTTGAGCAGTTATCGACCAATAATGCCAGTCAGAAACCAGCAGATACAACCAATAAAAAACAGGAAAACAAAGAATAAAAAAAGACAAGCAATGAAATTAAAATACATCTATACGCTGCTTAGCTTAATATTAGCATTATACTTTGTTCCTGCTCATGCACAAACAAAAAAACCAGCTAAAAAAAGTACAGCAAAAGTAACCAAAAAGAAACCGGCAAAAGTAAATGAACCAAAGCACCAGGCTACCGCAAAAAATTTAGGTGATGCAGCCTCAAAAGTGGCAGTTGATACAGTTAAAAAAGGTGGTAAAGGAAATGCAAATGGCAATGGCACTTTGTCGCAGGAGATTGTGGTAACAACAGCTTATAAGCCTGTATTGGCCGATGCAGTTAAAATACGTATTAACCCCGACCTTGAAGATAAAACTCCGTTCAAAGCTCCTTTAACTTATTTCCCTGTTGATAAAAGACTGGAGCAAAATAACGAAATTAAGCCCCTTGAGGCTATGAAAAAACCTGTCGAACGTGATTCGGATCAGACAAATAACTACTTGAAAGTAGGCCTGGGAAGCTTAAAGACTACCTTTGGCGAGGTTTATTTTGCTAATGGAAAGGACCAGGCTTTACAAGCAGGCGGTTATTTAAAGCACTTTGCACAGAATGGCAATTTAAACAAGCAAAATTCGGCCAAAGAAGAGGCCGGTATATTTGGCAAAAGTATAGGAGATGAAAATTCATTAACAGGGCGTATTGATTATAATTACCGCAGCAATTATTTTTATGGCTATGATCAATCACAGCTTCCGCCGACAGGCTTACAAGTAAATAAACAACATTTCAGTACGATCAGTGCTGAGGGTGAGCTGGCTAAAAACTACAAAGATGTTCCAAACGACTTTACCTATGCTTTAAAGCTCAAAGGCTATTTGTTTAAAGATGCTTACCAGGGTAAAGAAAGTAATGTAGTAGTTTCAGGGTTTTTAAATGAAACTATTAATCAATTTTATGCTGGTTTAAGCGGTTCGCTCGATTTAAGTACACAACAAGATAGCCTGTTTAATTATAATAATAGTCTGATCAGGCTTAATCCTTATATAAAATTCCAGGGTGATAATTATAAAATAGACGCAGGGATAAATATAGTCGATCAGTTTGGGTTCTCATCAGCTTTCTATATATTTCCTGCTGCAAAATTGGAGTTACAGGTTATACCTAAATACGTCCGCCTTTTTATTGAAGCTAAAGGCGACGTAAATAAATCGTCGCTGCTCGATTTTTCACAGATTAATCCTTTCATGGGGCAAAACTTTAATATTAAAAACTCAGTAGACCAGTTAGATATTTCTGCCGGCTTAAAAGGTACTATTGCACCCGGATTAGGCTTTAAAGCTACAGTATTCAGAAATACAGTTAAGGATATGCCCCTGTTTGTAAGCAATTTCGATTTTTCAAAAGGATATAATAGGTTTACGGTTATATATGATGGTGGAAAATCGCGGGTAACCGGGTTTAATGGCGAACTGGATTTAAAAGCATCTGATGACTTAAATATTTTCGGCCGGGTTGAATTTAAAAACTATCAAATGGCGACTGTTGCCCAGGCCTGGAATCTACCTAAGTTTAAACTAACAGCGGGAACAGCAATACATATAAGTGATAAGGTTGATGTAACCGGCTCATTGCTGATTCGCGGTTCGGCCTTAGATCCGCATCCATTGACCGCAGGAAGCACAGCGCCAACTACTGTAAGTTCATTTGCTGACCTGAGTGGTGAAGTTCAATATAAAGCAACAAAACGATTCTCGGTTTTTGTACATGTGAATAATATTTTAAATGGAACAAATCAAACATGGTTGTATTATCCTGATTATGGATTTAATATATTTGGCGGCGTTGGATTTAGTTTTTAAGCATTGCCTGGCGGTAGTCAGATTTTTATAAATTTTATAATAAACGTACTTTTAGCAAAATGAATTTAGCCGATTATTTAAGCGAACTATTAGTACAGCACGATGAAGTAAGCGTGCCGGGGCTTGGCTATTTCATGCAGGTGCGGATGCATGCTCATTATAACGAAAAGGAAGCTAAATTTTACCCGCCATATCACCGGGTGAAATTTGTACCGCAAATAAAGGACGATGACACGTTTGCACAGTATGTTGCTCAAAAAAAAAATATTTCATTGGCATCGTCAAAATATTTTATCGAGAAATTTATTGTTAAAGTAAAAGACGACGCTTCCAGGAGCTCATATTTATTTTCCGGTCTGGGCTCTTTCAATGTAAATCAAGACCAGCTGGTTTTTATACCTAATGATAAAATTACTGCCGATCCATCATTTTATGGTTACGCACCTGTTGATATTAATAAAGCGGAGCGGCCATTAACAACGGAAACGGCTAAACCGGTTTTTGCTGAACCTGCTGTATCCCCGGCAATAATCGCCGAACCTGTAAAGATTGCAAAGCAGGAGCAATATTTTGAAGATGAGCCGGAAGAAAAAAGGCGCTTAAGTATATGGCTCATTTTATTGATTGTTGCAGCCGCTGTTGCACTTGCCGGTTTTGGGGCTTACATGCTTTATCCTGATGCATTTGATAAACTAACTGCAGGTTTCCATCAAAAAGATAATGAAAATAAGGAAATACCTGTAGTAACGCTTGTAAAACCCGATACTACAAAAACATTAAAAACCGTTACTGATACAGCATCAAAAACAAATACTTTGATTAAACCTGATACCGCTCAGAATGCAATTGCAGCTGATACTGTAAAAATATCGCGCTGGGATATTATTGTAGGTGCATTTAAAAAAAAGCAGACAGCTGTCAGCCAGGTTAATTACTATAAAGAAATTGGTGTAAATGCAACCATCTTACCTGATCCATCCGGCAGGCATTTCTTTGTATCTGCCGGTTCATATTCAACAAGGGATGAAGCTGAAGCCGCAAGGCTTCAACTGGTAACTGCCGGAAAAATTAGCAAAACAAATTCATATCCATTAGAAATAAAATCCCAAAAATGACATTATTATTTTTACAGGTAACCGATACAGCGCATAAAATAATAGACTCGGTAAACACTGCAGGCAGTAAGCTTGCCCCCATTCCAAGCGAGGAATTACGATTTGGCGATTTGCTGATAAAAGGGGGATGGGTAATGGTGCCAATCGGTATTTTAGCCGTATTAGGTTTAGTTATATTTTTTGAACGTTTTTTTACTATTCGTAAAGCCTCAAGGGACGACTCAAACCTGATGATGCAGGTACGTTCGAGCATTGTTTCGGGCAACCTGGAATCGGCAAAAGCTATCTGCCGTAATAGCAATACTCCGCTTGGCCGTATGCTGCAAAAAGGGTTGTTACGGATAGGCAGACCAATAAAAGATATTGAAGGTGCTATTGAAAACGTTGGTAAGCTGGAAGTTTCTAAATTGGAAAAAAATATCGGCATTTTGGGTATTGTTGCCGGTATAGCGCCGATGTTCGGCTTTTTAGGAACAATTGCCGGAGTTATAAAAATTTTTTATGATATATCAAAAACCGATAATATCAGTATGGGCGTTATATCCGGAGGCTTGTATGTAAAAATGGTTACATCAGCGGCCGGTTTAATGGTGGGTATTGTGGCCTATGTAGGTTATCATATTTTAAATATGATGGTTGATAGGATCATACTAAGGCTGGAAACCGATGCGATTGAATTTATTGACCTGTTAGAAGAACCAAGTAAATGAATTTAAGAAAAAAACAAAGAGGGGCTACTGCCGAGGTACACACTTCGGCCATGAACGACATTATGTTTTTCCTGCTTTTATTTTTCCTTATTGCTTCAACAGTAACTAATCCTAATGTTATAAAATTACTGCTGCCAAAATCATCATCAGGTAAATCGGTATCAAAAAAAACAATTGTAGTATCGGTTACCAAAGACCTGAAGTATTATGTTGACAGGAAACCGGTTGCTGTGGCTGATTTACCCAACGCCCTTGCAAAGTATAAGCCGCTGGCAACAAATTTGACTATTGTTTTGTATGTAGATAAATCAGTTGCAATACAGGATGTGGTACAAATTATGGATATTGCTCAAAAGCTTAACATTAAACTGGTTTTAGCAACAGAACCGAAATAGTCATTAGTCATTAGGTCATTGGTCATTTATTAGACGTAAATAAAAAAACATCTTTCTTAATTTACAACTAAAATAAAAAACCAACCAATGACCAGTGACTAATGACCAATGACTAAGAAAAATGAATTACCAGGAAGAAAATAATTATCCAAAGGCGTTTTTAGCAACAGGTGTTATACTAGCTGTTATGATTGCTTTATGTTATTTTATTGTATTTCAAAACCCACCGGTTGAGGACATGGGCACAGGTGGTATACTGGTAAATTATGGTACTACTGATGAAGGCATGGGGAAGGACAACCTTAGTACTGAAGAACCTTCTGTTGCGCCAAAAGCGAATCATTCGGCACCTAATAAGGTGATCCAGGCACAACCAACCGATCAAAAAACTAAGGTCGACAATAGCGATAAAAAGATAGTTAGCCAAACTACCGAAGACGCGCCAGAAGTTGCTGCAAATTCAAAGAAACCGAGTCAGGCCGTTGCTACAGAGCCTGCCAAGCCTGTAAAAAAAGAGGTAGTAAACCAAAATGCTTTATACAAAGGCAGCACCAACAAAGGTTCTGGAGCCGGTGACGGCACAACAAATACACCAGGTAACCAGGGGAGTAAAAATGGATCAACCCTAAGTGATAATTATGGTCCGGGCGGTTCAGGAGGAGGCCTGCACGGAATGCCGGATTGGAGCTTTGTTACTCCGCTTAATGTAACAAATAATAACCGCATACCTGGTATTGTTGTTATTGATATTACTGTTGATGCCTCAGGAAATGTAATAGATGCTCATTACGATAGGGCAAAAACAAGGATGGCCGATCTGGGCCTGATCATGAAGTGCGAAAGCATTGTTAAAAATTCTAAACTTACTTCAACAAACGCGGCAACAGGTAATTCAAAAGGCCAGGTTAATTTTATATTTAATGTTGATTGAGTCCGAAAGACGGAAAGTCCGAAAGACAGATAAATTTATGCTATAAATCCGAAATCGAACATTCGAAATTCGAAATCCTTCAGAATGAACTACCAGGAGACCATACAATACCTCTACAGCCAACTGCCTTTATTTACCCGTGATGGACCTTCGGCATATAAGGCAAATCTGGATAATACTATAGAGTTATGTCAGCGATTAGGTAATCCGCAGCATAAATTTAGAAGCGTTCATATCGGCGGGACAAATGGTAAAGGTTCTACTTCGCACATGCTGGCTGCCATATTGCAAACTGCCGGCTATAAAACCGGGTTATATACCTCCCCGCATTTAAAAGATTTCCGGGAGCGCATCCGTGTTAACGGACAAATGATAAGCGAACAGGAAGTGATCAATTTCGTGACTGAACATCAAAATGATTTTGATGAGATCCGCCCTTCATTTTTTGAAATGACAGTTGCCCTTGCGTTTGATATTTTCGCAAAACAAAAAGTTGACATCGCCATTATTGAAGTTGGTTTGGGCGGCCGTTTGGATTCGACCAATATTATAAACCCGCTGCTTTCAGTCATCACAAATATAGGTTGGGACCACATGAACCTTTTAGGCAATACGCTACAACTCATAGCCACTGAAAAAGCCGGTATTATAAAGCCTGGCATTCCGGTAATAATTGGTGAACACCAACCCGAAGTTGCTGATATTTTTATAGAAAAAGCAAAAGAAGAGGATAGCAGGATTAGTTTCGCTTCGGAGTTAGTAGAAGAGATCAGAGATCAGAGGTCAGAGGTCGGAGGCCCAGATATAAAAACAGGAATAAACGAATTTTTGGATATTATTGTTACTCGTATATCATCAAATTCCGACCTCCGACCTCCGACTTCGGACTTCGGACTGGAGACTTTAGACTTAAGACTTGATCTGCCAGGAACTTACCAACTAAAAAATGTAAAAACAGTTTTATGCGTGGTTGACGAATTAAGGCTGCAAGGCTTTCATATTACTGACACACATATAAAAACTGCCTTAAGCCAGGTAAAAAATCTAACCGGTTTACATGGCCGCTGGGAAATTTTAACTAAACACCCGCTAACTATTTGTGATACCGGGCATAATCCTGAAGGTGTGCAAGCAGTTTTACAGAATATTTCGTCAATAGTTTTTAATAAGCTGCATTTTGTATTGGGTATTGTGAATGATAAAGATATCAGCAAGATATTGGATATGTTGCCGAAAACGGCTGTCTTCTACTTTTGCAAACCCGACATACCACGCGGACTCGAAGCGGAAACCTTAAAGAAGCAAGCAGCAAGCTTTGGGCTACAAGGTGAAGTTTATTCTTCGGTAAAGACTGCACTAAAATCGGCACAACAAAATGCCGGGGAAAATGATCTTGTTTTTGTTGGGGGCAGCACTTTTGTGGTGGCAGAAGTGGTTTGAATAAAAATTACTCCACTCGTTTCCAAACAACCTCGCCGGTTACAGCGCCACCGGTAGTTGGTGAAGGTACTGCATATGTAAAAATATTTCCAATAAGCGTAAACGGACGCTTTTGCTGAACACCTTCCCAATTTGGAAAGGAAGCATGCGTTATATTAAAGGTAATAGTATGGACTGTATCATCAATTGTATAAGTGCCAAAATGGGTATTACAACCTTTTATAGAGGCCCTGTTCTCCTCATCAGTTCCTTTACTTTTATCGCCCGACGCAAATTTTGGTCTGCCCGAACTCATAATTTGTAAAGTATAATTTCCATTGCTATCAAACATTAACATTCCCTGAGGCTTATCACCGTAAAGATGAATCCGGCTCCCATCCGCAAGAATATTATCCACTGCAACAAGTGTATATGTCCCTTTAACGCTTTCAAGGGTAATTTTTGATTTGCTAATTTCACTTTTCTGTGCAACGGCCAGGCTATTGCTAAAAAGTGAAAGAAATATGATTAGTATATTTTTCATACATCAAAAGTAGTTGATGATACATACATTTGTCAAGTAGGTACAAAATGGTAACCTGCTTACCAAAAAGGTACTAATTTGATTGTCAGCTATATTGTTTTAACAGATGAGTAAAATAGTTAAAAGGCCCTTACCAAAATGCGGTATTGATTATGCATTTCAACGCATAGGGGGGAAATATAAAGGTCGTGTGCTTTGGCGTTTACGTACAGGCACATTAAGGTATGGCGAACTGAGAAAAACCGTTACCGGTATTACACCTAAAATGCTTACACAGGTTTTAAAAGAACTTGAAGATGACGGTTTAATTAGCCGTAAAGTTTATGTGGAAGTGCCGCCAAAAGTTGAATACACTTTAACTGAAACCGGCACGGAACTTTTGCCATTTTTAACCTTATTAAGGGATTGGGCAAAACAGCAAATGCTGACAAATAATATTGTTGCAATGCCGTAAACGTTGCCATTCAAAAATATTAGTTTCTGTTTATTAGCATTGTTTAATAAATATTACAGATCAATACAATTAATTCGTAATGTTTATTGTCTTTCTTAATTATATTAGTATAGATTTGTAATACTATCCATTTTTTGCCGGTCCTCGCGGTTTAATATTAAAGGTACTTTTTCTGGTTTGGTTCCTTTTCTAACGAATTTATGCACATGTAATATCACAAACTTTAATACCAGCGGCTATGGGTTCAGTAGTTATACAAGATTGTGATGAAATTCTGTTAGAAATTCTTACAATCGCCTTAGACATGGAGGAAATCACTGCCTATAAAACTACAGACTACGATTCTCAAGTTTTGGAATTAATTAAACAGGTTAAACCTGATGTAGTAATGCTTGATTATAGACTTGATGGAAAAGAATGCATTCAGCTATTTAATCAGATTCGCAAAATATATCCGTATTTACCGGTAATTGCTGTTAGTTGTAACCTTCAAATAGACCTTTTATATCGTATATATGACTTTACAGATTACCTGGAAAAACCATTTGAACTGGATAAGTTTTATAAAATAATTTGGAAGTACATTAATAAACCAAAAGTGTCAACTTAAAGCATTTGTTAAAAAGCCAGATCTCTGCTTAAGAGAGTGAGATTTTTGTCGTATACAATATAATCCTCTAAGAAAAATTAATACAGTTTGCCCGTTAAAACATACAGCTTTTTCCTTGCTAATTTTTGTTTGCATAAAAATAGCTTAATACTTTAAATTCTGATTTTTGGTATGGAATATGATAGAATACCAAGCATATTCATTATAACCTCCAGATACAGGCTGTGTTTAGCCGGTACTTTTTACAAAATCATTTCGTTAATACGCTAAGACTTAAATACAATGAAACATAACCAACATATATCTTACTACTGTTTTAATACAGATTGCAAAAACTCTATATTTTATATAGACGCTGTGAATTTGTGTCTGCCGTTGAGTTTAAAAACGATTTCAACAGATAAATTTTGTAAGGAATGTAATCAGAAATTAATTTCATTGATGGATATTGAGATCAAAAAAGCATTATTACCATTAACCTGTCCCGAGGATTGGGATTGATCTCCTCAATAATACATTGAATTCCTTAAAAAGATAATATATTAATTTATTTGAACCACTAGGAGGTTAGGATAGGCCTGTTAATTCCCTGTTTGCCCAAGGTTTGTTAACCGATAAATACCTGCAGGGCATACCCTAGGAGTCAAGAGTGGCAAAGTCAACAGGATTTTTACAAAAAAGTCAGATAACTCCGGAAAAAATAACCCAAATTCGGCCACAAATTGAATCAAGAGGCAAGAACCAAGGATCAAAATTCATAAAACCTGATATTTTTCTTTCTTGACTCTCGGTTCTTGGCTCTTGACTCTCTATTCCTGGCTCTTTCTAAAAAATAACTATGGGTAATATAAATTGGGGAATAATTGGCTGCGGTAATGTAACCGAAAAAAAAAGTGGTCCTGCTTTTAATAATATTCCCGACAGCCGCCTGGTTGCGGTTATGCGCCGCGATGCTGAAAAAGCTGCAGACTATGCCAAACGTCACGGAGTTGGTAAATGGTACAATGATGCCGAACAATTGATGAACGATCCGGATATAAATTCGGTATCAATTGCCACGCCGCCTGCATCACATCTTCAATATGCTTTGGCTGCCTTAAGAAAGGGTCTCAATGTATATGTTGAAAAACCTGTTACCCGCAATGCTGATGAGGCACAGCAAATGGCAGCCGCAGTTAAACAAAGCAATGGCAAATTAACCGTTGCACATTACCGACGCGCCTTACCTATGTTTTTAACTGTAAAGGAACTGTTGGAAAAAGAAACCATTGGCGAAATAAGAACTGTACAGATCAGGATGTGGAAAACCTCCAAACCTGACCTGATAGCTAACTCAGAAACTAACTGGAGGGTACATCCGGAATTATCGGGCGGCGGTTATTTTCATGACCTTGCACCGCATCAGCTCGACCTAATGTTGTTTTATTTCGGAGAGCCTGAAAAATATCATGGCTTTTCTTTAAATCAATCTGGCCTGACGCCTGCCGATGATCATGTATGCGGACAAATACTTTTCAAAAATAAAATAGTGATTAATGGCTCATGGTGCTTCAATGTAGCAGAAAGTGAGACAACAGATACCTGCGAGATCATCGGTACGAAAGGAAAAATAACCTTTCCATTTTTTGGCACTTATATTACCTGGAAAAATGAAACAGATGAGCAAACCCTTAATTTTGTTCATCCAGCGCACATTCAACAACCTATGATTGGTAAGATTGTATCTTATTTTAATGATGAAGGTCCAAACCCATGTTCTATTGATGAAGCGGTAACATTGATGAAAATAATGGATGCCTTTACTATAGCTAATCCTTAAACTTACGAAGTTTTCAAAACTTCGTAAGTTTTCTCCATGGTTATTTCTTCTTAGGTACTTTCGCTCCTTCTTTACGGGCTTCTGATAAACCAATTGCTACAGCCTGTTTTGGATTGGTTACCTTTTTACCACTCCTGCCGCTTTTTAGCTTGCCTTCTTTCATTTCATGCATGTTTTCGTGCACTTTTTCCTGTGCTTTTTCTGAATACTTTGCCATAACATTTTTATTAGGTAAATGAATGTATTATAAAGCAAAATATTTGCCAAAGCAGAGTCGAGTGATTACGATGCTGCAATCTTTTTAATAAAAAACATTATAAGTCAATTATTCTTATCTTCAAACGGACAAACTAAATGTGTATTCAACCCGTAATACAAAATTATGCAAGAAAAAAAACTTATAGTCCCATTTTATGAAAGGCTTTCATTAGTACTTATTGGTCTCATTGCATTGGGATATTTAATTATCCAGGGCAAAGATTTGCTGGATCCAATAGTATTTGGCTTTTTATTCTCAATATTATTGCTGCCAATTGCAAGCTTTCTCGAAAAAAGATTTCGTTTTCCGCGTGCCTTATCATCTATTTGCTCTATTCTTTTGCTTGTCGGCTTTATTAGCGGCATATTATACCTGGTAGGATCGCAAATTTCTAAACTGGTAAGTGACTGGCCAATGCTCAAAAGTCAAATAAACCAATCCCTTAGTGATCTTTCGCAATGGATACAAGAAGCTTTTCATATTAATACACATAAACAACTGAGATATGTAGATGATACTACCAAAAAGATTATGGCATCGGGTACCAGCATGGTAGGCGAAACATTCGGCGCAGTGTCATCAATGGTGATATTTTACTTGTTTTTGTTAATATTTACTTTTTTCATGTTGCTTTACAGGCGCCTGTTGCTCAGGTTTATTGTATGGGTGTTTAGTGATGAACATTCTGCTATTGTTTATGATATTGTAGAAAATATTCAAAGCATTTTAAGGCAGTATATCCTTGGTTTATTGCTGGAAATGGCGGTGGTGGCAAGTTTGGCTTGCGCTGCTTTTTGGATAATCGGTGTAAAATATGCTGTTCTAATGGGTGTTATTATTGGCCTGTTTAATTTGATACCCTACCTGGGCATTTTCACAGCCCTCTTTTTAAGCTGTATTATAACATTTGCTACAGGTAATATACAAGATGCATTGTATGTAGCACTCAGTGTAGTTGGCATACACGAAATTGACACCAATTTTTTGCTGCCAACTATTGTTGGTTCAAAAGTAAATCTTAATGCATTAGTAACTTTTGTAGGTATTATTTTAGGCGAAATGATATGGGGGTTGTCCGGGATGTTTTTATCAATCCCTATTTTGGCTATCCTGAAAATAATATTCGACCGTGTTGAAAGCCTTAAGCCCTGGGGATATTTATTAGGAAGCGGACAAGAGGATAAAAAATCAAAAATTAAAAAAATGTCGCCGAAAGTAGCCGATAGGACATAAGAGAGGTAAAAGCTGAAAGGTAAAAGGAGAAAGATAAAAGTAGGAAAGTAAAGGGAATAGCTTTCAATTAATCATATGAAGAATGCGTATATAAATTGCTATACCATAAATTGTTAATATCACAGTATTTAACACCAACAGCCAGTTTAAATCTGTTTCTTTAAACTTTTTAACAGCACAAATAATCAGCAAACTCATGAATGCCAAAATCAATATGGCAGGAAATATCATTTCCCATTTATGGTGAAAGGTCAAATAAATATGCTCCAGTTTGTTTTGATCACCCATTAAAAATGGAGGGACCAGTGCTATAAGAAGCAATAAAAAGAAGAGTCGTACTACAATTTTTGTTACAATCCGGCTGGTTTTCATGGGGCTAAAATAAAGAAAATCCGGTTTAATGATCTTCCAAAATATCTACGCAGTCTTGGCTCAGTGATTTTAATTTTTTGCTTAATTTTTTTAGCCCTTTTTTGTCGTTTATATCGTTATAAAGCGTTTTAATTATGCTGAGTGTTTCACCACTCGGATCGCATGCCTGGGCTTTTTCCAAATGTGGCAGCGCTTTTTTAACCGCGTTTTCATAGGCAACGGTAAGCTGCTCATTTGCTGCTTTATCGTTTGAAGCTTCATTCAATTTCTTTTCAATAGCTTTTGCATCGTCAAGGTACAAATAGCCTAATGCTCTATGTACCACATAATAATCGGGCACAGCAGTAGCGACCTTTTCATAATAAGGCATTGCCTTGTCGGGCTGATTATTATCCTCGTACATTTTACCAACCGAAAAATAAAAGCTTATCCTTGCTTTTTCGGGTAATTTATCTGCATTTGGAATAATTTCTTCGCCAAGTTTCAATACAGTATCCTTTTCGCCCTGCAACCTGGCGAGGTTAAAATCTAAATATTTATTATATACAGCATCAGCAGATTGCGAATATGCAGCCAGGCTTATAAAAAATATTAAGTTTAATAAAAATGTTTTTTTTAGCATAAATAATTCAATGTCGTTTAGTTAACGGATAATAACCCGCCAGTTGGCGGGTTAAAGGTCGGTAGAAAGACAATTAGATTCAAATGCAGTGCCGTCAGGTACGGAACTTAGCGAAGTTGCGTACCTGACGGCACGCAAAACGTTTCACAATTTATTTTTTCTACCGACATTTTTCACCTACGGCGCATTTCATTTTCCTTAACTAAACGACATTGATAAATAATTATCAAATACCAATTCGACTAGCTTTCCATTGCTTATATTTATTTAACATACAATGCCCGCAAGGCCGGTAACCTAACTGCAAAGCCTCTTCTTCAGAAGTAAAGAAAACCCGGTTTTCTATCTTTATCCTTTTGCCAGATGAACAGTTGAATGTGCCGTATATTTTCAATCTTAAGTTGCCTGCAAAAGCTATTTCGTTATTGTCCAGCAATGTTTTCAATTGCCTGCCGCGTTTAAACGGAAGATGGCCCAATTCTGTATGCCTGATCATGCAGCGTCATGAAAAATTATTCCTGCCGTATAGCGTTTACCTTCAGCAAGCTCACTCACTCCATGTTTCATATTTACCCTGTAATAGCCCTTGCTTCCTTTTACAGGCCTGAAATTGGTGGTAAATATCAGCATATCTCCTTTACCAGGCTTTAATACAATCGCTTTTGATTGTGCCCTGGGTCTTTGCTCAATCATTACAAATTCTCCGCCTTTGTAATCTTCATTCGGTTCATTTAAAAATAAAACCACTTGCATCGGGAAATATACTTCGCCATACAAATCCTGGTGAAGTGTATTATAGCCGCCTTTGCCATATTTCAATATTAAAGGCGTTGGTCTTGTTTGGTTTTGAGCATGACAAAGTTCCAGTAATTGTGTTAAGCTTTCAGGGAAATGCTGATCGATATTTAAAACGCGCATCCAGTTATTGGCAATTGGTGCAAGCTTTGGATAAATACCTTCCCTCAGCTGTTGAATTAAACCCGGCAGTGGATATTGATAATATTTATATTCACCCAAACCAAAACGATACCGCTCCATATTGATCGTTTTACGATAAAGAGCTTCGTTATTATATTGCAAAATAAATTCATCGCATTCTTTATCAGTTAAAACTTTGGATGTGTGAGCAAAACCATTTTCGTTTATATCTTCGGTGACCTTGTCCCAATTTAACAGGTCAATTCTTTGCTGTATATCCATTTTTTAAAAGATTGTTTGTTCGCCGTAGAAACGCAATATTTTGCGTCTCCAAAATGCAATATTCGACTGCAAAGTTAGAGACGCAAAATGTTGCGTCTCTACAGTATTATTTTAAGCTGATTGATTTACCTTGGCTGCTTCCCACCCAATAATTGCCGATTTTCGGGTAGCTCCCCAGTGGTATTGTCCAAATTCCCCAGTAGATTTAATCACCCGGTGACAAGGGATTAAAAAGGCAACCGGGTTATCGCCAACGGCACTGCCGACTGCCCGGCTTGCACTTGGCTGCTGAATTTCCCTGGCAACAGATGAATAAGTAGATAATCCGCCAATAGGGATATTAAGTAAAGCTTCCCAAACCTTTAGCTGAAAACTGGTGCCCTTTAAATGAAGCTTAATCGCAGATAATTGCGACCAGTCCTTTTTGAAAATGAACAATGCATTTTGCTGGGCAATATCAACCATTTGAGTGTACCTGGCATTCGGGAATTGGGCCATTAAGCTATTAAAGGCTTCAACCCGGTCATCTGCAAATGCCATATAACAAATTCCTTTAGGTGTGGATGCCACTATTATATCCCCGAAAGGGCTTTCAGCAAAACTATAATTGATAGATAGCGCTTTACCGCCATTTTTATACTCGGCTGGGGTCATACCTTCGATATTCATAAACAAATCATGTAGGCGACCTGTTCCGGAAAGTCCTGTTTCAAAAGCGGTATCAAATAATGTAGCCTGCTTTTCTTTCAATACACTTTTAGCATAATCCAACGTCAGGAACTGCAAAAACTTTTTAGGACTTATGCCTGCCCAATCAGTAAACAAACGTTGAAAATGGAAGGGGCTTAAATTTACCTTTTCGGCAACTTCATCCAAATTGGGTTGCTCTTTAAAGTTAAGCTTTATATAATTGATAGCCTCTTCAATCCGCTGGTAATTTATATTTTCCTGTGTGCTCATGATATTAATATTTACAGAACAAATGTACTTATGTACTACAGGCAATAAAACCCGGAACTTGCTTTGTTATTTTTGAATTAACCAAATGTAGCTAGAAGAACACGTAGTGGAAATGTCAGTGTTATTATGAGACTGGAATAGAGTATTTATCTTTTTAAATCAAAACTCAGCAATCCTGGTGTTTACATTCCTCATCACTAAACTCCGGCTCAAAAGTGCTGTGGCTGATATCCAAATGTTCTAAACGGTGCCTCAGGTCATGTTTGATGTCATCAAAAGATGAAACATACTCAGGATCAATTACCAGGTGGGCAGTTAACGCGTTATCAGTGGTGCTTAAGGCCCAGACATGCATGTGATGTACGTCAAGTACCCCTTTCCCTTTTAAAAGCTCTGCTTTAATTTTATTAAGGTCAATTTCTTTCGGCACTCCATCCATCTCCAGTCTTAAACTATCCTTCAGCAAATTCCAGGTGCCTTTTAAAATTACAATAGCTATAATTAAACTTACCACGCTGTCTATCCAGTACAGATTGGTAAAATAAATAATAATACCTGATATAACCACCCCAAATGATACCACTGCATCAATAGCCATGTGCAGGTAAGCTCCTTTAACATTAAGGTCTTTATCTTTATTCTTTACGAACAGCCATGCAGTAAATGCATTGATACCAATACCTATAAATGCCACCCAAGCCATGATTCCACCGTTAATTTTTTCTGGGTTCATAAAGCGCATTATAGCTTCGTAACCAATAAAGCCAACGGCTACAAATAAAACCAGTGCATTAAAAAAAGATACAATTATTGTTGAGCGTTTATATCCGTAGGTATACTTGTTAGTTGCATCTACTTCCGTGAGTTTAAAGGCAAGCAGTGCAAGTGCCAATCCTGCAACATCGCTCAGGTTATGGCCGGCGTCGGTTAACAGCGACAAGGAGTGAGTAGCCAACCCTGCAATTACTTCGATAATTACAAAAGCAGAATTTAAAGCAATACCTGCAATAAAGGCAGTGTTTAGATGATCAAGCTTTGGAGCATGATCGTGATGGTGGTGATGTGAATGATCGTGACCGGCTGACATGCAGCAAATTTAGCTATTTATAAGCTAAATAAGTATTAAACCGGTGCAAATCAAATATCATTTACAAAATTGTTTTAATTAAATAAAATAATTTTGAGTTGATCTTTTTTCATGAGTTTTATTAGTTAGGTTTGACTAATCAATTGAACCTTAAAAACTTATTATTATGAATGTTACAAAATGTTTCTCCAAAAACTTAGTATTATTGGTATTATTCCTTGCTTTTTGTTTAAGTTCTTTTGCTCAAAGCAATATAGAGGTCAGGGAAAAAATTAATTTGGCCAATAAGGAATTTATAAAGATTTTTAGTGAAAGTGGTGGTGGTGTCGCGGCTTTATATGCTAAAGACGCTATGGTGATGCCACCGAATTCAGATTTTATAAAAAGCGAAGGAATAGCTAATTTCTGGAATGGAGCATTTAACGCTGGAATAAAAAAGGTGAATTTAGAAACAGTTGATGTAGAAGCTTCTGACAAGATAGCTACTGAAACCGGAAAATTTACCTTGTATGATGCCAATGACAAAGTGATTGATTCTGGTAAATATTTAGTTTTATGGAAAAATGAAGACGGGAAATGGAAATTATTTAGAGACATATGGAACAGTAGTTCACCAGGCAAATAATCGTCTCCCTTCTATTAGAATCTAAAAAAGGCGGTAAATTAAGTTAACCGCCTTTTTTATGTAAGATAAAATATCTTTCACCTTCCCTGGGAACGTTTCATATTTATTATGACAATTTGATTTGTACGAAACTAACCTTTCTTCAAAAAAAGATGAGATATAATATTAATAACATCAAAGCATATTTCACAGCGTAGTATAGGTTGCGGTTATATGCCTTTATACGTTTGCCTAACAGGCGTATTGAATAAACATACTTAAATGCTTTATTAATTTTGCCGGTTTTGTCTTCGCCCATATTTGGCGATACAGCCGCAGCCATAATAAACCAGCCAAAAAACTTGTTCCATGCGCGGCCAAATACGGTTTTTACAGGCCGTTCAATGTCACAAAATAATATAATGCGATCAGTGTCAGTCTTGTTTTCGGCATAATGAACATAAGTCTCATCAAAAATTACATCGTCGCCATCTTTCCATGCATAGCTTTGCCCGTCCACCACAATATGGCATTGTTCAGAATTAGGAGTTATAAGCCCAAGATGATATCGTAACGATCCGGCATATGGATCGCGGTGCTGTAATAGTTCACTACCGGCAGGCAGCACAGCAAACATAGCAGCTTTTACTTCCGGTATCTCTTTAATTAATTCTATAGTTTGCGGACAATATTTTTTTGCGGAAGGATGAAAATCATTATACCACTTTAAATAAAAACGTTTCCAGCCACGCCTAAAAAATGAGTTAAAACCTGCATCGTTATACTGATTTGATCCTTTTATCAATTCTTCGCGTTCCAGTTGCAGCGCCTCATCACGTATAATTTGCCAGTTATTTTTAAGCAGGCTAAGCTGCGGGAAATAGGATGAATTGATGTATGGCTTGTTTTCTACGTTAGATAAAGCATACATAGGAATATTAATAGGCGCCATAAAGGTGGAGTGATCTGTAAGCTGCCTGAAAAATTTATAGCGCACTTTGCCTCTGTAATGAACAATTATTGTAGAGATAATCAGGACATAGAAGAAAATGAATTTTCCTGATAATAGTTGGGTAGCTATTTGGTGCATAATGCCCTCCTTTTATTATACACAAGGTAAGCACTTAGATAATGACTTAGTTTAGTTACCCCTGATTTTTACAAAATTCTGATGATTTGTCCCAACAAGTTAGATTTTCATAAGAACGAGAGTATTGGTGTCCGTCCGTTTTTGAATAGGGTTTCCCGGACAAATATGAGACAGTACTTTGGCTTCACCTAAATCCTCTCCAAAGGAGAGGACTTTGAATAGCGAGTTGGCTGGTTTTATGTCTTTTAAACTCCCTCTCCAAAGGAGAGGGCCGGGGTGAGGCGAATATTGGCTTAAGCCGAACTCACAGTACTTTATTGATGATGATAGGGTTCACCCTTTATAATGGTAAATGCGCGGTAAAGTTGTTCAACAAAAAACAGGCGTACCATTTGATGTGAAAACGTCATAGCTGATAATGATAATTTGTCGTTTGCCCTTTCACAAACAGATGGGTCAAAGCCATAAGGGCCTCCAACAATAAAAACTACATTGGCAACTGATCCCAATGCTTTTTTATTAATATATGCTGCAAATTGCTGTGAGGACAATTCCATCCCGTTTTCATCCAGTAAGATCACATGGTCTAACGGAAATATTTTTTTTAGGATCAACTCGGCTTCTTTGGCTTTTTGCTGATCAGGCGTCAATGCTTTGGTGTTTTTTAGCTCATCAATTTCAACAATAATTAGTTTGGTATAGTGTTTTAGCCGTTTAACATACTTTTCTATGCCTTCCTTTAAATAAGCATCTTCTGTTTTGCCAACGGTTAAAAAAGTTATCTTCATTTTTTAAGAAGTTGAAATGTTGGAAGGTTGAAATGTTGTAAAGTTATAAAGTTGTTGTAATGTTGCAACGTTTAAGGTTGTAAAGTTAACTAGTAGTTTATAAAGCCAATTATTTAAAAACCTTGCAACTTTACAACATTTCAACCTTTCAACAAAATAACAAATGGATATAATAAATGATTACCGGCAAAGAATAGCTTTTGCACAACAGGAAGCAGATAAATATAAAAAGCTGGCTAATGCCTATTCACTGCTGAGGTTGGGCATTTTTGCTCTAATTGTTTTATCCGTTTACTTTGCTATAGTTCGTAACGACTTTACCATTTTAGCCGTAGCTTTTGTTATACTGGTTTTTGGTTTTATGTGGCTTGTTTCCCGACAAGGATTGTATGAAAGGCAGAAGAAATATTTTCTTGATTTAATATCAGTAAATGAAAATGAGATAGGAAGCATATTAAGCAGCACTAATATTTATAATGACGGAAGTCAATTTAGTGATGAAAAACATTACTACAGCGCCGATCTTGATATTTTTGGCAAAGCATCTTTATTTCAATTGGTTAATCGTGCAGCTACTTCAACAGGAATTGTGAAGCTTGCTAACCAGTTGGATGCCCCTTCAAACAGAGAAATTATTTTATTAAGGCAAAACGCGGTTGAAGAACTCTCACTGAAAAATAATTGGAAGCTTGAAATGCAGGCCCTGCTTTTATTCGCGAATAAAGAGGAGTTAAACCAACTGCAAAATCTTTTCAGATACTTACGTATACCATTAAACCTACCCGGAGAAAAATGGTTAAGTAAGTACACTAAAATTGCTCCTTTACTATTGTTAGTGACTATTTTACTGGCATTTTTTTATCCGGTATTTAATTCCATTTCTATTTTAATCGGTTTAGTCAATTTAGGAATAGTGTTTTCAAAAGCTTTATACATAAAAAAAGCTGATCTTATTGCAGGTAAAATTGGGAGTACCCTTAACAATTACGCTACTGTTTTTGAAAAAATTGAACTTGAAAAATGGGAATCAACCTATTGCAACAACCTGCTTCAAGAGTTAAAGTCAGGGCACACATCCCAAAAGATTAAAGAACTTTCTATTTTAATTAATAAGCTTAATTACCATTTAAATATAATAGTTGGGTTCTTTTTAAATGTTTTTTTCCTTTGGGATATCCGGCAGATCATTGCTATTGAAAACTGGAAACGTGATAACCAGCAAAGCCTTGAAGATGCCTTTGACGTAATAGCCGAATTTGAGTCGCTTATAAGCCTTGCAAGTTTAAATATTAATTATCCTGAGTGGTGCTTTCCTGAAATCGCTGAAGACCCTGGTTACACTTTAATAGCAAAAGGATTGGCTCATCCGCTAATCAACAGCCAAAAAAGAGTTGATAATGATTATGAACTTGATGATACCTTTAAAATAGATATCATTACCGGATCAAACATGGCGGGTAAAAGTACTTTTTTACGTACCATAGGCATAAATACCGTGTTAGCATTAAGTGGTGCACCTGTTTGTGCAAAGGAAATGAAGGTATCAGTAATGACCATCATCAGCTATATGCGTATTAAAGATTCATTAAATGAAAGCACTTCAACTTTTAAAGCAGAGCTTGATAGGCTGCAAATGCTATTGGCCGCTGTTGAGAAGGATGGTAAAGTTTTCTTTTTAATCGATGAGATGCTGCGTGGTACCAATTCCGTTGATAAATACCTGGGCTCAAAAGCGGTAATTGAACGACTGATCACCAAAAAAGCTGTAGGTATGGTAGCAACACATGATTTACAAATAGCCGAATTAGAAAAAAGTCATCCCGATTATGTACGCAATTTTTATTTTGATATACAGGTTAAAGACGGTGAAATGCTTTTCGATTATAAAATTAAACACGGTGAATGCAAAACCTTTAATGCTTCGTTACTGCTAAAGCAGATAGGGATTGATATAGAAGCTTGATAGATGTGCAAATGTGCAAATGTGCAGATGTGCAGATGGTCAAATTGATCAATCCAATCTGATAAATGTGGAAATATGCAGATTTTAAATGTTTAAATTGATCAATCAATCCGCACATTTGAAATCTGCACATCTATTCTATCTGCACATCTGAAATCCGCACATTTGCACATCAAATCTTATCTTCCGCCACCGCCAACGCCGCCTTGCTGATCACCTTGTTTCAGGTCATCATTGTTAACACCTTTCTTCTGTTGCTGCGGGTTGCTAAAGGTTGTTTTACCAAATGTGTAACTAAATGTTAAACCAACAGAGCGGAATGGGAATTGAAACCTGCTGGTTTGTATAAAACCCGGGCTTGATATGTTTGAATTGAAGTTTTTGTACTTGTTAAATGGTTCGAGAGTATTAATTCCAATAGAAGCTTTTTTCTTCATTATTTGCTTCCTTACACCAGCACCAAATATGCTAAATGACGGACTGGTACCCTGTATGGTATGGCGCGGAGAGTTCTCAACTGCGAAGGTTTCAGCAATAAAGCCGTTTTTCAAAGTTACCGATGCGCTTAAAAAGGCATTGTATTGTACATATGTGCCTGTATGTGAAAAGAATTGTTCATACTGACCATATGGAGTCGGATCATAAGTATAAACATTAATGCTTGTACGTATGGTTAATATTTTAATTGGACTTATTGAACCAAAAAAGCTTGCACCAATAGAATTATTTACCCCCGCGTTATGAAAATCACTTAGAGTACCAGGCTGCCCATTAACAGTTATTTGCGTATAAAGACCCTCAATTAAACCTTCGGTATGCTTGTAATAAACAGACATATTAAAAACAGAAGATTTTACAAAAGTGTTGTAATTTAATTCCACAGTTTGTGAAACCTCCGGAGCTAAATATGGATTGCCCTCTGTTTGCGCCAATATATTATTCGTGTTTTTAACGGGATTTAAAAACTGTAAACTTGGCCTTGTAATACGTTTGCTATAGCTCAATTTAACAGTTTGAGTAGGTGTAAGTTGTTTCTGTAAAGTTAAACTGGGAATAAAAGTCAGATAACTATTATCAAAAGGCTGTAAAGTAAGTTGTCCTGGGCTTACCGGGTCACCATGTATAGATGTGTTTTCCAGCCTGGCGCCTGCAAGTATCGAATAACTTTTAGGTAAAGTAAAGGTTAATACCGAATAGCCTGCTGTGACATTCTGATTGTAGTCATATTTACTTGAATTAATAGGATCGTAAACAAAAGAACTCTGACCTAAAGTGTCATATTCAGCCGAAGTACTGGTGATCCTCCTGATAATTTCCTTGCCTCCTGCTTCAAATTTTAAGATCTTGCTAATTGGCAGCGTATAATCGGCCTGGATGGTGTATTCATTGTTTATAGCATTGATAAAGTTCTGCTGGTTTGTCTCATCTTCAGGTGTAAACAGGGTAGTATAATCTGTTACAATTTTACTACGGCTCCATTGCGCAGAAATAATAATATTATGCTCACCATCCTTCGAAAATTTATGGGTATAATCCATGCTCCAGTCAAACCCGCCAAATGAATTATGACCTGTTGAGTTTGCCATGTACATAAATGTTGAGTCGGGTTTAGGCGGTGCAAAATAGGTTGTTTTGGTAGTGGTTGTTTTTCCAACAGTATTAAAGCCCCCTTTATTAAAGCGGAAAGTTGATGAAATGCTGTTAAAAGCATTAAATTCATAATTTGCTGTAGCAGAGCTTATAGTACCATAACGTTTTACCAGGCTGGTGCCTTTTACATCCTGAGAAGTATGAGAGGATCCACTATTGAAATCCTGGTAAAAATCAGTTAAGGAAGTTTGAGGCCATGTAAAGTTACCACCGGCATTTAGCGATAAACTAAAGCGGTTTTTATTATAATTAAAATTTGCATTGCCGTTATTTTGCCTGGTACCAAAACCGCCGCTTATAGTACCGCTGATGCCAGAAATGTTTTTCTGTTTGGTTACGATATTTATAATACCTGCCGAGCCTTCGGCATCATACTTTGCCGATGGTGAAGTGATCACTTCAATGCTTTTAATTTGATCGGCTGGAATGGTCTTCAATACATCAGATAAGCTTGCCGATGTTGCACCTGATGGCTTACCATTGATCAATACTTTTACATTTTGGTCGCCTCTGATTGCGACGTTACCATTAATATCAACAGATACTAATGGCACCTTTTGTAGAACATCACTGGCATTACCTCCTGCGGCAGTGAGGTCCTTTTCGGCGTTGTATACAATTTTATCAATATGGTTTTCTACTAAAGCTGCCTGGCCGGTAACAGTTACTTCTTTTAATGCTTTCGCACTTGGAGATATTAAAACTGATCCTAAATTTTTATCGGGTTTTGAATCTGTAGTAGTAATGTTATCAATAGTTTTAGTAGGATAGCCTATAAAGGTTATAGTTATTTTATAACTGCCCGGATGTATATTATCCAGCCTGAAGTTGCCTTTTGGATCGGTTATCACACCTGTAATAGGGCTTTTTCCTCCGGCCCTGTAAAGGCTGACAGAAGCATAATCCATTGGTTTCCTGTTGATTGAATCAATAATAGTACCGGATATTTTGCCAACAGTTGTTGATCCGCCTCCACCAACACCCATTTGTGCTTTGGCAGCGATAAAAGAACATAAAATTGCAATAAGTATATAAAAACGTTTCATTCCTAATGATTTTTCTAATTGGAGGTTTAAATGCTTGAAATGTTACACGCTAAAGTGGATAATTTGTAATAAACCCGCTATGTCATCAATTCGTTACATTGATAACACAATAAAAGGGGTTGTATCAAAAATTTAAACATGAAAAACAAGGGCAAAATATATTTTGAGCTAAAAATCTTTGTGCCGCTTTGTGCATTCTCTTAGCGCCCTTCGTGGTAAAAATTAAACACAAAGGAGCCAAGGAGTCACTAAGAACACTAAGGCCGAATATTATTTTGTACTCCTTTATCTCGAAAGGTTTTTGATACAGTCTTAAGTTAGAAAACAATCAGAATAATAAGGAACTCTCTACAACACAATATTCACTATCCTGCCTTTTACTACAATTACTTTTTTGGGTGCCTTGCCATCAAGATATTTCTGCACATCGGCATTAGCTAAAACAAAAGCTTCAATATCCTTTGACTCAAGGCTTAATGAAATATTGAGGTTAATTTTAGTTTTTCCGTTGATAGAAATGGGGTAGGCAAACTCATCCTCAATTAAGTAAGCAGCATTGAATTTTGGATAGGGTGTATAAGATAGTGTTCCGGCGGGGTTACCCAGCAATACCCACAACTCTTCACAAATATGCGGTGCATATGGCGAAAGAATGATAACCATATCCTGCAGAATAGCCCGCTTATTACATTTAAGATCGGTTAACTCATTTACCGCTATCATAAAACTTGAAACTGAAGTATTGAAAGAAAAGCGGTCTACGTCTTCTTCTACCTTGCGGATAATTTTATGCAATGATTTGAGCTCAGCTTTGGTTGGTTCTTCATCTGATACATTAAAATTCCAGGCATCGTCATGAAATAAACGCCAAAACTTACGCAGAAATTTAAATACACCTTCAATACCGTTAGTGTTCCATGGTTTGCTTTGCTCTAAAGGCCCTAAAAACATTTCGTACATACGAAGGGTATCGGCGCCGTAACGCTCTATGAGGTTGTCGGGGTTTACAACGTTGAACTTGGATTTTGACATCTTTTCGATCTCAACACCGCATACATATTTCCCGTTCTCAAGGATAAATTCTGCGTTTTTATATTCAGGGCGCCAAACCTTAAATTTGTTGATATCTAAAATATCATTTTCTACAATATTCACATCAACATGTATTGGTGATGTTTTATATTGTTTAATTAAGCCATGCGAAATAAAAGTATTGGTGCCCTGGCCCGCATCATCAATTAATCTATACACAAAGTTCGACCGCCCCTGAATGTGCCCCTGGTTAATCAGCTTTTTAAACGGCTCTTCCTCAATCACCAGGTCCAAATCTTTCATAAACTTATTCCAGAAACGGCTGTATAGCAAATGCCCGGTTGCATGCTCACTGCCGCCTATATACAGGTCAACATTCTTCCAGTATTCAACGGCCTGTTTTGACGCAAACTCTTTATCATTATGCGCATCCATATACCGGTACCAGTACCAGCTTGAGCCGGCCCAGCCAGGCATGGTGCTGAGTTCATATTCATACGCCTCACCCCGGCCCTCTCCAAAGGAGAGGGAGGCAGCTTCACCTTCTTTTAAAGTCCTCTCCTTTGGAGAGGATTTAGGTGAGGCTTGATATTTCCAATTAGAAGCTCTCGCCAATGGCGGCTCCCCACTTTCCGTAGGCAAATATTTATCAACCTCAGGCAATACTAATGGCAAATCTTTTTCTTCAATTAAGTGCGGTAAACCATCTTTAAAATAAACAGGAACCGGCTCTCCCCAATAACGCTGACGGCCAAATATGGCATCGCGCATGCGGTAGTTTACTTTTGCCTTGCCTGCGCCTAATTCTTCCAGTTTGGCAATAACAGTTGCAGCGGCCTCTTTATAGGTTAGTCCATTTATAAAGCCAGAATTTATATAGCGGCCTTCCTTGGTAGGGTCAGCTTCGGTTTCAATGTTTTGTATGTCGATGATGGGTATTATCGGCAAATTATACTGCTTGGCAAATAGATAATCGCGCTGATCACCGGAAGGTACAGCCATAACCGCGCCGGTGCCATATCCGGCAAGCACATAGTCAGCAATCCATATCTGTATTTTTTCGCCGTTAACCGGATTTATAGCATAGCTGCCGGTAAATGCGCCCGAAACGGTTTTGGCCTCAGCCATGCGCTCTAATTCCGATTTCTTTTTTGTTTGATTGATATATGCTTCAATAGTCGTCTTCTGTCCAGGCGTAGTTAAAGGTTCAACCAGCTCATGCTCAGGTGCTATAACCAAAAAGGTAGTACCGAAAATAGTATCGGCACGGGTGGTGAAAACCTCTATAGCCCCCTCTAAATCTCCCCCGGTAGGGGAGACTTTAGCAGCACTCTCTTCTGAAGCCCTCCCTACCGGGGAGGGTTTGGGTGGGGCTATAATCCGAAATTTAACAAGGGCTCCCACACTTTTCCCTATCCAGTTGCGTTGCATTTCTTTTAGCGGTTCGGGCCAGTCAATGGTGTCGAGGCCTTTTAGCAGACGGTCGGCATAGGCTGTTATGCGCATGCTCCACTGCATCATTTTCTTTTGCTCAACCGGGTAACCGCCACGTTCGCTAAAGCCATCCTTTACCTCATCATTGGCCAGTACGGTGCCTAAAGCAGCGCACCAGTTTACTGTGCTTTCGCGCAGATAGGTAAGGCGGTATTTTAACAATTCGGCTTGCTTATCATTATCGCTCAAGGCTCGCCATTCATCCGCTGTGAAGCTTAAAACTTCTTCATCACAAACAGCGTCAATGCCTGTCGATCCATATTTCTCAAAGTGTTCAACCAGTTTACTGATAGGTTCAGCTTTATCTGCAGTTTTATTATACCAGGAGTTAAACAGCTGTATAAATATCCATTGCGTCCACTTATAATAATCCGGTGAACTGGTACGCACTTCGCGACTCCAATCGAACGAAAAACCAATCTGATCAAGCTGACGGCGGTAGGTGGCAATATTAGCTTCGGTAGTTATAGCGGGGTGCTGCCCGGTTTGTATGGCATATTGTTCGGCAGGTAAACCAAAGCTGTCATAACCCATAGGGTGCAGCACATTAAAGCCTTTCAGCCTTTTATAACGTGCAAAAATATCAGAAGCAATATAGCCCAGTGGATGTCCAACATGTAGGCCCGCACCTGATGGATAAGGAAACATATCAAGCACATAATACTTGGGTTTGGTGGTTTTGTCTTCGGCTTTAAACGTTTGATGCTCTGCCCAAAACTTTTGCCATTTTTTTTCTATAGCTGCAAATTGATAGTCCATTGGTTAATTTCCGCGTGTGAGGTTGCGAAATTAAGAAAATCTCTATTAGTATGATAGTATATTGGTGAATAGTTGATTGGGTTGAGTGGTTGATTAAGTTGCAATAAGTGTCTGCCCGGTTTGATGTTGTTTTAACCAATCAACTTAATCTAACCTAATCAACCTATAACTAAGTCAAGCCATTTAAAAAATCAAGGCCATCTTCAATAAATAATTGCCATACCTGGTCAGGATTCCATACTTCCTCAATAAAATCCTGCATTTCCTGTTCGTTCAGTTTATCTATAGCAAAAAGATATAAGCCGGTAAAAACCGATGCCCTGTAATTGGCAGCACAATGAACAAATGTTTTTTCATTCGCGTGTTTATTCATTAACGCTATAAAGGATGCCAGGTCATCTATTTGCGGGTTTTCAAATACAACCGGGATGTGGTGATATTCCATTCCAAATTTCTTTACAGATGCAGCTTCATCTTTTAAAGCGTATTTGCCATTGGACAAACCTAAATTGATAATTGCCTTATAACCTTCGCTGGCTATAGATGATAATTGCTCTTCTTTTGGTTGACCTGCACACGACAGCAAATCAGATACTTTGTGAAAATTGAAGATTGCACTCATAAGAGGCAAACTTATTAATATAATGGGTATTAATGGTGATTTTAAATATAAGATGTGCTTGCAGATTCCCCGTATTGAGTAAAATACGCGCGGATATAATTGCCTGAGTTTAACTTTTTTAGAAAAAATAATATCTATTAGTTAATATGTGCTGATTATTAGGTATTTTAAGGCTTTAAATTATAAAAATTTGTTAAACGGTATTATTATTGTCTATATTTAACGTGTTATTTTATCTCTTAAATCTTATTTAATAACTTAAATCCGAACTTATGAAACTAACTTTTAAAAGTCTTGCTATATTGATGATCAGTATAGTAGTATTTTATACAGCATGTAAAAATAATAATACTCCGCAACCAGCCTCACAAGCAGTAACTGCTGATATGGTAAGCAGCCAGGTTGCTTTAAACATTGCTCAATCATTATCGGGCTCATATGGCGGGGTTAGTTTACAAAGCGGAATGAGCGCCCCTGCTTTTGCCACAAAAGGCGCTAATCATACCGTAACCGGAAGATTCAATTCATTAAATAGCGTAAATACACTTTGCGGTTTTACTGTTGATACAGTTTTAAATTTCAACAGCAGCATAGATACAATTCAATCACATACAGGCGGAAGTATATATTTCTATTTTAATTGCACCAATGGTGTATCAACAGGTTATACAGCTAAAGATTCAATAAGAACAGCCGGAACTACTCCATCAACCTCTTTCAATTATACCATAGTTCAGAATTACCAGATCACCAGCAATACCGCTATTACACTCCTTTCGGTTAATGGAAACTTAAGATCGGAAATTAATATTGCTTATAATAACACTAAGATAAAACCAACTTTGGTACACAATTATTATGTTTTAAACGGGATAGTTGTCGACTTGACTAAGGGCGGAGATATGACAGGTGGTACAGCAACTTTTACATCCACAGGGCATAATAATTATGGATCATGGACCTATAATGGGGTTATCACCTTCTTAGGCAACCATATGGCTGATATCCTGATCAATGGTAAAACCTATCATGCTAATTTGCTTACAGGCGTGGTATCTTAAAACAAAAATAAAAATTATTGATAAGCCGGCCTTCTTTTGGATTTTTCTGAAGAAGGCTTTTTTATGTCTAACAAATAGGATCTTTAATAAGTGTCCGTCCGTCCAGGTGTGCAAGTACATGTAGACGGACGGACACTTTGCATTTATAAATCCTATGCCCCTGTAAGGGGCTAACCGTTTGTAGAACTTAATTCAAATCATCCTTTTTGCCCCGTCAGGGGTTACCAAATTCGCTAAGGGTAGCCCCTAACGGGGCAAATTTGTTTTTTTTATTTTCTACAAACGGGTAACCCCTACGGGGCATTTAGTCATATGATGTCTTTTAGATTGAAATTTAGCAAGACATTTAATCCTTTAATTATTTGCCGGATAAGTGTATACTTGTTTTGCATGAAGAAACTTTTAACCAACCTCAATTTCCAGGTAATTCTCGGCATTTTATTAGGCGTTGTAGTCGGCTTTTGCTTTAAATCATTCGGGCCGACTGCAAAACTCATCAGTCAGACTTTTATCAGTTTAATCACCATGCTGATAGCGCCTATCATCTTTTTTACGATTGTATTGGGCATTGCCGGTATGAGCGATATAAAAAAGGTGGGTAGGGTAGGCGGTAAAGCTTTATTGTATTTTGAGATTGTAAGCACCTTTGCGCTGATCATAGGTATTATAGTTGCCAATATATTAACACCAGGCGCGGGGTTTGTAAGCAAAATAGCTGCTGATTCCTCTAAACTTGCAACCTATCAAAAGGCTGCATCCGAAATGCATTGGGGCGATTTTTTAGCACATATTGTACCGGGCAACGTATTTGATGCTTTTGCTAAAGGTGATATTTTACAAATCTTATTTTTCGCCATTTTATTTGGTTTCGGATTAAGTCGTATGGGCGAAACGGGCAAACCTGTTATTTCATTATTTGAAAAGCTAAGCCAGGTATTTTTTAACATCATGCGTATGGTTATGCGGGTTGCCCCGATTGGCGCGTTCGGCGGTATGGCCTATACTATCAGCACTTATGGCATCAAAACATTGCAGCCATTGGCTATGCTGATGGGCTCGGTTTATCTCACTTCAATCTTTTTCATATTTGGCGTATTAAACCTCATTTGTTACCTGTATAAATTCAGCCTTTGGGAGTATCTGAAATTTATAAAAGAGGAAATACTGATTGTTTTTGGAACATCGTCCTCCGAATCGGTATTGCCTGCCATGATGGAGAAGATGGAGAAATTTGGCTGTTCCAAATCGGTTGTTGGGCTGGTAATCCCGGCAGGTTACTCTTTTAACCTGGATGGCACCACTATATATTTATCCATGTCGGTCATCTTCCTGGCGCAGGTGTTCCACATCCCGCTAACGCTGATGCAGCAGGTTACCATCATAGGCATATTAATGATCACCTCGAAAGGTGCAGCAGGAGTAACCGGCAGCGGCTTTATTATATTGACCTCAACCCTGGCAGCCATTAAAATAATCCCCGCCGAGGGTGTAGCCATATTATTAGGAGTCGACAGGTTTATGTCTGAAGCGAGGGCTATTACCAATATGATTGGCAATGGGATTGCTACCATTGTGATTGCAAAGAGTGAAGGAGAGTTTGCCCCCCGGCCCCCTGAAGGGGAAGTTTTGATTAGCTATTAGAACTTCTTTCTTCAAGTAGAACCCTTAATGGTTTTACAACGTCCGTACCCATGAAGTTTTTTATTATTTCGTTCGGAGTTAACGAAAAATATACTTTTTTACCATCCTTAAATTCAATATAACACACAAATGGCAATATTGTCAGATCAATAGCATTAAAGTCAGAAATGGGCTTTCTTTTTGTTCCAATAATTTTTTTCATAATGAGGGTATTACCTGAAAGGTAAATGTCCGAGTATATTAAAGGTAATACTGCAAATAGTACTGCAGCAGCGATTAATAAAACTACAAAGCAAACCCCATCAAAATCCAAGAGACGAAAGGGTATAATTAATATTATTATTGTAATAAATATTATGCAGAAAAACATCATGAATCCTTGCACGTAAACCGACGCACCTCCACTCACTTCTTTAAGTTCTTTATCTTCCATATTTGAACTGATTTATTTAGAGTCACTAAGGTACTTAATGTTTTTAACTCCATCTTAATTAAGAAAAATCTTAATTTAAAGTCATTGAAGCTTTTTAATGTCTTTTATTCAACCGTCACATAAAACGGAACGGCAATGATTAAAAATCATCACAGTGTATTTCATAGCCGTTGGTTTCAACCAACGGATAAAAGGCATAAATCAAAGCGGCTTTAGCCTAATTTAGCGGAGATGTTGAATGAACTGGACCAAATGTAAAATTATTCTGCCTTTCTGGGTCAGGGGGTTTGACATTCCAGCAAAAACTTTAGCTTTGCTCAACAAAATTTAAAATCAATGAGTGTACTCGTAAATAAAGATTCTAAAGTTATAGTTCAGGGTTTTACAGGTAATGAAGGTACCTACCATGCTTCGCAAATGATTGCTTACGGTACACAGCTTGTTGGCGGTGTTACTCCGGGTAAAGGCGGTCAGCAGCATTTGGAAAGACCAGTATTTAATACAGTACAAGACGCGGTTAAGGAAACCGGCGCTGATGTATCTATCATTTTTGTACCTCCTGCGTTTGCTGCCGATGCCATTATGGAAGCTGCCGAAGCCGGAATTAAAGTTATTGTGTGTATCACCGAAGGTATCCCTACAAAGGATATGATCATGGTTAAAGAATATTTAGTTGGCCGAGACTCACGCTTGATCGGTCCTAATTGCCCGGGCATTATCACTGCTGACGAAAGTAAGATTGGTATTATGCCAGGCTTTATTTTCAAAAAAGGTAACGTAGGTGTAGTTTCAAAATCAGGAACTTTAACTTATGAAGCGGTTGACCAGGTGGTAAAAGCCGGTTTAGGCATCACCACAGCAATAGGCATAGGCGGTGACCCGATAATCGGTACACCAACCAAAGAAGCAGTTGAACTATTGATGAACGACCCTGAAACTCACGGTATCATTATGATTGGTGAAATTGGTGGTAGCATGGAAGCCGAAGCTGCACGCTGGATAAAAGCGAATGGAACTAAACCAGTTGTAGGCTTTATTGCAGGGCAGACAGCGCCTCCGGGTCGTCGTATGGGTCATGCCGGTGCAATTGTGGGCGGTGCCGACGACACAGCAGCAGCAAAAATGAAAATTATGCGCGAATGCGGTATCCGTGTTGTAGAATCACCTGCTGAAATTGGTGCTGCTATGGCAGAGGAACTTTTGAAGGTGAAAGCTTAAAGGCGAAAGCTGAAAGGTTTTTTCTATTCAATAAATCAGTCATTCAATAAATCAATAATTAAAATCCTGGTTTTGCCGGGATTTTTTGTTTGAATAAAATAACCTTTTTCTAAGGAGCAATGGAGCAAATCATATTGTCGAATAAAGAAACGAATTTGTCATCCTGAACGCAGTGAAGTATCTTCTCGAACAGAAAAGTCGCCATCTTGCAAGGTGCAGAAGATGCTTCACTGCGTTCAGCATGACAAAGTAGAAAAAGAAAAATGTTGTGGTAATACAAACAATGGCTGTATAGAACAATTTGAATTTCACCCGTAAGTAATCAATAATTCAATAATTAATTTGTATTTATGTAACATATCAATCCCGTACTTATGCTTATTAAAAATTTACCCCATTTTATTGCATCTATTACATTGTTGACATTTTGCTTAGTTGCAAATGCCCAAACCTATAAACCACCTGTTTTTACTGATGCAGATCGGTTGAAAAAGATTGAAGCCACCTACACAATCATTGACCAGATCTATAAAGATTATGCCGAAAAGAATCATTGGCCGGGAATGGTGTACGGAATAGTCGTTGATGGAAAATTAGTACATACCAGCAGTGTTGGATATACCGATATCGCCAATAAAATACCTGCCGATTCAAAATCCGATTTCCGGATTGCTTCTATGACCAAAAGTCTTACCGCCATGGCTATATTAAAACTTCGGGATGAAGGTAAGTTAAAACTTGATGACCCTATTTACTTATACATTCCGGAAGCTGAAGGAATGAAGCCTTTAACTAAAGATGCTACGCCCATTACAATAAAAAATTTACTTACGCACAGTGCCGGGTTTCCGGAAGATAATCCCTGGGGCGACAGGCAGCTTGCCGACAGCGATGACGAATTGATTGCGATGTATAAAAAAGGTGTTGCCTTTTCTAATGATCCTGGTTTGGGTTATGAGTATAGCAACCTCGGTTTTGCTACACTGGGCTATATAATTAAAAAAGTCTCTGGCAAAACATACGAGGAATATATTACTGAAAATATTTTAAAGCCTTTAGGTATGACACATACTTACTGGGAATACGATAAGGTGCCGGCTGATAAGCTTGCACATGGCTACCGCTGGTTAGATAACAACTGGGCAGAACAACCGTTGCTGCATGATGGTTCATATGGAGCCATGGGCGGATTGATCACCACGATAGAAGATTTTACTAAATACATGGCTGTGCATCTGGACGCCTGGCCACCTCGTGACGATGCCGAAACCGGGCCGGTTAAAAGGAGTTCGGTGCGCGAAATGCAATATCCATGGGATTTTAATAGCCTGCTGCGAATGCAAAAAATCTTGCCGGTAAGCCTTGCCCCGCAGTCGGCGCTTACTGCTATGGACTGGGATGGAAGAGAGATTGCGATGGCCATGTTTATATTGGACATTCCGGCGGTTTGCCCGGCTTTGGCAGCAATTGGAGCATACTGCCCGAATATGGAATCGGCATTGTTAGTTTTGCTAACCTTACTTATGCCCGGGCCGGTTCTCCCAACAGCCATGCTTTGGATACCTTGCTTATCCTTTCGGGGATAAAGCCACGGTTATTGCCCCCTTCCGAAATCCTTGATCAGCGTAAAAGTGAATTAATGAAAGTAATAGCCGACTGGAGCACTGCCAAGGCCAGCGGTATTTTTGCCGTAAACTTTTTCATGGATTACTTTCCGGATAAGTTAAAAATTGAGGCGGCAGATGCATTTGCCAAAGCAGGTAAAATAATCAATGTTGACCAGCTGGTAGCTGAAAACCAGTTAAGGGGATATTTTATTATACATTGCGAAAATGCAAACATCAGGGTAACCTTTACCTTAACACCTGAAAACAAGTCCTTAATACAGGCGTATCATTTGGATTTGATGGGATAGGAAGGTGAATGGTTAAAGGTAAAGGGTGAAAGGTTTGTCACACATAATTAAGGCATTTAAATCAATAATTAAACTCCTGGCTTTGCCGGGATTTTTTGTTTGAACAAGCTGGGTGTCATGCTGGAGTTCTCGAAGCATGTGCGTAAAGGCCTGCCCGCATGCTTCGACTATGCTACCCATGACATGTTTGTTGAGTTGGACAAAAAAAAGGTGTCATTGGCAGGCCCTCGAACCATGTGCGCAAAGGCCTTGCCGCCGTGCATTAACGCCTTGCCTATGGATTATACCACCATTGCAGATCCGTCAGCCACCCGCACGTACTTCGAGTCCCTCAGTATGACAGCGCTCTTTTGTCATTTCTCCTTCAAAGTTTTCCTAATTTTACCATTCAGCATGACACCCAATTTTACAATATATTTATGGTCAAATCTATGTCAATATCCTTTCTCAAAACAAATTAAACCGGCTAATTGTCGTATATTTATATAAGCCGGGAAGAAAAAATCGGTGAAATCAAAACATAATCAGTGGAATCAAAAAATGAATTATAATCAATTAACACCCGAAGAAGAAAGAGTAATATTATATAAAGGAACAGAACGGCCATTTACCGGATCGTTACTAAATAACCATGCGCAGGGTTTATATGTATGTAAAAGATGCGACACCCCGTTGTATACTTCCGAAACTAAATTTGAGTCGCATTGCGGCTGGCCAAGTTTTGATGATGAGATACCAGGAGCAGTAAAACGGGTACCCGACGCAGACGGACACCGTGTAGAAATAGTGTGCGCTAACTGCGGGGCTCATTTAGGTCACGTTTTTGAGGGCGAATATTTAACGCCTAAAAATACACGTCATTGCGTAAATTCAGTATCATTAAAGTTTGTGCCTGTCGGGTAATTGATCGGCTTTCTTAATGGTTTGTTAATTTTACTTTAACAATTAAGAGATATAGCGTATATTTAACTCAGGCTTAATTATCAAAATTAATTGTGTATAACTTATAGGGGATGTTAGAAACTTAAACTAACATCCTAAAATCACTTCTCCTATATTTACATTATAAGTTTTCAACGCTATCAAAATTACCGGACACTTAACGGTAATGAAAACGGGGGCCATGGGAATCATGGACTTATGTGCAAAATAAAAAGTAGTTTGATTTGACCAGCAGAGATAAAATTTAGTTTACTCTACGGCAATTTTATCTGCCAATTGCCCGTAACAAATTCGTTGTTGATGAGTTGATATTAACTAATGCTATAAAAGGTTAAAGAATTGAATGAAAGAGGAAACAGAATTATTGCTAAAAGAAAACAAAGACCGCTTTGTAATTTTACCTATTAAATACCCCGCTATTTGGGAAATGTATAAGAAATGCGAGGCAAGCTTCTGGACAGCGGAGGAGATAGATCTTTCTGATGACATGAAGCATTGGGAGAATTTGAATAAGGGCGAAAAGCATTTCGTATCACACATACTGGCATTTTTCGCAGCAAGTGATGGTATTGTGAACGAGAACCTTGCAGTAAACTTTATGAGCGAGGTGCAGTTGCCTGAGGCACGTTGTTTCTATGGTTTCCAGATTATGATGGAAAACATTCACTCCGAAACTTATGCACTGCTAATTGATACCTATATAAAGGACCCTGCCGAAAAGGACCGCCTTTTCCACGCTATTGATACAGTACCTTGTGTAGGTAAAAAAGCGGAATGGGCTTTGCGGTGGATTAATAACGGTTCATTTGCGGAGAGGCTGATTGCCTTTGCAGCTGTGGAAGGCATATTTTTCTCAGGTAGTTTTTGCTCTATCTTCTGGCTTAAAAAGCGCGGCCTTATGCCAGGTTTAACATTCAGCAATGAACTGATATCACGTGACGAAGGCATGCATTGTGAATTTGCCTGCCTGTTGTACAGTATGCTTGAAAACAAACTTTCAAAAGAAGCAGCTACAGCAATTATTACTGATGCAGTAGAAATAGAAAAGGAATTTGTAACTGATGCATTACCAGTTAACCTGATAGGGATGAATGCAAAAATGATGAGTCAGTATATTGAGTTTGTGGCTGACAGGTGGTTAGATCAGTTAGGATACGATAAAGTGTATGGCGTATCAAATCCGTTTGATTTTATGGAGATGATCTCCCTGCAGGGCAAAACAAATTTCTTTGAAAAAAGGGTAGGAGATTATCAAAAAAGCGGAGTGTTAAATAGTCAGGAAAGCAAGTCGTTTTCTTTGGACGAGGATTTTTGAGAAGAGTATCAAGTAGCTAGTATCAAGTATCAAGATTTTTGATTATTTGATAGATAAGTTAAAAGTACAGCTACTTGATATTGCAACAAGACATTAATAAAAAGGGAATATTAACAAAGGTTAGTTAAAAGTCTTGCTACTTGATACTAGCTACTAAATACTAAATTAAAAATAAGGGGGTCAACATGTTTGTAATAAAAAGAGACGGAAAAAGAGAAACGGTAAAATTTGATAAAATTACCGCACGCGTAGAAAAATTGTGCTACGGTTTAAATCCGGCATTGGTTGACCCGATAGATGTTGCCAAAAAGGTAATTGAAGGGTTGTTTGATGGAGTAACCACATCCGAGCTTGATAACCTTGCTGCCGAAACAGCTGCCTCGTTAACCACCAAGCACCCGGATTATGCTTTGCTGGCATCGCGCATAGCGGTATCAAACCTGCACAAAAACACTACTAAATCGTTTTCAGAAACGATGCGTAGATTACATGTATATATAGACCCCAAAACTGGTAAGGACGCTTCCCTGATAGCTAATGATGTTTGGAAAATAATAGAAGATAACGCTGAACTTTTAGACAGTACCATCATTTACGACCGGGATTTTGGTTTTGATTATTTCGGTTTTAAAACTCTTGAAAAATCGTACCTGCTAAAGCTTGACGGTAAAATTGCTGAACGTCCCCAGCATTTATTTATGCGGGTATCCATTGGCATCCATAAAGAGGATATAGACAGCGCTATTAAAACATATAATTTAATGAGTGAGCGCTGGTTTACACATGCTACTCCAACGCTTTTCAATTCAGGGACACCGAAACCTCAAATGTCTTCCTGCTTTTTGTTGACCATGAAGGATGACAGCATTGAAGGTATATATGATACATTGAAACAAACCGCTAAAATATCACAGAGCGCTGGTGGTATTGGCTTAAGTATCCATAATGTAAGGGCTACAGGCTCGTACATCAGCGGTACTAATGGTACCAGTAACGGAATTATTCCTATGCTGCGTGTGTTTAATGATACCGCCCGTTATGTTGACCAGGGTGGCGGCAAGCGTAAAGGAGCCTTCGCAATTTACCTTGAACCATGGCATGCCGATGTATTTGAGTTTTTAGACCTTCGTAAAAATCACGGTAAAGAAGAGATGCGTGCCCGCGACCTATTCTATGCCCTTTGGGTATCCGACTTGTTTATGGAACGCGTAGAAGCTAACGAAGACTGGAGTTTGTTTTGTCCACATGAAGCACCAGGCTTAGCTGATTGCTGGGGTAAAGAATTTGTAGATTTATATACCAAATATGAGAGAGAAGGCCGTGCCCGTAAAGTTGTAAAAGCACAAGAACTTTGGTTTGCCATACTTGATTCACAGGTAGAAACCGGTACACCTTACCTGTTATACAAAGATGCTGCTAACGGTAAATCGAACCAGCAAAATTTAGGTACTATAAAAAGCTCAAACTTATGTACCGAAATTATTGAATATACCGATGCTAACGAAATAGCCGTTTGTAACCTGGCGTCAATTGCGTTACCGCGGTTTATCAGGGAAGGTGTATTTGATCATGTTAAATTGTATGATGTTGCCTACCAGGCAACCGTCAATCTGAATAAGATCATTGATAATAACTATTACCCGGTAGAAGAGGCACGTACATCTAATTTAAGGCACCGTCCGGTTGGTTTGGGTGTTCAGGGTTTGGCTGATGCTTTTATCCTGTTACGTCTGCCTTTTGAAAGCGACAAAGCAAAGCAGCTTAACAAAGAGATATTTGAAACCATTTATTTTGCTGCAATGACCGCTTCGAAAGACCTCGCAATTAAAGAAGGGCCTTACGAAACTTTTAAAGGTTCACCTCTGTCAAAAGGGAAGTTCCAGTTTGATTTGTGGAATGTGAAGCCTGATAGCGGTCGCTGGGATTGGGAAAACCTTCGTTTAGATGTGATGAATCATGGCGTGCGTAACTCTTTATTAGTTGCGCCTATGCCTACCGCTTCAACATCACAGATATTAGGGAATAACGAGTGCTTTGAGCCTTATACTTCAAATATCTACACCAGGAGAGTTTTAAGCGGTGAGTTTATCATCGTAAATAAATATCTACTGCGCGATTTGGTTAATCTTGGTTTATGGAACTCTGCTATGAAGGATAAGATCATCACTGCTAATGGTTCGATACAGGATATAGCAGAGATTCCACAAGAGATAAAGGACCTGTACAAAACTGTTTGGGAAATAAAGATGCGTAACATCATTGATATGGCTGCCGATAGGGGTGCATACATTTGTCAGTCGCAATCATTGAACCTGTTCATTAACTCGCCGAATGCTTCCAAACTAACTTCTATGCATTTTTACGCCTGGAAGAAAGGCCTGAAAACCGGAATGTATTACCTGCGTACACAGGCAGCATCGCAAGCGGTTAAATTCACCGTTGAAAACCAGGGCGGTAAAAACATGGAACCTGTTATACCTGAATTGGTAGACCAGATAAATGACGAAATACCAGCCGGTCCATCTTGCTCAATGGAAGAAGGTTGTGTGACATGCTCGGCGTAAGTCGGTAAAGTCCGGAAAGTCAGTAAAGTCCGAAAGTAAAAAATGAAAATTATGGTAGAGACGCCCCGATTTGTCGGGGCGTCTCTACGCATTTAGGCCTATTTTAATGGAAACGAAACACGAGATAATCCGTTGCGAGCGATGCGCCACCAGCATGGAGTGTAAGGCAAACGCTTATACCAAATGCCAATGCAGCACGGTGCAATTGAATTTGAACGAGGTGCAGTATGTCAGTGAGAATTATGAGGGATGTATGTGTGCGGGTGTTTGCTGGAATTGAAGGAGGAGTATAGGTTGTCTATTTCAGCATAATAATGTTTGTTCCAATAGATCGACTGGCTGAGTCAATCTTCAATTCCTCCGCTTGGATCGCCAGATTCTTTGATTATCTCATCATTAAATCCATCAAGGATTTCCTTGAGCATTTCCAGCTCATCCATTTTGAAACGCTCTGCATATAATTTCGAAGCATGTAATGCTAACTCTGCTAACAAAAATCCAAAGCTTTTTGCATTTCCATTAAGTCCAGAGTGAATTGTCACATGCTGCTGTTCAAATGCTGCCCAAACTCTGAGTATTTCAAAAGCTTCTTTGTCTTTTAGTGCTTCCTCTGGAATTTTTAACTCATTCATTATTTTATTATGGATTTTTAGTTTTGTATTGGCTATTATTTCCGCCTTTGTTGGTGTTATCACCAACAAACCGCCATGCTAGTACGACGTAAGTATTCCAAACTTATCATATCCCGTTTCATAGAATTTTGCTGATGAATATTTATAATCTTCCGGAAACTCAGCCAAGTGCCATTTTTCCTGTAGCGGATTGTGATGAATATATTCCAGTTTTTGCATAAACACATCCGGACTCCATAAATCAATGCTTAAAGCGTTTCTTTCCCAAAATTGATATTCCCTGTCTTTGGCATTTACCCTGTATTGCTCAAGCTTTAACTTATCCGTTTCCAAAAGCTTGAATTTCATTTGCTGTGCGGTAAATCTCAGGAAACGTAATTGTATTTTATCTTGTTTAAAACCATCCTGTATCTGCCATATCAAATGGATATGATTAGGCATAATTACAAACGCATAAACCACCACACTTTTTTCATTTGTTAAAAATTGCAGACTCTTTATAATGATGTCCTTAAAATCATCATTTTTTAAGAGGTGTTTCCATTCCAATATTGTTGCAGTGAAAAATTGAGGGTGGAGGTCAAAATTTATATCGGCCATTAGGCTAAGTTATAAAATATTGGTAATTGTTGGTGTTAACACCACAAAACCACAGCCTTCTTAGCGATATACCCAAATAGCAATCGGCATTGTACTAACTTACAAGATAGGGATACTTGTTGGTGATAACACCAACAAGGGCGGAAAATCGTGAAAACCACAATCTTCTTGGCAATAGACCCAAATAGCAATCGGCATTGTACTAACTTACAAGACAGGGGTACTTGTTGGTGATAACACCAACAATGGCGGAAAAATAATATTTGTTAATCACCAACAAGGACAAAAAATTTAGCTAAAAGTTGTTTTTAACATTAATAATTTGTTAACTTTATGTAAACCAAAAGTGAACAAATTGTTAATTACCGGGTTATTGATTTTCAATTCTCTGAATTGTTTTTCAACCTGTATTGCCATTTATGTTGCTGAAAACGGACACATATATGTTGCAGCGGATAGCCGGAGGACTTTTTTCTTCGATGATGCCAATGGACAGAAATTTGAAACGGTTTGTAAAATTCATAACGTAGGGTCTAACTACTTCGCCGTTTCAGGCATTGACGACAGTGGCTTGTCGAAGGCAGCTACCAAAGCGCTGCAACAAAACGCCAATATCTATATTGCCGTTAAATCCTTCGCGCATGCTATGGAAAAACGGTATAAACAACTGATGGATGACACCAGATTATTTTATCCCAATAAGTTCCCTAAATTTTTAAAAGACGGTCTGGCAAGCGTAAGCTTCTTTGGATATTATTGCGGGATGCCCAATGTATATAACATTGAATTTCTTTGCAGTTTGGATAAAAACGGGGAAGTTGTAATAAAGTACAGGATAAACAGGATTTTTGTTATAAATGTAATCGGAATTTCCAGGGATATTGCGAACGCTCAACCTGGTGATATTCCTCCAGTATCTACCATAGACCAGAACCCTGAATTATATGTGGAAGCATTGGTTAAGATAGAAGCAAAAATGCACCCCCTTTCCGTAAGCGAACCAATAGACTTACTGGAACTGGGGCCAGACGGTGCAAACTGGATCAGGAAAAACGAAAACGTTGTTTCTTATTAATCGATAAGCGTATTTGTTTTTGCCTTTGTTGGTGTTATCACCAACAAACCGCCATGCTAAAATAGCAATTGGCATTGTACCAACTTATAAGACAGGGGTACTTGTTGGTGAAAACACCAACAAGGGCGGAGAACCGCCATGTTAAAATAGCAATCGGCATTGTACCAACCTATAAGACAGGGGTACTTGTTGGTGAAAACACCAACAAGGGCGGAAAAACAACCAATGACTAATGACGTTATTCATTAAACCCTGTATCTCGTAATCTTATATAATCATCCAGCGTATTCACTTTAACACCTTTATCTCTCATCTTTTTAATAAAATCTGCTGTTACGCCATGATCTATTAACTCTTGGGCCTTATCCAATGTAAGGTCTTTAAATCCAAGTGCGTAAATGCTTTTTATAAAATTGGTGTTTACACCATGATCAATTAATTCCTGAGCCCTATCCAGTGTCACATCTTTATATCCCATTTTTTGCATGCTATAAATAAACTCAGGATTTACTCCATGATCTCTTAATTCTACAGCCTTGTCAAGTGATATTTTTTCATACCCCATCTTTTGTATACTGGTTATAAACTCAGGACTTACACCATGATCACGTAATTCCAATGCTTTATCTAATGGGATGTTCTCTTTATATCCCATTTGGTGAAAACTATTTACAAAACGTGCATTTACGCCATGCTCCCTTAATTCCACAATTTTATTTAGTGATGGATGTCCCCAGCTTTCGGTTTTAAAAAGGCTAAAATAATCTTCCATTACCTTGCGGTTTAGGTCTTGTTGGGCAAGATCTTTTAGCTGTTCGTTTGAAACCGCGGCATAACCGTTTACTTTTAAAAACTCGAAGTAGCTTTTATTTATATCGGTAAAGAAAATATCCAGCATTAACTGCTTATTAAGGCCCGAATAACCCTTTTGTTCCAAGTATGATTTGAAAGTTGGGCTCTCGGCAAACGTATAAAAGCCATGTCCTTTGCCGGCGGTAAATATGCCTTTAAATGTAACAGTTCCGGCTTCCCTGGTTACTTTGAAAGTGCCTTCATTGCCATTTGGTAGAGTACCAAGTTCTGGTAATAGAAATGATCTGCCGGTATCCCAGTCTTCACCTGTAAACTGGATATAAACCTTTTCATTTTCAATATAGGCTGTCCATGTACCGGGCACATGACGGCCACTAAAATTTGTCCACCCAGCGTTTGCATTAACCACGACAGGCGTAACCACCGGATGTACGTTTGCAGTTACCACAACAGGGTCTACAACCGGATGTACGTTTGCAGTTACCATGACAGGATTTACAACCGGATGGACATTTGCTGTAATCACAGGATTAACAACCGGACTGGCGTTTACAGTAACAACCGGGACAGGGTTAACTACCGGCGTTACAACTACCTGGCCGTAGGAGTGATAGGTAACACAGCCCATCAACAGCAGCAGGAAGAAATGCTTCCAACTACCCATATTTAATTTTTTTAGGTTCATAATTGGTTATTTTTATTGGTAATTGGTCATTGATTTTTACACTTTACATTTTATCCATTATTCAGTAATGACTAATGACTCAATGACCAATGACAAGAGGTTTATTCATTAAAAGCGTTCTTCAGTTCAATATACTTATTAAGATCCTGTGATTTAAAGCCTTTATCCCTCATCTTACTCACATATTCGGGAGTAATACCTGTTGCTTTTAAAGAGGTAGCTTCATTTAAGGATATATTATTGTAGCCTATTTTTTTGAACCCTTCCAAAAATTCGGGTGTAACACCTGTTGCTTTTAGTCCTGAAAATTCGTTGATCGAAATATCCTTATAACCCGCATCCTGAAAGCTTTTAATATATTCAGGGGTAATGTCCAATGCTTTTAAGCTTGTTAATTCATTTAGAGGAATATTTTTATAACCAACACTTTCATAGCTTTTTGCAAACTCAGGTGTAATACCCAATGATTTTAATGAAACCAAATCATTTAACGGCACATTTTTATACCCGGCAGTTTTGAAACTTTCGGCAAATTCGGGTGTTACGCCAACAGCCTTCATGCTTACCAATTCATTTGCAGGAATATTTTTATAACCCAGACTTGTGAAGCCTTTTGCAAACGCGGGTGTTGCACCTACCGATTTCATGGATACCAATTCGCTAGCCCTAATGTTGGTATAGCCTGAAGCTTTTAAACCTGCAACATATTCTGCAGTTACACCAGTTGCTTTCATGCTGGTCAATTCTTCTGCTGAGATATTTTTATAACCTATAGCAGCAAGGCTTTTTACATACGCCGGAGTTACACCAACGGATTTCATAGATACTAATTCATTGGCTGGAATATTTTTATAACCTGCTAAACTGAACTCTTCAATAAATTGAGGTGTAACACCAACCGCCTTCATGCTGGTTAATTCATTGAGTGGGATATTAGTATAGCCAGCTTTTTCAAGGGAGTTGATATATGCAGCATCAACATTAAGCGCTTTTACTGAAACCACATCTTCGGCAGGCATATTTTCGGCAACTACTGTTCCCGGTTTGCCGGCTTTGGTATTGGCGCCATGCAAGTTGTTGATAAATTTGGCGGTAACCCCGGTTGCTTTAAAACTTACCAATTGATCGAACGATAAATGATTATAACCAGCTTTGCGTATCTCACTAACATAATCCGCGTTTATCCCCAAAGCTTTTCCGGATACTAACTGATCAGGTGTTAAGTCGGAATATCCTGCCTCTTTCCAAAAATTGATATAAGGTTCATCAACTTTAAGGGCACCCATTGCAATCAGGTTGTTTTTTGAAATACCCTTGTATCCGTTATTTTCAAGCATTGTCACATAATCCTTTTTTATGTTAATCACAAAGAAGGCAAAGTCATCTCCGTCTTCAATATCAGTTATGCCATGTTGCGCCAGGAAGGCTTTGAAGTTAGGGTCGGCAGTGAATTTATAGTGCCCATAACCCTGGTCGCCATCAAACTTGCCGTTGAACAGGATAGTTCCGGCTTCTCTTGTTAAGGTAAAGTCGCCTTTTTTGTCCCTTGGCAGTGATGAAAATTCGCTGACCTTAAAATCCGAGTTGCTCGACCAGTTGTGATCATCCGAGTCGCTCCTGAATTCAATTCTTATTTTATCGGTCTTAATTGTTGCAAACCAGGTACCTTCTTTCCCCTGGTTATTCGACCAATGTCCGCGGGTGTGACTATGAACGCTCGCTTTAACTACCTGGCTATAAGCGGCTGGATCATTAAGCGCACATGCCAGTATCCCTAATAGCGGAACAAGGAAAAAATACTTCCACATAATATGGATGTTTGATTTTTTAGCATTCATCATAACAATCCGTCTTTTTAATAGCGATTGATTATAATTTGTAGTGATACCAAGCGATAGGTGAGGGGCTGATACTTTTAAAAGGCTCATCTGGTAGCTTGATCTTTCCACTTCTTTGTGCTCCAGAACTGCATCGTCGGTTAAAAATTCAAGATTGCTTTCCAGTTCGGTACGGTAAAGCCATGCGAAAGGGTTAAACCATTGCAATACCAATACAAGTTCGGCAATTAAAATATCAAGACTGTGTCTTTGCTGGATGTGTATTTTTTCGTGAAGCAATATCTGGCTGTATGTCTCCCAATCATATTTTTCGGGATTAATAAAAATATTGTTCCCGAAAGAACAAGGTGCTTTATCACCGCTAAGCTCAACGATGCGGAACTTACCATCCCTGATAAAGGGTTTAGTATAAGCCTGGTAGAGCAATACTACCAATTGCAATAAAAGATTTAAACCGAATGCAGCAACACCTATCCAGTATATATAGAATAACCATTTTATAACACGCTGTAATAATGGTGTTGTTGTTGCAGCATTTGGTGTGGTACTTTTTATGGTTAATACCCGAACAGTACTGGATATGTTGGAAACAGTTTTTGCTAAAACGGGGCTGGCGGCTTTTTGTGTTACCGAAGGGACAGCCTTTACTTTTGGGGTTGCATTGGCTTTTGCATTTGCGGTAATGGTGGCCTTAATATCTGCCTGCTTTTGTGCTGCTATATTTTGCTCGAAATTATTAACAGTTTGAGCAGGTGTTGCCTTAACAGTTGGGGCGCTTTCTCTCAGGGTCCATTGCTGGGGTACCGGGATAAGCGGCAATGCAAATGATAAGGCCAGGCAAAATATCAATACCAGCCGGTTTAAGCGGTAAAAAGTTTCCTTTTGTAATAATAGCTTATAAAACAAAAGACAAACCGATATAAGCAACGCGACATGCAAAATGTATGGTATCATTTTTTTTGCGATTTAATGAGGTTTACAATTTCATTTAATTCTTCTTCTGATATTTTTTGCTCTTTGGCAAAAAACATCAGCATGTTTGGATATGAATTATCAAAATACTGATTGACTATATCTGTCATGGCATGCTTTTGATATTGCTCTTTTGATATGACTGGATAATAGCGGAAAACGTTACCAATACATTCATGTGAAAGGAAACCTTTTTCTTCCAAAATCTTAACCATGGTGGCAATGGTGTTATAATGCGGCTTTGGATCGGGCATTTCCTGTATTATTTCTTTTATAAATGCATTTTCCAATTGCCAGCAGGCCTGCATTATTTGTTCTTCTCGTTTCGCCAGTTTTTGCATAACATTCTAATTTTTTATAAAGTTGATACTAATTTATTAGTAATGCAACTAATTGATTAGTATTTGTATGGGTGTTTTTGTAAGTTATTGATTTACAGTTGATAAATTTACTTTTTGTCTGAACTAAGATTCGTAAGATTTAAGGATATTAGGATGAAAGCCCCTATATCTTATAATCCTCTAATCCTACGAATCTTAGTTCAGACCAATTACAACCGTCCGCATCCGAACAGTCGCTATATTAAATCCGAACGGATTAGTATTTGATAAATAAGCATAATTATCTAAAAATCAATAACTTATAAAAATGGCACAATCTTAGTATAGGCGCTTGCATAACCTTTTGCATCATGATCAAAAATTATTTCCTCATCGCATTCAGAAACTTATCAAAAAATAAGGCCTTCTCATTTATAAATATTACCGGGCTTGCTATCGGGATGGCTGCCGGTCTGTTGATTATTCAATATGTAGCCTTTGAGCTGAGTTATGATAACTTCCACGTAAAAAAGGACAGGGTATTCCGTGTAAGTCAGGACAGGTACGACCGCGGCAAACTGAGTACCCAATGGGCAGGAGGCGCATTTGCTGCAGGCAATGCGTTTAAAAACAATTTCCCCGAAGTAGAAGATTATGTAAAGCTTGTTGATGCCGGCCCTATACTTGCTGTTAATAATGATAAAAGGCTTACCCTTCAAAAAACATACTTTGCAGGACAATCCTTCTTCAATATTTTTAGCTATCCCCTCATCAGCGGCGACCCAAAAACTGCTTTGAAGGATGTTTTTTCGGCAGTAATAACAGAGAGCGGTGCTAAAAAACTTTTTGGTACCGTTAATGCGGTAGGGAAGACGTTTAAATATGACGTACAACTTTTAAAAGTTACCGGGGTAATAAAAGATTTTCCGGCAAATACACATTTTAGATGTGATCTGTTAATTTCCTATAGCACATTACTGAAGTTTGCTGGTCCCAAAAACGACCTGGACAATGCATGGCTTAATGATGGCTGCTTAACCTACCTGCTGCTTAAACCTGGCGTTAATCCTAAAGTTTTGGAAGCCAAATTTGTGCCTTTTGTAAATAAAGTTTACGCTAAACTAAATTGGTCGGGCGCGGGTGCTAAATATCATTTACAACCCCTTGAAAGTATACACCTTCAATCACATTTAATGATAGAAGCTGAACCGAATGGCGACGGTAAATCGGTTTACTTATTAGCGGGCATAGCCATATTTGTAATTATTATTGCCTGGATAAACTATATTAACCTGGCTACCGCAAGGGGTATTAGCAGAGCTAAAGAAGTTGGGGTGCGCAAAACACTTGGTTCAAATAAAAGCCAGTTGCTCTCACAATTTATGCTGGAAGCCATGCTGCTGAACGGTTTGGCAATTTTACTCGCTATTGTGCTGATTATTGTTTTTTTACCAATTTTTTCGGCGATATCAGGCCAATACATAACCCTTACCTTATTGTTAAAACCGGTTTTCTGGATAGCGGTAATCTGCCTGTTTTTAGTAGGTTCATTTTTCTCTGGTTTCTACCCGGCTATTGTTCTCTCAAACTTTAAACCTGTAGAAGTAATGAAAGGGAAACTGTCTGCTTCGCCAAGGGGTATTTTGCTGCGTAAAATAATGGTAGTTTTCCAGTTCGCGGCATCTATCTTTTTATTGATTGGGTCACTTACCGTTTACAGACAGGTACTGTTTATGGAGAAACAAAAACTGGGAATCAATATTGATCAAACCCTGGTTATAAAGCAGCCTTTAGCACATGTGGATTCCTTTTACCGCAGCATGAGTGCTTTTAAAAATGAAAGCCTGCGAAATGCGGCTGTCAAAAGCGTAACGGTATCAACTTCAATACCGGGCGAGCCAGTACAATGGAACGCTGGCGGTATTAAATTGACCGGGACGGATCAATCCACAGGTAAGCAATACCGTATAATTGGCGGCGATTATGATTACCTTAAAGCTTATGGCGCTAAGTTAGTTGCAGGACGACTGTTCTCGAAAGACTTCAGTACCGACCCACATGCTGTTGTATTTAATAGGAAAGCAGTGCAGCAAATAGGTTTTGATAAGCCTGAACAGGCGATTGGAAAACAAATTGATTTTTGGGGACAGGTTTATACCATTGTTGGTGTAGTTGATAATTACCACCAGCAATCATTACACGATGCTTACGACGCGCTCATTTTCCGTTGCATACCTGATGTGAGGGGGAATGTATCGGTAAAAGTAAGTACTGCTAATTTACCTCAAACTATAGCCACCTTAAGAAGCAACTGGAAAACTTTCTTTCCGGGCGACCAGTTTGACTACTTTTTCCTCGATCAGCATTTTAATGAACAATACCACGCCGACAGGCAATTTGGGGCGGTGTTTGCAGCTTTTACCGGGATTGGTATTTTCGTTGCCTGTTTGGGCTTGTTTGGCCTGGTATCTTATACTATTGTTCAGCGTACCAAAGAAATAGGTATCCGTAAAGTGCTTGGTGCATCTGTTAGCGGAATACTGCAATTATTATATGCAGATTTTGCAAGGCTGGTACTCATTGCATTTGTGGTATCTGCGCCCTTAGCCTGGTATGCCGGCAACAAATGGCTGGAAACCTATGCATTCAGGATAGGTATTAACTGGAGTCTTTTTGTTATCCCTTTTATAGCAGTGATAATTGTCGCCTTTGCTACAGTTTCGTATTTAAGCATAAAAGCCGCTTTGATGAACCCGGTTAAGAGTTTGAAGACGGAATAAATTGCGCCTTTTGTCTGAATCAGGATTTTTCACCTTTTGTCTATTTTCAATGGTGTTCAAGAGGGGGCTACGCCGTTTTCAGGATTTTAGGATTTACAAGATATAAAATGTTTTATTTCTCATTGACAATCTGTATCTTTAGATATTAAAACCCTGCTGATCCTGATCAGAAACTTAGCAAGGTGGCTATTTTATCTTTTTAGCTCCTTCCTCTTATGCTGCCGCTAACGTGAATATAGGTTTGTGCCCAGCCCAAGTTAAATTAATATCAATACGCATTCAAAAAATTACAAGCTTGTAAAAGCAGGGCCTGTATTTTTTTGTTTAAAAGATGATTGTCACAAGATTACTGACTTTTTTAGTCAATTGGTAAATATTACAATTGTATGAAATTAGATTCAGCAAAATTTTTTTTCTTCGTATATAATTAATGTCATTGTATTTTTTAATGCATTACAAGCTTGTCACAAATGAGAAATAAAATATTGTTCATAACCGGTTCAATGAATCAAACCTGGCAAATGCACGAAATATCAAAGCATTTGTCTGATTATGATTGTTGGTTTAGCCAGTTTTTCACTGATTCTCCCTTTCTGAACTGGATGATTAAACATACACCTTTAGCAAAGAATACTATATTTTCTGGCCAATTTAAAGAAAACTCTGAAAGATATTTATTGTCAAAAGGATTACAAATTGATTACCAGGCTAAAAAAAATAAATATGATTTGGTTGTTTATTGCTCCGATCTTCATATTCCCAAACGGTTGCGCGAATCGAAATTGATATGGGTGCAAGAAGGGATGACAGATAAATATAATTTATTAAGTAAGATTGTTAAAGCCCTTAAACTTCCTGTTGGTTCAACAGGAAACACCTCATTAAACGGAACATCCAACATTTGTGATATTTATTGTGCCGGATCAGAAGGTTACAAAGAGCAATTTTCAAAGCTTGGTACCGATCCTGATAAGATAGTTGTTACGGGAATCCCGAATTACGATAATATCTGGCAATTTTTTAACAATGATTTTCCTTACAAGGATTATGTGATGGTGGCAACTACTGATATGCGTGAAACGTTTCGTTATGAAAACAGGCCTGCGTTTATCAAAAAAGCTGTAAAAATTGCTGATGGAAGAAAGCTTCTTTTCAAACTTCACCCCAATGAAAAATTTGAACGGGCCGAAGCAGAAATCAGGAAACATGCTCCTGCCGGAACATTAATATATCGTACCGGGAATACCAACCATATGATTGCAAATTGCAGTGAACTGATCACCCAGTATTCTACTGTGGTTTATGTAGGTTTGGCACTCGGCAAAAAGGTGCATTCTTATTTTGATCTTGAGCAATTAAAAAGATTGGCGCCTTTACAAAATGGCGGTGCATCAGCAATTAATATTGCTAATATTTGCAGAGACGTATTTGAGTCACAAACAAAAGAAAAACAACCTCAGGAATATTACTTACAAGATTATTTTGATCTGGAACAGCATGCTTAAAATTATACTTAGTGCTTGATCAATAGATTACTTTTATCCTATTAAAACCAGGTCGTTAGATTTTACTTTAATTAAATCTAATCACCTGGTTTTCTGTTAATAGGTAATGAAATTATTTTTAAAGCTTGTTTTAATTATCATCACGATATTATTAGCAGACAAACTTTACGCCCAACATAGACGTGTTCCTATTTCAACTATTCCTATAAAACCAAAAAAGAAAGGTAAAAAGGATACGGTAGTTGCAAAGGATACAGCATTTGTGAAAAAGGAGGAAGAAAATCAAAAAGATGTTACTGATATTTATGCAAAGTTGTTTCATAAAAAGGTAAGTAAGGAAGTTGAATCTATCACATCCAAACCTTCATTTACAATAGTTCCGGCATTGGGTTATACCCTTGTTTCAAAACTTGCTCTTGTGGTAGCCGGCAATGTGGCTTTTAGAACTGCACCACAATCAAGAATTTCAACAATTGTTGCCAGTTCATCTTTGTCGCAAAGAAGGCAGTTTACTTTTCCAATCGAAAGCAATATATGGAGCCCGGATAATAATTACAATTTTGTTGGTGATTTTAGATTTTACCGGTATCCGCAAAGCACTTATGGCTTGGGCAGCAACTCAAATATTAATCACGAGGATCCGATGAATTATTCTTATATCCGCCTCTACGAAACGGTATTAAGGCTTATTTCAGAAAATTTATACGCTGGGGCCGGATATATATTTGATGACCATTGGAATATTTCTGATAAAGGATATTTTAGTGATTATGCTTCCTATGGTAAACTGGTGCGTTCTGTTGCAACAGGGATTACTTTAAATGGCTTATTAGATTCGAGAGATAATGCTATTAATCCTTACAAAGGAGCTTTTATTTCGGTGCAGTTCCGAAATAATTCTAAATTTTTAGGGAGCACAAGCAGTTGGCAATCGCTCATTATTGATGTACGAAAATATATAAATTTTCCCAGGGGATCAGATAATGTACTTGCCTTATGGAGTTTTGACTGGCTGATTTTAAATGGCAGACCTGGCTATCTTGATTTACCAAGCACGCAATGGGATACTTATTCGGCCACAGGTAGGGGATACATACAAGGGCGGTTCAGGGGCGCTCATATGATATACGCTGAAAGTGAATACAGGTATAAAATAACAGAAAATGGCCTCTTTGGTGGCGTGTTCTTTTTAAATGCGGAGTCATTTTCTGCGGCGCCGGGTTCAAAGTTGCAGAGCATACAGCCGGGGTTTGGCCCTGGCCTCCGGGTAAAGCTCAATAAAGCATCAAAAACAAATATTTGTATTGATTATGGTTTTGGCCGGCAGGGATCGAATGGTTTGTTTATTGATGTAGGTGAGATTTTTTGACACTAATGCTATTTTATATTTTAATTCAATGTTCAGATTTAAGAGGTTTTCAAAACTTCTTAAATCTTATATACAGATGTTAAATTTTGTTAAATATCTGTTAATCAGTTGTTAATATAATCATTTTGTAATTTAAATGATTTACTTTCGGATATATTAATAGCTGCATTATGATAAAAAATTATTTAAAAATTGCCTGGCGAAACCTGATCCGTCATAAAGGTTTTTCCCTTATCAATATTGGTGGGCTTTCTATAGGTATTGCTGCCTGTTTGCTTATTTCGCTGTATGTGAATTATGAATTAAGCTATGATGGCTACCATGTTAAAAAAGACAGAATTGTCCGTATTACCAATGTAATGCGCACACCCGAAAATGATAATGTCACTATTGCGCTAACACCTACACTTTTAGCTACAACTTTAAATCATAACTATCCTGAGGTTGAGGCTGCCGTACGTTTTGAGCCTAATGCAGCAGTTATTAAGGTGAACAATCAATTATTTAAAGAGGATTTTGTATATAAAGCCGATGCAAATGTATTTGATGTTTTTAGTTATCGCCTGGCTGAAGGAAACCCTAAAACGGCTTTAAGTGATCCGCATGGCATGGTTATAACAACACACCTGGCGAAAAAATATTTTGGCAGCAATAACGCTATCGGCAAAAGTATTACCTGCAATAAAAATCTGTATCATATAAGCGGTGTATTAGCTGATCTGCCAGAAAATTCCGACCTGAAGATCGACGCCTTATTGCCGGGAGAGTTTTCCAAAGTAACCAACTGGCTGAGCGATGACTTTCAAGTATATACGTTTGTGCTTTTCAAGCAAAAGCCCAACTATGCGGGTTTTGCAAAGAAGCTTGCTTTAATATCAAAAAGAGATATTCAGCCCGAATTAAATAAAATGGGCGCTGTAAAATATTCATTGAAATTTGATATGAACCTTTAAAGGATGTTCATTTTGTCACAAGAAACATGGGCGATACCGTTAAAGGTGATAAGCAACTGGTTTACATTTTTTCAATATTGGCTATTATCATATTGGTTATTGCCTTATTAAATTATATCAACCTTTCAACCGCGCGGGCTACGGAAAGGGCTAAAGAAGTAGGCGTTCGAAAAGTAAATGGTGCGGTACAATCAAGCCTGATCAGGCAATTTTTATTTGAGTCGTTTTTTGTTACGGGTATTGCCCTTATGATAGCCATCGCGCTGATGTTTATTATGCTGCCATTTTTGAACAGTCTGCTGCAAATTAAGATCTCACTATCATGGTCAACCTATAGCTTCTGGATTATTTGTGCCATAGTATTAGCATCGTCATTATTAACCGGCTTATATCCTGCATTTGTGTTGTCAAGTTTTCAGCCAATAACTGCTTTAAAGGGAAATTTGAAATATATTTCAAAAGGATTAACATTACGCAAAACAATTACCGTTATCCAGTTTGTAATTGCAACGGTTATGATCGCCGGCGCCTTTATCATGAACAAGCAAATCAATTTCATTCAGCATAGGTCGCTTGGCTTTAATAATAACCAGGTTCTAAATATTTCACTGCCTGGTGACTCGGTTGCACTCCTTCGCGTTCAGCCTTTTAATATTGCCTTAAAGCAGATGAGCGCAGTAAAAGGCACATCAATTGGCCTCAGTTTTTCAATGAATAATGGTGAAACGCCTAAGGCTACCACCTTAGCTACTGTAAATGGCGTAAAAAGGGAAGTAATGTCTAATTATTTTATGATCGATGATCAATTTATTCCACTATTGAACATGAAACTTATAGCAGGAAGAAATCTTTCAGAAGCAATAACCACCGATAAAAAAGAGGGATTTATAGTAAACGAAGCATTTGTAAACCAAATGGGGTGGAAGAAACCCATTGGCCAGCCTATTGATGGGTTTGATCATAAGGGACATGTAACCGGCGTGGTTAAAAACTTTCATTATAGCTCTATGCATAATCCCATTGCACCATTAGTAATGGTTTATAGCTCTCCAAGGCCGACTTCAGTATTTGTGAAGATCAGTCCGGATCAGTTAAAAATGGTTAAGGCGGCTTGGCAAAGCTATTTCCCCGATGTGCCGTTCAGTTATAATTTTTTGGATGACGGATTTAATGCGATGTATCAAAAAGACATCACCAGCATCAAATTATTCAACTATTTTACCATCTTATCCATATTCATAGCATGTTTAGGTCTTTATGGATTGGCTTACCTGGTAGCTACGCAGCGTACAAAGGAGATTGGTATCCGTAAGGTATTAGGCGCGGCCCTAAGACAAATATTAGTGCTGCTGGCCAGGGATTTTGTGAAATTGATAGCTTTGGCGGCAATATTAGCGATACCTCTAACCTGGCTGATCATGAATAAATGGCTTACATCATATGCTTATCATATCAGTATTAGCTGGTGGTTGCTGACACTGCCTGTATTTGCAATTTTAATAATTTCCATTTTAGTTATAAGTTATCAAACCATAAAAGTAGCTATAGCAAATCCTGTTAAGAGTTTAAAAAGTGAATAAATTGCCTAACCTTTAGATACCCGTATGGATTACCCATTTGTAGAAAAATAAGAAAGAAAAAATTGCCCCGTCAGGGGTTACCCATTTGCTAGAGGTAGCCCCTGACGAGGCAAAAAAGATGATTTGAATTAAATTCTACAAACGGGTAGTACCCCTATAGGGACATAAAGATTTAACGGATGACGAGTTTAAGTCACTTGAGCACCTTTCTGTTGTGTGCATCCAATTTGAGCCTTACACCAAAGTAAATTTGAGCCTTACAGCAAACCTCGGCTTTTGTTTTAATGCGACCTTTGATTCGTAAATGAGAACAATCAGGACAAGGAAATCTTTAAAACAAAAGAAATGGAAAACATAAAAAAAGTAATTTTAGTTACCGGCGCATCTGCAGGTATGGGAAAGGAATTTGCCAAACACCTTTGTTCCTGAACATTCCATGGGTTATATTATTTCAGGGGAAATCAATCTGCAAACAAATGTGCGATTGTGTCATTGTTGTTTGAAATTTGAAAAAAGGAAAGGGAAAAAATATTCCCCCTCCCCATTCAACTAAATTCAAACGGTTATTTCTTAATCCTATCTGCAAGTGCGTCAAACATACCCATCAGGCTGCCGGTTGCATGATCGTCATCCTTTTTTGCTAAAGTCAGGTTTACATCGTAACTCTGTATCGTAAAAAAAAGGGTGATCTTGTCGGTTGCATTCTCAATATTGGTCACAGGTATATCCTTGTGGGCTGCAGTTGTATCCAGCAACACGCCTTTTAAATGCCCGGCAGAATCAGCAATGTTAAACTTTAAATGCGCATCACCTTGTGGCGTGCCTTTTACCAATACATCCCATTTGCCTATAAAATAATTGGGGGCTTCAGTTTGCGCATAGGTTTTGCCAGCGAATATTGTAAGGGCAATTACGCCTGTTAACAAGAATTTGAATTTTTTCATTTTGAATTAGTTTAAAATTTGTTTTAGGAATAGATCAGTATAATTTTATTAATTAATAGCTTAAACCGTAACCGAATTTGTATAGCGGATCTTTGGAGTCGTAGGGCATATCTTCCTTTTGGTTACGAACGGCTTCCATTGATGAGGGCATTTCGATGGGCAAATGGCCTCCTGGTTTATATTTACCAAAAACAACATCAAGCAGTGCTGCGTCACTAGAGCCGAAACTGGCAAAAAGACCTTTTGCATATTGGCTGATTTGAGGAATAACAGCCCCTCTATCCAAATAAATGTCGACTACTGTCGGCACAGTTTTTTCGAGGGTAAGGATGTCTTCTAATTGCTGGCCTTTAAAATCAAGATCACCCCAATGGAACATCGCAGCTATGAAGTTACCTTTTGCTTCGGGAATCGGGTAGTTTGGGGTTTGTAATCTTATGATCGCGATATCTGCCTGCTTTGGATCGTCAACAATTGTACCGTATGCGGCTGCAATTTTTGGATTAATATTTTTGATATAAATTTTCAGCTTATTAGGTGCCAATGGCAAAGTATGATTTTCATTTTTTAACAAGGTGAGCGACCTGCGCTGAGCGTCCAGTCCAGCTTTCATAAATTCAGGGCTTCCTACAATATCAGCCGCCTTTTTCTCATCAACAAAGGGATTGTCGAATAAGCCTAACTGAAATTTTAAACGCAGCAATCTTACAACAGATACATCGATACGCTTCTCGCTTATCTTTCCTTCTTTCACCAGCTTTACAATAATTTCCGGCAGGTTTTCGCCACCAAACTGATCTACACCCGCATCAATTATTCTTTGTACCCGTTCTTCGGTATTTAGTTTCTGGACACCCCAGGCCCTTGCCTCAAAGTTAACCGGACCAAGTTTAGTATCAGATACCAGCCCCCAATCGGTACAAACCACGCCATCGTAGTGGTATTTGTTGCGTAAAAGCTCCGTGATAATAGCTTTATTGTAAGAAAATCCTACTTCTTCTACATTTTTTTGTCCCATCGGTACGCCATAATAAGGCATGATGGCTGCGGTATGAGCCTTGAAAGCGGCTTCGAATGGAATAAGGTGGTATTTAAAATTGTTACCAGGGTAAACCTGGCCCTTTTGAAATGCAAAGTGCGGATCGAGGCCTTCTTTTTGCGGCCCACCACCGGGAAAATGCTTAGTCATCATGGCAACGCTGTTAGCGCCGAGCTTTTCGCCCTGGTAACCTTTTATATAGGCGGTTGTCATGCGCGAGGATAGTGCTGCATCTTCACCAAAGGTCCCTTGAATGCGCGGCCAGCGTGGTTCAGTTGACAGGTCGACCTGCGGATGTAAGCCCTGCCGTATACCAACCGCGAGGTATTCCTGCCGTGAAATATCAGCAAACTGTTCCATGTACTTTTCATCACCAATTGCGGCTAAGCCAAGTGGGTCGGGCCACATGGAAAAGGTTTTGGCCGACATCGCGAAAATACCTGCGCCGCCCTGATTACGGGGATCAGAGGCGATGGTAAGGGGAATACCCAAGCGTGTTTTTTCGGCGTATTGCTGTATCAGGTTGTACCATATGGCTAAAGTATCGGGGGCAGGTACGGCAAACAGGTTAAAATGGGTGATATGATGTTTGTCGATTTCCTTAATGCCTACCGGTGATATACTTGACAGGAAATCCTTAGCCGGCTGTTCTTCAATTGATCCGTCCTTATTCACCCTCACCGGGGAGTAAAACATCATCCCGGCCTTTTCTTCAAGGGTCATTTGTTTAAGTAGGTCCTGAACCCGCTTTTCAATAGGTTGCCTCGAATCCTCGTAAACATCCATCTTCCCGTTTTTATTCAGGTCGCGGTAGGTGACGTCCCCATCTGTCCGGATAGAACCGGATTTAGCAGTGACTACCGGTGGTAAGTTGTTTTTGGGCCGGATTTTAGTAAAGGCGAATACCGCTAACAGTGCCCCGGCCCCTGCTGCGTAAGTAAGTGATCTGTTGATTCTCATTTTGGATATAATTTGGTTTATATGGAATTAAAAAATTTCTTATTGTTTGGTTTACAATCGTTAAAGATTTCCTGGCTATATTAAGTCGACTGCAGTAATCTCATTTATTAAAATTTAATAAATAAAGGTATGTAAATTTTTATTACATTTATTAAATTTTAATAAATAATTCGATCATCGTAAAAAAGATGGAAAGCTTGCAGGAAATACAGCATTTTTTTAATGAAGGTTATTTAGATTACCGGCCCTGCCTTACGGTAGATTGCGCGATTTTTGGCTATCACGACGGCGAGCTCCAGTTATTGTTAGTGAAGAATAAGCTCATTACGATGTGGTGTTTGCCGGGTGGATTTGTAAGGAAAGATGAAAGCCTGGACCAGGCCGCCACCAGGATAACGGCAGAGCGGACAGGCATTGACAATTTGTTTTTGAAACAGTTTAAAGCCTTTGGCGATCCGGGAAGAAACGATCCGCGGGGAGCTTTTGAACTCGAAAAGCTTTTTGAGTTGGCTGGCGTACGACTGGTTGAAGATACTTGGCTTACCGGCGAAACGGTGTCGGTTGGGTTTTATGCTATAACCGATATTGTCAATGCAAAGCCGCAAGCGGACTATCTGTCCAGCGAATGCCAGTGGTTTTCGGTAAACAAATTGCCCAAATTAGGATTTGACCATGACGAAATGGTTCGCGAAGCTCTGTTTACGATGAGGATGCATTTGTATCATTTCCCAATAGGTCAAAATTTTTTACAGCAGAAATTTACTTTGAAGGAAATTAAGCATTTTTATGAGGTAATGTCGGGTAAAGAGCTCAATGCTTCTAACTTTCCCAATAAATTAATTTCGCTCGGGCTCATTGTAAAACTGGATGAAAAAAGAAAAATAGGCGCTCATCGCTCACCTGCTTATTACAAATTTGACGAGGAGAGTTATCAGAAAGCATTACAGGAAGGTTTGGTATTGGCTTAATCGCAATAATACATCAAAAGCACTTATTAGCTGATAATATCCTCCATCTGCGAAATCTATAAGGTATCAGATAATGTGTAAGCATAGACTTATGTCGGAATGATGCTTGTACTTTCTGTTTTAACTAACGTCTAATTATTGATATTATTAAAAACCTACTGTAAGATACGTTGTTATAATTCAACATTGTTAATATCTATCCCATCGTTGCTGTCAAATACTGTTTGAAATAGCCCAACCACTCATTTCGGTTACATACCCAATAGGATTAATTTAAATCAAGAATTGATTTTTATGCCGAATACTATTTTTAGGTTAAAAATTTTAATTCAATTTTTTATTTCTCCAAATCTCAACCACAATGAAAAGGTATACAATCATTTTTGGAACAAAAAAACGGGAGATCCAATTGTTCCGGATCATGCTGAAATGCATTGCTGTATTAATGCTTTTTAATTTCATTTTATCAACCAATTTATTAGCCCAGGAAGACACAAGTGCTAAAAAGAAGGATATTAATGAAATTAGGCTAAAGCTAAATGAAGACGGAAGCCATTACCTCAAACTTACTCTACTTGGCCAGTTTTGGTTTCGTTACAATCAGAGCAATCCCGGCACTACTGTTTTGAAAGACCCCACCGCTGAAACTTATGACATTGGAATACGGAGGGCACGATTTCAATTTTATGGGCAACTTACAGACCATGCTTTTTTTTATTTCTATTTTGGACAGGATAACTTCAACTATCTTGCACCAAGAAAATTTACGCCTTTCATACAAGATGCCCTGGCCGAATACAAGGTTAAGAAAGGAAGTGAGGCATTGATTTTTGGGGGTGGTCTCAGTATTATTAGCGGGTTATCACGCTTTTCCCAGCCCCAGGTTGCCAATATTATGTCGATGGATATACCCCTTTTTACACAGTCAACCTTTGACCTCACCGACCAGGCCGGACGCAAATTAAGTGTATATGCACGGGGCCAGGTTGGCAAACTGGATTACCGTTTAATTCTCAGCAATCCATTTCCTATAACTACAAGCGGTACAGTTCTTCCAACCGGAAATCCTACTACCTCAAATTCTAATTTCGCTCAACAAGGAAATCATATACAATATCAAGGCCTTTTAATCTGGAATTTCTTTGACAGGGAAACTCACGTAGTAGCTTATATGCCGGGAACCTACTATGGCGAAAAAAAGGTTTTGAACCTGGAAGCAGGGTTTATTGAACAAAAAAACGCAACATGGTCTAGCCCGGATGGCGGCCAAACTGTTAATTATCATCCGCTAAATTGCTGGTCGGTTGCTATCTTTTACGACGCTCCCTTAAATAAAAGAAAGGGAACAGCCTTAAATGCATATCTCGGATACTTTGATACCCAATATGGCCCTGGTTATTTGCGTTATGTTGGGATAATGCCCGTAGCCGACGGGCTGGTTGCATCATCCCCTTATCTTGCCGGAAGCCAGGGCAATGCTTTCCCAACATTTGGTACCGGGCACGTCGTTTATTCGCAGTTTGGCTATTTATTAGATAAGGATTTATTTGGAACGGGTAACGGCACTCTTATGCCTTATGCCACTTTGCAAACCGCAAGTTACGATCGCCTTGATAAACAAATGACATTATTTGATCTGGGTATTAATTGGCTTATCAATGGAAATACAAGCAAACTGACCCTTGATTATCAAAACAGGCCGGTTTACTCTTTGGCCGGCAATAGTTTGATAAGAAATTCTTCCAGGGAAGCACAAGTGGTATTACAATACCAGGTTTCCTTTTAACAATATCGGGGAAACGATGAAAGTGTAAGATCAATGAATGATAAAATCAGCCACTTTAATTTATGATGTGCAAACTGTAGTTTTAAACTACATTATGCCATGCGGAGCTGCTGAAAATCCCTAGTTAGCATTCACACCAAAATAAAAATCTGATATATCATCAGTAAATATTACCATACAAACCGCTTAAACTACCACACATTAAAGTCTTTTCCCTCTACCTTTGAGGTATGAAAAATGAATTTCCGGTATATGATATCTGCAATCTGTCGGAGTTTAAACAGGAAGATATTTTAATCAGCCGGTTTGCGCCATATCTGCAAGTTCATAAAAATCTTCATCGGCCGCACCGGCATACATTTTACCATTTGGTTTTATTCACACAAGGAGCAGGAACTCATACTATTGATTTTGAAAACTTTCCAGTTAAGCCATTTCAGATCTACTTTATGATTCCTGGCCAGGTTCATAGCTGGAATTTTGATGGGAAGGTGAATGGCTATGTCATTAATTTTTCGGTTAGTTTTTTTCAGTCGTTTTTGTTGAAATCTGATTACCTGCAAAATTTCTCTTTTTTCAGCGGTACACCAGTAGATGCCGTTATTGAACTTCCGGATAGCTTAAAGCCTGAAATAATTGACTTATTTGAAAAGCTGATTGAAGTAAGTGAAGATAGCCGGTGGATGGGCGTTGATTTGGCCAAAACGATTATGCTTCATATTTTTATATTGATAAATATGGAAAGATTAACCTACCATCCGCCAAATGTCACTTCTTATAACTATACCTTGCTTAAAAATTTTCAGAAGTTGATCGATACTAATTTCGCAACCCTGAAGCTGCCTAAGGAATATGCCGAAATGCTGTTCATAACACCTAACCATCTGAACGCACTGTGCAAAGAAGCGCTCAACATACCGGCGGGCGAAGTAATACGTAACCGTGTTGCGCTGGAGGCTAAAAGGCTACTAATTAATCTTGACGTTACCATCACCGAGATTGCTTACCGGTTAGGCTTTGCCGATAACTCTTATTTTACCAAGTTTTTTAAAAAACAAACCAATACAACACCTGAGGATTTCAGAAAGAAAATATTAACAGTCAAAACATCATGAATACAACAGAGATAGCAAAAAACGGAATCCATCTTTCGGCCTTTAACGCAGCTTTACATGCCAAATGCCCCAAATGCAGGCGGGGCGATATGTTTGTGAATAACATGTACGGCTTAAGCGGACAAAAAATGTATGATAAATGCCCACATTGCGGTTTTACTTTTGAAATTGAGCCTGGCTATTTTTATGTGGCCATGTTTGTAAGTTACGCAATGAGCGTAGCCGAAATGGTTACCATGGCAGTGGGAACCAGTATCCTGACCGGCAGTAGGTCGCCATGGCTATATGTCTGCATCCTGCTGGGTGTAGTGTTTATTCTGTCTCCTTTTAATTTTCGTTACTCACGCGTGATTCTTTTATATTGGTTAACGCCCGGCATACACTTTGATCCTAAAAGAGCATTAGATCACGAAGTGGTTTTAAACGCCGATTTGCAATCAAAGCAGGATTTGGAGAATCAGCAACGCTAAATAAATGTACTTTTTGAAAATAAGGGATCTGTTTTACAGGCTATTTTAATACGGATGTGTGGTATATTTTTTTTGATTACTTATTGTACTGCTCATCGGTCACTTTTTCCATCCAGTCAACAGGCGAATCGTTCAACTTTTCCTGGATGGCAATATGGCTCATCGCGGTGGTAGCCGTAGCGCCATGCCAGTGCTTTTCGCCGGGTGAAAAGTAGATGACGTCGCCCGGGTGGATTTCTTCTTTTTCACCGTCTTCGCGCTGCACCCAACCGCAGCCTGCCGTAACGATTAATGTTTGACCAAGCGGATGGGTATGCCAGGCCGTGCGTGCGCCCGGTTCAAAGGTGACCAGGGCCATCCCAACACGAGCCGGTTCCGGCGGATTATTTAATGGATCAATCCTTACTGTTCCTGTAAAATATGCGGCCGGGCCTTTGCCTGAAGGCTGCGAGCCTATGCGTTTAATTTCCATGGTATTTCCTTTTATGCTTAACCTTTATATTCGCTGATGGTATTCAGCTTTAATATATTATCCATGTGAATATGCTGAATTGTAAGTCAAATTTACCTCATAATTTGATTATTAATGATGATGACACCGCCAATCAGTGAATTTGGTAGATAATACCGTGATCTGTATACCAAATAGCAGAAAATCGTCAGGATATTTGTATAAGTAACAGATACAATCATAATCGATATGGAGGCCAATGCAATAACCTGCAACGAATTTGTTTGTTTGCCTGTGCGGGAAGATAGCACAACCCATTTAAATGAAAACCAATAAAATGAAAAACAATAAAAGGCACGAATTGCCGATCGATTTGACCCTTCGCCGCGGACTGTTCCTGATACTTGCTGCAGGCATGTTGATATTATGCTCTTATAAAAACGCTTCTGCCCAGCAGACAAACCGGGTAGTGCATTTGGCAAAACTTCAAATAGATTCCGCTCAATTGGAAAGTTATAAAGCTTTGTTAAAGGAAGGTATTGAAACAGCTGTACGCGTTGAGCCGGGTGTGCTGACTTTATATGCTGTATATGAAAAAGACCGCCCCACTCACGTAACAGTTTTTGAAATATATGCTGATACAGCTGCATATAAGGCGCACTTACAAATGCCTCATTTTAAAAAATATAAAAGCGCTACCAGGGATATGGTGAAGTCGCTGGAGCTGGTGGATGTTATGCCTATTGCGTTGGGGGCGAAAAAGAAGTTGTGATGTGAGTTTGTTGCAGAAACATCGCTGCAAACCACTCACTGAAAAATTCCAAAAAATATGCACTTTTGCGAACGTCTCTTTTAGAAAACACTATCGCAACCTGGTAAAATGGAATCAACTTTAATAGAAACCCCAAAGCAAATAGCTCAAAAAACCGTTTTCGGCGTTTTATTTGCCATCAGTATCGGCCATATGCTGAATGATATGATCCAATCGGTCATCACCTCAGCTTATCCCTTATTAAAGCAAAACTACCGTTTAAGCTTTTCGCAGATCGGACTCATTACCTTTACTTTCCAGGTAACGGCGTCTTTACTACAGCCATTCGTAGGTTCCTTTACCGACCGTAAGCCGCGGCCGTATTCATTGCCTGTAGGCATGGGGATTACCCTTGCAGGTTTGTTAATGCTATCATGGGCGCCGGGCTTTACGGCGATACTTGGAGCTGTGGCCTTAATGGGTATCGGTTCCTCTATTTTTCACCCCGAATCGTCGCGGTTGGCGCATGTGGCCGCCGGCGGACAAAAAGGTCTGGCCCAGTCAATTTTCCAGTTAGGCGGTAATTCTGGAAGCGCCATTGGTCCACTGCTGGTGGCGCTGATTGTTGCCCCCTATGGCCAGCATTATATTGCCTGGTTTGCTGTGGTCGCACTTTTGGGTATTATCGTATTATCATGGGTTGGCCGCTGGTATAAGGCCCATTTGAATAGCAGGGCAAAAAATACGGTTTTAAAACAAACGGTTCAGTCCGGTTTATCCAAAACAAAAATAATTTTTTCGCTGTCGGTGCTGATGCTGTTAATATTCTCCAAATTCTTTTACCTGGCCAGCATGACCAATTATTTTACCTTTTTCCTCATCGGTAAATTCCATGTTTCCATACAACAATCGCAGTTATTCTTATTTGTGTTTTTAGCCTCGGTAGCCGCGGGCACGCTTATTGGCGGCTTCCTGGGCGACCGTTTCGGGCGGAAATACGTTATCTGGTTTTCCATACTTGGCGTAGCGCCTTTTACATTGATGCTCCCGTACGCCAATTTATTTTGGACCATTTGGCTGGCAGTTATCATAGGCGTTATTCTCTCTTCTGCATTTTCGGCAATCGTTGTGTACGCTCACGAACTGTTACCCGGTAAGGTGGGCATGGTATCGGGCTTGTTTTTCGGCCTGGCGTTTGGCATGGGCGGCTTAGGCTCGGCCCTGTTGGGCAGGCTGGCAGATAGTACCAGCATCATGTACGTTTTTCAAGTATGCTCTTTTCTTCCGCTCATTGGCTTATTAACCGGGTTTTTGCCAAATATTGAGGGGAAGTTAAAAGAAGTTTAGTCTTGAGTCGAAAGTCTTGAGTCTTGAGTCAGAAAAGTACAAAATTGACTTAAGACTCCCGATAGCTATCGGGACGACTAAAGACTGTTGACTTGACACTGGGGATACTTCTGCCCTTGTTGGTGTTGTCACCAACAAGTACCGGTATATTTATATATTTTAGAATAGTGCCGTTTTTATGTTCGGTGCTCCGTGCGTAACCAAGTTGTAGTTACAGGTTTATTCTCTGCCCTTGTTGGTGTTGTCACCAACAAGTACCGGTATGTTTATACTATTTAGAATAGTACCGTTTTTATGTTCGGTGCTCCGTGCGTAACCAAGTTGTAATTACAGGTTTATTCTCTAATTCAAAGATCAACCTGATTTGTTGGTGATAACACCAACAAAGGCTAAAGGATTCGGACAGCATGGGTTGCGTTTGCGCACTTGTCAGGGGGGCAGAGCTGTACTTTGAATTTCAAACATAGCGAATTATAATCGGCAATTATCTTTCGTTCGGAGTTGTACAGAGAATCTCCAATTGCGTTATTTAACCAAAATATGGCATTGTTCTGCGCAGGGGTGTCTGTGACAGATAATTGTTAGCGTGGATGCTGACAATTATTGAAAGTCAAGCGAAACACGCTTGACTTGGCGGGGAATCTCCAATTGCGTTATTTAACCAAAATACGGCATTGTTCTGCGCAGGGTCGTCTGCGACAGACCCTGCGGGGACGGAAAATTCTAAAGGAGAAATAACAAAAGAGCGCTGTCATACTGAGGCCCTCGAAGTACGTGCGGGTGGCTGGCGGATCTGCAATGATTGTATAATCAAGGCGTTAATGCACGACGGCAAGGCCTTTGCGCGCATGGCTCGAGGGGCCTGCCATGACATCCTTTTTTGCAAACATATATCAGACCGTTAAACTTTCCCGGCTTTCCATATTTGCATTTAACCAATTAATTGCTTTAAAGTTCTGATCCAGGTTGGTGAAAATATTGTTTAATACCTCGGATTGATTGGCATCAAGTTCCCTGGTGTAATCTTCCAATGTGTCGGCAGTATTTTGAAGTTTTAAGTCTTCAATTATTTGCATAATGTCGTCGGGAATAGAAAAAATAGTTCTTAGCTCAGCCGGACTGGCGTAACTTAATATCCTGCCTGTACATTTTCCGTAGCAAGGGTTATGAGGTTTGAAGGGATATTTTGAGCAATTACAATCTATCATATTTTTAAGTTTTAAGGATTGGTGATCGCGACACAATTGAAAATCCAAAGCGTTAAAAAAATAATCATCCAGGCAGCAAAGATGATAACACCGGCCATAAACCAGCTAAGCTGTTTTGCAAACTGTATATTAACCTTTTCACTAACGCTGTCTAACAAGTCCGGCGTAACAAACAGGCTTGCTAAATAGCCCCTGGTTACGATCTGGCCCCAATAAATAGATAAACATAAAGACAGCCAGCCGAGAATGTAGATGAAATACAGCCATTTATCTTCCTCTAATTTTAAATAGTCTTTATGCAGAATAGCAAGTATGGAACCACCAATAATTAATAAACACCAGCCGCTAATCCTGTTCGATTCTTCATTTACAATTTTTAAGGCTTCAACAAGCGGAGTTTTTGTAGGTTTTGTACCAGGTTCTGTTTCGGCCGGGGCATTTTTATTTGCACCTGACCTGAAGAAAGGCAGGTTGAATATTTTCCAACGACTTAATGGACGGTTATCCATTGGTAAATATTTATAGGTTGAAAAAGGTTTAATTTATATCAATAATAAAAATAAAAATTTGTACTTCCTAATGTGTTGTGGAAAATGAAATATTGGGGCTTTGTTTATTCTGTAGTTACAAACTACATGCATAGTGAATCCGAAATCGGAGACTCGGACAGCGGTTGAAAAAAGAAAAAAGGTTCTTACACTTAAGTGTTGTAATTATATCGAAACTAATGTGGAACAACTTCTGGTTTATATTCTGGTTTATATATTGTTATAATTGACACATCTTTTATAGGATATATAGTTGATGTTTTATATTTAATATTATAGTAGAAAATGTATCCCCTAGTTCTACCTATATAATACGAGGTATCGGAAGAAAAAATCAACTCTTTACCGAATTTAAAATTCATAAAAATAGGGTGCTGTTCGTTTGTTTCACAAATTTTAAATAATCCACTGCAAATACTTAATTCTATTAATAAGAAGCTAAAAAGAATGAAAAATAAAATATAAGTTTTATTCTTACTTGAATTAGCATAATATTTCTCAATAAAATTAACAAAAAGGAAGACGGAAATTATTGAAACTAAACTAGATATTTCAAAATATATGTCATATATGTCATAAAAACTTCCCTTCAAATATTGAACGGTAATTGTACAAGACATTAAAATAAAAAAGCCAAATGCCAGCCACTTAATGAAAGGCTCAAATTTATTCAAATTAGATGTAGTCGAATAAGCTTCTTTCTGCTTCTTATATTTAACAAAACGGTATATTCCATAAACTATAATAAGGAATACAAAAACAGATGGTAGTACAATATAGATAAAATCTTGAAAAGCAATTATGATAATTTCATTTAATTCTGCATAAGCAAAAATGTCAATGTGGTAATACGAATAAAAAGTAGTCGCATTGATTAAACTATAACCAAGTGCTAAAACACTTATTAATGGTATATATTTTGTGATAAAATATACTATGTCTTTTTTGGGTTCTTCATTTTCAATAACAATATCATCCATACACCAAATATAAAAATTAATAATCCTGTATTGTCTTTACTTTTACACAAGCTAATATGAAGAACCGCACTTCAATTAAACGAAAAACTGCATTTACTATTACTTTTTGTCCTCGCAGGGTCTGTCGCAGACGACCCTGCGCAGAACCAATTAATAAGATGAATTTTCATTTTCACCAAGCAAGACATATTATTTCTCAAAGGAGCTTCCCAGCGCAGGGTCCTTTTCAAGAAACTCTGCGGGAACAAAAAGTGGCTTCAAATTAATTATAATGATGGGAAGTAATTTGAGGAAGCTCTCTAAAAGTTTGGCCGTTTAATTCACATCCGCCTTTTGCATGTTTTGGATGGTCAGCGTCGATCGTTGGATCTGATGGATTAACATTAAATTTGGTCTTCCCCCATTGTTTGAAGAAAAACGGCGTATTGGTTTGCAGACACTTTTCCTGTACAAATTCTATCCATACCTTTTTAATTGGTCTGGCCCGATGTCCGGATTCGCCGCCAACAATTACCCAATGTATGTCATCAAGGATTAATGTTTTTACCGGCCCGATAAGTGGCTCAATAGACAAAAATTTCACTTTGGCGCCAGTTGCCCTTAAGTCGTCGATACGGAACGTATATTTTTCGTTTTCCACGGAAACCCCCATCCAGATGTTGGACGTCCAATCTAATTGGCCAGATAACTCAAGAAGACGATCAGAGCGCTTGGTGAGCACTTGATATGTATGGTTTGGAGTTTGGTTCATCACTGCAAATACAGCCTTAATAAAGCTTAAAGGTACTTCAGGGTGAAACAGATCACTCATCGAATTTACAAAAACAACTTTCGGTTTTTTCCACGTAAACGGAATATTAAGTGCATCTGAATGTGTTCTTATCTGAAATCCATCTTTATATTTTTCAATGCCCATCGCTTTTAGACGTTTAGACATGACTTCTGCATAGCAGTATTTACACCCTGGACTTATTTTATTGCAACCAGTAACAGGGTTCCACGTTAATTCAGTCCATTCAATATTTGATTTTGACATTTTAAAAAGCTTTAATCCATATTAGATACTAACAAATTTAGCATTTAGTCGCCAAACATAAAAAAATCATTTCTTTGACAAGACAATATATTCCAATAATCGCGGCTTTTTGTAAACATTGTCATAATTTGCCAGTGGCGAAGTGCAATCATAACTTATTTCTTTTCTTGTTTTCATCTGCTTTAAAATTTCAACTGTGTGCGTACTGATATGCCCTTCTCCTAAAGTAAAATCATAAAGCTGTGCATTATTAGTTATCTCACCATTTAATATCTTTGTCCTTACAATATCCTGAAACGCTTCCACACGTTTTTTAATTTTTCCTTTAAACAGGTCCAACTGATCTTTTAAAGCGTCATCATCTATATCAAAATTTGCCTGGCCGTTAACTGTATTTTTTGCCCAAGCAACTCCCAAAAACTTATCTACAGCCCTTGGGTGAGAGGCACCAAAAATTATCCCGTGTATATTTTGATCGCGTTTTAACGAAAAAGGATATAGCTTTAATTTGGTTCTTGGAGGTAGCTTATTTCTGATTTGAGAGATGACATTACGATGGATGAATTTATAAGGGTCTTTTTTGGCTTCATCCATGTCAATTTCAAGATGCATTGTAAATTCCCTTTTTTTTCCAAACCGCCAAAAATAAGATGATGAAATAAAATACAGAAAGTCAGTTTGATATGTTTTCTCAAGCTCCAAAAAGTATTTCTCCGAGGTAAATTTAATACCATTTTGGTCTAGAAACACCAATGATGGAAATTTTTTGATTTCGGGCAATAACACAGGAAACAGTCCTTCAAAATCCTCATTGTAATATTTTATTTCTACAACGTGTTTGAGGTTAGCATTCGCTGTCATAAAAATATCACAGGCAGTTCTTAAAGCTTCAAATTTATCTTGTGTCTTTTTATTTGGCTCAAACTCGTTTAAAAATAGGGTAATATGAACTTTTTTTTGAAATATATTGCCTTGCTGTTCTTTTATCTTATGAAGAAGACGGATTGGACTCCCCGGCACACCCGCCATATCGTAACCTGTCCCAGCAAAGAAATCAAAAATGCACAAATTTGGCTTTCCCTGCATAATAAAAGTAGGTAGCCATTCTTGTGCATAGTTTTCAAATATTTCGAGTTTAGTTATAGTTTCTTCATCAAAAGGCTTACTGTGTAGATTCTTTGCGGCCATGAAAGTGTTAGTTTAGGTTTGGTAATAAATTGATATATACAAAGTTAATAAAGTTTTTGAGACTCCTATAAATTACTTCCCGCTGTTTATGACTTCGGACGGCTATGTGTCTCTGACTACAGCGCATAAAACAAACAATCAACATCAATTATCCTGATCCAAAGCGGCATAATTTGAAGCGCTTGAATAAATGTAATCTTCGGCACGATGACAACGGGGTACTTTTAAATTTGACTGGAAAGGCGAATAATTAGTATATTTGGCTTAGTCGGCCGACGACCTGCTTACAGCCATGCAGAACGACGAATTTAGATACATGCAGGCAGTACAGCAGAATTATTTAACAAATTTTCCCGCTATCACCAAAGCCATACTTGCAATGGACGGGAAAACCAAACGACTGGAGCGGTCCATGGAAGAAGAACAAATACGTGAAGCCCTGAATGTGCACTGGCACGCGTCGGCAGTCGGCGATGCAAATGCGGAACATGATATTTACGATGATGATGCCATCTGTGATTATCCCCAGTCGGGCGAGCGAATCTTCGGACGAAGCAATTTGCAGGCCTTGCGAAGTCATCATCCCGGTAAGCCGTCAGGCTTCAATGTGAGGCGAATGCTCGGGAAAGGTGATCTCTGGATCACGGAATACACCATCACCTACCAGGGGCGACCAGCATACACAGTGAGCATTATGGAGTTCCGCAACGGTAAAGTGGTGCACGAGACACAGTATTTCGCAGATCCCTTCGAGGCACCGGCCTGGCGAAGTCAATGGGTTCAGCAGATGGCGTGACGCCGCATTGAGGCAAGATTGACGAACGTCTGCCCATCTGGTCGAAGTTTAGTGCAGCGTAACTTCGACCTAAAATAGGTTAAGCTTTAAGCTTAACAATATAACAGGCAATAAGCTCTTCTGCTCCGTGTAATAGTCCCATGCACTGCTGTTATTCGGGCGGGTAATCAACCAGACAAAGCATATTATGTTTCAAAAGGAGCATCCTGCGCAGGGTCCCTTCAAGAGACCCTCAATGCTATTAAGTTAAGATGTCAGACCCGTATCGGGGTCTAATATTGGTAGAAAAAAAATCCAGTAAGATATTCCGTGCCATCCGGTACGGAACCTATACGTAATGAATTAGCGCTAATGCCGCTTTATTAGTTGCGTGCGATGGCACGCTTTTCTTTTATTATTTATTTTTCTACCAATATTTTGCACCTGGCGGCGCAATCAAAACAATATAATGCATTAACTTTTTGTCCCAGCAGGGTCTGTCGCAGACGACCCTTCGCAGAACCATCTCGTTAATAAGATAATTTTCATTTTCACCAGGCAAAAGCATATTATGTTTCAAAAGGAGCATCCTGCGCAGGGTCCTTTTTCAAGAGACCCTGCGGGAACAAAAAAGCACATATGTTTCAAAAGGCGCATCTCTGCGCAGGGCTCTTTTTAAGGGGTGCAATTCAAATTATCGCTTATAGTCCTTGTTTGTAGTCGCTAACAATTTTCTTTTTTCCACTTTGTCATGTTGAGTGGTGAAATTAGGAAAATTCTGAAGGAGAAATGACAAAAGAGGGGTGTCATGGTGAGGTACTCGAACCATGTGAGGTGGCCTGAACGAAATGCATTAGCGCCAGTGCATTAGCGTTTTGCTTTTGCGCACATGGTTCGAGTACCTCACCATGACACCCTTTTTTATTCAGATCAACAAACATGTCATGGGTAACGCAGTGAAGCATCTTCTAAGCCATGCAGGTGGGCGACTTTTCTGTTTGAGAAGATCCTTCACTGCGTTCAGGATGACAAATTCGTTTTTTTATATTTATGCGAGAAATTGAATTGCATACTTTTTTTGTGCCAGCGTCTATCGAAGACGACGCTGCGCAGAAGGAATGACACCCTTTTTTATTCAGATCAACAAACATGTGAGTCAACTAATGAAGCGACATTAGCCTAATGCACTGGCGTCGCGACTCACCCCAGCATCGCTTCGCTTGCTGACCCTCTCTTTTGCAGACAAAAAAGAGGGTAAAACAAAGTAAATTCTCTTAACTTAATGACATTAGAAAGGAACAGGCAGTGGTTTAGCGAACTATTTTGTCCAATGCTGCAGTTTTCCAAATTGAAAACACAGGTATTATGCGTGCAATAGCGGCGAAACCCCTCCCCGCCAATTCACAGCCTGTCGCACCCCTCCCATGGGAGGGAGTTTTTAAGACAATTTCTGTCGCAGACGACCCTGCGCAGAACCATGTCGTTAATAAGATAAATTCTCAATCTTATCAGTCAACTGTAAACTAACTACAGGATTATTCACCAAAAGTGTCAACTTTTTTCAGGGATAGACAACACACCAGCCGTTCACCAATTGTTCATTTTGAACGCAAATGAACGCTTACAGGGATAATTAATAACAAAACTTGATTTTTTACAAACTAAAACCTACATATTTCTGCATATTCCTGCATATTTACACCCACATTATGCGTTTTATTCCCACTGCTGGTATCTTTATTGCATATAATATAATTAATTGATTATCAAACATTTGTGACTAAGCAAAAAGATAAAAAATTACATCAGTCTGATTATCAGCGACTAACAAATTTTCATGAGTGTGTTCACGTGAAATGAACGTGAACACCTGCCAGATAGCCCAACCGGCTCAAACGCCAGCCACAAAAAAAAAGCGGACAACAACCTGTCACCCGCTTTTTCAGTGCACTCAAGGGATTCAAACCCCATCATTGGTATGTTCAGAATATTTGCGCAGGTGAAGAGGTTGTCAAGACTACTTCAAGACAACCTCTTTCTGTTTAAATTAAATTAGGCACCTATTAAGATTACTATTTTACAGCATAGTTATAACATTCGCTTGTTAACACAGGCGTTAAGCTTGCAGAATCTACCACTTGAAAGTGAATGTGAAAAGCTGTACCCGATGGAATTGCTGTAACGTTTCGCCATAATTTTGCTTCCCCATTACCATCAGCATTAGTATGAATTGCATGTGGAGTTGGCCCATATCCAAGCGTAAGCCATGTGGTGCTTGAGCAACCTGTTGGGTCTGCTATAGGATTTACTGCCCGTTGGAGCACATAAGCATGGTTTGGCATAAGATCGAAAACCTTCGTATCAAGCGTGATAATCTTGGCGGTGTCCGGTTCCTGACGGAACTTAATAGTACCAGACATTTTTGAATTTTTTTCCGGCCCATTAAGAGTTACGTTTAAATAAACGGCAGGCTTCGAAGATGCATCGTTAAGGGAATTATTGATAGCTGGCTTCGAATACCCATTGTTGGTGACATCCTTTTTGCAGCTAAAAATCGGAGAAATTAAGGTTATGATTAAAACTATTTTAATCATAGTTGCTGTTGTGAGTTTTGTTTTCATAAAAAGTTTGTTTAAAGTGAAAAATTTATATTGAAATAAAATTTTATATCAAACTTGAAGCATTTGTTATGACAAAACGTTTGTATTTCTATAGATAGCCAATTATAGAAAGTATAGACAAGTATTCGGGATACTGATAAAACTGAGGATTAGTAGCTTGTAAGCAAAGAAGGGAACTGCAAAGGTTTATTTCTACAGGGGTAATAATTTTTTAGTGCACTCGAAGGGATTCGAACCCCCATCATCAGAACCGGAATCTGACATTCTATCCATTGAACTACGAATGCGATAATATTAAAATCAAGAGTCAGGATATTAGAGTCAAGACTCAAGATAAAAAGTGGCAATGATTTCTTTTTAATGAAATTTCTTCGTCATGCTGCTATTTCCTGACTCTTGGCTCTTGCCTCTTGATTCAAATTATTGTGCAAATATATAATTTCTATGTTTAGGGATTTGTATTTAATATCGAATAATGAATGAATATCGAAGTTACTTAGTTAATCAATATTTCATTATTATATGGACGACACAATTTTTTATTTAAATTTATTGAGTTAGCTAAAATCAGTAATTTGCGTAATGACTTTTCAATTTAAAATACAGCTTAATAATATATTAAAGCCACCTGTTTGGCGGCGGGTACTGGTTCCTGCCCAATTTAGTTTTGTAAAATATCATTTAGTAATACAGAGTGCGTTTGGCTGGGAGAATTATCATATGTTCCAATTTTCACCTAATGGGTTTGGCAGCCATCCCGTTATTAGAGCGCCGTTTGATGATGGAGAAGACGACGACTTTATAGATGCAGCAAAAATTAAAGTTGAAAAAATATTTAAAGAAGAAGGCCAAAAGTTTACTTATATCTATGACTTTGGAGACGGCTGGGAACATAAAATTATACTGGAAAAAATACTTGCTGACAAAACAATGAATGCAAATTGTATCGCCGGCAAAGGCGCATGTCCGCCTGAAGACTGTGGAGGCCCGTGGGGGTACTCAAACATGCTTGAAGTTTTAAAGGACCCTACAAATCCTGAATATGAAGAAATGAAGGAATGGCTTGGATTGGATAATGAAGAAGAATGGAGCGTTAATAACTTTGACTTGAAAGGAACGAGTGAAATTGTACGATCAATCTAAACCTCGTTCCCTATAAATTAAATGTTAGATATTAACTCTTTATTCCTGGCTCTTTCCTCTAAACGTTAAATCTAAAATGCATAACATCGCCATCCTGCACTATATAGGTTTTACCTTCGATGCTTAGCTTGCCATTTTCTTTAATTGCTGCTTCTGAGCCATTGAATTTTACGAAATCTTCATATTTAATTACTTCAGCACGTATAAAGCCTTTTTCAAAATCTGTGTGGATAACACCCGCGGCCTGGGGGGCGGTAAAGCCTTTGGTGATTGTCCAGGCCCGTACTTCCTGTACACCGGCGGTAAAATATGTAGCCAGGTTTAGCAATTTATAAGCCGCCTTTATCAGTTTGTTTACCCCTGATTCAGTTAAGCCCAGGTCATCCAAAAATAGCTGGCGTTCTTCATAAGTTTCCAGCTGTGCAATTTCTGATTCTATTTGTGCCGATATGACAAGTACCTCGGCATTTTCTTCTTTTACAGATGCTTTTACTTTTTCGACATAAGCATTCCCGGTGTTTACCGAAGCTTCGTCCACATTACAAACGTACATTACAGGCTTTGCGGTAAGCAGCCAGATATCGGCAATGTATTCCTTATCTTCCTCAGCCACCGGGGCAGTACGCGCCGATTTGCCTGAGAGCAGATGGTTTTTGTAAATTGTTAAAACATCAAAAGTCTTTTTTGCTTCTTTATCGCCGCCGGTCTTAGCCATTTTCTCCACTTTCTGGATCTTTTTTTCTATTGAGTCCAGATCTTTTAATTGTAGTTCTGTATCGATGATCTCTTTATCTCGGATAGGGTCAACAGAACCATCAACGTGGATCACATTATCATTATCAAAGCAACGCAGCACATGGATAATGGCATTGGTGGAGCGTATATTAGCTAAAAACTGGTTGCCCAACCCTTCACCTTTACTGGCCCCTTTAACAAGTCCGGCTATATCGACAATCTCAATAACATTCGGCACCACATTTTTAGGGTTCACTATTTCGGTAAGCTTGGTTAAACGCTCATCCGGAACAGTAATAACACCCACATTTGGCTCTATCGTACAAAACGGAAAATTTGCCGCCTGTGCTTTGGCGTTTGATAAGCAATTAAAAAGTGTTGATTTCCCCACATTTGGTAAACCCACTATACCACATTGTAAACCCATTTGTTTTATATTTAAGAATCAAGATTAAAGAGCCAGGAATCAAGAAACAAAAACAATCTTTACTCCTGATTCTTGCTTCTTGACTCTTTTCCCGTAAATCGCGCAAAGATAGCAGAAAAAATTGCCTGTGATTTGAAAATTTACCTTATTTAATCTGGCTGCCGATCATAAACAAACTTATCGTTTACAAAGAATAGTAAATAAAAAAACCTACCGAAGCAGGTTTGATTAAAATAATATAGTTTAAGTTGTTAGGTTATATTTCGAAAGAAAAGTCTTCGTCAGCTGTTTTAGCAATTTCAGGTGCTTCACTATATTCGTATCGTTTTTCAACAACTTCCTGGTTTGCTTTGATATACTCTATTGTATCCTTTAAGCCTTCTGCAAATTTTTCAAAATCCTCTTTGTATAAAAAAATCTTGTGTTTAATAAAAACCCCGTCTTCCAGGCGTTTTTTGCTTTCGGTTATAGTAACATAGTAATCGTTTGACCTGGTAGCTTTTACATCAAAAAAATAAGTCCTCTTCCCGGCTCTTACCTTCTTCGAAAAAACTTCTTCGCGCTCTCTGTTTTCAAAATCTCCCATATATAAAATTTGTGTAAAATAGTTTTGGTTGGCATAAATATAAATAATTTTTCAAAGTACAACTATTAAATAAAATATAATTGAACTTTTTATAAATTTCATTGTAGTATTTGGTGATTTTTCAGGCATTTTCTTCTTCTTCCAACAATTGTTTTTCATACAATTCAAAGTATGCGCCTTTTTGAGCCATTAAATAATTGTGATTTCCATGCTCTACAATTTCACCATTTTCCAGTACTAATATTTTGTCGGCATTTTTTATAGTCGATATACGATGGGAGATAATAATACTTGTTTTACCCCGCATATTGCGTCCGAGGTTATTTAAAATTTCCTCCTCAGTGCGCGTATCAACTGCCGAAAGACAATCATCAAAAATAAGTATCTGCGGATGCTTAACAATGGCTCTTGCTATTGAAACACGTTGTTTTTGCCCTCCCGAAAGGGTGATGCCACGTTCACCTATCAAAGTTTCAAATCCATTTTCAAGTTCCATTATATTGTTATAAACGGCTGCATCTTTTGCTGCGCGCTCCACAAGGGGCATATCGAGCGTATCTGCGCTGAACGCGATGTTATTGGCTATAGTATCTGAAAATAAGAAAACTTCTTGAGGCACAAAGCCAATTTGCGAACGGTAGCCTTCCAGGTTAAACTGCTTAACAGATTGATCATCAATTAAAATGCCGCCGCCTGTACAATCATACATCCGCATAATTAAATTAGCAATTGTTGATTTTCCAGACCCAGTGCGGCCAATAATAGCAACCATTTCGCCGGGTTTTGCGGTGAATGAAATATTTTTTAAAGCCTTGATCCCGGTATCGGGATAAGTAAAAGACACATTATTAAATTCAATGTTACCTTTAATAGTTTGTTTGGCAACATTAGGGGATATGATTTCAGGTTGCTGGTGCAAAAATTCATTGATCCGTTTTTGTGATGCTGCTGCCCGCTGTATAAGGGAGGTAACCCAACCCAACGATATAACAGGGAAGGTAAGTAAATTAAGGTATACAATAAATTCAGCGATGTTGCCTGATGTAATATTGCCCTTCATTACCTCAACACCACCAATATAAATGGTAATAACATTGCTTAAACCAACCAATAGCAACATTAACGGATAAAATAAAGCCTGCACTTTTACCAGCTCCATTGAATGTGTTTTATAATTTTCACTTTCGTCGGCAAAGCTTTTTCTGACAAAATCTTCACGGACATATGATTTTATTACCCGTATGCCCGAAAAATTTTCCTGTACAAAACTTGAAAGCACCGATAAGCGCTGTTGTATTTTTTCGCTGCGAAAGTTTATAATATTATTTACGTAATATATAATTACCACTAAAATAGGTAAAGGCATTACTGAAAATATGGCAAGCCTTACATTAACAATAAGCATGGCATAAATTACCATGATGAAAAGTACTACCGTATTTATGGTGTACATTATACCGGGCCCTAAGTACATTCGGACACGGCTAACATCTTCAGTCACACGGTTCATCAAATCGCCAGTGTTGTTACGACGATAAAATGCAAGGGATAATTTTTGATAATGATCATATATCTCGTTTTTAAGATCATATTCAATATGGCGCGACATAAGTATAAGCGTTTGCCGCATAAAAAATAAAAACAAGCCGCGCAATAAAGCAAGTGTTAATACCAGCATACCAAAAAATAACAGGCTTGTACCGAATATTTTATAGGTTACTGATTGCCTGTTGAAACCTGAAAAAAGTTGATAAACACCAATGTTCTCGGTCACCAGGTCAAATGCTATCCGGACAACTTGTGCTGATAGTACAGCAAAAACATTCGAAATTATTACGAACAGTACTCCGGGAATTAGCCGCCATTTATACTTATAGAAAAATTTATTAAGGTATACGAGGTGTTTCATAATTACAACTTCAAAGGTAATATTTTAAGCTAAGACAAAGTAAATATGATAATCAATGCGACCAAATTTTACAATATGCCGTTATCGTTTATTAAATTATATTTATTAATTTCAAAAATGATTGGTACAAAGACTGTTCGTTATATAGTTTATTTCTTACTGGGAATAATTGTTATTTGGAGTTTAAATGAAATGCTAAGCTCATATTATTCAATGAAGGCTGATATAAGTTTTCAGAATCTAAAAAAATCCATCAAAGAACAAAATCAAAAAAATAAAGATGATAGCATTTTTTACGTGAAAATAGATAGTTTATTAAGCCTTAAAAAGTATGATGACGCTATTGGAGGCCTCGAAAAAAGAGCGAAATTGTTCCCTCGCGAAAAATCAATTTTTATGGTTCAAATAGGAAATATTTATAAATTAAAAGGCGATCTAAATTTGGCATTTAATAGTTATAATGAAGCGATTATCATAGATACTGTTAACGTCAACGCTTATATTAAAAGAGGTGAAATTAATTTGCAACTAAATAAACTGGATGATGCTATTAAAGATTACAAAAAAGCGGCAAGTGAAAATTTTGACTATTATTATTTTTTAGGAGTGCTACAGGAAAGAAAGGGGCTTTTAAAAGACGCAGAATCTTCAATTGATTCATGTTTAACTTATTATCCGAAAAGTAAAATGTGTAGATTGAAATTAGATTCACTGAAACTAAAAATATCGAGCAGGAACAATAAAATGCGTTTTTGAATTGTCATGATCAATGCACTGCCCTTCTGCATTTTTAACCAAAAACAACAAAAAACTTCCCGACTTTCGGACTTTCCAGACTTTCGGACTAAAAACACTTTGTCGCAATAAAAAAAACACATACTTTTGTCAACGCCATAAAACATTTACTTTGTCACTTCAGATGTCTGAACCAAACCATGAAGAATCAATATTTAGCCAGCTTGAATCTTTCGGGCATAAGAAGGTTGTATTCTGCAGTGATCCGGAAACTGGGTTAAAAGCAATTATCGCCATTCATGATACTACTCTTGGTCCGGCTTTGGGCGGCACACGCATGTGGGCCTATAAAACCGAAGCAGATGCTTTGCATGATGTGTTGAGACTGTCAAAAAGTATGACCTATAAGGCATCTATAGCAGGGCTTAACCTTGGTGGTGGCAAAGCTGTTATTATTGGCGACTCACATAAGGATAAAACCGAGGCTTTGTTACGTAAATTTGGTCGTTTTATTAAAAATCTTAACGGCGAATTCATAACTGCAGAAGAAGTGGGCACCAACCCCAGAGATATGGAATATATAAGAATGGAGACCCAATATGTAACGGGTGTTCCTGAAACCATCGGCGGCACCGGTGATCCTTCTCCAATTACAGCATTAGGGGTTTTTATGGGTATAAAGGCATGTGTAAAGGAACTTTATGGAAATGATAGCTTAACCGGCAAATCGGTTATCGTACAAGGTATTGGGCACGTGGGCGAAAACCTTGTAAAGCTGCTTCGCGATGAAAATGCTAAGGTTTATGCAAGCGATATTAACGAAGAGAGGGTAGGGCAGGTTGCAAAGAAATATGGAGCCGAAGCGATATCCAATAATACAATTTTTGATATTGATGCAGATATTTACGCGCCTTGCGCCCTTGGAGCTACCATCAATACTCAAACAATAAACAAGCTTAAATGTAGCATTATTGCCGGTTCAGCAAATAACCAGCTGGAGGATGAGCATATTCATGGACAAATGCTGCTGAAAAAGGGTGTTTTGTTTGCTCCTGATTATGTGATTAATGCCGGTGGAATAATCAATTGTTACTCGGAGCTTATGGGCTTCAGTAAAAAGCGCACTTTGCAGTTAACAGAAAATATTTATGAGGCAACCCGCAATGTTTTAAAACTTTCAAAAACCGAAAGTATTTCTACCATTGATGCTGCGAATAAAATAGCTGAAAAACGTATTGCTGACATTAAAAAAGTAAAATCATCGTACTAAATAATAAATAGTTAAACATCTGTCCGCCTTTGGCGGAATAAAATCGTTCTTACCAACATGTTAAATCGCAGGCACCTACGGGTAAAAGTTCTACAGTCGCTATATGCATATCATCAGTCAAATAGCGGCGACATTAAACAGCATGAAAAGAATATGCTGCAAAGTATAGATCAGGTATATGAAATGTATATCTGGATGCTATCACTAATTTCAGAGGTAGCTGCTTATGCTGCTAATGATGCCCAGGAAAGAGCAAATAAGCATTTACCTACTGCTGAAGACTTGAATGCTGATGTTAAAATTTTAAGTAACAGGTTTATTCTTTCATTGCAAAAAAATAAAGAATTTATAGCTGCGTTAAAGAAATATAAGGTTAACTGGGATTTTGAACCTGAGTTAGCCAAATCATTGTTCATAATTCTGAAAAACTCAATAGAATATAAGGAGTATCTTCAAAAAACTGACGATACACTTCATTCAGATAAGGATATTATAAAGTTTATTTTCAAAAAAGTAATTTTAAAATCGTCATTAGCTGAACAGGTTTTTGAAGACAAATTTATTTATTGGCCGGTAGATAAAGATGTGCTGCAGGCATTGATAGCAAAAACCTTTAAAAACTTTTCTTTTGATAATGCAGAGCTGAATAAACTGGCTGAAGTTACTGGTAATTGGGAAGAGGACAGGGAATTTATTGTGAAACTTTTTGAAGACAGTATTAGATATAACCATGACTACCAGGAGCTGATCAGTAATAAAACCCAAAACTGGGAACCGGACCGCATCGCTATGATGGATACTTTATTGATGAAGATGGCTATTGCTGAGTTTGTTAACTTTACTTCAATCCCGGTTAAAGTAACTATTAATGAGTACCTGGAGATATCTAAGGAGTTTAGTACACCTAAAAGTAATTCGTTTATTAACGGTATATTAGACAAAATTTTATCCGAACTAAAAGCTCAAAATAAAATAACAAAAACAGGCAGAGGATTAATAGAATAATTAAAGCCTAGCGCTCATGAGTGGCGTTGAAAAACAAATTATTAACGATTAATTAGATGAAAACTCTTTTTTTAAGCTTAATAACTGCAGGTATGTTAATGTCAGCCTGTAATCAAGGTAATAGTAGTAATACAGCAAATAATACTACAACAGCAAACGCGGCAAATGCCCCGGTAATGAAGTTTGAAAAAGAAGCGCATGATTTCGGTAAGATCAAGGCTGGCGATAAGGTCACTTATGATTTTAAGTTTACTAATAACGGTAAATCACCGTTGATCATCACCGATGCGGTTGCAACCTGTGGGTGCACCAAGCCCGAATGGCCTCATACCCCTATTAAACCAGGAGACAGCGGAGCAATACATGTTACTTTTAATAGCGCCGGTAAAATGGGTTTGCAGGATAAAATGATAACGATTACAGCCAATACAAATCCTGCTCAAAATATGGTACATCTGATTGGTGAGGTACTTATAAAATAAAATATATAAATTAAAAATGATAACAACAATTTTATTACAAGCTTCTACGGGCTTTGGTACACAGCAAATAATCATGTTCGGCTTAATTGCCATTGTATTCTATTTCTTTATGATCCGTCCGCAAGTAAAAAAGCAAAAAGACCAAAAGAAATATGTTAATGAATTAAAAAAGGGCGATAAGGTAGTAACTACCGCAGGCATACATGGCAAGATTGCCGATATTGCAGAAACTACCTTTTTGGTTGAAGTGGATAATGGCGTTAAGATCAGGTTTGATAAATCGGCCATATCTTTAGAAGCTTCAAAGGTATTAAATACACCTCCTGCAGCTGCCAAATCATAACCAGTAGGTAAAAGGTTAAAGGTGAAGGGCAAAAGGTATTAAATATCCCTTACCTTTCACCTTTTACCTTTCGCCTTTTACCTAAAAAAATGGCAATAATAAAATTATCTGCAACCGAGCGAAGACGGGTATCAGCATTTTTTACATGCCTGGTATTGGCCATCGTCGCCTGGATGTTTACAGTTTTATCTAATCCTTACAAGTATACTGTTAAAGCGGTATTGAACTTCAAAAATGCTCCCCAAAAGCGTGCTTTTCATTCATTGCAACCCGATACTGTAAATGTTATTATAAATGGCAGCGGCTGGGAAATGCTTTTTTCTAAAATGAGCATTCAAAATAAGTCTATTACGGTTGACCTACGCACACTTGAAAATAAAAACTATATAGTATTGAGTAATCAGCTTGATGCAATAAATAACAGAAAGGAAGTGAGCCAGCAAATAACGGGGTTTAGCCCGGATACACTTTATTTCGATTTTTCGAACCGTAAAGAAAAAAAGGTGCCCGTGCATTTAATGGCAGTTGTAAAGTATCGGCATCAGTTTTCTCAATCAGGTAATATTACCATAAAACCATCGTATGTGATAGTAAATGGTCCCGGAGATGTTATTAATAAGATAACAGAATGGAAAACTGATACCTTGAGACTTGATAGTGTTGGTGAAACAGTTAATACATTTTTAAATTTACAACCTGTTAAAGAAGGGAATTTAAGTGTTTACCCTAAAAGTGTCCAGGTAACTATTCCTGTTGATGAGTTTACTGAAAAAATCCTGGAGATTCCAGTTAAATTAATAAACGCTGGTAATGATAACGTAAAGATATTTCCTCAAAAAGTTAAAGTAACCTTTACAACTTCATTGAAAAAGTATGCAGAAACGGATGAAGATTTCTTTGAAGCAACCGCCGATTTGAATTTGTGGCGTAAACATGGTTATAAAGTACTGCCGGTAGTACTTAGTAGAATACCCCAATATTGTAAAATAGTTAAAATTGATCCTGCAGACATTGATTTTATAATTAAAAAATAATGCTCAAAATAGGCTTAACAGGTAATATGGGCAGTGGTAAAACTACTGTTAGTAAGGTGTTTGAAATATTGGGCATCCCTGTTTTTTATGCAGATGATGAAGCAAAAAAAGTAATGGTTACTGACCAGGTACTTATAAATTCTATTAAATCAGCTTTTGGTGAAATTTCTTATTTTAAAGATGGTACTTTAAACCGTAAACATATTGCAGCTATTGTTTTTAACAATGATGCAGAACTAAAAAAATTAAACTCGCTGGTACATCCGGCTGTTTTCAGAGCTTTTGATGAATGGGTTAAAAATTTTGATGATGTACCATATGTTCTCAAGGAGGCGGCTTTATTGTTTGAAAGCGAGTCCTATAAATTTTGCGATTATACCATAATGGTACAGGCACCTCTGGAAACCCGTATAAAGCGTGTAATGCTAAGAGATGGACTCACTCTTGATGAGGTTGAAAGACGCAATTCCAACCAGTTTTCGGAAGAAAAAAAAACACAGTTGGCGGATTATATTATTAAAAACGACGATATCCAATTAACAATACCGCAGGTTTTGGAATTGCACAGGGAATTTTTGTCATTAGTCATTGGTCATTAGTCATTATTATATGTCCATTATTTAATTAATTACACAACCAATAACTCCTTAGTTAAAATGACTAATGACTCAATGACCAATGACGATAATAGATGACTTTGTTTGTTTTAACACAAATGGCCTTTACTGCAAATACGGCGATTTCTATATTGATCCTGTACAACCCGTAACTCATGCTGTTATCTCACATGCACATGCAGACCATGCCATTAGCGGCAATAACAATGTATATAGCACTGAGGCTACTCTTTCTTTTATGCAGCTGCGCTATGGTAAAAATGCAGCTAAAGTTCTTTATTCTATACCATATAACAATCCGTTTACTATAGGTGATGTAAAAATAACACTCATACCTGCCGGGCATATGCTTGGTTCTGCACAATTGCTTATGGAATACGAAGGGTTGAAATATTTATACACCGGCGATTATAAACTACAAACTGATGAAACCTGTGAACCTATTGAATGGGTAACCACTGATGTACTGATAACCGAAAGCACATTTGCCGATCCTGCAATTTTACATCCTGATCCGGTCGAAGAAATACAAAAGATTAATGCTATTAAAACCAATATATTGCTCGGTGCATATGGTTTGGGTAAGAGTCAGCGGTTGGTAAAATTAATTAATACATATGCCCCTCAAAAGAAAATCCTGATTCATCATCGTATAATGCCAATTAATGCGATTTATGAAAAGCTTGGATTCCCACCTGGAAAATACCAGGTTTACAGCCGTAAATTAATGAAAAACCAGGATGAGTTTGTTTATATTGTACCGCCTTTCACTTTTGGCAGTTATATAAAAGCAACAGGAGTTAAACGTTTATTTGCTTCTGGTTGGGAAAACCTGCAAGTAAATAAACAAGATACGCTGTTTATATCTGATCATGTGGATTGGAATGATATTTTACAAACAATAAAACAAACTCAGCCAAAACAGATTTGGACCCTGCATGGCAATGGGATACACTTAAAAAAGTATTTTGGCGATAGTATTGTTGTAAAACTGCTGAATTAATGTTACAGGAAAATATTGATTATTATATTAATGAAGATGGAAATTTCGTTTTTACAAGGGAATATCATTTAAAACGCGGAAATTGCTGTAAAAACAAATGCCTGCATTGCCCCTGGGATTATGGAAAACCCAAGCAGGTTAAGGATGTTAAGAAATAAATAAGGATATTTGCAATTTAGTCAAGCCCAGAAATTATGCAGATAGAAGAAGAAATACAAACTAGTAATTTTGAAGACAACTATCAAAAAGTAGTAATAAACGTTACTTTTACCTATGGCTGGCTAAGCAATTTGTTTCGTTGCAAATTTGAAAAATATAATCTTACACAGCAGCAGTTTAACATATTGAGGATATTAAGGGGCCAGTACCCAAAACCGGCGACCATAAATTTACTCAAAGAACGTATGCTCGACAAAATGTCGGACACGTCCCGTATTGTTGACCGCCTGGTTCAAAAAGGGCTGGTTTCACGCTGCACAAATAATAAAGACCGCCGTGCTGTTGACATCCGCATCAGCGATACCGGACTGGATATCCTGGATAAAATGGATGCAGAATTTAAAATAAAGGATTATTTACAAAACAACCTTACTGAAGAGGAAGCTGCGAAGTTGAGTGAGTTGCTGGATAAGTTGAGAGGATAATTTAGATTTACGATTTTAGATTTACGATTTTATTTTGAATTTCGAATGTTCAATTTCGGAATGTCTGAATCCGATTAAGACCATTATAATTATGTCATTAGCACAAATATCGGTAGATTTTAAGAGCGTGCAATAGGTACGCTACCAATTTGGACAAATCCCGGCTGCAATTTTTTAAACAATAGTGCAAAAAGCCATCCTACAAATATCCCATAAATAGCTCCGCAGGTTACATCAATAGGGTAGTGCACACCTACATAAACCTGGGCAAAAGAAATTGTACCTGCCCATAATGTAGCCCAAAGCAATATCCAGCGCCATCTTTTGTAAAATAAAAAAATCATAAAATACGCCATTGCAAAATGATCGGTAGCATGAGTCGATGGAAAGCTATAGGCAGGGCCACAATCTACACGTTCAATATCTGTTTTTGAGACTACCGGATCACGACAAGGCCGCATTCTTTTAAATATAGGTTTTATCATGCTTGCGCTTGTAAAATCAGCAAACCCGGCGGATAATGCCATTAATATGATGATAAGTATCGCATGTTTTTTAAATTTCCAGATACAAAATCCTATTATAAATAAATATAGCGGAATCCATGATTTTGGAGTTCTTATCCATGGCATAATCCAGTCAAAAAACGGATTAGCCAGATCATGGTTAATGAAATAAAATAAATGCCGGTCGAGTTGTAAAAGTTGGTCAGGCATTGATAAAAAATGATCTGATAAAGAAAGTGGTAAATATAACGAATAATGCCAAGCTTAAAACAATATGGCTTATATGCTTTCCTTCGGTTAAATATCTTTATTTTTGCTTCAAAACATATACGCTTTGACATTAATAAAATCAATTTCGGGTATAAGGGGTACCATTGGTGGTAAAGTAGGCGAAGGATTAACGCCTGTAGATATAGTAAAGTTTACTTCAGCATATGGAACCTGGGCTATTAATAAAACCGGGATAAAAAAAATAGTTCTGGGGCGCGATGCACGTATATCAGGCAGCATGATAAATAGCCTTGTAATTGGCACTTTGCAGGGCCTTGGCATAGACGTAATTGATCTGGGACTTTCAACTACACCAACTGTTGAGGTAGCTGTCCCTGCTGAACAGGCAGCCGGGGGGATAATACTTACCGCCAGCCACAATCCAAAGCAATGGAATGCACTTAAATTATTAAATGCTGATGGCGAATTTATAAGTGATGCCGAAGGTAATGAAGTGTTGGAAATTGCAGAGAGCAGTAACTTTATATACGCTGATGTAAATGATATTGGAAAGGTAAATAGTGAAGATAATTATTTGCAAAAACATATCGATAAAATATTGGCTTTGCCTTTGGTTGATAAAGCTGCAATTGCAAAAGCCGATTTTAAAATAGTTATAGATTGTGTTAACTCAACCGGCGGGATTTTTGTGCCGGCTTTGCTGAAAGCATTGGGCGTAAAGACAGTTTATAAATTGTTTTGCGAACCTGATGGTAATTTTCAGCATAATCCTGAGCCCTTACCGGAAAATCTCTCTGCTCTTTCAAAAGAAGTATTGATTAAAAGGGCCGATTTGGGTATAGCTGTAGACCCCGATGTTGACCGTTTGTGTTTTGTTTGTGAAGATGGAAATATGTTTGGTGAGGAATACACACTGGTTGCTGTTGCCGATTATGTTTTGAAAAACAAAAAAGGTGATACAGTATCAAACCTTTCGTCGACCCGTGCATTACGTGATGTGACCGAACAAGCAGGTGGCCAATATTATGCGGCGGCTGTGGGAGAGGTTAATGTAGTAACCAAAATGAAAGAAGTGAACGCTGTAATAGGTGGTGAAGGTAATGGTGGTATTATTTATCCCGAATTGCATTACGGAAGGGATGCGTTAGTAGGCATTGCTTTATTTTTAACCCACCTCGCTAAATTTGGCAAGCCGGTTTCATTGCTAAGAAGTACTTATCCTGGTTATTTTATTTCAAAGAATAAAATAACGCTTACGCCCGAAATGGATATCGATAAATTATTGCTGAAGGTTAAAGAAAAATACAAAAAGCAGCCTCATACTACAATTGACGGCTTAAAGATTGAATTTGACAAAGAATGGGTACATTTGCGAAAGTCAAATACCGAACCGATTATTCGAATTTATTCGGAAGGTAATTCAGAAACTGTTGCCAATAATTTGGCAAATAAGATAATTGCCGACATAAAGGAAATTTTGCAATTGAGGTAGTCTGAAAGTCAAGAAGTCCGAAAGTCGTGAAAGTTCGAAAGATGAAAAAGAAAGGCAATAGTTTGATTGCTAAAGTAAAAATATAAAACCAGGAAAATTAATCTTCCGGACTTCGGACTCTCCCGACTTCCGGACTTAAAATAATTCAATAAATCAATAATTCACTAATTCATAATTATAAAGATGCGTGTTTATTTAGATAATGCTGCTACAACTCCTATTGATCCTGAAGTGTTAAAGGTAATGTTTACAGTTATGGAAAGCAATTATGGCAATCCATCCTCTATTCATGGTCATGGTCGGGAAGCACGGGCATTAATAGAAAAATCACGCAAAACAATAGCCAATTTACTGCACACTTCGCCGGCAGAGATATTTTTTACCAGTGGAGGTACGGAAGCTGATAATACCGCTATACGCTGCGGAATTATTGACAATAATATTAAACATGCCATAACGAGCCGCCTGGAACATCATGCAGTTATCCATACCCTGGAAGCAATGCAAAAAGCCGGAACACTTAGTCTGAGTTTTGTTGATACAGATAGTAGGGGCAATATTGATTACCAGCAGCTTGAAACATTGCTTCAAAATAACGAACGCAGTTTTGTATCGTTAATGCATGCCAATAACGAAATAGGTACATTAACAGACATAAACCTTATCGGTGACCTTTGTGAAAAATATAATGCCATTTTTCATTGCGATACAGTACAAACAATGGGACATTATCTGCACGATCTCAGCAAGCTTAAAATGCATTTTATGGTATGTGCAGCCCATAAATTACATGGGCCAAAAGGTATTGGTTTTTTGCATGTAAATCATCAGATAAAAATAAAACCAATGATTTACGGCGGCTCACAGGAGCGAAATATGCGTGGCGGTACAGAAAATGTTTATGGTATAGTTGGTTTGGCAAAGGCGCTTGAAATTGCTTATGCTGAGATGGCTGAGCATAAGCAGTATATTCAGGGTTTAAAAACCTATATGATCGGCCAGCTTACAGAAAAGGTGCCCGGCATTAGCTTTAATGGAGAAATTGATCCTGATAAAAGCTTATATACTGTATTAAATGTATCCTTTCCCGAAATGGAAATGGCCGATATGTTATTGTTTAACCTTGATATAGCTGGCATTTCAGCATCCGGAGGCAGCGCCTGCAGCTCAGGTACTGATATTGGCTCACACGTATTGAGTGCTATTGGCGCAAACCCTTTACGACCGGCAGTGCGGTTTTCTTTCTCAAAATATAATACTAAAGCAGAAGTTGATTACACGGTCGCCAAGATCCGTGAATTATGCCTTGTAAATGCCTGATATTTAGCGGATTTATGTCTATATTTATAGCAATGGTTTCAAACCCATTGCTATAACAAAACGATTGTCCAGACTAAGGACATGAATTTTATAAATGGATACGATTCCTGATTAAATTATTTGCTATTATATCTCTTTTTTTAAAATCACTTTCTTTTAAAGAAAAATACTAAAACAATTAGGCAATTTCATAGGTTTATTATAGTAGTAAACTTAAATGAAAGAATCTATGATAGTAAATAATAATCCCTACTCTAACGATCAGGATGATCTTAGAGATGATGATCTGAGTTATGATAATACCACAGGATCGAATCATGCCGATAATAGTTCTGATGAAGAAGATGACCTTGATGAAGAGGATGATTTAGAAGAAGAGGATGATATTGATGCGGACGAAGAAGTGGATGATGAGGATGAAGATACATCAAGGTCTATCACAAACACTTATCCAGGTGAAAAAAAAGAAGACAGACCCGACGAAATACCTGAAAAACATGAATCGGAGAATGAACCATCCGGATATCCGCATGAAACAGAATATCAGCAACCGGCAAGAAGCAGTGATGCATCATATAGTGAACAGATAGATGTTACCCCTCCAAATCCGCATGAGGTTCCATCTGTGGGAAATGCAAAAACAGATTTTGTAAGCAGACCTTACCCACGCAGAACAGGAAGAATGGTTGGTCATGAGCCTGGTACGGAGGGTATATAGCTTTTGGTAAAAAGGTCATAAATTTGATAACCTTTGTTCTTTGTATTTATTATTCATTAAATAAATATAATTATGAGAAGCATTAATGAAGATCTTGATAAAAAAAAGGTTCCCGCTAAAAAAAGCGATTTTAAATTCCGGTTATTTTCAGACAAGAGCCCCTATGCAAGTGTGAATTCTGAAAAATCAAAAAATTATATGGAGGTGATGATAATGTTAACGGCCCGCATATGGACATGACAAGTAAGGATGTTGATGGCGATACAAGTATCAATGCTGGTATTTTCAAGTAAAAGTGTTCTTCTTTTTGGTAATTAAAACAAAACGAGGCTATCTTTAAAGATAACCTCGTTTTGTTTTAATGCTTTTAATTAATAATTATTTATATTTATAGATATTATTTCTGATATGTTTTAATCGATTGATATAAACCAATTATAACTTAAACCCACCTTTAAATAATGAAAAAAATTGTATTACTAATCACAATTCTTGTTCAAGGAACGTTACTTTTTGCACAAACAAATGTTCCAAAAAAATATCCTGAAATTGATATCCCCTACAGAAAATTTGTCCTAAAAAACGGACTTAGACTTATTGTTCATGAAGACCATAAGGCGCCAATAGCATCATTTAATGTATGGTACCATGTTGGCTCAAAAAATGAAAAGCCAGGCAAAACAGGTTTTGCCCATTTATTTGAACACTTAATGTTTGAAGGCAGTGAGCACCATAATGATGGTTACTTTAAGGTAATGGATGCCTTGGGAGCTACTGACCTGAACGGAACTACTAACAACGACAGGACCAATTACTTTGAAAACTTTCCGGTTTCGGCATTAGATAAAGTTTTGTGGATAGAAAGTGACCGTATGGGCTTTATGGTTAATGTTATAGATAGCGCGAAGCTTAACCAACAGCGCGGTGTGGTACAAAATGAAAAACGCCTGGGTGAAAACCAACCTTATGCTGTAGCTGATGAGCTTACCGCAAAGGGTACCTATCCTTCTAATCATCCATATTCATGGACAGTTATAGGCGCTATGGAGGACCTGGACGCAGCTTCAATTAAAGATGTGAAAGATTGGTTTAAAAGTTATTACGGTCCTAATAATGCGGTTATTTGTATAGCAGGTGATGTAATTGCTGATTCAATATATAATAAGGTAAATAAATATTTTGGTGATTTGCCTGCTGTACCACCTATTGCCAGGCCAGCGGCATGGACAGCTAAGATGACGGGTGTACATATGGCAGTTGCTCAGGACAGGGTTCCGCAGGCCAGGTTGCAAAAAACATGGAATGTTCCGGCCTGGGGAACTAGAGAGATGACTTATCTGAACCTGTTGGGAGATATACTTGCTACCGGTAAAACATCCAGACTTTATAAAAAACTTGTTTATGATGACCAGATTGCAAGCAACATTTATTTTTATACTGATGAGAAGGAGATTGGAGGGCAATTTTATATTATTGCTGATGCTAAACCCGGTATATCCCTCGATTCATTAGACCATACGATCAGTCGGGAGTTAGTGAAAGTTTTTAAACAAGGTGTAACAATTGAAGAGCTTGAACGTGCGAAAACCAACTATTTTTCTGGCTTTATAAAAGGGATGGAACGAATAGGTGGTTTTGGTGGAAAATCTGACATCCTGGCCCAAAACGAAACATTTGGAAATGATGCTGATCATTATAAAGTTGTGCAAAATTGGATAAAAAATGCTCAGCCTGCAGATATAAAAAACATTGCTTATGAATGGCTGACAGATGGTGAATTTAAACTTAAAATTTATCCCTATGGTGATTATGCCACAACTCCAACTGTGATAGATCGTAAATTGCAACCGGCGCTTAGTTCTTCTCCGGCAGTGAAATTTCCGGAAGTAAAAGAATTTACTTTAAGCAACGGGCTTAAAGTTTCGTTGGTAACCCGTATTGCTGTTCCTGTTGTTGAAATGTCGCTTGTTATTGATGCAGGTTATGCTGCTGATAAGTTTGGTGTCCCCGGGCTTGCTTCCATGACCATAAAAATGATGAAAGAGGGGACAAAAACCCGCAATTCTTTACAAATAGATGATCAGTTGGCCGATCTCGGTGCCTCCTTTTATACTTATTCTTCATTAGATCGTTCTTTCCTATATTTAAGTGCTCTTAAGGTAAATTTTAATTCTTCGTTGAATGTATTTTCTGATGTGCTTTTAAACCCTGTGTTTCCGCAAAAAGATTTTGATCGCGTACAAAAACGACAACTTTTGGCCATTAAGCAGGAACAGTCTCAGCCGGTTACTATGGGATTACGCATTTTACCACGCTTAATTTATGGAAATGGACACGCTTACAGCAATTCTTATACTGGAACCGGTACTGAAGCATCTGTTTCGCAAATGAAAAGAGCCGATCTTGAAAAATTTTATGATACATGGTTTGCACCTAATAATGCAATTCTTTTCGTTGTTGGCGATATAAAGGAGGCCGAATTGAAGGCCGCTCTTGAATCTAAATTAGCGTCGTGGAAAACTAAAACTATCCCGAAAAAAAACATTGCAACTGTAGAGCCTCCGGCAAAGCCAACCATTTACATCGTTGATAAACCTGGCGCCTTGCAATCAATAATTTTTGCCGCTGAAGTCAGTCAGTCGGCAACAGATCCTGATTATAAATCAAATAATATGATGAACCGCATCTTGGGTGGCGATTTTACTTCACGCATTAATATGAATTTACGAGAAGACAAGCATTGGGCATATGGTGCATTCTCCATTTTACTTGATGCGCAGGGTCAGGGCTTTTTTACAGGGTATGCCCCGGTACAGACAGATAAAACTAAGGAGTCTATTGTAGAAATGATGAAAGAATTTAAAGCTATAATATCCAAGAAACCTATTACCGAAGCGGAATTTAAAAAAGTTCAGGGTAGTGCAGTATTGGAGTTACCTGGTATATGGGAAACTAATGGGGCGGTTTTAAATGACTTGCAATCAGCAATTATTTATAATCGCGGATTAGGTTACTTAAACACTTATGCAGATATGCTACAACATTTAACAATGGACAATTTGCAAAAAAGCGCCATGAAAATTGTACAGCCCGATCATCTTACATGGGTAATAGTGGGCGACCGCTCAAAAATTGAACAAGGCATACGTGATCTGAATATCGGTACTCTGCAAATAATCGATTCAGAAGGAAATAGCGTAAAATAAAAGATAAAACGGGCTACCTTAAAAAGATAGCCCGTTTTATATTATTTTTCAAAATGAAAAATTCTTTCACCTTTCACCTTTCACCTTTCACCTAATTCACCATCGTCATCTTCAAAAAGGAAGATAATTTTTCCTTCATTTCTCTGCGATCAACGATAAAGTCAAGGAAACCGTGTTCCTGAACAAATTCTGCGGTTTGAAAGCCCTTTGGCAGGTCTTTTTTAATGGTTTCTTTTATAACTCTTGGACCTGCAAAACCTATTAGAGCGGCTGGTTCGGCAATATTTATATCACCCAGCATGGCATATGATGCAGTTACACCGCCTGTAGTAGGATCAGTAAGCAAAGATATATATGGTATTTTAGCCTGAGACAACAAAGCAAGCTTGGCCGAAGTTTTAGCCATTTGCATTAATGAATATGCAGCTTCCATCATGCGTGCCCCGCCTGATTTGGAGATCATTAAAAAGGGTACTTTATTTTCAATGCAAAAATCAATTGAACGGGCTATTTTTTCACCTACAACTGATCCCATTGAGCCACCTATAAAATTAAAGTCCATGCAGGCTATAACCAGGCTTTGTCCGCCCATTTTTCCGTATCCCGCTCTTATGGCATCTTTTAAACCAGTTTTTTTCATGGTTTCTTTTAACCGGTCGGCGTATTTTTTTGTGTCTTCAAAATGCAGCGGATCGCCAGAACGCAGATCAGCAAACAATTCTGTAAACTCGTTATTGTCGAACAGTACAGAAAAATATTCTTTCGACCCTATACGCATATGGAAGCCACAGTAATGGCAAACATATTGGTTTTCAACCTGTTCAGAATAGTGGAGGGGCTTTTTACATTCAGGACATTTATTCCAAATTCCGTCAGGGGTTTCTTTCTTCTCTTCTGTGGTCGTAATTATCCCTTTGGATTCACGCTTAAACCATGCCATATCAATATCTATCTCTTTCAATTAATACAAAGAAACGATTTTTTTTTTAGATGTAAGATTTTTAGTCCGAAAGTCAGGAAAGTCGCCAAAAAAGGTTAAAATTTTAATTAATCCTTCTTAAACTTTCAGATTTCCGGGCTTTCAGACCTCTCCATTCAAAAAAATCTCATATCTTCTGTCTCAAATCTCACATCTAAATTATAACTTCGGGGCCAAATAAAAGTCAATGAATTTAAAAGATTATAAAGGTGTTCTGCACGGCGATCAGGTGCAGGAACTATTTGAAGCCGCAAAAAAGCACCAGTTTGCTTTGCCAGCTGTAAATGTAACAGGTACTAATACTGTTAACGCCGTTATGGAAACAGCAAAGGCGGTTAATTCGCCAGTTATTATCCAGTTATCAAACGGTGGCGCTCAATTTTATGCGGGTAAGTCGTTAGATAATTCAAAATTGCAGGCCTGTATTTTAGGTGCGGTTTCCGCAGCTAAGCATGTTCATTTACTTGCTGAACACTATGGCGTTGCTGTAATATTACATACCGATCATGCTGCTTTAAAATTTTTACCATGGATTGATGGTTTGTTAGATTACGGCGAAAAACATTTTGCCGAAACTGGAAAGCCTTTATTTTCATCGCATATGCTCGATCTTTCTGAAGAAGAGTTACATGAAAATATCGAAATATCGTCAAAATACCTTGCCCGTATGGCTAAAATGGGTATGACATTAGAGATTGAGTTAGGTGTTACCGGTGGTGAAGAAGATGGCGTTGATAATTCAGATGTACATAGCTCAAAATTATATACCCAGCCCGAAGATGTTGCTTATTCATATGAAGAGCTTTCAAAAGTGAGTCCGCGTTTTACGGTTGCAGCAGCTTTTGGTAATGTGCATGGTGTTTATAAACCTGGAAATGTAAAACTTCAGCCGGTTATTTTGCATAATTCACAGGAATATGTGAAAGAGAAGTTTAACATAAAAGCAGCAAAGCCAATCAATTTTGTATTTCACGGAGGTTCGGGTTCAACACAGGAAGAGATTAGGGAAGCAATTTCTTATGGTGCAATAAAAATGAATATTGATACCGATATGCAATGGGCATTTTGGGAAGGCATTAAAGATTATTACCAATCAAAAGAAGCTTATTTACAAAGCCAAATAGGTAACCCTGAAGGTGAAGATTCGCCCAATAAAAAATATTATGACCCCCGTGTATGGTTACGCAAAGGCGAGGAGAGTTTTGTTAAAAGACTAAAAGAAGCGTTCGCTGATTTGAATTGCCTGGACGTTAATAGTAAACTTTAAGGCAAAGATAAAAGGCGAAAGGTAAAAGGTTAAGAAGATTTTATTGAATACCTTTCGCCTTTAACCTTTTGCCTTTCTCCTCAAATTTTCGTCTTTCACTATCCAAAACATGTCTCAAAAAATACAAGTACGTAAAGTAACCGATCCTGCTGATCTGGAAACGGTATTTGCCATACGCAGGGAAGTTTTTGTTATTGAACAAAACTGTCCGCCTGAGTTGGAGTGGGAATTTGAAGACGAATCAAATCATTTTTTAGCAACTGTTGACGGCGAACCTGCCGGGGCATCCCGCTGGCGCAAAACTGATAAAGGGTACAAGCTGGAACGTTTTGCCGTGCTGAAAAAATTCCGGGGAATGGGAGTGGGGCAGGAGTTAGTTAAAACTGTTTTAAATGACCTTCCCAAGGATGCTGACTACGTTTATATGCATGCTCAAATACAGGCAGTATCTTTATATGAGAAATTCAATTTCGTAAAAACCGGTCCGGAATTTGAAGAAGCGGGAATAAGGCATTTTAAAATGGTGCGAAAATAATTCTTGATTTCGAATTTCGGAATTTCGATTTCGGATTTAAAAAACCAATGATGCATAAGTATCAAATAATTTTGTATTGGAGTAAGGAAGATGATGCTGTAATTGCTGAAGTACCAGAACTTGCCGGTTGTATGGCTGATGGTAATAGTTATAAAGAAGCTCTAGTGAATGTTGAAACAATAATTGAGCAATGGATACAAACTGCTAAAGAATTAGATAGAGAAATTCCTTTACCTAAAGGTAAACTGATGTACGCTTAATTTCCTAAATATACCAATGTCATTTCGACGAGGAACGAGGAGAAAACTAATTGGACTATGCTGCCCCGTTTTCAATAAGAGGATTAACTACTCACTTACCTCATCATTCAAAAATCTCCATTCAGGATTTAAAGTTGCTATCAATGATTCTTTCTTTTCTCTTCGCCACTTTTTAATTTCCTTTTCTCTTTCAATAGCATGATCTATATGCGTAAAATGTTCATAATAAATTAAATTATAACAATAGTATTTGCCTGCAAAAGTACTTTTGTTTCCTTTATTCTCTTTGTGCTCACATAATCGCCTTGTTAAGTCATTAGTAACGCCTATATACAATACAGATTTGTTTGGGATTGGTAATAATATAAACATAAAAGTTATAGTTCCACATTGATGATTTGTTTAATTTCTTCGCAAATTCAAATCCAAAATAAAATGTCCTTTCGAACGATAGAGAGAAATCTTAAACAACTTGTATTAAAGCTTTGTATGTACGATATGCATAGTCCGCTTGGCATGTAGTATAAGTTTTCTCCTCGTACCTCGTCGAAATGACATTGTAGTTGTATTTTATTATTAAAATTAAACCCAATGTCCTTTCGAACGATAGAGAGAAATCTTAAACAATTTGCATTACAGCTTTGCATGTACGGTATGCATAGTTCGATAAGCATAGTCCGATTTGCAAGTTGTATAAGTTTTCTCCTCGTTCCTCGTCGAAATGACATTTTTATTTTTCTACCCAAATATCCTAACCGAGTAATCCATCGCTTCCTGTAATTTATCATAATTAAGCTCCAGGGGCTCCCCTTTTGATTGAAGGTAACTGAGTAAGTTTTCGGTGGCAATGTTTCCTGTAAGCTCATCCTTTGCCATTGGGCAGCCTCCGTAACCTTTTAATGCTGTGTCGAAACGTTTGCAACCGCTTTGGTATGCCGCTTCAATTTTATTATACCAGGCATCAGGTGTAGCATGTAAATGAATTCCAAATTCTGTTTCAGGAAATCGGGTACATAATAAAGGGTAGATTTCCCTGATTTGGTTAGCGGTTGCTATACCTATGGTATCTGCTAATGCGATTATATTTATATTTTCATCCACCAGTTTTTCAGTCCATTGTTGTACAAGTTCTGTATTCCATTCGTTGCCGTAAGGGTTGCCAAAACCCATCGATAAATAAACTAATAACTCCTTGTCAGTATTATTGCATAGTTCTATTATTCTTTTTAAGGTATCGAATGCTTCATTTATACCTGCATTTGTATTTCGGTGCTGAAAAGTTTCCGATATTGAAAATGGATACCCCAGATAGGAAATTTCTTGATGTTGAACTGCTTCCTCGGCACCACGGTAATTAGCTACAATGGCCAATAATTTTGACCTTGAATTACTTAAATCAAGCATTTGTAAAACCTTAGTGGTATCCCGCATTTGAGGAATAGCTTTAGCCGACACGAAACTTCCGAAATCAATCGTATCAAAGCCAACCTGGAGTAATAAATTTATATAGGCTGCTTTTAATTCGGTGGGTATAAATTGATGAAGCCCCTGCATAGCATCCCGCGGGCATTCAGTTAGTCTTATTTGCTGAAGCATCGATTTAATTATCAAAACATTAAAATTTTGACTTATACATTATTGATTTTTGCTCAATGGCTTGATACAATTCATCAGTAAGTGCAGATATGTATCTTTCGAAAGATGTAATCAACGCTTTAGCATCTCTGGCGACCCTTCTGGAGTCTGTATTGGTGGCTTTTAAATAAATATCATTAAGATTTTCTCTTCTGTTGCCGTTTTCTGTTGGCAGAAAAAACACGACATTATTTATGGTATAACGATAGTGTCCTTTTTTTAAATCAAGTGTAATAGCGAACTGAACCGAATACTCCTGTACCGTTTCATTGTCATCCCCAACATAAACACGATTAATATTCAGATCCTGCGTGGTAGAAAATATGAGTTTGCCTTCTTCCTGGTACCCGTAATTTTGCTGAATATTTTTTGAAGCCATAAATTGGAGGGTCCTTATATAAATTGTAGGTTCAGTAATATTACTATCTGCCTTAACTACATCTTGGTAATAAGCATTGTTGTGCTCAACTTGCAATTTTATAGAATCGGCTTGGTAATAGGCTTTGGAAGGCCTTTCATAGGGAAAAATCTTTTTATCAATGGCAATTCCCCTAAATGATACAAATGCAAGTATAATTGCTATTATAAAAGTTTTCATAAGTCGTGAAATTATATAGCGAATATAGTATGTTAGACTATTAATATCAGTATTTTAACCGTCACTTTTTGGCATGGTAGTATTTTGAGGAACATCTTCTTTAATAAAGCGTCTTATTATAAGCCGTGTCCCACCATTATAGGTAAAATAACTTCCAACCCAATTAATAAAAACGATAATTTTATTACGGAAACCCAATAGAGAAACCAGGTGGACAAACATCCATATAAGCCAGGCAAAAAATCCCTGGAATTTAAATTTGCCCAGGTCTGCAACCGCCTTATTACGACCGATAGTAGCTAATGACCCTTTATCATTATATTTGAATGGCTCGGTAGGTTCTCCATTGATGAGATGTATTATTGTTTTGGCAACATGAACACCCTGCTGAATGGCCACCTGTGCCACTCCGGGATGTCCTTTTGGCGTTTGTTCAGTAATCATCGCTGCTACATCACCAATAGCGAAAACGTTTGAAATACCATCAATGCGGCAAATATTGTCAGTTTTAATCCTGTTGCCTCTAACAATAATGTCTTTTGAAATACCGGCGGGGATAACTCCCATTACCCCCGGCAGACCATATCACATTTTTGGTAGGAATAGTTTTGCCGCCTTCAAACCTTATTTCGGTTCCATTATAACCTTCTACCTTAACGTTAAGCATAACCTCAACTCCCATTTCTTTTAAAAATTTATAAGCCCCTTTTGAGGCTTCGTCAGACATTGGCCCTAATACCTTTGGTAAAAAATCTACAAGGTAAACCTTCATGTCTTCTTTTTTTAGTTCAGGATAATCTTTGGTAAGTATATGATTTCGTAATTCGGCTAATGCCCCGGCAAGTTCAACACCCGTAGGACCGGCGCCAACTAAAACAAAAGATAAATAAGGCTCGCGCTCATCCTTGGTTTTTTGTAGTATGGCTTCCTCCAAATTCTGCAATATAAGATAACGCAGGTTTAATGCTTCCGGGATGGATTTCATGGGCATGGCAAACTGCTCCACATCCTTGTTACCAAAGAAATTTGTAGTTGAGCCTGTTGCAATTACCAGGTAATCATAGGCTATTTCGCCGATTGTAGTGTCGATTATATTTTTTTCAGGGTTTACTTTTGTGACTTCGGCAATACGAAAGCGGAAATTTTTTTGTTCCGAAAAGTTTTTACGTAAAGAAAACGCAATGGATTCAGCTTCAAGGCTTCCGGTAGCCACCTGGTATAATAAAGGCTGGAAAGTATGATAATTATGTTTGTCAATCATTAAAATCTCCACCGGTTTATCGGCCAGCTTATCCGCAACCTCAAGCCCCCCAAAACCGCCGCCTATAATTACCACCTTAGGGAATTTTGCTTTATCTTTTAAATCCATGCCCATATGTTTTAAAGAAACAAACACCAATTAAATAAGTCCGTTTTTTATTTTTCAATATTGATTTTTAATTTTTCGTTAGGTTGAATAACAAAGTGTTTATCAAAAAGTGTGAATGATAATCAATTATTAGAAGTGAATTTACCAGTGTAATTTCTTATTGATAGTTATTTCCGAATATAATTTTTGCTTGCCTGTTAAAACTTGATGAATTATATAAGTGATGAATATCATGATTAATAGTAATCTGCATCATTTAATTAAAACACTAATAACCACATCTTTACAATACGTATTAATCTATTAAAAACATAAAAATGGAAAATTTAGTTTCAAACGAAGTATCAATATTAACAGATGCGCCATCAGCCATCAATTCATTGTTAGTAAATAATGCGACCATGAAAGCCTTGGTTTATCATGGCCCCGGTAAAAAGGCGTGGGAAGGAAAACCAAAGCCATTAATTCAAGAAACAACTGATGCAATTGTGAAAATATTGAAAACAACCATATGCGGAACTGATCTGCATATTATGAAAGGTGACCTTCCGGAGGTTACTGCCGGAAGAATTTTAGGGCATGAAGGGGTAGGTATTATAGAGGAAGTAGGAAGTTCTGTAAGTAACTTCAAAAAAGGAGATCATGTTATTATATCCTGCATTACCTCATGCGGTAAATGTGAATATTGTAAAAAGGGAATGTATTCACATTGCGAAAAAGGCGGATGGATATTGGGTTACATGATTGACGGCACACAGGCAGAATATGTAAGGATACCTTATGCAGATAATAGCCTTTATCCTATTCCAGAAGGTTCGGATGAAGAGGCGCTGGTGATGCTGAGCGATATTTTACCAACTGGTTTTGAATGCGGTGTTTTAAACGGACAGGTTAAACCTGGTGATACTATAGCTATTGTAGGTGCTGGGCCTGTAGGTATGGCGGCATTATTAACAGCCCAGTTTTATACCCCTGCAGAAATTATTGTAATAGACCAGGATGATAACCGACTGGAGGTTGCAAAAACTTTTGGGGCAACTCATACTATTAATAGCAGTACTAACAATGCCATTGAAAAAATAATGGCTCTTACAAATGGCAAAGGGGTTGACACAGCTATTGAAGCAGTAGGTGTACCGGCAACATTTGAATTATGTGAAGCAATTATTGCTGCAGGCGGCCATATTGCCAATATCGGGGTTCACGGGAAAAGCGTGACCCTTCATTTAGAAACTTTATGGTCACGCAACATCTCTATCACCACCCGGCTGGTTGATACCGTTACTACACCTATGCTGTTAAAAACTGTTCAGTCTAAAAAAATACAACCGAAAAAACTTATTACTCATCGTTTTAAACTGGATCAGATGATTGAGGCCTATGATACATTTGGAAATGCTGCAAAGGAAAAGGCATTAAAAGTAATCCTGGAAAAATAAGGATATTCTTACATAAACTGAAGTTATGCCTGTAGTAGTTTAAGTTTCTAATATAAATTTAAGCATTAAGTCTTATTTAAACAGGCTTAATGCTTTGCCCTTAAATGATTTAACAAACTAAAAATGAGGAAGATTTTTATTTCGGGATTAATAGCCGGAGGCATTTTATTCGTACTTAGCTATGGCGGTCTGTTCCTTGCAGTCAGATTTTTCCCGGCCCTGTTTACCGAATATAACAACCCGCTATTTAATTCTGACGGCAAGAGGGACATTCTTTTCTATCTGCATGCATTCATCATCAGTTTTGCTTTATCGTGGTTTTGGGACAGGTTTAAAGTATTGTTCAAAGGTGCATCTATTATAAGAGGATTAGAGTTCGGGTTTGTGTATTCAATTATTGCCTTATTACCGGTTATGTGGATTTCGTTTAGCGCTTTGGATATCACCGTAGTTATGGTATTAAGCTGGTTTGTGTATGGTTTGGTACAGGCAATAATAGCAGGAGTGGTGTTTGCTAAAATTAATCCCTGATAAAAAACACTGTGATGCTATACAAAAATATTTTCTGGATATACCTGCTTTTCCTTTTATTAACAAGCTTTGTTTTACCATCAAATTGCCCCGGATTAACTGAAAGAAAAAAATGGGTGATTAGTGAAAATAGCAGTCTGTGCGTTAATGGAAGCACTAATGTAAATAAGTTTTCATGCGAGATTTTAGCTTATGGCAGAACAGATACTCTTACTGTAAACAAAAGCGATAAGGAGATTGTTTTATCAGGTAGTATAGGAATAAACATTCAAAGCTTTGATTGTCATAACTCAATGATGACGCGTGACCTCAGGAAGACCTTAAAAGAAAAACAGTTTCCAATGCTTCATATTATTTTTTTGTCGTTAAACAGACTTCCCGACCTCATCCCACAACCTGAGCCTATAACCGGTATGGTAGATATTGAAATTGCAGGTGTCCGCCAACATTTTGAAGTAAAATACAAAATCTCTATTGATGATCAAAGAGTTGTTCATTTATTGGGATCCCGGGATATTAATTTTTCAGATTTTAACCTAATACCACCTAGAAAATTAGGCGGTATGATACAAACCAAAGATAAGCTTAGCGTTGATTTTCATCTGAAAATGAAAACTATTAACTAGCTCCACGCAAACATTAGCCATTCAAGGGTACAATTAATCGGCTTTCTATTAAATGACGTACATCATTTTAATACATAACCGCTATCATTTCCCGTCTCTGCAATACGTCATACATTTGATTATACATTAAAACCAATGAAAATGAAAAATTTTAAAAAGCAGGTTACTGCACTCTCCGTTATAATTGCCGTTATTGTTTTTGGGTTAATACCTAATGAATTAAGGGCACAAGCTATTTACAAATTATCTGCAGGCAAGGATGTTAACATCAATGTTTTGGGTTCATCAAACGTGCATGACTGGACGATGACCTCTTCGGCAATGGAAAGCCAGGGTGATTTTAAGTTTGAAGGTGGAAGCCTTCGCTCACTCTTTTCGTTCAGCTTTTCTTTGGATGCTAAAAGCTTGAAAAGTCAACACGAATCTATGGATAACAGGACTTATAAAACAATTAAAGCCGATCAATATCCAAAGATTACTTATAAGCTTAATTCGGCCACAGTTACACAGGTTCAAAAAAATAAATATTCCATTAAAACAACCGGCGACCTTACTATTGCAGGAGCTTCCCAAACAATAGTTATGATAATAACTGCCATTGTTAATCCCGACAATACCATCAATTGTACCGGTTCAGAAAAATTGAAACTAACAGATTACAAAATTGACCCGCCAAGTTTTATGCTGGGTGCAATGAAAGTAAAAGATGATCTTACCATTCAATTTAACCTTGTATATAAAAACAGTCAGCTTTTATCAAAAGCAAATTGAGTGTAAAGGCCATACTAATTTACTAACACATTAATGAAATCATTATCTTAAACTATGCGGATGATGGTTTCATTTCTATCAAACAACCAAAAGATGAAAACCATATTAGTATTAACCGACTTTTCTATCAGGGCAGATCACGCCGCACATTATGCACTAAAGCTTGCACAAAAAATTAAAGCTAATTTGCTTATATGTAATGTATTCCTAGCGCCTGCTGATGAGCCTATGACTGCCCAGATAGCCTGGCCAATAGGGAATTATGAGACCTTTGAAGATGACAGCACGAATGATGTTAGTGAGTTAGCCGGACGTTTAAACCAGCAATTAGACAAGAATTTAACTGACGGGGAATTCAGGCCATCAATTGAGACGGCAAGCATAGCAGGATCAGTAACAGATACACTCAATAACATTGTAGCAAGTAATCATATACTTTTGGCAGTAATCAGTACGCATGGTGCCAACGGGTTAGGCTCTTTTCTGTTGGGAAATCATGCCAGGGACATTATTGAAGGCGCCAATTGTCCGGTTTTGCTTGTACCATATCAGGCGATGTTTGATGGATATAAAAAAATCGCCTTCGCTACAAGTTTGACTGGCAGCGACATCAATGTTTTGCACTCCTTATCCGGTTTCGCCAAATATTTAAATGCCGAAATTTTAATAACCCATGTAGCTGATGAGAAATTTGTTGACCCCGGGGATTTTAATACCTCTAAAAGTTTTCTTGAAATGGTATCTTCTAAAATAGATTATCCTAGTATATTTTACAGACTGATAAAAGGTAAAAATGTTAACACCAGCCTTGAGTGGCTATCGCAGCAAATTGATATTGACTTGTTGGTTCTGGTTCACCGGAAGCGGAGTTTTTTTCAAAGAATATTTGAAGGCAGTATCACTCAAAAATTAGCTGAACATCTAACCAAGCCAATGTTAGTTTTTCCATTTTCAAAAGTGCAGAACGCATTACCGGTATTTTGAGATAATTGATTAGAAATAGTCTATAAAAAAAACGCCCATCTTCATTTACTGAAGATGGGCGTTTTTTACAAAAAATAAACTCAGTTTTTATTTACCTGACATTTTTTGGCAGACAAACAGGCTTTGCCTGCACATTTACCCTGTTGCCAAAGGTCAAGGCTTTTAATGGTTTGATAGGCTATTTGCTGTAACGCATCGCTTGTTGAAAAAGTCTGTTCAGCAATTGAAACCATATCCCTTGTTACAAGCTGTTCTGGAAAACCTGGTATGTTTGCGAGCTTAATTCCAAATTTTGCCGCCGCCGCTTTATCCATATGGTCCGTTGCTGTTGAGCGCGTGGCTATATATTTAATACCAAAACCGGCAAGGATATTAATTACCTTTTCAGAAACATCGTCGGTTGTGTTAACAATCACAGCCTCTTTTCCTTTGGCATAAATAGTTGTTTCAATACTTAGAGCATTTGATATAAGGGTAATATCATGTTTTTTATTATTAGCCTTTGCCAAAAATTCTTTTTCAAAAATTTTAATATTGTATGCTACTACTTTCATTTTCTGAATGTTTAGATACAAAACTAAGCAGGGCAATATGCGGATACAATGAGTATTGTCAGTCCGGAAAATGATTAATATCAGTTTTTTAGTTTCGCCAGCCGTTCTTTATTCAAAATTTGGATTAAGCTGCCTTTTTTTTCAATCAGCTTTTCATCTTTAAAGTCTGATAATATACGACTTACTGTTTCAGTTGCCATCCCGGCCATAGAAGCCATTTCTTCTCTTGATACTTTCAAACATTCATTTGAATTTTCGGTGGTTTGTTGCCGCAACAGTCGTAACAGAACTTCGGCCATGCGTTTCCTAACAGAATGGTATGCCATCTGGAGTAATTGCTCTTCTTTTTCCCGGATATTATTGGAGAGTATTTGTATAAATTTTTTGCCGATGCTTGTAAAACGGGACAGAAACTGGTCAACCGTATCTTTAGGCAACAGGCAAAGTGAGCCATCCTCAATAGCCTGTGCTGTTTCTGTATAAGGCTCAGCGTTCAAGAGGGCATTTATTCCGATATAATCCTCTTTAGCATAAATACCGGTAATTAGCTCACGCCCGTCTTCGGCAAGCTTAACAGTTTTAAATCTTCCACTCAATACAAGGTATATGCCTTGCGGAAAATCGCCTTCATGATAAATAGTCTGATTTTTTTTCACTTGCCTTACTTTTCGTTCAGCAATTGTTTTCTTTAATTCGTCTAATCCATCGCTTTTTGATGCCAGTTGTTCCAGGTTATCTAATGACTTGCTGTAAAAACCATCCAGTTGTTCTTTTTTATTTAAGCGGCTTTCTATAGCTACCAATAATTGCATATCGTCAAAAGGCTTGGTCAGGTAATCATCAGCCCCCATTTCCATCCCTTTACGCAAATCAACGTGTTCTGCTTTTGCGGTTAAAAAGATAAAGGGTATAGTACCCGTTTCGGGATCTTTATTCAGCATATATAACACCCCATAACCGTCAAGCCCAGGCATCATAATGTCACATAATATAATATCCGGTAAATGCTTACGGGTAAGCTCAACACCTGTTTTTCCATTGTCGGCCTCATATACTGTGTAGCCTGCCAACTCAAGTATTTCAACAACATTTTCCCGGATGTCGTTATTATCTTCAATAACCAATACTTTTTTACTCATAATAGCGGAAATGAAATGGTAAATTGTGTTCCCTGGTTATCATTGCTTTTAAAATCAACTTTCCCATTCATCAAGCTGGTATATCGCGCTACAATATTGAGACCCAGCCCGGTTCCGGGTATATTGCCAGTATTATGTGCACGGAAAAACGCTTCAAACAAGTGTTTTTGAGCAGATTCCGGAATACCAATACCATTATCTCTTATCGTAATAATACAGTTTTGCTCATTGATCTCGGTATTAAAGTCGATAAAAGTATTTTCGCCTGAATATTTGATCGCGTTAGTGATCAGGTTAAAAATGCAATTCTTCAGCAGGTTTGGATCTAATTTAACTATACTGCTTGTACCGGTGTGCTGGTAAATAATATTTTGATTTTGTTTGGCCACCATCTGCATTTCTTCGGTAATCTCCTCTGCCAGCTTAACCAGGTCAAAACTAACGAAAGAGGGTTCAACTTTTCCTGCTTCAAGCTTTTCGAGCGAAAGAAAATCGTTTAATATGGTGGTGAGATTGCCTACCGCGTTTTTGATTTTACCTACGTGCTTGCTGATATTAGGGCTATCAAAAGGCTGTGCATATTTTTCAATCAAAGAAGCTGAGAGTTGTACTGCGCTTAAAGGTGTACGAAATTCATGAGAAGCCATGGATACAAAACGGCTTTTTAAGTGGCTCAATTCCTTTTCTTTTTCTAAAGACAAGCTTACCTCTTCTTTAGCATGCTGCAAAGCATGGACTGTATTTTTTAATGATTGGGTCCTGTCTTCTACCTGTTCTTCAAGGTGAGCCGCATATTCTTTAAGCTGACCTTCAGCTTCCTTCTGCCGGCTCAGGTCATGAATAAAACCGGCATAAATTTTTCGCCCTGAATATTCCACCTCGCTAACACCCAGCCTGAACGGAAAAGTTGAGCCGTCTTTCCGTAAACCTGTTACTTCACGTCCGGTTCCAATAATATGTGGTTTATGTGTCCGCTGGTAACGATGAATATATTCATCATGCTGATCCTTGTCGGGAGGGGGCATAAGCATAGACACGTTATTCCCTATCACTTCATCCGGCAAATAGTTGAATAGCTTACAGGCGGCCGGGTTAATCGATTCTATTCTTCCACGTTCATCTATGGTAAGGATGCCATCTATCGCGTTTTCTATAATGGATTTTAATAGGGCGGCATTCTCCATGTACTGCTAACCAAACAATTGAGGAAATGTTTACCAAAGCAAAGTTTTATTATAAAACCTATATGTACGCGATAAAATCACATTGATTAAAATCAATTTTTTGTCTAATTATCATCATTTCCAGGGGGTGGTATCCGGTCTACATTTGGTTTTTAATAAATCAAACTCTTTAACTGCTTAATAGAAACATCATGAAAAACCAATATTCTACTTTACTAGGCTCCCTGTTTATCGCTGGACTTGCCTTTATTCCGATGAGCGTAAAAGCGCAGGAAACTATTCAATATTTTCGCCCCAATAATCAACTGGGCATAAATGTTTTTGAAACATCCAAATTAGATACCGTTGCATTTAAAGGCTTAAGAGTAAAAATAGGCGGTAATTTTGAACTTACTTTCCAGGCATTAGGCGAGCAAAATACAGCAGCCCCATTAACAAAGACAGGTTATACAGGCAATGTAAACAGTCTGATCCCACTTTCACACGCATTCCAGCTGCCAATGGCCAACCTGAATGTTGACGTTCAACTGGCCGATGGTATCCGTATGAACCTTACTCAATACCTGGCTTCAAGGCATCACGAAAATACATGGGTAAAAGGCGGGTATATACAATTTGATAAATTGTTATTTCTTCATAGTACTGTTATTGATGATATAATGAAAAGCGTTACTATCAAGATTGGCCAGAATGATGTTGATTACGGAGACCAGCATTACAGGAGAAGTGACGGTGGCAATACCATTTACAATCCATTTGTAGAAAATTATATTATGGATGAATTTTCTACAGAATTGGGCGCCCAATTTTATTACTTTAACAAATCAGGTTTATTTGCTATGGTCGGAATTACTGACGGATTACTCAATGAAACCGTTGTAGGACTTACCAAAATTGATGCTAAAACCGGTCAGGTAAATAAATATGAGCCTGCCTTCCTTGGAAAATTAGGTTTTGACAAGCAGCTTAATAAAGACTTCAGGTTTAGAATAACCGGATCATTCTACACTATTAACAGTTGTAACAGCAATACATTAATGGGTGGAGACAGAACAGGTTCACATTATTTTAACCTAATGGAAAACCAGGCAGTAGCAAATGCAACAACATTAAGTGAAGCTGTTGATTACAGTCCATTTTCGGGAAGATTAAATCCTGGTTTTAGTGAAGAAATACATACCTATATGGGAAACCTGTTTTTGAAATATCAAGGGCTGGAATTTTTTGGGACAATTGAAAATGCTCATGGCAGAACAATTACAGAAACCACAAATCGCCAGGCTACTCAATATGCAGCCGATTTAGTTTATAGATTCCCCGCTAATAAGGAAAACTTTTGGGTTGGCTTTCGTTACAATACAGTAACCGCTGCACTTCAGGGATATACCTCAAATGTTACGGTTAACCGTGAAGCAGGTTCATTAGGATGGTTTTTAACGAAACACATAATGACAAAGGTAGAATATGTTAACCAGGAATATTTAAATTATCCCACCACTAACATCCTTAACGGTGGGAAATTCCACGGAGTTATGCTTGAAGCTTCTATTGCCTTTTAATCATTCGATATCTCAAGAATAATTATATATAATTCCTCTCCGATAATAAAAACAGAAAATCTTTACTATGAGTTAAGTTTTCTGTTTTTATTTGTGTTTTAGTTAAAAAGCTACAGTTTATTCTATTAAACTACTCAAAGAGCCAAATATAAATTTGAATTTTATTAAAATGATAAATATTATATTTATTAAATAATATAATTTATTTCGTTGCAATTATTTTTTTTATTATAATATAGTCTTTTATAAGGTGGCACAACATATATTTTGACATTTGAAATAAATAACGTTTGGATAAATTATGTAGACGTAATTGCCCGGATGTAGGCACTTGCTTTGCAAGGGTATAGTTCATGAAGAAGCTTTACGTTAAAAATATGGTATCCATCAGTTGCAAAATGGTGGTAAAAATGGAGTTAGAAAAACTCGGATTGCATTGCACATTAGTTGAATTAGGACAAGTTGAAACCCTGGAAAATATTTCTGCTGATCAAATAAAGAAAATTAAATCCGGATTATCAAAATCCGGATTAGAGTTAATGGACAATAAGAAAAATATTTTGATTGAAAGAATTAAAAATACTATCGTTGAAATGGTTCATTATTCGGATTGCCAGATAAAAACAAATTTTTCAGCTTATTTAAGCTCCAAATTAAATCTTGATTATACTTATCTCTCTAATACATTTTCAGCAATAGAAGGTATTACCATCGAACATTTTATTATTCTTTATAAAATTAAAAGAATAAAAGAATTGATTGAGTATAATGAACTTAGTCTTACCGAGATTTCCTGGAAACTAAATTATAGCAGCGTTGGTCATTTATCTGCTCAATTTAAAAAAGTTACCGGCGTAACCCCTTCTTATTTCAAACATCTTGAGTGCAAACTTCGCGTTGCATAGTCAGACATGTGAATTATATAACTTTCTCCTAAAATTATATAACATTTATGCTACGGGCATGAGGTAGGTTTGTATTGTTCTGAATTCCAATTAATTAATTAGGATACCTAACATTTACCATTTATTTAAAACAATTTATCATGCCGAAAAAAATTACAAAAACTATGAATAATACCCAGCTGAACCAAAGTTGGGACTATCCTAAAAAAATCAATTCCATTCTGTTCCTTGTATTATTGTTTACTGTTTTTATAGCAGGATGCAAAAAAGATAATTTTAAAGGAGCAATTCAAGGCGTTTGCCCGGTAGTTACTACCGATCCCATGGACAAAGCCGTAGATGTTGTTCTAAACAAGGTGATTACTGCAACCTTTAATACAGCCATGAAGCCTGCAACTATCAATAATACCACATTTACTATTATGCAGGGTACAACAGTAGTTGCCGGAACGGTTGCACCAACTGCTAACGGGGCGGTATTTACTTTTACACCAACTGCGGCTCTGCTGCCTTTTACTGTTTATACCGGCACAATAACAACCGGGGCTAAAGATACATTAGGTACTGCATTGGTAAGTAATTATGTATGGACTTTTACAACCATTCCCCAGTTAACATTATCATTAAACCCGGCAGCAGCAGGAGTAACAACCGGAGCCGGTACATTTGCCCAGGGTTCTGTAGTCACAGCAGCCGCGACACCGAATACCGGTTTTACATTTACCAACTGGACAAATAATGGAGTTGTAGCTTCTACAAGTTCAAGCTATCAGCTTACCATGGCTGGAAACATGACGTTAATTGCGAATTTCGCGCCGGTAACACCAGGCAAGTTTGCAGTAAATTTGTCATCAATTCCAGTTGCTGGCGGAACAACAAGCGGTTCGGGTTCATTTAATGCGGGTTCATCAGTAATTGTAACAGCGACCCCTAATAACGGATACACATTTACTAACTGGACAGATAACGGTGTAGTAGCATCAGTGAGTTCAAGCTATCAGTTTACTTTGATGAGTAACCGAACATTGGTCGCTAATTTTAAATTAATACCATCATCGCAATTTGGTGTAACATTATCATCAAATCCGGCCTTAGGCGGAACAACAACCGGTGGCGGCGCATTTAATGCGGGTTCATCAGTAACGGTAACAGCTTCGCCAAATGCTGGCTATACGTTTACAAATTGGACGAAAGGTGGTGTTATAGCTTCTACAAGTTCAAGTTATACGTTCCCATTAAATGCAAACATTGCATTGGTTGCTAATTTTATAATTACACCTGCTCTTGGCCCAGGGGTAGTAAACCTCGGAACAGCCGGAAACTTTACAATCTTAACAAAATCAGGAATATCAACCACCGGTATTACTTCAATTGACGGAGATATTGGGGTTAGCCCTGCAGCAGCAACCGCTATAACCGGGTTTGGATTGATAATGAATACTAATGGCCAGTCATCCCATACGCCTATAGTAAGCGGAAGCGTTTATGCTTCTGATTATGCAGCCCCTACACCGGCTAATATGACTACAGCTGTGAATGATATGCAAACAGCGTTCACTACAGCAAATGGTTTAACAACGCCTGCCCCTGTTGTTGATCTGGGTGCAGGAAACATTAGTGGTTTAACCTTACCTGGCGGACTTTACAAATGGAGCACAGGAGTTTTAATAACAAATAGTGGTGTTACGCTATCAGGCGGACCAAATGATACCTGGGTGTTCCAGATTTCACAGAATCTTACAGTAAATAACAGTGCTAATATTACTTTATTGGGTGGTGCTCAAGCTAAAAATATCTTTTGGGTAGTATCCGGACAAGCGACACTTGGGACAAACGTTAACTTCAACGGTAATATCCTGAGTCAGACTCTAATATCCCTAAATACGGGCGCTACGGTTGTCGGTAGATTATTGGCACAAACAGCAGTTACGTTAAATGCCAGTACTGTGGTTCTTCCTTAATATTAATAGTCAATAAATGTATATCCCTGTCAACCGGCAGGGGTATATATGGTTGAGATAAAAAAATAAATTTAAATAAGATATATCATGTTAACTACAAATAAAATAATGCAAAAGCTCATCATCTGTTCCCTTATGTTGATTTTTGCCTGCGCTGCAGTTCAGGGACAAACAACGCAACCTACCTGGTGGTTTGGTGCATCAGGAGCCGCGAATTTCAATTTTTATACCGGAACAACCCAAAGGCTAAACAATTCATTAATAGCACCAACCGCCTTTCACAAAGGGCATGGGGTAAAACCTTATGGGTCTCTTCTCGCGGAATATCGTCCGGGGCGTATATGGGGCGCTATACTAAACGTAGGATACGATGGCCTCGGCGCTAAATACGACAATGTTGTAGCACCATGCAATTGCCCTGCAACATTAAAAACCGACCTCAATTATGTTTCAGTTGAACCCAGCCTACGATTAGGTTTCAAATCAACTGATCTGTACTTTTTTGCAGGTCCAAGCGTGGCTTTTAATATAGGTAAAGCCTTTCATTATACTCAACTCAAACAGACAAATACAAATGCTGATTTGAGTGCAGTAAAAAATACAATGTTTTCGGGTCAGGTGGGTGTTGGATATGACATTCCAATTTCATCAGCAAATAGTATCACAAAAGTTAGTCTTTCACCATTCATTTCCTATCATCCATATTTTGGCCAGGATCCCCGGAGCATAGAAAGTTTATCTTTAACAACTGTTAGAGTAGGTATTGCACTTAAGTTCGGAAAAGGTCATAAAGCCCTTGTAAAAGAAGTAGTGCTGGTGCCTATAGTTGCGGCGCATGATGTTACTTTTACTGTTATAGCACCTAAAGAAGTGCCACTAAAGCGCCAGGTAAGTGAAACCTTACCGTTGCTTAATGCTGTATTCTTTGACGAAGGATCAACAGAAATACCAGGACGATATGTATTGCTTACAAACGATCAGGCATCCGGTTTTAAAGAGGAGCAGTTAGAGAATGAGCAAACAAAAAGTACGACGGGCCGCTCTGCCGGACAGCTAAACGTATATCATAACGTTCTGAATATTTTAGGTGATCGTATGCGTTCAAATCCGGGCGCTACCATTTCCCTGGAAGGGTCTTCTGCTAAGGGGCCCGAGGATGCCAGGGATATTGCCGGCTCGATAAAAAAATATCTTGTAACTGTATTTGGGATTGACGGCTCGAGAATTGTTATTAGCGGCAGTAATAAAGCACACCCTTCTTCAGAACAACCTGGCGGTACAAAGGATCTTGCTATGTTGCATGCGGAAGACCGCAGGGTTGACATTGAAAGTTCTTCACCCGAATTACTGGTTGAAGTGGGTGGCGGAATGATGAAGCCGGTTAAAATAGTCGCCATTCAGGTTGATCCGCTTGATAGTCATGTTGTTTTCAAGGTAGATTCTGCTAAAGAATTGGTTAAGTCATGGTCAATTGACGCCACTGATGAAAAAGGAACTGTTCAACATTACGGACCTTTTACAAGTGACCAGGAAAGTGTGCCCGGGGCAGTCATTTTAGGAGAAAATCCAACAGGCGATTATAAGATAGTATTAACAGCAGATATGAACAATGGATCAACTGTTAAAAAGGAAAGTACAGTTCATTTAGTACGCCAGGATAATACAATTGAAAAAGGCTACCGTTATAGTATTGTTTTTGATTTTGATAAAGCAAAAAGTATAACAGAGTATAATAAGTTTCTTACAGATATTGTATCACCATTAATTACTGATGGGGCAACAATAATTATACATGGCCACACGGATATTATTGGTGATAACGGACACAACCAAAAATTATCGGAAGACAGGGCTAAGGAAACTCAAAAAGTGATTGAACACGCATTGGCTAACTCCGGCAGGAGCAATGTGAAATTTGAAACCTTTGGTTTTGGTTCTGATAAAGATCATTCACAGTTTGAGAACAATCTTCCTGAAGAGCGTTTTTATAACCGGACAGTTATTATAGATATAGTCCCGGTTAATAAATTAGCAATATAAAATACCATACAATTAAGAAGTCGCCTCATGTCATTTATGAGACGGCTTCTTTTTTAATTGAGATTAAGATAAAAACCAGGAAAGGCAGTTTTACTTTTATCTTGATTCCTGGCTCTTGCTTCCTGATTCTTTTACTTCTTGCTTACCTCAGGTCTTTCTTTCCAAAGTCGATAATTACCGGTGTTGCCACGCAGATAGATGAGTATGTTCCGAAACATACACCTATAAGCAAGGCGAATGAGAACCCGCGGATAACATCGCCACCGAAAATAAACAGTACCAGCAATATCAATAACACTGTTAACGCGGTAATAATGGTACGGCTTAAGGTATTATTAATCGCGTTATTAATTACTTCTTTAGGATCATCAGTTTTGGCATGATGTAAACTTAGGAATTCCCGGATACGGTCAAATACAACCACAGTATCATTGATAGAATAACCTATAACCGTAAGAATTGCTGCTATAAATGACTGATCAATATCCAATGAGAATGGAAGCACATCTTTAAACAGCGAGAAAAATGATAATACCATTAAAGCATCATGTACGGTTGCAACCATTGCACCCAAACTAAACTGCCACTTACGGAACCTTATAAGGATATAAGCAGAAATTATGATAATGGCGAAAATTACTGTTAACGCTGCAGATTTTTTAAGACCGTTTGCAATAGTAGGTGCTACTTTTTGCTCACTAACTATGTTAGCTTTGGTAATACGGGTTTGCGGGTTTGTACTTAATGCTTTGATCAATGCATCTTCTACCTTAGCATCTGCGGTTGGTCCATTATCGTTAATCAAATATTTGGTAGTTATACTTAACTTGTCGGTACCAAATGTTTTAACCTCGTTACCTTCACCCAAGGTTTTATTTACTATTTGACGTACTTCTTCCGGAGTTATATTTGTATTATTAAACTTAACTACGTAAGTATGGCCTCCCACAAAATCAACACCATAGTTAAAGCCCTGGGTTGCCATGGATATTAAACCTGCTACAATAAATGCAATCGAGAAAATGTAAAATTTAAACCTGTTTTTTACAAAGGCATAATTAGCATTTTTAAAAGTATGTGAACTCCATGGATTAGAGAACTTAATATCCCATCCTTTTTCAAGCATGTATTCAAAAATCAACCTTGATATTAACAGGGAACAGAACAATGAAGTTACGATACCGATCATTAAGGTGATTGCGAAACCTTGTATGGTTCCTGTACCGAAAACAAACAGGATCAAACCTGTTAAAAAGGTACTTATGTTTGAATCGAGAATGGATGACAAAGCATGTTTAAAACCATCATTAACAGCTATCCTGATAGATTTACCAAGGGCGAGCTCTTCACGTACACGTTCATAGATCAATACGTTAGCATCAACCGATATACCTAAAGTAAGTACTATACCTGCAACTCCCGGCATCGTTAAAACGGCACCAAGGCTGGTTAATATACCCATCAGGAAAAAGATGTTAATGATAACCGCCACTACAGCAACTGTACCAGCGCGGTTATAATAAGCTATCATAAATACCAGTACTACCAACAAACCTATAAGGCTTGATAATAAGCCTGCATGAATAGCTTCCTGACCCAACGAAGGGCCTACTACAGCTTCGGCAACAACATGCGCCGGTGCCGGTAAACGGCCCGCTTTTAATACGTTGGCTAAATCCGTAGCTTCTTCAGTGGTGAAGTTGCCCGAAATTGAGGATACTCCACCGGAGATCGTATTTTCTACAACAGGGGCCGAATAAACATTATCATCTAAAACTATTGCAATAGATTGCTTATTGTTTGGGTCTGCTGCAGCTGCAGCAGTTACAGTGCTCCATTTTTCAGCACCGTTTGAATTCATAACCATCACCACTTCTGCACCGCCTTTTTGATCAACATCATTGTGTGCGTCAGTGATCACATCACCAGCAAGTACAGGGCCATTTTCAGCTCCAGCCAGCTTTATAGCATAAAGTTCAAAAATTTTGGTCTTTGGCTGTGGTTTTACCGACCAGAGGAATTTCATGCTTTGCGGAATAACAGCCTTTATATCCGGACTGCGCAGGTATTGATTAACCTTAGCAGTGTCTTTTACTTCTGCACGGCCTACAATCGGTCCACGGGCTAATTCGCCCTGGCCGTTTTGGGTCTGGTACATCATCGGTTTTAAAACATTGAACAATGGGTACTGATCAACGAATTGCGACGATTTGCTGTTAAGCTTTGATGTATCCTTTTCATTGCTTTTCTGTACTTTATTTAACAGAGCCAAAGCTCCTTTTGCAGCAGCAGAATCTTTATTTGCTGTTGTTGTTTTGGCAATAGTTTTTGAGGTATCTTTTTTAGACGCCTTGATTTTTGCTGCTATTAAACCATTAATATTCGACAACAACTGGTAAACCTGTTGGTTATCATAAGTTTGATAAAACTCCAGCTTAGCTGTACCTGACAAAAGTTTCCGGACACGGTCTGGCTCTTTTACACCCGGTAATTCAATTAATATGCGGTCAGTCCCTTTCTGTAATTGAATATTAGCGTTTGCAACACCAAACTGGTCAATACGTGTATTCAAAATGGTGTATGATTGCTTTACTGCGGTACCTGCCTGGTCTTTAAGATAGGCTTCTACTTCGCTGTTAGTAGCATTAAATTTAAGATGGTCCTGGTTATCTTTGGTCGAAAAAATTGCAGCTAACTTTCCGTTAGGGTTTAGTTTTTCGTATTCGTTAACAAATAAGGTGATATAATCCTGTTGACTGGTATTAGCATCAACAGTCGCAGCATTCAACGCCTGGTTAAATACAACATCAGGATTATTGTTAGCTAGTTTTTTTACCAGCTCGTTTAACGAGATCTGCATAGTCACACTCATGCCGCCTTCAAGATCCAAACCCAGGGCTAGTTCTCTTTGTTTAACGTACTGATAATCGTGTTTTAATAACGGATATACCGGTTGTGTTGAAATAGAATCCAGATAAGCTTTTACTTTTGCAGTGTCGCCCTTAGCATAAACCCTGGCATCATCTTCAACTTTACGAGCCACCCAGGTAAATGAAAGCTGGTATAAGCACACTATTGCCAGCACTATGGCGAAAAATTTAACAACCCCTTTACCTTGCATTGTGAATAATAAATATTATGTAATTAATTAGTTTATAAGCATTTTAAATAAGACGGCAAATCTAATAAAATTTCCTAAGCATGAAATTTTATATTATTAAAAAAAGGTGAAAGGAAAAAGGTTAAAGCTGAAAGGTTAAAGGCGAAAGGAAAAAGGTTAAAGCCGAAAGGTTAAAGCTGCAATGACCAATGACTAATGCCCAACCCTTTTCAACGTGATAAAGGAATAAGGTAATGGGTTTTTATGATCGGGCTCATGCTCTTCATGCAAAACCTCTTTCCACTCATCTTTATTAATTTCGGGAAAAAAGCTGTCTCCCTCAAAGTCTTTGTGTACAACAGTTAAATAAATACGGTTGGTTAGTTTAATCGACTGCCTATAAATTTCTGCTCCGCCAACTATAAATACTTCATTTTCATCTGCACATAAAGCTAAAGCAGCCTCAATAGAATTTACTACTTCACAGCCTGGAATAGTTATATTTTGCCTGGTTATTATAATATTTCTGCGATTCGGCAGTGGCTTACCAACGGAATCATAAGTTTTGCGTCCCATAATAATGGTATGGCCGGTAGTGATTTCCTTAAAATGCTTTAAATCATTTGGTAGGTGCCAAAGCAACTTATTGTCTTTACCGATGACGTGGTTTTCGGAAATTGCTACTACTATAGAAATGATCATTGATACAATTAAGGTTGTTTTATAAAACTAATACTCGCAATGACTCTTGGTTAGTTGATTTACACAGCTACCGCTGCTTTAATATGCGGCCATGGATCGTAATTCTCAAGAGTAAAATCTTCAAACTTAAATTGAAAAATATCTTTTACATCCGGGTTTATTTTCATGGTTGGTAGTAGCCGAGGCTCACGACTTAGCTGCAGGCGAGCTTGTTCCAGGTGATTGTTGTATAAGTGGGCATCGCCAAAAGTATGTATAAAGTCGCCGTAATCCAGGTCGCAGACCTGGGCCATCATCATAGTTAGCAAAGCGTAAGACGCTATATTAAAAGGTACTCCTAAAAAAATATCTGCACTGCGCTGATACAGTTGGCATGATAGCTTTCCTCTTAACTCCCCCTTCAGGGGGTTGGGGGGCTCAACGTAGAACTGGAAAAGGCAATGACAAGGTGGCAATGCCATCTTATTAACATCAGCAACGTTCCATGCCGAAACTATCATCCGGCGAGAGTCGGGGTTATTTTTTATTTGATTAATTACCTGGCTGATCTGGTCTATATGCCCGCCGTCTGGTTTTGGCCATGACCTCCATTGGTAGCCATAAACCGGGCCAAGATTACCTTCGGCATCAGCCCATTCGTCCCAAATGCGCACACCGTTATCTTTTAAGTATTTAATATTAGTATCTCCGCCTAAAAACCAGATCAATTCATGAATGATAGATTTAAGGTGCAGTTTTTTGGTAGTAACCATTGGGAAACCATCCTGCAGGTTAAAGCGCATCTGGTACCCAAACACACTAAGCGTTCCAGTTCCGGTGCGGTCGTGTTTTTGAGCGCCGGCTTCCATCACGTGGCTCATCAGATCGAGGTATTGTTTCATTGAGTTGTTATTAAGAAAAACACACACCAAAACTAAATATTTTTTTTGCTTGATATATGCAAGAATGATTGCTCATCCTGCAAATAAAAGCAATTTAATGTTTAAAAAACACCTTCCACACCACCTAAAATCGGTAAAAAGGTTCAAAAATAGAATATTCAACGCCCTAAACGCGTTTAGAGCGTGATAAAAAATGCTATTCTGCGGGCTAAATGCGTTTAGGGCGTGATAAAAAATACTATTCTGCGGGCTAAACGCGTTTAGGGCGTGATAAAATCAAATGTGTTTTTTACTTAAAAAGCTGTATATCAAACAAATATAAGAAAAATACTGCAATAATAGAATTTTAATTTAAAAATCCTATGGAAATATTTTGGTAGAGATCGCGATGCATCACCTCTTTATGGAGGCTGGATCAGATTATATCAAAGGTACGAAATTTAAGGCATTTTAATATTGATCTAAACACATGGGGTGTCAATTATACCTTTATCAATCTGACACTATCAGAAAATAATCTATTTTTGGAATCCTGTGATTGTTCAAAAAAATAGGCTATGTTAATCATTTTATAATATTATTACTGTCATCTGTTTAACTGCTCACCAATAAACTTAATCAACCACTTAACTACTAATTATGATCATTTTTCCTAATGCTAAAATTAATATTGGCCTAAATGTAGTTAGCCGTCGTTCGGATGGTTACCATAATCTTGAAACCATTTTTTACCCCGTAAAAATTAATGATGCATTGGAAATTATTGAAGCTGAAGAATTAAGCTTTCAATCATCAGGGCTGGAGATACCGGGAAGGGTTGAAGATAACCTTTGCATAAAAGGTTATTATTTACTGAAAAAAGATTTTGACCTGCCACTTGTAAAAATTCATTTGCATAAGCATATACCAATAGGTGCGGGCCTTGGGGGAGGATCGGCAGATGCCGCTTTTTTTATCAGACTGATGAATCAAAAGTTTAATCTGAAACTAACTGATGAGGAGATGATTGATTATGCCAAACAATTAGGAGCAGACTGCGCTTTTTTTATTCAAAACACGCCTGTATTTGCTTTTGACAGGGGTGATGAGTTTGAACCAATTAAGCTTGATCTTTCTGCTTACAAAATTATATTGGTAACGCCGCCTGTACACGTTTCAACCGCCGAAGCTTACGGTAGTGTAAAACCCGCGCCGGTTAAAGAATCATTAATGGAATTAATTTATAAGCCGGTTGCAGAATGGAAAAAACATATTAAGAATGATTTTGAAGCTACTATCTTTAAAAACCATCCAACGATCAGAGGGATTAAAGCTGCTCTGTATGAAGCTGGTGCGCTCTACGCCAGTATGAGTGGGAGCGGGGCGTCAGTTTTTGGAATATTTGATAAAACTCCTGATTTGAGTGATCTTGAAAAAGCTAACCAGGTGTTTTATTGATTTACGATTTACGAATTCAGATTTACGATTTATTTCCGAATTCCGTATTTAAACAAATCGTAATTCGTAAATCTAAAATCGTAAATTCTTAAAGTCCCGCATCTTCAGAAACTCCCCGTCCAACGCCTTCGGCCCAATCCGTTTCACCCCAGCCTTTGGCTACAGCGGCCAATAAGCGGTTATGAACGGCAGTACCAACCGGCATAGGGGTTTCACTGCTTTGTGATAGTTTAAATGCAAGGCGGGCATCCTTATAGCCTAATTTCGATTTAAAACCTACCGGCTCGTATTGTTTTTTTGCGATTAGCTTTCCGTAATTTTGAAAGATAGGTGCATTGAACAAGGTAGAACCAAAAAACTCCGCTACTTTAAGCCTGTCGAGTCCGTTTTTCTCAGCAAGGGTATAAGCTTCAGCCATTATTTCGAGCGAGGCCATGATCATAAAATTGCCTGCTATCTTAACCACATTGGCGCCTCCAACATCTTCGCCAAAATCAAAAGTGCCCTGTCCTAAACATTCTAATATTGGTTTAGCAATTTCTTTGGACTGTTGATCTCCGGAAGTGCAAATCCATAACTTTTTTGCTGCCGCCGCTTCAGGCCTTCCAAATACAGGCGCTGAGAGAAGTTGACAGCCAGCATCCTTATGTTGTTTGGCAAGCAATTGAGATGTTTCGGGAGCAACAGTGCTCATTGAAATATGCAGGCTGTTTTTGGGAAGCTTTTCAAGAATACCGTTTTTTCCGGAAACTGTTTCTTTTAACACTTCATCTTCTGATAGCATGGTGATAACTATCTGTACACCGTCAGCTGCTTCGGCGGGTGTTTTACATTTGGTAATTGATCCCTTTTCAAGTTCATCAGCTTTTGAAATGGTGCGGTTATAAACCTGTAAATGATAGCCTTCGCTGATCAGGTTTTTTGCCATATTGATGCCCATGTTACCGAGTCCTATAAATCCGATTTTCTTTTCCATAATGCTTAACTAATATAGTCTTTGTCTTCTTCACTTAGTGTATTGGTGTTGCCTTTTCCAAAACGGTTATCCAAATTTTCATCGTCAAATCTTTTAGCACTTTTTGGACGACCGGCCAGCACACCTAAAATAAATGAAAATACAGACACTACTGCCATCATCACCAGTTTAGAAATTCTGAAATTGGCCCATAAAAATGCAAAATCAACCTTGTCTGTATTTTGCATAAGAACTATAGTAAGAAGTAACGTAATACCGATAGCAACAATTGTCTTTGTGCTCATAATACATTGTTTAACATTTAATACAATATCCGGTTTCAAATGTGCAATAAAAATTCTTGCAATTTACAACGGAGAAATACAGGAGATAAAGCATAGTAGGTAAATTACATCATGTTAAATTTATCGTTAATAGATGATTGGAAATTTTGCAATCACAAAATATTGTATGGTTTGCTGATTTCTAAATTATTTAAATTGTTACTTTATTTTAAATTGGTAAAAAACTGATTGTAAAATAATTAAAAACTATTTATGACATGTTTTTGTGTGGATGCTATAAATATTAGTATTCTAATTTTTTAATTATTAAAATAACCTAAATAATTTGTTTTTATAAACTATATAAATATTTGATTAATAAATAGTAATAAAATTAAACTTAAATAATAATTATGATTTTTAGAAGAGAAATTTAAGTTAAAGTAATCATTTGAGAGATTTTAAATAATACTTAAATTTTACTGAATTTTTCGACGATTGATTCGTTTGTGAGCAACAGGATAAAGAAAGATGGTCGATAAAATTATGATTGCACCAATCCAAAATCCAAATGTCATTTTGTTCAAATCTCCGAAGAAAACAAAAGACATCAGTATGCCATACACAGGTTCAAGGTTGGTGATCAAAGCCACCCTGAACGCTGAAAGCTCGCGCATAACCGAAACCCCGGCAACATAGGCCAGGGACGTACAAATAGTGCCCAATATAAACAAATACCCTATATCGGCATTTTTGAGCAGCATAGTGTGATTAAACCCATGTGTAAAAAACAAATAAATTGTGATCCATAAAAATGCTCCTGCAAGTTCATAAAATGCTATTACCGGTGCCTGAAGTTTTTTTATCTGTCTTGAATTTATGATCGCAAAAAGACTCGCAAATACAGCGCTTGTTAAACCTGCAATAATGCCCTTAGTGTACTGCGTTTCAAACTTAAAGATTAAAATAATACCGGCAATTATAAAAGATCCTGCTAATATCTCCAGTTTGGAGATGCGTTTTTTATTGATTATAGGCTCAAAAATTGCTGTAAATAAGGTTATAGATGACAAGCAAACAAGTGTAACTGCAACAGTCGATAATTTAATGGCGGCGAAGAATAATATCCAATGTCCGCCAACCAATGCACCAGTAAACATTAGCTTTAACAAGGTGCCCCCATTTACCGTAAAAGCAGTTTTATTAAATTTAAAATAAAGAAATAATGACACCGAAGCAATGAGCACTCTATACCACACCAGGCTAACCGCAGATATGGAAATTAAGGCTCCGAGTATACCTGTAAAGCCCCAGATAAAAACGGTAAAGTGTAAGATGATAAGGTTTTTGTTTATCTCTTGAGGATTTTTAGGCTCCATTATTTTGGCGCTTTTGAAAGTAAGTAATATCCAACTAAACCGAATAATCCATTAGGCATACACACAGCTAATATGGGAGGCCAATTCCCTTTTACAGCAAAAACCAATGCAAATTTATCAATAACAATGTAACCGAAACAAAGAAATATTCCTATTCCGAGTGGCAGCCCGATCCCTCCTCTTACCTTACGGGAGGATATTGAGACGCCGATAAGTGTAAGCACATACGAGGACAAGGGATATATAAAACGCTTATATTTTTCATACTGCATATCCTTTAATGCCCCGGTGCCCCTTATCTCTTCTCTTTCGATATTTTTGGTTAAGTCGCTTGTCGACATTGCAGAATATTGGTTATCATACACTATAAAATCAGTGGGCCGCATATCCAACACGGTATCTTTTTTCTGGTTTAGTTTATCCACCCATTTTTCTTTTAGGCCATTAACATATTTAACTGTGTAACTGCTGATGGTCCATACCCTTTTTAACGAATCATAAGAAATTGTATTAGCCACTAATTTTTCTCTTAATTGGTCCTTATCAAATTTTTCGAGAACAAACTGATAACCGGTATGGATAGTATTATCGTACGACTGAAGATATACAAAGGTGTGTTTATCCAGTTGTATATGTACTTCACTTTTTGTAGGGTCATCACTATTAAAATTGTGTGAATTTTCAAATGTGATCTTTAACTTGTTTGTATAGGGGATAAGATAAATGTTTGCAAAAAATGATACGACAAATATCAATGTAGCACATACAAAGTAAGGCCTTAAAAACCTGTTAAAACTAACTTTTCCGCTCAATATCGGAACTATTTCTGTTAGGTTAGCCATCTTTGCAGTAAAGAAAATCACCGCAAGGAAATTAATAAGCGGCGATAACATGTTCATGTAATACGGGATGAAACCGGCATAATACTTAAAAGCTATTTCTTGAAATGAGGAATTGTTTTTTAAAAAATTATCGAGGTGTTCGGAAATATCAAATACAACCGTTATTATAACAAATATACCGAGCGTAAATAAAAATGTGCCCATGTATTTTTTTATAATATACCTGTCAATAACCTTAAAATAGCTGTATAAAATAGCTTTCATTTACAATCTTTGTCCTAAACGGTTTACCATTGTTTGTTTCCAGGTGTAAAATTCACCTGAAATAATTTTATTACGGGCCTCTTTAACCAGCCATAAGTAAAAATGTAAGTTATGCAAGGTAGCTATCTGTGCGCCTAATATTTCACCTGAATGTATTAAATGGCGCAAATAAGCTTTTGAATAAGCAGTATCAGCAAATAAGCCACTATCCGGTTCAATAGCCGAAAAGTCATTCTTCCATTTTTCATTCTTAATATTTATTATGCCATCTTTTGTAAAAAGCATCCCATTACGTGCGTTACGGGTAGGCATAACACAATCAAACATATCAATTCCTAAAGCAATATTTTCCAATATATTAACAGGTGTTCCAACGCCCATTAAGTAACGCGGTTTTTGCTCTGGTAATATATTACAAACAATTTCTGTCATAGCGTACATTTCTTCCGCCGGTTCACCAACGGAGAGCCCGCCTATCGCATTGCCTTCACGCTCAAAGGAAGCAATAACTTCTGCCGATCTTATACGCAGGTCTTTATACACCGAGCCCTGCACAATTGGGAACAAGGATTGATCGTAACCATATTTTGGCGCTGTGGTGTCAAAACGCTCCACACAGCGTTTAAGCCATCGATGGGTCATTTCTATTGATTTTTTAGCGTATTGATATTCGCAGGGGTATGGTGTGCACTCATCAAACGCCATGATAATATCAGCTCCGATTATCCGCTGAATATCCATCACGTTTTCCGGACTGAACAAGTGTTTTGAGCCATCAATATGCGAACGGAAAGTAACGCCTTCTTCCTTTATTTTTCTTACTTCAGTTAACGAGTAAACCTGGTAGCCGCCGCTATCCGTTAAAATTGGTCCTTCCCAGCCATTAAAACGATGGAGGCCTCCGGCGTTTTCAAGTGTATTTAAACCTGGCCTTAAATATAAATGATAAGTATTTCCTAATATGATCTGTGCCTGTATATCATTTTTAAGCTCGTGCTGATGTACTGCTTTTACGGTACCGGCAGTACCTACAGGCATAAAAATGGGTGTTTGTATTGTACCATGGGCCGTAATGATTTCTCCCGCCCTTGCTTTTGAAAGCGGATCTTGCGCTGTTAAGTTAAATTTCATTTTGAGGATGCAAAATTAACAAATAAAGCGGTTTACGTGTAACAGAGTAATTCGAAGATTTGAATAAATGATGATGTGAATTTTTTTACAAAAATTAATATAATTATTAAACTTAATTTACCGGTAAACGTAAAAGCAACTTGTATTTAATTGATTATTAAATATAATGAATAATTAATCTTCATATTATCAATTCAAAATAAAGACGGTTAATTCCATTGATTTTTAACAGATTTGCAATATAATTAAACAAGAATTTGGAAACTTATATACAAGAAGGTTTATTCGTTTTATTTTTATTTTGTCTTACAGTTCAGGTTTATTTTCTGGTATATAAGCAAAAAATACTTGCTGCTTATATACCGCCAAATGAACTTCCTAATGTAAGGCTGCCAGTCTCCGTTATTATCAGTGCCCGAAATGAAGCGGAAAATTTAAAAGAAAACCTGCCCTATATTTTACAGCAAAATTACCCTTATTACGAAGTTATTGTTGTAAATGATTGTTCATATGATGGCTCGGATAAGGTATTGGAAGAGTTACAGGAAATATACAAACATTTAAGAATTGTCACTATAAATGAGCATGACCGTTTTAAAACCGGGAAAAAATTCGCGTTAACCCTTGGAATAAAAGCTGCTAAACATGAATACCTGCTATTTACTGATGCCGATTGCCGGCCCGCTTCCGTAAACTGGATAACACGTATGGCAGCAAATTTTAATGAACCTACGCAAATAATAATAGGTTATTCTCCATATAAGCATACCCGGAATATTCTGAACCCATTTATACGTTTCGAAACTATAAAAACGGCAATAAATTATTTATCAGCAGCGTTAAAAAACAATGCTTATATGGGTGTTGGCCGTAATTTAGCATACACAAAAACACTGTTTTTTGGCACAAAGGGATTTGCCGCCCATATGCATATTTTATCAGGTGATGATGATTTGTTTGTAAATAAAAATGCAACGCCTTATAACACGGTTATTGAAATGCATCCGGATGCATTCATTTATACGGATGCAAAAACTTCAATTTCAAGTTGGTACAGGCAAAAGAAACGTCATTTTGGCGTTGGTAAATATTATAAAAGTAAACATAAGCGTATGTTAAGCCTGGATGCTTTAAGCGGCATCCTCTTTTATGTTTTATTAGCATTATGCCTGATTTTTAACTTTGAGCCCTGGTTAGCCATTGGTTTGTTTATGTTAAGACTGATTATTCAATTAGTTATTTATAGCAAATTATTCAGGCTGCTGGATGGGAAATATTTAGTTTGGTACCTGCCCTTTTTTGATTTGTTATATTATATTTATTTGAATACTTTCGGCGTACTTGGCACATTTATAAAAACTACTCAATGGAAATAAATTTAAATTTCACCGAAAACGCGAAAAACGATTTTCATCTTGTTGTTAAAGCACGTCAGGGTGATCAAAAATCCTATGCCGATCTGATGCATAGGTATAAGGATTCCATTTATTTTATGGTATTGAAAATGGTTAATAACAAAGAAGACGCTATGGACCTTACCGTAGAGACCTTTGCCAAAGCTTTTGAAAAATTAGAAAAGTATCAGCCTGATTATGCCTTTAGTACCTGGTTATTTAGAGTGGCAACAAATAATTGTATTGATTTTATAAGAAAAAAAAAATTGAATACAATGTCAATCCACGGAATGATTGATGAGGATGGCGAGGAAAAACAATTACAGATAAAAGCTGATGTTTTAAATCCTGAAGAAACTTCCATTAAGAAACAGCAAACCCACGAATTAAAATTACTGATAGAAAGCTTGCCTCCGCGTTACCGGAACCTGATCACGCTACGCTATTTTGATGAATTATCCTACGAAGAAATAGCCCAACACCTGGATTTACCATTAGGTACAGTTAAAGCCCAGCTATTCAGGGCCAGGTATCTGCTCGGAAATATTATCAACCGTTTTAACAGGGATGACATCTGATCTATTAGTAAAATACTTTCCATCCATAAATGCTCAACAATTACAGCAATTTAATCGGCTGCCCGAACTATATAATTTTTGGAACAACCAGATCAATGTAATATCCCGCAAGGATATTGACCTGCTTTATGAACGACATGTTTTGCACTCCTTAGGTATTGCAAAAGTTATATCATTTTTACCGTCAGAAAAAATATTGGATGTAGGTACAGGCGGAGGTTTCCCTGGGATTCCACTTGCTATATTATTTCCCGAAACAAAGTTTTATTTGGTTGATTCTATCGGAAAAAAAATAAAGGTTGTGCAGGAAGTGGCGAAGGCATTAGGCTTAAAAAATGTTATAGCCAGCCATCAGAGGGCCGAACAAGTGAATGAAAAATTTGATTTTGTAGTTTCTAGAGCGGTTACACAATTAAAAGATTTTTATCCCTGGGTAAAGAATAAGTTTAATAAGCAATCAAAAAATAAATTGCCAAACGGAATACTCTATTTAAAAGGAGGAGACCTAACACAAGAAATTGCCGAATCGGGATTAACCGTTCAGCAATATCAACTCAAGGATTATTTTGAGGAAGAATTTTTTGAAACCAAGCAGGTAATCTATGTTAAAGGTTGATTACACAGATTTTGTGCTTTGATTACACCGATTATTGTAAAAACCAGTTGTTATTATTTTATGTCTATTAAAGTTACAGCTACTTCATTCAAAGATATGAATTTACAACTACTTCATTCAGCGTATATGATATATCATAATGTGCCATTTTGGTTTCAGGAACTGTTGCGGCGCTATTATTATTTGTTTTTGGTGCCCCCCCTACATAATTACCTGCTTTATCTATAATCCCAAAAAAGATGGGTACGCTATAATTTGCAGATTTTACATTCAACGGAGCCTTAAAATCATTAATAACCCGCATTGCTTCTGCATCAATAGCCGGATATAGTCCGCGCGGCATCGTTACATCTTCTATTTTGCCATCAATAATATTAAAGTTGATAATTACCCTTCCGGAAATAAGGTTATCGCGCGCACTTGCCGGATATCCTGTTTTCCTCCCGATAAACCTGTATAAGGTGTCGAAAGGGTCTCGAGGCGGCGGTGGTAGCAAGGGTTTTCCGGGTGCCGTATCCCGAATGACAACCGGCGGTGAAAGCTTTTTTGCGCTCAGCGGTCCCTTAGGTTTTACAGGTGGTACCGGCGAAACAGGAGCGGGGGGTGGCGGAAGTAGTTTCGGGAATATATCCATTGATGGGAAAGTGTAACCATACTTATCGCGCAGCATTTTTACTTCGGCTGCGCTTACCTTGCTTTTCCAATATTCCTTTTGCACGCTTTTCGATTCCTGTATGATCACCTTGAAATAACTTTTACTGTCGGCCAGATAACCTGCTTCGGCATATCTGTAACCTTTTTTTGTTATTGAACCAAAGGAAGAAGGAGGCGGGAGCTTAACAGCATGTTTCAGCGCAGGTGGTTCAGGCGGTGGGGGTGATGCAATCAAAGCCGTATCAGCTTTTTGGGGCATCAGGTCTATCAATCCGTAAGTTTTACTAAATCCGAGTGTCGAAACGCAAAGCAATCCGGCACATAAGGGGACTGTTGCCAGGTACTTTAGCCTTGCCAAACTACCTGATCTTTTTTGATTAAGCATAATAATTCTCTTTTTTAAAAGGTTATAGTTGAAAAATGAATGGGTAATTGATGATCCGCCTATACCATAGGCACTATTAAGCAGAAAGGTGGAATAACTGAGGATATCAGTGTGTGCAGTAGTTGTGTTTTCATCCGCAATATACTCATGTACTGCTTTAAGGCTGTTTTGTAACAGGTAAACAAAAGGATTAAACCAATTAATGACCTTAAACAGCTCCAGTAAAACAATGTCAAATGAATGTTTTTGACGGATATGCACAAGTTCGTGCCTTATGATAGTAGCAGCACCTGATGCTTTTGTGCCGATAAACAGGTAGTTAAAAAATGAAAAAGCGGTGTTGGAATCATTAATATAGATCAGTTTATAATTACCCTCAACAATAACAGATTTAACGTGGGTAAGCTTCAGTAACTGGTACAGTTTAAAAACCAGCAGAAGGAGCAGAATAAATGCGCCGAACAAATAGCCAAATAAAATGTAGTCCTGTAAAGTGAAATGCGTTACAGCTTCATGAATGATCTTAGCTCGCTGATTAATAATTTGATGCGTATCACCCGGCAAAATTATTATAGTATTTTTATATACCTGTGCTGCCGGTTTCAAAACACCGAGTTGTATAATGGGGATTATAAATGCAGCAACGCAAGTAAACAGTAAATAAACCCGGTTAAGCATATAATGAGTTTCCCTGTTTAAAAACAAACAGTAACACAGGTAAAATATACTTAAGTATAAATTAGCTTCCACAAGGTAACGCAGCCAGTTCATGATTTTTTGTTTTTAAGGTTATCAATCAACGCGGTTAATTCGTCCAGCTCTTTCAAGCCAAGCTTCTTATCATCAGCAATAAATGATACCAGGCTTTGGTACGAATTGCTAAAATAATTTTTCATCATTTTATCAAATGTGAACTTTTTGTAATCGGCTTCCTTTACAACAGCAAAGTAAACATGTGAGTTACCGAAAGCTTTGTGATTGATAAAACCCTTTCCTTCCAATACCCTGACTACAGTCGATACCGTATTATATGCTGGTTTAGGATCGGGCATCTCCTCAATAATATCTTTTACTATGGCTTCTTTTAAGTGCCATAATATTTGCATTACTTGTTCTTCGGCTTTTGTTAATTCTTTAATATGCATGGCAAACTATTTTTATAGTTGAGTAAAGGTAGAACTATTTTTATAGTTTGCAAACTATTTTCATAGTTTTATTAATTATTTTTTTATTGCTGATTGCAAGGCTTGTTTTTCTATTTTAGTGGCTTATAAAAACCATGTCACTATTCCATCAGATTGCTCTTACTTTCTTAAAAAATATTGGCCCTACGTTAGCCAAATCATTAATAGCTCATGTTGGCAGCGCTGAAGATGTATTCAATGCCTCTCCAGTTAAACTACTTAAAGTGCCCGGTATCGGTGAAAAAACAGTTAACCAGCTTGATTTTGATACCGCTTTAAAAAAAGCCGAAAAAGAATTGGACTTTGTTGAGAAAAACGGGATAGAAGTGATTTTTTATACCGATAACAGGTATCCCAAACGGTTAAAAAGTTGTAACGATTCACCTGTATTGTTATATGCAAAAGGAAATGCCAACTTAAATGCAAAACGCATAATCAGCATTGTGGGTACCCGAAACGCTACCGATTATGGCAAACAGCTTTGCAAAGCCCTAGTGGATGAATTACAGCAGCATGATGTTTTGGTGGTAAGCGGGCTTGCCTTAGGTATTGATGTAGCTGTACATAAGGAATGTTTAAAACTTAATACATCAACTGTTGGTGTGCTGGGGCATGGGCTTGACAGGATGTATCCAAGTCAAAATCGTTCAACTGCAGAAAAAATGCTGGAGCATGGCGGTTTGCTATCGGAATATCCTTCCGGGACAATACCGGACAGGGAAAACTTCCCGCAACGCAACCGCATCGTGGCCGGTATTGCTGATGCGACAATAGTGGTGGAAGCCAGTATAAAGGGCGGTGCATTGATTACTGCAGAGATAGCTAATTCCTATAACAGGGATGTTTTTGCTTTTCCTGGCCGGATTGGTGATGAGTTTTCTGAAGGCTGCAATTTTTTGATACGTAATAATAAGGCTGCTTTACTTACCTCTGCTGCCGACCTTGCATATATATTAGGATGGGAAAACGGTAAAAATTCAAAGCCGGCGCTTGAACAGTTTGTATTACCTATTGATCTTTCAACTGAAGAACGTTTAATATTTGAAATTATTCAGCAATATAACGGACCTTTAGCTATTGATGATTTGAGCATTAAAACCAATATGACAACCAGCAAGCTGGCGATGAACTTATTGAATATGGAAATGCAAGGCTATATACGGTCTTTACCCGGGAAAATGTACCGAATTAGCTGATAGTCATTGGTCATTAGTCATTGAGTCATTGGTCATTGCATGTGTTTTTAACCTTTATCCCTTTACCTTTTACCATTCGCCTTTTGCCTTTCACCTATTCCTTTGGCGAACTATAATATGCTAATTGCCCTGTATCGCCGCTTACTGCTTTCCAGTCGTCAACTTCAAATTCTATCAATGCAACTGTACTGGTATGTACTTCCCTTGCTTCACCTGTTAAATAATAAAGTATCTGGCTTATAGCAGGGTTATGTCCAACCAGGGCTATAAAGTTATACTGGTCGGGTAATTGATTAATAACACGAAGCAACGTTTGCTGACTGGCATCATATATTGCTTTATTAATTTCAGGATCCTGTAATAAAAGGTATTCGGCAAATATTTCAGCAGTTGTTTTTGTACGTAAGGCTGGGCTCGTTATTATAAGTTGAGGGATTATTGAATTTTCTTTTAACCGTTCGGCCATAAACCGGGCATCCTGAATGCCAATATATTTTAAAGGCCTGTTTATATCTTTTACCGAAGTTTCTTTTTCTGCTTTGGCATGCCGTATAAGTAGTAACTTTTTCATTAAAGTAATTTATTTATATAGGCAATGAAACTATTACAAGCCGATTGTTTTTTTAAACGTTAGCTAACAATGATTTCATTAATGCTAAGTTAAATAAACAAGAGCAATAACCCACCTTTGATTGAGAATATTATCAAGCTTTAAAACTAATCAATTAAAACACTTAAACTAATACTTGTTTTTAGCCTGGTTAAACTTTATTGGCAAAGTCTACTATCACATTTTCGGGCATATCATTCATGCACTTAAAATGTCCAAGCGGACATTCGGCTAACCCGAATTTTGAACATGGCCGACATGGAAGATCGATCTCAGCCACTAATGCATCCTTAACCTTATAAGGTTGTACGCCCAACAATTCAGGAACTGTACCACCCCATATTGATACGATGGGCTTATCAAAAGCTTCGGCAATATGGGTTAAACCGGTATCAAAGCCAACTACACTGATAGCCTCTGAAACCAGGAATACGGATTCGTCAAGAGTAGTTATGCCGCAAGCATTATAAACATTATCGGCTTTAGCTGCAATTTCCTGCCCATTAGCTTTAACATCATTTCCACCAAGCAAAACAACCGGATGATTTATCTGATGGCATATACTAATGATCTTCTCATTAGGCATCCGTTTGGTAAAATGGGTGGCGCCAATAATGAATACAATATAGTTGTTTTGATGAGAAGCCGGTAATAACTGGTTTAATTGATGATCGGTTTTTATATAATAATCAATAGGCTGTTCATCATTTTTTACTCCTAAAAAGCTCACAGCTTCCATATAACGTTCAACCAGGTGAATGGGCTTGATCAGTTTAATATTGAATTTTAAACTAAGCCATTTAAGTATAGGTTGTTTCTTATAGGTTGATGATTTTACCCTTGTATTTAATTTTATCAGGGTTGTGCGCAAATTATTATGAAGATCTATGATATAATCATAATGCTCGGCTTTAATAGTTTTTATCGTTTCAAATAGTGTTGGCTTTAAAAAAAGCAGTTTATCAACGTAAGGATTATTTTCGTAAATGTATTGAAAAGCTGGTTTGGTTAAAAAATGAATTTCAGCCTTCGGTAATTGCTTTTTCAAACAGCGAACAACCGGCGTTGTATAAATAATGTCGCCCATTGAACTGAAACGGATGACCAGTATCTTCATTCTTTTTTATTTTTCAGAAATCTGGTTCCTGATTTTTTCTATGATTCTTGTAGAAGAATAACCTTCGACAAAGTCAATAGTTTTAACTTCTCCGCCATTCGCTATAACCTCTTTTGCACCAACAATATTTTCTACTGCATAATCTGCACCTTTTACTAATATATCAGGCATTAATTCGGTTATCAGATTTAGAGGGGTATCTTCTTCAAAAACAACCACCGCATCTACAAAAAACAGAGATGCAAGCAATGCAGCGCGATTATTTTGATCATTTATAGGCCGGTTTTCACCTTTTATACGCTTTACCGAAGTATCTGAGTTTAAACCTATGATTAATTTATCACCTAATTCAGCGGCCTTTGCCAGATAAGTAATATGGCCAATATGCAGCAGATCAAACACGCCGTTAGTAAAAACTACTTTTTTACCTTCCTTTTGCCAGTCCGTAACAGTAGTTTTAAGTAACCCCAGGTCGCTTATTTTACTTAACAACGTTTTTTCTAAATCGCTTCTCATTGAATTATTTTTAGACTTACGAAGTTTTTAAAACTTCGTAAGTCTTTAATTAATGTTAAAATAAATCGTCAACAGCTTTACAGAGGATATGGCCAATCAGGATATGCATTTCCTGGATCCTGGCGGTGACATTAGCCGGTATAATAATATTCAAATCACAAATACCATTCATTTTACCACCATCTCGCCCCGAAAGGCCCAAAGTTTTACAACCAATGTTTTTTGCTGATTCAAAAGCGTTCAAAATGCCCTGACTGTTACCACTGGTTGAAATCCCGATAAATAAATCCCCCGGTTGGGCCAAAGCTTCTACCTGGCGCGAAAAAACGTGATTATAGCCATAGTCATTTGCTATCGCCGTCAAAGCAGATGTATCGGTAGTTAAGGCGATGCCAGGCAAAGCTTTACGTTCTTTAACAAAACGCCCGCTTAATTCAGCAGCAATATGCTGTGCATCAGCAGCGCTGCCACCGTTGCCAGCAAGCAAAACCTTGTTCCCGTTTTTTATGACTTCAGTGATTATTTCACAACCGGTTTCAATATCAGTTATAAGTAAATCAATTACTTTTTGTATTAACTCCTGGTGATCTTTAAGTTCTTCAATAACCATGTTTTTTATTTCGGATTTCGGATGTTCGATTTCGAATTTATTTTTATTTAGTTTTCATTAATGACTAATGACCAATGACACAATGACTAATGACCAATGAGACTACCTCTCCATATCTTTAATGATTTCATCAATAGTAGTAGTGGCGCTTCCTATATGTCTTATTACAATAGCGGCAGCATGATTAGCCAGTTCGCAAGCTTCATCTACCGATAGACCTACTGCTATAAAATATGCAATAGTAGCAATTACCGTATCACCAGCCCCTGTAACATCAAAAACTTCTGTGGCTTTTACAGGCAATAATTTACTGTTTTGCGCTGTAATAATTGCCATACCTTCTTCCGATAGCGTAACAATCAGGTAGGTTGTTCCTGTTTGCAGAAAAATTGTTTTAGCAGCATTTCGCAGTTCCTCAATATTTGTTATTTTTTCTGTTTTAGCAGCTTCAGCTAATTCTTTCCGGTTGGGTTTTATTATAAAGGCACCCTTATATTTTTCGTAATTTAACCCTTTAGGATCTATGATCACTTTCTTTTGATGATCATTCGCAATTTTTATAATACGCTGAGTTAGAACAGGTGAAAATAACCCTTTGTTATAATCAGAGAATACTACTATATCAGCACTATCAATACAACTGCTTAATTTATTAAGCAATTCATCTTCTAACTCTTTTGATACCGGATCAGTGATTTCTCTGTCTACCCGCACCAATTGATGACTTCCAACTAAAACACGCGTTTTTACAGTTGTCGGCCTGATTTTATCTTTAATAATGGTATTCGTTTTAACACCTTCGCCTTCCAGCATTTCAGTTAGCTGAATACCCGGGGAATCATCGCCTATTACCCCCGCAATGGTTACATTAGCACCAAGGGCAACCAGGTTTTGAACAACATTGCCTGCTCCGCCCAGTGTTGTGGATTCGTTTTTTACATTTACAATTGGTACAGGTGCTTCCGGTGATAACCTTGTGGCACTTCCCCATATGTAATGGTCTACCATCAGATCGCCTATTACCAATATAGAAGGTTTATTTTTATCTTGCTGTATAGAGCGTACTTTATCAGTTAGGTTCATTTTGGTCATTATGTCATTAGTCATTGGTCATTAGTCAATGGATCAATGATTACTTAAGCTTTTATTTTTACTTTCGGACTTTCCGTTTTTCGGACTGCGTTCTAATCTCTAACCTTTAATCACTGAAGTTTTCTTATTAACGAAAAAGCTGTCAATTTCCTGCAATGATAGTGAATTCAAACATCTTTCCTTAAATAATCCTCCTTTTCGGGCAACTAATAAGCCATAATGCATATCTAAAAATCCTTCTTTGCGGTGTGCGTCCGGATTAATAGATAACCAAACACCTTTATCAAGAGCGTATTGATGCCAACGCCAATCAAGGTCGAGCCTAAATGGATTAGCATTAATCTCTATTACCACATTGTTTGCAGCACAAGCCTCAATTACCTTTTTATAATCGATGGGGTAGCCGTTACGGCTTAATAATAATCTGCCGGTAGGATGTCCGAGTATGGTAGTATATGGGTTTTCGATAGCTTTTATCAGGCGCGAAGTAGCTTTGTCTTCGTCCATTTTAAGTATGGAATGGATTGAAGCTACAATGAAATCAAATTTTTTTAATATTTCATCCGGGTAATCCAATGAGCCATCATACAAAATATCTGATTCAATTCCTTTAAATATGTGAAATCCGTTTATTTTTTTGTTGAGATGATCAATTTCTTCCTGTTGTTGCAATACATGTTCAATGCTTAAACCCCTTGCGTAAAAAGCGCTTTTACTATGATCGCACATACCCAGGTATTCCAGCTTTAATTCGTCCCGGCAATATAAAGCCATTTCTTCAATAGTATTAATTCCATCGCTCCAGGTACTATGGTTATGTAATGTGCCTTTAAGATCGTGATGGTTTATCAATGTCGGCAAGTTATTGCTTTCTGCTTTGCCTATAAATTTGTTTCCTTCACGCAACTCGGGCTGTATAAAGACCATGCCAGCTTTTTTATAGATCAAATCCTCACTCACAGGCTGATCAATAATATCGGCAGTCCTTGCTAAAATAGCTTCCACATGCTCTTTATCACCTGTTTGCACAAATAACTCCCTATAATAGTATCTTTCTTCAACACAAACTATTTCAACGTGCAAACCATTCGGCAATTTACCAGTAATGTGATTTTCATGGGCGTCTATGTTGTTCATAATTTCCGAATTCAGCAGCGTATTAAAGGCAATAGATTGATCCCTGCTGCCCAACACTATAGTAAGCTTGCTGACAATCTCGCACAACCTGCGAAATTCTCCTGCAAACTCAATCAGCCCATCAGGAAAAATTGCTTTTATTTGCTCTATTAGCTCATTGGCCTCCGGCTCTACCTGTGCATATAAGAATTTACCATGACTGGCCATGGTAAATTCAATAACCTTACGTATATCTTCCTGTGTTTTAAGGCCAAAGCCTTTTGCTTCAACCAACCGGTTTTCATTACAGGCGTAAAAAAGTTCTCCTACACTTTCAATGCCCAGTTCGCGCCAAATAATAGCCACCTTTTTTGGACCGATGCCTTTAATACCCATCATTTCAATAACCCCGGCTGGGGTTTTGGCAAGCAATTCTTCCATTTCGGTTATGGAACCGGTTTTCAGCAATTCGGTAATTTTACCGGCGGTACTTTTTCCTATACCATCAATTTTTTCCAGCTCACTTAAAGTTTTGCCTGCAATAGGGTAGGGCATCTTATCCACTTTAAAAGCAGCATTTACAAGCGACTTTATTTTAAATGGATTATCATCATGCAACTCCATCAATTGCGATAATAGGCGAAGCTTACGGGCTATGGGTTTATTTTCCATAATAAGATTATAGATGTAAAAATACAAAAGCCGCCTTTAACAGGCGGCTTTTCAATTGAAATATTTAAAAACTTAATTAATTTCAATGTTATAAGGCAGGCGGGCTTGTGGGGTGCGCATCATTTGGGTTACGCCTTTTATTTGCTGGTAATATTTAAAATTGTCGCCCAGTTCTGATTTTAAAATCTGGCTTTTTATTTCTGCATTCACTCCAAAGCCAAACTTATTTAAAAAGCTCTTTTGCTCAGGATATGATACCAGGTTGTAATTTTTAATTTTTGCCATTTTTGCAGCCGAATTTATAGCATCATTAATATTTCCCAGGCGGTCGACTAAACCAATTTTAACGGCTTGTGTACCGGTCCAAACACGGCCCTGACCAATGCTGTCAATATAGGCTTGTGTTTTATGACGTCCTTTTGCTACTGCTTTTGTAAAATCATCATAGCCATGATCAACTTCGCTTTGCAGAATTGTTTTTTCTTCAGGAGTTAAAGGACGGCTAACATCTCCTAAATCTGCATATTTACCGGTTTTAACGCCATCGAAAGTAATACCCAGCTTATCGTTAAAAAACTTTTGCATATTGGGCAGGATAGCAAAAATACCTATGGACCCGGTTACGGTATTGGGTTCGGCAAAAATAGAATCTGCAGCACAGGATATATAATATCCGCCTGATGCCGCATAATCACCCATAGACACTATGATTGGCTTTACTTTTTTAGTAAGCATCACTTCACGCCAGATTACATCTGATGCAAGTGAGCTTCCTCCGGGAGAGTTCACGCGAAAAACTACAGCTTTTACATTATCGTCCAGCCTTACTTTGCGTAAAGATTTTGAAACTGCTTCTGAACCAATACTATTATCATCGCCATCACCTCCGTTTATTTCGCCGGATGCATATACAATAGCTATACGGTTTTTGGATTCCTTTTTTTTGTTGTCTTCTTTTTGAGGTATGCTATTAGTGTAATCGGCAAGATCAACGCTTTTCAGGTCTTCTTTATGATCAACCCCTGTGCGTTGTTTCAGCTCGTCTAAAATTTCATCTCTATATTTTAAGCCGTCTACCAGCTTGTATTTTAAAGCATCTTCAGGAAACCTGATCTTTAACTTATCAGCATAATTAAACAATGAATCTTTGCTGATTTTACGGCTTTTACTGATGCCTATTAAAAAATGATCATACAATGAACCTAAATAAGAGGTAACCTGCAAGCGGTTAGCCGGGCTCATTTTGGTAAGAAAAAAAGGTTCGACAGCACTTTTATAAGTGCCAACTTTGATTACTTGTACTTCAATGCCTAATTTATCAAGAGCGCCTTTTAGAAAAGTAACATTCGAGCTAAATCCATGAAATAAAAAGATACCCTTTGGATTGATATAAACTTTGTCAGCAACAGATGCCAGGTAATAAAACTGCTGGTTATATATTTCGGAATAAGCGATAATGAATTTTCCGGATTTTTTAAAATTTAAAAGAGCGTTTCTAATTTCTTCGACAGTTGCCTGGCCTGAGGTCATATAACTTTCATCAAGGAATATGCCTCTAATATTAGGATCTGTTTTAGCTTTTTTTATGTCAGCAAGAATATCGTTAAGGCCGATAGCTTTTTCTCCGTCAATACCTAAAAAACTCAAAGACGATAAGGGGTTGTTGGGAGTACGTTCAGTTATTGGATGTTTCAGCGATATTTGCAAAACCGAATTAGAATCGACTTCAACAGTTTTGTCGCTGCTCGATGAAATCAGTCCAAGAACTAACAAAATGACAATAAATGTTATTATGATGCTTGTTAAAAGGAATCCTAGCATGCTGGCGAGGACAAATTTGAAGAATTGTTTCATTAAAAGTTAAAAATCTTTTATTTGCAAAAATACTAATTCAATACCGTATATATTAAGAGCTTTGTCTATATTATTTGTTACAACATGGTTAATGTTTTTTTGTTATTAGGAAGCAATCTAGGGAACAGGTATTCGTTTTTGCAGCAAGCCATTGAATATATTGAAAATGATATTGCACCGGTTTTAAAAGCTTCATCAGTATATGAAACGCAATCATGGGGAAAAACTGATGAGCCTGATTATCTTAACCAGGTAATAATTTTACAAACAAATTTATCAGCAAAAAAAATCCTTGATAAAATATTATCTATTGAAAATACGTTAGGAAGAAAGCGTGAAGAAAAATGGGGTTCGCGTACCATTGATATTGACATATTATTTTACGGACAAACTATAATTAATGAGGAAAATTTACATATACCTCATCCAGAGTTGCATAAACGCCGGTTTACTTTAGAACCCCTTGCGGAGATTGCTCCCGGCCTTGTACACCCCGTATTAAATAAAAATATTTTACAGATCAAAAACGAACTTAAAGATAGATTGATCGTAAAAAAATTATAATTTTGAAAATATAGCCCTTATGTCACATATTTCACCCGATCAGGACCTTGATCTTTCTTTTTTAACTGAAATTGCCGATGGCAGTGATGAGTTTATAATTGAATCGATAGATATGTTCCTTCAGCAAACGCCCGAGCTTTTGCAAACGATAACTGAGTCTATTGCAGCCAAAGACTGGGGGGGTACAGCTACTGCCGCACATAAATTAAAACCAAATCTTGGATTTTTTGGAATGCCAATAAGCCAGGCGATTATGCAGGAGGTTGAATCGATGGCAAAAGGCGACGTGCCCGATGCTGCAGAGTTATCATCAAAATTTGACGAAGTACATCAAATTATTTCTACCAATTTAATTTCGTTAACAAAAATTAAAGAAGAAAAAGAGGCGGAGTTGTAGGAAAGTCCGAAAGTCAGTAAAGTCCGGAAGCTAGAAAGAAAAAGAAAGATTCAACTTTACAACGTTTCAACCTTACAACGTTCCACTTTTTTACAACACTTCAACAACCCTAAAACTATAACTTTCCATAATAAGGTTTGCTAATAGTTTTCTGCAAGCCTGATCAACTTTAATCTGCGCGCTTTCCTCATTATCGGCCTCAACTTCCAGTGAGATATGCTTACCAATACGTACATTTTGTATTTCAGGTAAACCTAGGTTTTTCATGCTTCCCGTTATGGCTTTTCCCTGTGGATCAAGTATTTCTTTTTTTGGCATTACATCAATTTCGGCCTGAAATTTTTTCATTTAAGTAGTTGTTTATTAAGGCAATGAAGTTTTATGAGCAGTTATTTTTCTTTTTGCTGGCTGCTAATAATAGTTTCATTTGCAATTTTGAATTGGATAATGGAAAGGGTGATATATATAAAAATTACCACCGGAACCGCCGCAAATTTAAAAAATAGTATCAGTATTGCTGAAAACAGTAGCAATAAATAGCGATAAATATTCTCATTGAAGTCACTGTTTTTAAATTTTAAGGACATCATTGGTAGCTCGGCAACTAATAATGAACACATAACAACTACAAGTCCCGAAAGTATATAAGGGTTTAGTAAACAGGGCATATAAAATCTGTTGTTATGGTTAATGATCATTGGAAAGGAGGCAATAAGAATTGCATTTGCAGGAGTTGGCAGGCCAATAAAATTTTCAGCCTGACGGGTGTCTATATTAAACTTTGCCAACCTTAATGCCGAAAAAACAGGTATCAAAAAAGCAATAAAGTTTAACCAGCTGCTTACATTATCAATTTGCCGGGCTTGTAAAAATAGCTGGTACATGATAACTCCAGGCAATACGCCAAAACTTACTACGTCGGCTAATGAGTCGAGATCTTTGCCTATACTTGAAAATGATTTTAATACACGGGATGCAAGCCCGTCGAAAAAATCAAAAATTGCAGCTAAAAAAATTGCATAAGAAGCCGCAATCAGTTCACCTTTAAAAGCCAGAACGATACCTATACATCCGCTAAACAGGTTTGCACAGGTTATGGCGTTAGGCAGATGTTTTTTAAGATGTATCTCCATTTTTTTATGAAAGTCATTTGATTTCGGATTTCGGATGTTCGATTTCGGATTTAACTAAATGTATAATCAGAAAGTAAGTTTAAATTCTAAATAAAAACAAATCCGAAATTCGAAATAATTATGAATTCATTGAGATAAGGAACTCTTCATTTGTTTTAGTGCCTTTAATCTGAGCCTGTAAAAATTCCATTGACTCCTGGGAATTCATGTCGGCCAGGTGGTTACGCAGTATCCATATACGTTGTAATGTATCGCGGTCAAGCAGCAAATCATCACGACGCGTACTTGAAGCAGTAATATCAATAGCCGGGAATATACGTTTGTTAGATAATTTACGGTCGAGCTGCAGTTCCATATTACCGGTACCTTTAAACTCTTCAAATATAACCTCATCCATTTTCGACCCGGTTTCTGTTAGGGCTGTAGCGATGATAGTTAATGATCCGCCGTCTTCAATATTTCGTGCTGCACCAAAAAAACGTTTTGGTTTATGTAAGGCATTAGCGTCAACACCACCAGATAATATTTTACCAGATGCAGGGGCAACAGTGTTATAAGCCCTGGCCAGGCGGGTTATAGAATCTAACAGGATAACCACATCATGACCACATTCTACCATGCGTTTTGATTTTTCAAGCACGATGTTGGCAATTTTTACATGCCGTTCTGCAGGCTCATCAAAGGTTGATGATACAACTTCGGCACGTACACTACGAGCCATATCTGTTACTTCTTCCGGGCGTTCATCTATCAGTAATATGATCAGATAAACTTCAGGATGATTTTTAGCGATTGCATTGGCCACATCCTTTAACAGCATGGTTTTTCCTGTTTTAGGCTGAGCGACAATTAAACCACGTTGCCCCTTACCGATAGGCGAGAAAAGATCCATAATGCGGGTTGAATAATTACCGGCATCAGTGAAAAGGCTCAATTTTTCGGACGGGAAAAGTGGTGTTAAGTGATCAAATGGAACACGGTCACGTACTTCGGCCGGAATGCGGCTATTGATAGCTTCTACCCGTACCAAAGGAAAATATTTTTCGCCTTCTTTTGGCGGCCTGATACTTCCACGTACCGTATCGCCGGTTTTAAGGCCGAATAATTTTATTTGTGATTGTGATACATAAATATCATCGGGAGAGGTAAGGTAGTTATAATCTGACGAACGTAAAAAGCCATAACCATCGGGCATTATTTCGAGCACGCCCTCGTTAACAATAACATTGTCAAAATCGAGATTTATAGGCGGTTCCTGGTTTTTTTGCTGGGTATTTTGATTGTTAACACGGCGTTCAAATTTTTGCGGGCGAACATCAGGCGAACCATCTTCAGTTTTGGTAATGCTTTCGCCGGGTTGTATAACAGGTGCATCAGCCTCAATTAAGGTGGCTATATCTTCAGGCTCATCTGCCGGCGATTCATCATCCGGCATATCAAATAAATTAGTATCATCCAAAGGAACCTCTATACGCGGTTCATTTGAATTTTTTATAGTGCGGATTCTTTTACGTACTTTTTCTGTAGTTTCAACCGGTTTGGGTTTTTCTACTATGCCGTAATTGCTGTTAACGGTATGTTGCTGGGCACGGGCGGCTTCAATTAACTGTTCTTGTTCAACGATTTTAGTAACCAGTTGCGCTTTTCGCAGCTCGTCAGCTTCAGCGACACCTAAATTTTTTGCAATTTCGCGCAACTCTGAAACGAGTTTGTCGTTCAATTCGATTGTATCAAACATATTATGAATTATAATTCAAAAGGATTTTTTAATTAGAATATTAGTTTTCTGTAGTTTTTTATTTTCAATAGCACATAAGGGTGGCATCATTGGCGTTGGCAATTATACTGTGTCTGACGACAAAAAAGTTCCATGTATGTACTAGCAAATAAAACTTTAACGATTAAACATGGAAATTTTTATATATGAAAGAAATTTGTTTTGCAACTTATTTATGCAACATCTAAACCCATGTAATAAATGATAAATAACCTGGAATTTTAAATTGTTTCTTTAGTGCAAGAAAAATTCATTTGAAAACATGCAATTCTAAACAATTATTTTAAAACTTCAAACTATTTTTAAAAAATATCTTAATTAACATAACAATCAGGTTAATTTTTAGTTTTTTTGAACATTTAAAAAATTAAATTTTATTAATGATTTCCCGCCAAAAACTAATTGATCAGATCAAACAAAAAAAATCATTTTTATGTGTTGGTCTTGATACTGATATAGAGAAGATACCTTTGTTTTTAAAAGAATACCCTGATCCTGTATTTGAATTTAACAAGCGTATTATCGATGCTACACACGATCTTTGTGTATCGTATAAACCCAATGCAGCGTTTTACGAGAGTCGGGGGATAAAAGGTTTTAAAAGTTTGGTTGATACCTGGAAATATTTACCAAAAGATTGCTTAAATATAATAGATGCCAAGCGTGGTGATATGGGTAACACATCTGAAATGTATGCCAAAGCATTTTTTGATGAAGCTGCCTCCGGGATGAGTTTTGATGCTATAACTATTTCACCCTATATGGGGCATGATGCAGTAACCGCTTATTTAGCATATCCTGATAAATGGGTTGTACTGCTGGCACTTACTTCCTCGGCAGGAAGCAAAGATTTTCAATACCTTACAACTGAGCACGGCTTTTTATACGAGGCGGTAATACAAAAGGCAAATATCTGGGCCGGCGCCGACAGGATAATGTATGTTGTTGGCGCTACTAAAAGCACTGAGTTTATCAACATCCGAAAATATGCGCCGGATAACTTTTTACTGGTGCCCGGCGTAGGTGCACAGGGAGGTAGCCTGGCTGAAGTTTGTCGTTATGGCATGAACAAGGACTGCGGACTTATAGTAAACGCATCCAGATCTATTATATATGCATCAAACGGTGTAGATTTTGCTGAAGCGGCAAGGGCAGAGGCACTAAACTTGCAACAGCAGATGCAGGTTGAACTGGAAAAAGCGGGGGTGATTTGATTTACGAATTACGATTTTAGAATTACGATTGCTTGGTTAGCGTTTGACCGTTTTCTGCGAACCCTTACAAAAATACCACTTTCCTTTCCGGGAATTTTGTGGCGTATCCGGCAACCATGCCTTTTATATAATCATTGCCGGGATAAGGGGTAAGATGGTTTTTAAGCTGGGCTAAATTATCTACATCAAAGTAATGGGATATATAACCCATACCGTAGAATTTTCCTTTTTCGATCAGAAGACAGCTGTGTTCGTCATCGGTACGACCGGCATCACGGATGGCAAAGGTGGGTAGCGCTTCATTTAGTTCATTAATAGCTGCATTTACTTTTTTATTGTATTGTTCAGGTGTTTCATGGCCTGTGCAGGCGCAGGTTTCTCTGTTTACTCCAGTACATGGACCTATGTTGTTTTGGATGAAGCACAATTTAGGACAAAGCTCGAAACCTTCGATCAGTTTTAAAAGGATGCTCCGGCCTTCAAACAAGGTATTGCAGCTGTAAATAGCACCCGTCATTTTGCGGTGCTTGTCGACAGCCAGGCGAAGGTATCCCCGCTGGTCTTCAAAGGCATATAAACTGTAAGCATGTTCAAAGCGCTTTAGTGAGCGATTATATTTTGGCCACAGGCGTTTTATCTCTACAGCTTCCAGCACAAAAGCAATAAGCTCGGTGCCGCAGAGCTGGTAGGTGATATGATAAATATTACGTAAAAACTCCTGCCGTTGCGGGCCGGGGTTATTGCCACTAAAATGACTGCATACCCGCTTTTTCAGACTTTTAGCCTTGCCAACATAAATAACCTTGCCCTTTTGATCATGAAAATAATAAACACCGGGAGATGATGGCAAAGCTTCCACATCCTGTTTTGGTAAATTTGGCGGTAATACCTGTTCTTTCGAATTTTGCTTTAAAGCCTGTGGAATATGTTTTTGGGCATCACTTTGCAATAACAGCGAAAATAATTTGGCTGTCGCTTCGGCATCCCCGGCAGCACGGTGACGACTTTCGTTATCAATACCCAGATGCCGGCAAAGTTTGCCCAGGCTGTAGGAGGGAAGGCCAGGCAATATTTTACGTCCAAGTCTTACGGTGCATAATTTATTGCATTGCAGGTCGTACCCAGCGGCAGCTAAATGATAACGAACAAAAGAATGATCGAAATTTACATTATGTGCTACAAATATTTTTCCGTTAAGCAGGTGATAAATATCATGGGCAACATCCTCAAAAGGAGGGGCGCTTTGCACCATTTCATTGCTGATACCTGTTAACGCGCTGATGTAGATCGGTATGTCTCTTTTTGGATTAACTAATGTTGAGTAACGTTCAACCACCCTTTTACCATTATGTATGCAAATGGCTATTTCCGTAATCCCATTAGCGCTGGCATGACCACCGGTAGTCTCTATATCAACAATAGCATACATGTGGTAAATGTAATAAGTTTTTGCTAATTAATTTAGTTGTAATGTTGGAAAAAAGTCCGAAAGTCGGAAAAGTCCGGAAAGTCCGAAAGCCAGAAATGAGCATGTGAAATATTAGTCACAATAAAACCCGTTAGATATCACCTAACGGGCTTATATTTTGAATATTTTACTTTCGGACTTTCGGACTCAAAAAATCACTTCTTTTTCGGAGTGGAAGCTGGTAACTGTTGTTTTTGACGCATCATTTCTTCCATGCGTGCCTGGAAACCGCCGGTTTTCTTTTTTACTTCAGGTTTCTTTTTGTTTTCCTGTATTTGTGCATGGATCTTTTTATCATCAACCATTAAACGAATAATGTATTGCTGTAAAAAGGTCATCATATTGGCCAGGAAGTAATAATAATTTAAACCTGCAGGATAGCTATTCAGTGCACCCAAAAATATTACAGGGGTAATGTATCCGATATATTTCATTTGCCCTGTGGCACCTGAAACCTGGTTATTAAAATAGGTATAGATCAGAGTAGAGATAGTCATCAGTACACACATTAAGCTCAAGTGGTTACCAATGAATGGAATATTTGGCAATGTTAGGATCGAATCGTAGGTTGAAAGATCATGCATCCATAAAAAGCTTTGACCTCGTAATTCAAACAAGCTTGGGAAAAAGCGGAAAAAGGCAATTACAATTGGCATTTGTATAAGCAATGGTAAACATCCGCCTAATGGGTTTACACCTGCCTTTTTGTATAATTTTAAATATTCCTGCTGCAGCAAGGTAGGATTGTCTTCACCAACCTTTGTTTTAATTTCATCCATTTCCGGCTTTAAAACACGCATTTTAGCCATGGAGAGGTATGACTTATAAGTTAGCGGCGATAAAACAAGCTTAAGTACAATGGTTAACGCTAAAATAATAAGGCCATAATTCCAGTTAAACTGTTTCAGGAAATTAAATACCGGCAATACGGCAAAACGGTTAATGTATTTTAAGGGCCCCCAACCAAGGTCAACTATTTTTTCCAGCGCATATCCCTGATCCTGCAACGTTGAGAACTGGTTAGGACCGAAATAAAATTCCAATGGAAAACTTCCATCAGCATTACGGGCCAATGCCAGGTTAGCACTCATCTGTTTTATATCGGTAGTATCCGTAACATCAGTAGTTTCAGCAAGGTTTGATTTAGAAAAGCCTTTATCGGATATCAGGGCTCCTGAAAAGAAATGGTCCTTAAATGCTACCCATTGGAGTTTTTTATCGCTTATCTCTTTTTGATCATCTTTAGTATCACTTAAGTGATCGTTTTCCCGGTCGGTATTGTTATACGATACATATGAATAACGACGTTCTTGTTCCATGTCCTTTTCCTGCTTACGCAGGCTTGCAGACCAATCAAGGTTCAGGGTATTACTGTTAGAAATTACCTGGTCTAATCCGGAGGGCTTTATAGTTAAACCAACTTTGTAACCTGTGCCTTTTAACGAATAAACATAGTCAATATATTGTGTGGCACTATAGTTTAAACGCATTGTTATGGAACCGGAATCTTTTTCGGCCACATTCAATTCAGTTGCGGTTGGTATAAAATATAATTTGTCGGTATTTATACTATTATTTCCCGCAGTAAAGTTTAAGCCAAAGTGATTTCCATGATTGCCATCAAAAAGAATAAGTGGTTTTTTATCAAAAGTTTTAAAGTTTTTTAATTCAACCGAATACACCTTTCCGCCTTGTGTGGATAGCTTTACAAGAATGTCTTTATTTTCAAGTGTGATCAGCTTTTCGGTGCCAATGGTGCTTGCACCAAAAGGGCTTTTTAAGACCGCAGAATCAACCGGTTTATTTGCCAGAGCTTTAGCGCTATCAACAAACTTGGTTGTAGCTATTGTTGATTTAGGTATATCGCCTCTTTTAATTGAGTCGGCATGAGCCTTTATTTTTTCTTTTTTCAGATCAGCCTCTGAAGGTTTCATAAAATAAAATGAAGCCCCCATAATGATCATAATCAGGAACATTCCTGTAAACGTATTTTTATCCATTTCTATATATCGTACAATTACCTATTGCTTACGGGCATAAGCCATCGAAGCGGCGACAAAGTTAATAAAAAGTGGGTGCGGATTTGCAACTGTTGATTTTAATTCGGGATGAAATTGCGCACCAATGAAAAATGGGTGGTTTTTAAGCTCAACTACCTCAACAAGATTGTTCTCCGTGTTTATCCCTGTAGGCAATAAACCGGCCGTTTCGTATTCTTTTAAATAATCATTATTAAACTCATACCGGTGCCTGTGACGTTCGGAGATATGTGTTTTACCATAGAAGTTTGCTGCTTTGCTGCCTTTTTTAAGGTCGCATGGGTAAGCGCCAAGACGCATGGTGCCTCCTTTTAGTTTAACTTTCTTTTGCTCCTCCATCATGTTTATTACAGGATGAGGCGTATTCGGATTCATTTCGGTACTGCTCGCGTCTTTTAAGCCTAAAACATTGCGGCCATATTCAACAACGGCACATTGCATTCCAAGGCAAATACCGAAAAACGGTATATTATTTTCACGAACATAACGTATGGCTTCTATCTTACCTTCAAAGCCGCGTTCACCAAAACCGGGGGCAACTAATACGCCATGCAAGCCTTTTAAGCGCTCAATAGCATTTTCAGGTGTCAATGTTTCCGAAGGTATATACTCCACACGCACCTTGCACTCATTTTTTGATCCGGCATGTATAAAGGACTCGCTGATAGATTTGTAAGCATCAGGCAGTTCAACATATTTACCCACCAGGCCTATCCTAACTTCGGATGTCGGGTTTTTTAAGCGGCCTAAAAAGTCTTTCCAGTTTTCAAGATCGGGCTCGCTTTTGTGCGGTAATTTTAATTTGGCTAAAACTGTTTTATCCAAATGTTCCCTCAACATAAGTAAAGGCACATCGTAAATGGTGGAAGCATCGATAGATTCAACTACCGCATTAACATTTACATTACAAAATAAAGCTATCTTTTTGCGGATATCCATATTTAGCGGATGTTCGGTGCGGCAAACTAAAATATCGGGTTGTATACCATACTCCAGCAGCATTTTAACAGAGTGTTGTGTAGGTTTTGTCTTTAATTCACCTGCTGCGGCAAGAAAAGGAATAAGTGTTAAATGAATAACCAATGAATTCCCCGACCCGTTTTCCCACCTAAACTGTCTAACTGCTTCAATATATGGCAGTGACTCAATATCACCCACAGTGCCACCAAGTTCGGTTATTACAATATCATAATCGCCGCTTTCGCCAAGCAGGCGGATGTTTCTTTTAATTTCATCGGTAATATGCGGAACCACCTGTACGGTTTTTCCTAAAAAGTCACCCTGGCGTTCCCGGTTGATCACATTCTGGTATATACGGCCGGTTGTAATGTTATTGGCAATTGAGGTAGGGGTATTTAAAAAACGCTCATAATGGCCAAGGTCAAGATCGGTTTCAGCTCCGTCTTCTGTAACGTAACATTCACCATGTTCGTACGGGTTCAGCGTTCCGGGGTCAATGTTGATATAAGGGTCGAATTTTTGGATGGTTACCCGGTAACCGCGGGCCTGAAGCAGTTTGGCTAAGGAAGCGGAAATAATGCCTTTTCCTAACGACGAAGTAACGCCGCCCGTAACAAATATATATTTAGTCATGATTTTCTTGTGTTTGAACCTTTTTAAACAGGAACAAAATGTTTGTGTACGGGATACAAAAGTAAGAAAATTTTTGGTGTTAGGTTATGAGAAGTTGTAAATGTTGAAAAGGTTTTAAATGATTTGAAAAATTGGCAATTTGAAAATTGGGTTTAGTGGTCGGAAGAAATTTTCAAATTTTAAATAAATTCATTTTGCTTCAGTATTAATGAGCAGTTAAATAGAATTATTGAAAAGTTGTTATTTGCTTACCTGTGCAGAAAATTTAAAGGCATTGTAAGTATGTATATAACGTCTTAACGTTTTTAAATTGAAATCCTTTTCGTCTTTAAATTTTTCGGCGAGATCGGGGTCATCTGAAATAAGTTTAAGCAGATACTCTTTTCGTTTTTTTCTGCTACCATCATTTATGAGTGTGTTTGATTTTATTTCTCTCAATACCCCGCTATCTTTATTTATGTAATAGTAAATATTTGTATTTGAACTGGAAAAACCATTTGGGGAATACGTACTCACAATAATATCCTCTTCATACAGGCATATCTTTCCCATTTCTAATCTTTTTAAATAATTTAGATTTGAGGAATTTGTATCAGTATAAAGGGCTACATAAACAGTTGAATCATAAGTAGAGAAGTACTCTTTTACTTCGTCTGTTGAGGGTTTTTTAAATTTTTGCGTCGAATTGACGGGTCTGTATTTCAATGCACCCAACAACGGTTTTTTAAAGTCACACTTAATTGTATCGTTGTTAGTTTTAATGATATAACCGGTAATTGGTGGATCAGGCCGGAAATCTGGTTTCGGAAATTTATTTTGACAAAATGAACCGTAAAAAGGAATTAGCAGGCTAAGGATGGTTATTAATAAGATTTTGGAAAATTTCATTGCGATAGGTTTCGTTCCTCAAAATACGCCTATTATTTTAACTTTTCCAAATCCTCCGGCGTATCAATCGCATAGGTTTGTCTGAACTGTGATTTTATTGATTTTTTGACTTACTATGATTTTGTTTGGCTTCTTCACTCATAGTTTTCAGTTAATCATTCAAATCAAAGTTCAGACTTACTATGATTTTATTTGGCTTCATCACTCATAGTTTTCAATTAATCAATCAAATCAAAGTTCAGACTTACTATGATTTTTGTTTGGTTTCATTACTCTTTTAAATTGGAGAGAAGTATTCCCGAAATTAATAAGCAGCCCTATATCTAAACCATAAGCCTCCAAATAATTAATAGCTTGTGCCAGGTGTACATCTTCCAGTTGACTAATAGCTTTTAATTCGACCATTACTTTCCCCTCAACAAAAAAATCAACCCTTCGTGTCCCTATGTTTTGTGTTTTATAAAAAATTTCCATTTCATGCTCTCTGCTGAAGGTTAATCCTTGTAAGCGCATTTCTATATCCAAAGCTCGTTGATAAATCACTTCCTGGAAACCATTGCCCAGTAGCTTATGTACTTCCAATGTACAGCCAATAATTTTACCTGTAAGCTCACTTAATGGATATTCATTTCTTATAATCATAATTCTTATCAGTCATTGTTTTCATTTAATCATTCTCATCATAGTTCAAACAATTTTTCCAAATCCTCTGGCGTATCAATCGCATAAGTTTGTCTGAACTGTGATTTTTTTGATTTTTTGACTTACTATGATTTTGTTTGGCTTCATCACTCATAGTTTTCATTTAATCATTCAAATCAAAGTTCAGACTTACTATGATTTTGTTTGGCTTCACTACTCATGATTTTCAATTAATCATTCAAATCATAGTTCAGACAATTTTTCCAAATCCTCCGGCGTATCAATCGCATGCGTTTCCAGCTCGGTTTCGGCAACTTTAATGCGGTAGTCATTTTCAATCCAGCGTAGCTGTTCCAGGCTTTCGGCTTTTTCAAGTGATGATACTGGTAGTTTAGTAATTTGCTGCAATATATCGGCACGGTAGCCGTAAATACCGATGTGCTTAAAATAAGTATAGTAGTTTAACCAGTTTTGCTGTTCCTGTCCACGGATGTGGGGCAGGGGCGAGCGTGAAAAATAAACAGCTTCCGAAAGTTTATTGATAACCACTTTTGGCGAATTGGGATTTAATAGTTCTTGTTGGTTTTGTACTTTTTTTATTAAGGTTGCTATTTGAGTACTCTCACTGTTAAAGCAGGTTGCCAGTTTGCTGATTTGTTCAGGATCGATAAATGGTTCATCGCCCTGTATATTGATGATCACATTATATTGCGGATGCTGCAAGGCCACTTCGGCACAACGGTCGGTGCCGCTTTGATGATCGGCTGAAGTCATTATAACGACTCCGCCAAAACTAATCACGTGATCATAAATGCGGGCATCATCTGTGGCAACTATAACCTCCGACAAATGGATGCATTTTTTAGCCTGCTCATAAACCCGTTGGATCATGCTTTTCCCACCAATATCCACCAATGGCTTACCTGGAAACCGGGTGGAAGCGTAGCGGGCTGGGATGATGCCGAGGATATTCATATTTACGATTTTAGATTTAAGATTTACGATTTTCAAAGCAATCGTAAATCGTAAATCGTAATTCTAAAATAAACCATGTATTTCCCTCTCCACCATCTCTACAATAGTGGCAAGGTCTTCGGTGTTGTTGGCAAAATCAATAGTGTCTTTATCAATAATCAGCAGTTTGCCTAATTTATAGCCGTTTATCCATTTCTGGTATTTGTCATTCAGTTTGGATAAATAATCAAGTCTTATCCCTGTTTCATATTCCCGGCCACGCCGTTGAATGTTATTCACCAGCGTTGGTACCGATGCTTTTAAATAAATAAGCAAGTCCGGGGCTTTAATATACGAGGTCATATTATCAAATATCGACTGATAGTTTTGATAATCGCGCGTGGTCATTAAACCCATATCATGCAGGTTCTCAGCAAAAATATAGGCATCTTCATAAATGGTCCTGTCCTGGATAATGTTATGGCCCATTTTCTGAATGTCAATAATTTGCCTGTAGCGGCTATTTAAAAAATAGATCTGCAGGTTAAAGCTCCAGCGTTTCATGTCGTTGTAAAAATCTTCCAGGTACGGATTATTATCAACAGCTTCAAATAAAGGATCCCAGCCATAATTTTTAGCCAGTAACTCGGTAAGGGTAGTTTTACCGGCGCCTATGTTTCCTACAATAGCAATGTGCATTTTTTTGTGTTAGTTCATGGTTAATGGTTGATAGTTCATGGTTCAGTTGATGGTTCTTAGCTTTTTTAGCTATGTTTTTCAAATTCATCCACTGCCAAACACAGAAATATAACTCCGCCTAATATACGGCATCAACAATGAACTATCAACAATGAGCAAATATTAAAAACTCCTGAAGCCAATAATTTCTCTTACTTCTTTAATAGTTTTTGAAGCGCTTTCCCGGGCTTTAATAGCTCCGTGGCGCGCAACCTGGCGCAGGTAAGGGGCATCAGCAGCTATTTCATTTATACGTTCGCGTATTGGAGCAGTAGCAATAATTATATCTTCAGCAAGCTGCTTTTTAAGATCTCCATAACGGATTTGGCAGGTGTTATACAAATGTTCAAAATGCTCATAAGTATCAGGTGATGAAACAACTTTTATAATATCGAAAAGGTTTTGTATCTCAACCGGTTTCTCCTGGTTTTCGGCGGTTGGTCCGCTGTCGGTAACGGCGCGCATTACTTTTTTTCGTATAGCTTCAGGCGAATCAGCAAGGAAAACTGCATTTCCTTCACCTTCTGATTTACCCATTTTGCCTTTACCATCCAGCCCGGGTATTTTTACCAGGTTCTCACTAAAATTAAAGGCATAAGGTTCGGGGAAGTATTCTTTGTTATAAAGCCTGTTAAAGCGATTTCCAAATGTACGTGCCATTTCCAGGTGTTGTTCCTGATCTTTTCCAACAGGTACTTTTGTTGCCTTGTGTATCAATATATCTGCTGCCATCAATACAGGATAGGTTAATAGTCCAGCATTAACATTATCGGACTGAGCACGTACTTTATCTTTAAATGAGGTACTGCGTTCCAGCTCGCCCAGGTAGGCATTCATATTCAGGTACAAGTATAGTTCGGCTATTTCCGGTACATCTGATTGAATATATAAAGTAGCCTTTTCGGGATCAAGTCCTGCCGCCAGGTACTCCACCAAAACTTGTTTGATGTTGCCATGCAGGTCGGCAGGGGTAGGGTGGGTGGTTAACGAATGCAGATCGGCAATAAAAAAATAACAGTTATACTCATGCTGCATTTTTACGAAGTTTTGTACTGCTCCGTAATAATTTCCTAAGTGTAAGTTCCCGGTAGAACGGATACCACTAACAACAGTTTCCATGTGGGCGAAAGTAAGTAATTTTTATATTTTTGATAACCATGAATTGCTATTGAAAAAAATACACCTTTATTTTTATGTGTTTATTGCTGATGCTGACACGATTAGCGCTAGCGTTCACAACATTATCAGGAAGAAAACAGAAAAAGTATAATCTTTTGTCAAAGGTAAGTATTTCTTTATTTTTGGTCGAAAATGAAAATTACCCTAAAAAGATTACATACTTATTTTTACAGGTATAGCGTAGCTTTTTTTTTTATATTAGTGTGGCCGATATTGTATTTTCTTTCCCGCAAACAGTCCAGGTATAAATACATCAACAGATTCAGAAGGGTAATAATTTTTTTAAGCACAACAGTTTCGGGGATATTTTTCAGGGTTAAATATGAAGAACCCATTGATTGGAGCCGTACTTATATTATTTGCAGCAATCATACCTCAAATCTTGATGTTTCGGCAATAAACCTGACAGCAAAAAACAACCATTGTTTTATAGGGAAAGAAGAACTGCTCGACAATATGGTTCTTGGATTCTTTTTCAGGACAATTGACATAACGGTTAACCGGGAGAGCAAGATATCGTCTTTCAGGGCGTTCAAGCTTGCTACAGAAAAATTAAAAAACGGGATCAGCGTTGTTATTTTTCCGGAAGCTACCATCCCACTGGAATATCCGCCCAAATTAAGCTCATTTAAAAACGGCGCTTTCCGGCTGGCAATTGAACTAAAAATTCCTATTCTGCCTGTAACATCTTCTGATACCTGGAAGGTATTATGGAATACTGGGAGCCAGTATGGCAGCAGACCAGGTATTTGTAATATATTTGTACATAAACCCGTAGAAACAGCACACCTGACCTTAGATGATGCGGATACCTTGCGGGATGAGGTTTATGAGATTATTAAACAAAAATTGGAAACAGCATGACCATTGATGAAGAAACGGTTGATAAAATAGCCCACCTGGCAAGATTAGAACTTAACGGTGATGAAAAGCAGGAGATGATACAGGACATGAACAAGATACTTGGCTTTATGGACAAGCTTAATGAACTAAATACAACTGGTGATGAACCACTGGTTTACATGACAAATGAGGTTAATAATTTCAGGGAAGATGTTGTAAAACAAGAGATCACTCACCAAGAAGCTTTACTTAATGCCCCAAAAACTGATGGTGAATATTTTTTAGTGGCGAAAGTGATTGAGAAATAGTCCGGAAGTCCGGAAAGTCCGAAAGACAGAAAGTCCTGAATGTTTTGTGTAGTTTTAAAGTTGTAATGTTGGAGGCTGTAAACTTGAATATTAATTTTTTGGACTTTACCGACTTTCCGACTAAAAAAATCTTTCGCTGTAACAAATCAATTCCTACTACAGTCCAAACAAAAAACACACATGGAGCCACTAATAACGCTTAAAGATATAGGACGTAAATATGTTATCGGTACTGAAATTATTCATGCCCTAAAATCTGTAACGTTATCTATCAATAAAGGGGAATTTGTGGCGCTGATGGGTCCTTCGGGTTCGGGAAAGTCTACGCTGATGAATATTTTGGGTTGCCTTGACACACCAACAAAAGGCGAATATTGGCTAAATGGCGTTAATGTAAGCCACATGACCGATAATGAACTGGCCGAAGTGCGAAACCAGGAAATAGGTTTTGTATTCCAGACGTTTAACTTATTGCCCCGTAATACTGCGCTAGACAATGTTGCCCTGCCCTTAGTTTATGCCGGTATCAGCAAGGAGGCACGGCTGGAACGCGCAAGACAGAACCTTGTAAATGTAGGGTTGGGCAATCGAGTAGATCACAAACCTAATGAGCTCTCAGGCGGGCAACGCCAGCGTGTAGCTGTGGCAAGGGCACTGATCAATAATCCTTCAATCATATTGGCCGATGAGCCTACCGGCAACCTCGATACTAAAACTTCCATTGAAATAATGGGTTTGATTGAAGATATTCACGCCAAAGGCAATACCATAATTTTAGTAACCCACGAAGAAGATATTGCCAAGCACGCCCACCGAATTGTGCGTATGCGCGATGGTTTAATTGAGAATGATTTTGCTAATACTGATATACAGAGGGTTGAGAGACAGGTAGCGGCAGTGTAATTAGTTTATTCAGGAAGTTATATCGACTTTAAAAAGTCGATATAACCTGAAAGTACAGGTTCACATCTTAGCAGCACACCAATGGGTAATCTACAGGGCAATACAGTTCTGGATTAGAACCCACATAACAATCCGGGTCAATCGGGCCTCCCGGCGGTGGGCCTGGTGTAAAGCAATAACATCCCGCAGGAGGATCTAATCCACCCTTAACATTTTTTAGTTCTTCTCTTGTTAACTTTTTCATTTGTTTTGTGATAATTGTTAGCCCAGGTTTTAATAAAGGTACAGGGCGTTTAACCATGTTTATACAAATATAAAGAAAGCTTATTAATACTTGGTTAAACATTAATTAAAAATTAATGTCAGCAGCATAATCCACAAAGCCGAACTACAAAATCAGCCAAATAAATAACTCTTTCTTTAGCGATAGGCTTGCGGTTTCCGATTATAAGGGTATGGTTTACTATCTCAATCATAAAATCATCTTCTCTTATATCCATTACTACGTTCCTGAAATTGCGACTGATAGCTTTTATAGCTTTTTTATGGTCGTTAACCAATACATAAAAGGTGTCACTAAAGGCTTTATCTTCATCAAAGTCTAATTCAATGGGATGTATCAGTTCTTTAATTTTATCGGTAAGTGTTTCACGCCTGATTATCACTCTGCCAAAATCGTTTTTTAAATAAGCCAGCGCCCAGGTTTGATATTCACAATCGTTAGTAATCGTGCCATTTTCTTCAATGGTTTGAGAATATGTTTCTATAAAAAGGATATAAGCATCGTTGTTATTATCCTGCTTTATCACATAGCAGTCCCTGACATTAACGCCGGGACAGTTTTTAAATACTTCAAATTGCTCTAAATGAAAATCAATATGCCCGGTAAACTGAATGCCAAATTTTTCTTTTAACGCCTTATAAGTTTCATGAAGTCTTTCTATTTCCTCAGTGCAAAGTCCTGTAATATTGAAAGGTAAGTTGTTCATGATTTTGCTAAAATACTTAATACTTGTTAATTAGCAAATAAAAGAACCGCGATGTAAGAGCGAAGCTTAAATCAATAATTCACTAAATTAATAATTCAAAATTAATACGGTTTCATTTTTCCGCACGAGCAAGTACAATTAACGTCACCAACGCCAAGCTTCTTTAAAAAATACTGGTAAAAGGCAATACGGTCGTTCATGCTGTATATATTTTCTCCTTTTCCGCATTCTACTTCGCCGTTAACAATATTAATGGTCATGCCAAACCCGGGAACCCGGCCAGCGGCTTTATCAGTGGCATTAGGCTGCCATTTGCCAATCATAACATCGTGCGCCGATGGTTTATAAGTTTGGGGTGTCATCCAAAAATAAATAGCAGTTTTAAAAGAGATTACCGGATCGGTTTCAATCAGGTCAGGATTATTTAATAGCACATTTTTATCGCCAAAGATACAATCAGATGCATAGCCATAATTGCCATTATAGCTTAGCTGAATAGGTCCGCGACCGTAATATTTTTTACCCGGTACCGGCGGATAGGTGTCATTATCGGCAGTGTAGGGCAATGAAGTATTGCTTTCATGTATCAGCATCAGGCCATCATTGTATTTGCCGTTTTCGCCATGCCGGGTTTCATGTGCTATATGTGCAAAAAAGGCTGCTAATTCTTTTTTATTAGTTTGCAGATCTTTTTCAGAACAGAAGTTGCTATAATCTATCACATAGCTGCTGTCGGGTTTTTTCTTTGCCCAAGCTTCATTCCAGTCTTCATCCTGCCTGATTATTTTTGATTTACCGGTAGTTTTATCAGTCCTGGTAAATTGATAAACCGATACCGAGCGTCTTACCACTTTGACTTTTATCTGACTCATTTCCCTTACGGCTTTTATAAATGCGGCATAGCTATAAAATTTATCACGTTGCGGGAAAAGATCATTAAACTGTTTTTCACTTAAAAAGCTCTCTACAGTTATTTTATTGATATTATTATTGGTCTTGTTATTTTCCGTACTGCCGCACTTAAAACTTAGCATTAATATGGCCGATAGTAGGATAAGATGTTTCATTGAATTTCGGATTTTTCGATTTCGGATTTTTTAATAACCTCTTATTCAGAATTGTGTTTCACTATTCCAGAATATTTTGGATTTTTATGTAAATCTAAAACGAAATCTCGAATCAAAATCATAAATTCGAAATCGAACATCCGGAAAATTGTCTGAAATCAGGATTTACAGGATTTAAGGATGGGCAGGATTCGCTTTCAATAAATGAATCAGATTCTTTCGAAATCCGAAATAAAAAAATAAATCCGAAATTGAACTTCCGAAATTCGAAATTACCATGAAGATATATACTAAAACCGGAGACAAGGGTTTTACTTCCCTTATTGGCGGCACACGCGTTGTAAAACACCATATTCGTATTGAAAGCTATGGCACTGTTGATGAGCTTAATTCGTATATTGGGTTGATCAGGGATCAGGATATTGATACACATGATAAAGAAATATTAAAACATATTCAGGATAGGTTGTTTACTATAGGATCATCACTTGCTTCGGATCCGGAGAAATCCAGGATGATTATACCCGACCTGCGCCTTGACGATATTGAAATATTGGAAAAAGAAATGGACATAATGAATGAGAACTTACCTGAATTAAAACATTTTATTTTACCCGGAGGTAATAATGCCATATCGTTTTGCCATATTGCACGCTGTGTTTGCCGTAGGGCCGAAAGGATTACCGTACACCTTGCTGAAGAAAGTACAGTGGATGAAAAAGTGAATATTTATCTGAACAGGTTGAGCGATTACCTATTCACTTTGGCAAGAAAAATAGGAAATGATTACAAAATACCTGAAAATCAATGGATACCGCGTATGTGAAGTTTTGAAAAAAAATATTGATAATCAAATTAAAAATATTATACTTTTGCGAAAAAGTAAATTGAACGCATAAAATAAATAAAAGAATATGTATTGGACACTTGAACTTGCATCACACCTTGAAGATGCCCCCTGGCCAGCAACAAAGGACGAATTAATAGATTATGCCATCCGTTCAGGAGCCCCTGTTGAGGTTATTGAAAACCTGCAGGCCCTGGAAGATGATGGTGAGCCATATGAAAACATTGAAGAGATATGGCCTGATTACCCCACAAAAGACGACTTCTTTTTTAACGAAGACGAATATTAACTTGCGGATGCCAACAAAAAAACCTTGCTTTTGCAGGGTTTTTTTGTTGGCATTGTTTTTTGGAATGGTTTTGGTTAATAATGAAATATCATTTATCACTTAAATCATAACAAAATGAGTAACTTATTGTACATTATTGCTGTTATCCTTATTATAGGATGGGCGTTAGGCGCTTTCTATTATTCTGCCGGTGGTTTAATCCACGTTTTATTAGTAATCGCTATTATAGCATTAATTCTGGGGGTGATCAGAAGGGCCTGATAGTTAATGGTTAATGGTTAGTCCGTGGACCATAGTCGATCGATAGTCCATAGTTATTATTTGAAGTTTCTATGGACTATCGACCATTGACTTAGGCAACCCCATTATCTAACCCCCCTTTTCCATTATCAATTCTGCTATTGCAATATCTTCCGGGAATGTGATTTTTATATTTTGATAGCTCCCTTCAATAAGATGAATGGGGAAACCTGCCTGTTCAACAACGCTTGCATCATCCGTAAACTTAACATTATAAGACTGTAAATAAGCCTTTTTTATTTGTACAGACCGGAACGTTTGAGGTGTTTGAATAAGGTAAATTTCATCTCGTAATAAATGAGTAGAAGTACCATTGTTAAGCTGTCTTACAGAATCTCGGCTTTTAACTGCTGTAATAGCATTTCCATGTTTAGCCGCATATGTATATGACTCATCAATTATTTGAGTGCTGGTTAAGGGTCTTACTGCATCATGAACCGCTATAATTGCCTCCATATCGTCATTAATAGTGTCAAGTCCGTTTTTAACAGAATGGAACCGGGTTTCTCCACCATTGACCAATTGATGCGAAATATGGAAATTATGTTCCCTGCAAAGCTGTTCCCAGTATACATGAAAGCCAGAAGGAAGAACTAAAATTATTTCAGGTTTTGCCTTACTGTTATGGAAAGCTTCGGTAGTATGCATCAAAACAGGCTTCCCATTAAGCAGTAAGAATTGCTTTGGGACTGTAGATTGCATCCGGGTGCCAGACCCTGCGGCAACTATGATTACGTAATTTTTCATTAGTGTTTCGAGTTGCAGGTTGTGAGTTGCAAGTCAGCACATATAACAATTGCTTACAACTTAAAACTAACAACATTCAACTAATTAAATTATCAGCATAGCATCTCCGTAACTGTAAAAGCGGTATTTTTCTTTTATAGCAACTTCGTAGGCATTCATTACATGCTCGTATCCGCCAAAAGCACACACCATCATTAATAAAGTTGACTCGGGCGTGTGAAAATTGGTGACCATAGAATTAGCTATACTAAAATCATAAGGAGGAAATATAAACTTACTGGTCCAGTCGTTAGCTGGTTTTAAAGTTTTATTTGCTGATACAGCCGATTCAATGGCCCGCATAGATGTAGTACCAACCGCACATATCCTCTTTTTTAATTCAATTCCCCTGTTTACAATATTGGCCTGCTTTTCTTCAATAATAAATTGCTCGGAGTCCATTTTATGCTTAGTAAGGTCTTCAACCTCAACAGGGCGGAAAGTACCAAGACCAACATGAAGGGTAACTTCAGCAAACTCAACACCTTTTAATTCAAGGCGTTTCATTAATTCTCGGCTAAAGTGCAAACCTGCAGTAGGGGCGGCAACTGCTCCTTCGTGCTTGGCAAAAATAGTTTGGTAACGTTCTTTATCTTCGCTTGTTGCTTTGCGTTTAATGTATTTAGGCAAGGGTGTTTCGCCTAATATCTCCACATTGCGGCGGAATTCTTCGTCGGTGCCATCAAATAAAAAGCGGATAGTACGACCGCGCGAGGTGGTATTATCAACCACTTCGGCAATTAAAAGATCATCATCACCAAAATATAATTTGTTGCCTACACGTATTTTACGGGCCGGATCAACTAAAACATCCCATAATCTAAGCTCTTTATTTAATTCTCTTAATAAAAATACTTCAATGGTTGCACCTGTTTTTTCCTTATTACCGTACATACGGGCAGGAAATACTTTGGTGTTATTAAGAATCATTACATCCTTATCATCAAAATAATCTAATATATCTTTGAATATTTTATGCTCAATTTTACCCGAGTCGCGGTGCAGCACCATTAGTCGTGATTCATCGCGTATGCTGGAAGGTGTACTGGCAATTAGTGAGTCGGGAAGATTAAATTTAAATTGAGATAATTTCATGCCTAATATAATGAATTTTCAAGGGCGCAAATGTAAGGTTTTTTTTATAGTTTAACCGATTTTTCGTAACTTATTTGATTTTACCAGTTATATATTGATTACACTACTTTTTAATAATAGTTTTAAATAATGTAACTTATTAATAAAACAATAGTCTAAAAATCATAAATCCTCAACTATCCATATTTATCGGTGAAATTGAAATAAATAACCGGTAAACACAAAAGATCATATGATATTTTTAAAACTTTTAAGAGAAAGCTTTTTATTTGCCAATGATGCCTTAAGGCAAAATAAACTGCGCACATTTCTTTCATTGCTGGGGGTAACTATAGGCATATTCACCATCATATCTGTTTTTTCTGCTGTTGATACATTGCGCAACAATCTGCAAAAAAGTGTAAATAAATTGGGCAGTAACAGTATTTATGTTGAAAAATGGCCCTGGGTAATGAACGAAAATTCGCCCTGGTGGAAATATTTACAGCGGCCAGATCCTAAATTGAGGGAGTTTGATCTGCTTCAAAAGCGCAGTCAAACCGCCCTGGCTATATCATACGAGATAAATATTGATAACCGTATTGTTAAATATAAGAGCAACACGGTTGATGGCGCACAAATTGATGCTACTTCGCAGGACCATAACAAAACCTGGAATTTTGATTTTGCAGATGGAAGATACTTTACCGACCTGGAGTCGAGAGCAGGCAGCCCTGTAACTGTTATTGGTTATGATATTGCAATGGATTTATTTCCGGATGGGGGAGCAGTTGGCAAGCAATTAAAAATAATGGGACGTAATGTTACAGTAATTGGTGTATTTAAAAAAGAGGGAAGCGATATATTAGGAATATCAGATGATAAGCAAATACTGCTGCCTTTAAACTTTGCAAAAAACGTTATTGATATACAAAATGCAAATTATCGTCCTCACATTGTAGTAAGGGGTAAAGATGGTATTACCGATGTAGAAGTGGAAAGCGAATTAAGAGGATTAATGCGTTCAATACGACGCTTAAGGCCAGGGGAAGACGATAATTTTGCTTTAAATAAAACAACCATACTTTCCAATCAATTAGATATAGTATTTGGAGTACTGAATATAGCAGGTATAATTATAGGTGGTTTTTCGATACTCGTTGGCGGGTTTGGTATTGCCAATATTATGTTTGTTTCTGTCAAAGAGCGTACCAATATTATAGGCATCCAAAAATCACTCGGCGCTAAAAGTTATTTTATTTTACTTCAGTTTTTATTAGAATCAATTATCCTGTGTTTAATGGGAGGGGTCATAGGGCTGGGGCTTGTTTATGGCTTAACTTTTATAGTTAAGGCTGCAGCTGATATCCAGGTAGTATTGGATATAAAAAATATAATTGTGGGTATTGGTACATCGCTCAGCATAGGAGTAATTTCGGGCATAATACCGGCTTATTTTGCGGCAAAACTCGACCCGGTTGAAGCTATAAGGTCGAATTAGGTTGAATGGTTGATTGAGTTGATTAAGTGAGTGGTTGTTGATTAAGTGAATGGTTGATTGGGTTGATTAGGTGAGTTGTTAGAAAATTCAATCTAATCAACCGCTCACCCAATCAACTACTCTCCAACCCTCATAAAAATATTACAATTAGTAAATATACATGCCGCTTTAAATACACGGATTTTTCTACATTTGTTGCGAACAAAATATTTTGCAATGTCTGAGACAGCACAATTAAAAATTGGTGATAAAACTTTTGATCTTCCTATTATTGAGGGTACTGAAGGCGAAAAAGCTATTGATATTTCTAAACTTAGAGACCAAACCGGGTATGTAACACTCGACATTGGCTATAAAAATACTGGCGCTACCAAAAGCGCCATTACTTTTTTAGATGGTGAAGAGGGCATACTTAAATACCGCGGGTATCCTATAGAACAGCTGGCCGAAAAATCAAGCTTTATTGAAGTGGCTTATTTGCTGATCTATGGCGAATTACCTACTGAACAGGAATTAAACCATTTTCAGTATGAAATAAGCCGGCATACACTGGTACATGAAGATATGAAGAAGTTTTTTGATGGGTTTCCATCAAATGCTCATCCTATGGGTCAGTTATCTTCATTGGTTTGTGCTTTATCTGCATTTTATCCAGAGTCATTAAAATCTTTACAAACTGAGGAAGAGCTGCATTTAAGCATTATTAAAATGCTTGCTAAAATGGCAACCATAGTTTCATGGATATATAAAAAATCCCTGGGCCACCCCTACATTTATCCGCAAAATAAATATGATTTTGTAACCAATTTCCTGTATATGACCTTTGGCCAACGTACAGAACAAATTGTGATTGATCCGGTAATTGTTAGTGCGATGAATACCCTGCTGATATTACACGCTGATCATGAGCAAAATTGCTCAACCTCAACTGTCCGCATGGTAGGTTCGTCCGAATCAAATATTTACGCTTCTGTTTCTGCCGGCATATCTGCTTTATGGGGTCCTTTGCACGGAGGGGCAAACCAGGCTGTAATTGAAATGCTTGAAAAAATAAAAGAAGACGGTGGTGATACCGACAAATGGATAGCTAAAGCAAAAGATAAAAACGACCCTTTCCGGTTAATGGGATTTGGGCACAGGGTATATAAAAACTTTGATCCAAGGGCAAAGATCATCAAAAAGGCTTGCGACGATATTTTAGAAAAACTGGGTATTGATGACGAAGTACTGGACATTGCCAAAAAACTGGAAGACGTAGCGTTAAAAGACCCTTACTTTGTTGAACGTAAATTATATCCTAACGTTGATTTTTATTCAGGCATTATTTACAGGGCCTTAGGTTTCCCTACCGATATGTTTACCGTTTTGTTTGCCTTAGGACGTCTTCCGGGATGGATTGCCCAATGGAAGGAAATGAAGGAAAATAAAGAACCTATAGGTCGCCCGCGTCAAATATTTGTAGGCCCTACCAACAGGGATTATGTGGATATAAAAAACAGGTAGGCGATTGGTCATTGGGTCATTAGTCATTGGTCATTTTTTCTTAATCGGAATTTTCAGGATATATTAAAAAACTTACGAAGTCTCGAAGACTTCGTAAGTTTGCTGCTCAACAATACGCCACAACCTTACCTTCTTATCAGCGAAATCCATCAATCAGCTTAATCAGCGGTCCCGACAAATAAAAAAGCCCGCTGGGATTATCCATACGGGCTTTCAAATCAATCAATTCTCAGTAATATCTTATTATGCTTATTGAAGTGTATAAGTAGTCGTTACAAAAGGGAACGTAATATTATTACCATAGGTAGTCGTACCAAAAGGAGTTGCCGGCATATTAAACGTCACGGTGTGACTCCCAGATGTAGCAACAGATATATTGCCATTTTTTGTATCATTCAATGTATTAGCAATGCCATAGCCTACAGTACCAGAATTGGGAATACCCCAGCTATTAGTCCAGGCGGCATCCTGTCGTACTTTAAATGAGCCGGTAGAAACTAATGGTAGAGTAGCAACCCAATTTTGATTCCCATCATTGAGGTATTTCATTGGAACATCTGTTGACCATCCTTGTGCTGCATCTCCAATAATGCTATAAAAGTCTGCAGGAACAATAGTCAGCGTATTGGCATTTAAATCAAGTGTTACCAAATATTGGCCTGGCGCAGAAGGAGCGTAAAAGTTATTGGAGCCGTTATATGTTACTGTATAATTTGCTGAAGTACCGGAAGTACTTGCAGATTGAGTAGTAGCATATTTGTTTGCCCAACCTTTAGTTGGTGTAATTAAAAACTGGTTGTTGCCCGTGGTAAAATTAATTATACCAACATAAATACCGTTACCGGTTATAGAAACTAAACTATCCTCTTGAGGGCCCGGATTAGCCCAGCCTTCATAAGCGCCCGGGCGGACATAATGAAAAACAGTGGAGCGGTGATTTTCCGGCGTTTTATAAGTGGTTAGAGAGGTTTTGGTAGGAGGAGTTTGAGGTTGGAAGGTGAGACCTGAAAGCATAAAATTACCATAGACATCGGTACTTGCATAGTGTTATCACCATAGGTGTTCGGAAGATTGAAATTGCCGTAAAAACTCCCTCCCTCGGGAGGGGCGCGATTGCTTGCGAAGTGGCGGGGAGGGGTTTCGCCGTTAATACACTCACAACTAACTATGTTTTCAACTTTGTAAAATTGTAGCATGGGGTAGAATAGTTCGCTAAACCCCTACCTCCTCCTTCCCCCAATGTCATTAAGTTAAGGCAGTAAATGGTTGATAATCAATTATTTAACTTTTAATTCTGCAATATATTTTGTATATTTAGTTCATAATCAAATAGTTAAAATGCAAAAAAAACCTCATATTTAATCGTGGAAAAATTGAGGGAAACCATTTTAAGCAGGGAACTGGTTTTGGAATTTAAGAAGAATGAGCAAGACTTTACCAGAAACCGAAAGCAGCCCTTTGTTGCTACATTGCTTTTTATGCTGAATTTACTTCGGCGTAGTCTTGTAATTGAAATAGATGGCTTTGTATGTTACCTAAAAGAGCGATTGTCATCCGGCAGCAATCACAGATTTACTTCCAGTGCGTTTATTCAAAATAGGAAGAAGATAGACCCCAAAATCTTTAACCGTTTATCAGAGGTAATTATTGAGAATTTCTATACTTCTGACAATGATGCACTAAATTATTTTCATGGTTTCAGGGTGCTTGCTGTGGATGGTTCCTGGCTTACGCTTCCTGCCGCCAATGACTTAAAAAAGAGTTTTAGTGTAATAAAAAACAAGTCTGGGGTGGATGTTGTACAAGCAAAGGCCTCGGTTTTGTATGACGTTTTAAATGAGATAGCATTAGATGCCATTCTGAGTAGCTTAGACACAGGAGAGCGGGAACTTGCATTACAACATCAGCATCAATGGAAAAAGGGGGATTTGATAATATATGACCGGGGATATCCATCTTATGACTTTATATATGAACATGTTAAGGCTAAGACAGATTGCTTGATAAGGGTGACTGTAAATAGTTCTGCAGTTATAAAAACGTTTTTAGAAGGAGGCAAAAAATCCGTAGTTACAGACATTTATCCGGGGAAGAATGTATCCTTCAAAGATAAGGATTACACCAGGCATACGGGATTGAAAGTCCGGTTGATACGTGTTGAACTGCCAACAGGGGAAGTTGAAATATTGATAAACACCTTATTAGATAGCCGAAGATACCCCACCAAGATGTTTAAGGAATTGTATTTTTTGAGATGGGGTGTTGAGACTTTTTACGATGAATTAAAGAATAAACTTAAGGTGGAATACTTCACAGGCTATTCAGAGGTAAGCATTAGACAGGACTTCTTATGTGCAATATTCATTAGCAACCTGCAATCCATTATGGTGAATGATCTGAAAGAAGAGCTAATTGAACAGAATCACGGCAAAAAATATGACTATAAGGTAAATGCCAATTTATCCTATGGCTTTTTGAAAAACAGGATACTGGAACTACTATATCAAGAGGCACCATTGGACAATATCTTTAATGAATTAGAGGCATTGTTTCTTAACAATACCATCCCGATAAGAAAAAATCGAACCAATATCAGAAATACAGATAAATTCAAACACAGAATAAAACCAAAAGTCTCTAAAAATCAAAGAGATGCTATATGAAATTCCCTTAACTTAATGACATTGCCTCCTTCCCCGAGGAAGGAATCGCTCTTGTCCACTGCTTTTGAAAATTTCTTCCGAACAGGCATAGTTACCACACCTGCAAATGCAAGGCAAAGCAAGAGTAAAGCCTAAGACTATAAATTATTCTGCCGTCGTAGGGTCGATGGTTGCAAATACCTTACTTACTGAATTTGCAGGAAATCCGCCCTGTTTTGCATGCTCCTTAACCGTTTCTTCGTTAGGTGCATTGTAAATACAATAAATTTTGTCGGCAGTTACATAGCTGTTTACCCACTGTATCTGCGGCCCCATTTTGTTTAATACACCGCACGAGGTTTGTGAAATAGCCTTTAATTGCTCCGAAGTCAACTGACCAGCACCCGGAATTTCTCTTTCAATTACATACTTTGGCATAGTTGTAGGTTTTAATGTGAGACAAAAAGGTAACAGAATATGATATTATTGTTCTGTTTATCAAACTATAACAAAAATAATAAAATTAATTTATCAATATATCAAATTGCTTCGCTATCAGGCAGATAAAATCTACAGCTATATAAAAACCAGCGGTTGGAAAGACCGAAAAAGGAAATAGGTTTAAGCGTCATCGCAAGGAGTGAAGCAATTTACTCTTTGCCATCCGGTGCTTGCAGGTGATAACACCTACAAGGGCGTATAAGTTGCTACGGCTCTACCGGTTCTGTTATGGCTGTATCCCGTTCCCATCCCTCATTTTCTATTTTGATATGCTCTATCGCAATGGCATTGCAATTGGCATCAAGATCTGGCAGTGCCTGGTATTCCGAAACCCAGCAACGGTAAACGTTATAGGCATAAACGAGCTGGCCGGCTTCGTTGTAAAGCTCAATTCGGATATCTTTCCTGAAATCTTTCAGGGAAACTTCTATACCTGCTCCGTGGCTCCATACCAGGTTTGCCCATTCTTCAAACACATGATCGTATGTGATACCGCGCTCAAGTGTTATAGGCTCATATTCGGTAATTCCAGGCGATTTACGACTGGTACTTGGATCACTTCCTTCACGGTTTATTAATACTTCGGTAATTCTTTTGAGGCCACTGATTCTGTTTACACCTGCCACATATCTGCCGTCCCACTTTACACGAAATTTAAAGTTTTTATAGGGGTCGAAACGTTCTGGATTTACTGTAAATTCTGCCATGATTTTTTAGTAAATAAGTATAGGTTTACAGGTAACTATTCAGATATATCTACAGGTAAAAATCCTAATACATCCGGGTCTACTTTATCTGTAGGCTTTACTTGTCTAGAGGATATTAACTGTGAAACCTTTTCACATCTCTGCATAACAGAATAAAGGTCATTTTGCAAGTCGTGGTAAACATCTCTTTCCTCTTTGTCGAGAAAATCCTTATTGTCTTTTAACTTTTGATATTGTTCTTCATTAAAATTTTCCATGTTACTTAAATCTTTAATGAGTTTGGTATAATACTGTCTATAATTCACGACTTGATATGATATGACTTAACTTGTCGGGAAACACCAGTTTAAGCGTATTGTTTTAAATATTTATAAATTATTTTCGATAAATTTCTAACACATTGATATATAGATTTGCTTTGTTACCCGGCAGATAAAATAGTTGAGAAGGGCCAACGTTTTTTAGGAAACTTCAATTTAACCTGATGTTCCAGGCGTTCCAAATGTTCCAGGCGTTCATCTCAAATTGGAACGGAACACTTTGTTGGTGTTATCCGTAAGCCCCCTCTAAATCTCCCCCGTTAGGGGAGACTTTAAAATTTAAAATCCAAAATCGTAAATTGTAATTCCGAAATTGTCTAATCTCCGTCCTGGGTGTTGAACAAGTACGTTTCGGTATTGCCATGAGGTATGTTGATCATTCCACCATGAACTTGCTGCCACCAAAAGAGCATGCGCGGTCTTTCGCGGTTACCTATTTCATTCATGGAGTCGGCATCATACAGGCGGCCATTCACCATAACGTATTTAATTTTTTCGCTGTTGCGGATATCATCAAGCGGGTTTTCGTTGAGTATGATGAGGTCTGCCAGTTTCCCGGTTTCAAGTGAGCCAATTTCTTTGTCCATCCCTAAATAACTAGCCCCGTTCATAGTAGCACAGCGTATGGCCTGCATGGGCGTCATGCCTCCCTGGGCAAGCATCCAAAGTTCCCAATGTGCTCCAAGTCCCTGCAGTTGTCCATGGGAACCTAAATTAACTTTTGTACCACCATCGGCTATTTGCTTTACATATTTAGAAACTTCAATATGGCCATAGTCACCATACTCAGAGGTAGTTCTGCGCCTGGAGCGTGCATCCACTATATATTGAGGGGTAAAATTAAGCAGGTGCTCATTTTTCCAAACCTCTGTACGGTCGTACCAAAAGTTTTCGCCAAATTGGGTACCATAGCTCACTATCAAAGTAGGCGTATGGCCAGATTTACTACTATTCCAAAGGCTTTTTACATCCTTATAAACGGGCCAAACAGGAATACTATGTTCAATGCCGGTATGGCCGTCCAGTATCATATTCATATTTGTAAAAAACGTTGACCCACCTTCTGGCACCACTTCCATCTGCAATTCACGGGCAGCCTCAATAATCTGCTGGCGCTGCTCACGCCTTGGCTGGTTATAGCTTTTTACTGAAAACGCGCCAACTGCTTTTAACCTGCGTAAATTGGAACGGGCATCATCAAGGCTGTTGATCACTGCTTTAAAATCGCCATCGGCACCATACAAAATAGTTCCTGTAGAGTAAACCCTTGGCCCCACCATATTACCTGCCTTTAACATTTCGGACTGACTAAAAACCATCTCTGTATTGCTGGATGGATCGTGCGAGGTAGTAACACCATAGGCCAGGTTTGCATAGTAATGCCAATCCTGCTGGGGCGAAATGCCATCAGGGCTGGTGTTTAAATGGGCATGGACATCAACTATTCCTGGCATAACAGTCTTTCCTCTGATGTCATAGATCTTAGCATCCGCCGGAATTTGTATATCTGCTGCTTTGCCGATAGCCGATACTTTATTCTGATCAATAATGATTATGCCATTTTCAATTACCTCATCACCCTTCATGGTAATTATGCGGGCATTTGTAAAAGCAATTTTCCCATCTGGAACATCCGTTTTTAAAATAAGACCAATGTCGATACCAGCAGTATCAATAGGTGGGGTTTTATCGGTACCGTCGTCAGCAAACGGGAAAGCATTACGTATATCTCTTACAAAATATTTAGGCCCTAATGTCCACATCAGTTTCTGGCTATCCTTACTCCAATGCAGATAAGTACCTGCATCGCGGGTTAGTTTGTTTAATGGGATGGCCTTATTAGCAGCCGTTAAATCCTGTACGTTGCCTGTACTAACCATTGGGGTTAAATAGCAGTTGAATAACTCTGTAAAGGCCATCCATTTGCCATCGGGACTTGGGTTAAACTGTGTTGTATATTTTGAAGTGTATAAAGTTTGTTGGTTAGCTCCGGTGGTATCCATAACCTTAAAGGCTTTTTTATCGCCTTCGGTGCTTTGATAATATATTTTGGAATCATCCGTAGAAAATTGAGGGTATACACCATTATTGATAATTATTTTTGGCGTGCCACCGTTGGCTGAAATAGTATATATCCCCGGATTGTTGCCAAATGCAAACCCCGATGTTTGGTTTCCTACACCTTTCCTGTATATGATCTTATCACCTTTATTTGAAAATTTTGGTGAATAATAAAACCCTTTTTCCGCAGTGAGTCTTGTGACCTGGCAGGTTGTGAGATCTATTTTATTTACAGATCCCTTTAGCTCGTCGCTCCAGTCAACATAAACCAGTGACTTTCCATCCGGGCTGAACGCCGGTTCATACTCAAAATCATTTGTAGCAGTTATGCGGTCAGGTTTTCCATTAGGCAAAGCTTTTGTATAAATATAACCTGCGGCATTAAACGCAACAACTTTTCCATCCGGTGATGTAGTTAGCTGACGGATCATTTTAACAGGAAATTCATCCTGAAAAACCTTTTGAGGGAAATGCAATGCATCAGTAATAGTTTGCTGGGCAGTAACTTCAAAAGGAATCTGGACAGGATTTAGAGTATTTATATCCAGGTTCCATATCTTACCCTTTGCGTAAAAAATTATGCTTTTACTATCCGGCGTCCATCCGAAGTTAGGGTATACTCCAAATATGGCCCAGGTTTCTTGTTGGTCATGGGAAAGGTCATCGTATACGGGCCATTCTTCGCCGGTGCTTAAATTATGAATGTATAATACTGATTTTAACCTTATCCGTTTTACAAAAGCCAGTAGTTTGCCATCTGGCGATATTTGCGGCCTGCAAGCGCCACCTCCACCACCGGCTACGGTTTCAATTTCACCTGTTTGGCGGTTTAATCTTAATATTGCGTATATGCCCTGGTTTGGATCTTTATTGTATTGAAATTCAGGTCCAGGGGTAACATCTTCGCTCCAGTAAACAAATTTACCATCGGGCGAAACAATAGGCTCGCCTGCATCCTGCTGATCGTTTTTACGCTTAGTAAGCTGGATACCTTCGCCGCCTGTTTTATGGTAGAGCCACATTTCACCTGCCCCAAGGGAACGTGTACCTGTAAAATGTTTACGTGCAACCAAAAATTGGCCGTCGGGTGTCCATGAGGCGTTATTCAGCAGCCTGAAGTTCTCTTTAGTAATTGCATGCTTATTACTGCCATCGCTGTTCATTATCCAGATATTATCACCACCGTCTTTATCACTTGTATATGATATCAATTTCCCGTCCGGGCTAAAGCGTGGTTGTATTTCCCAGGCTTTACCTCCGGCAAGCAAGGTGCCTTTACCCCCTGTAATGGGCATGCTGTAGATATCCCCCAGCAAATCAAAAACAATGGTCTTCCCGTCTGGACTTATGTCCAGATCCATCCAGGTACCTTCATCGGTACTGATTGAGATTTTTTTAGAGGAAGCCGGAGGGTTTTCTACATTCCATTTTTGGGCGTGTAAAGCATTAGATAGATATAGAAATATTATGGTAGCGTAGATGAATTTCATGATATAGATGATTACGCTGCGAATTTAGGAATATTATAGGATTTCGGATTTCGAAAGTTCGATTTCGGGTTTATCTTTACCAAAGTTCCATTAAATGACAATTAAATAAGGTAAAGGCTATTGGCTATCAGGATTGCGTTTAATATGGCGTATACTATTTACAATAATATTATCATCTTCAATTTCATATACCAAGACATAGGGGAACCGGTTAGTTTTTATACGCCTATATAATTGATTAATATAAGAGTAACGTTCGGGATGGATACTTCGCTTTTCATAACAAACTTCAATTTCTTCAATTAGTTCATAACCTAAACCTTCTTTTTGTTCTTCATACCATTCAAAAGCTTCTTGAATTTCAAGTATAGCTTCCGTTTGGAGCAGCAGGTTATAACCCATTAAATTATTTTTTTCTGATTATGATTTCCTTGGCTTCATTCCAACTATAGGTGCTGCTTTCACCACTCAAACGTTTTTGTCTTCGTTCATCGAAGCCTTTAATATCTTCAGCCGAAAACTCATAATCAAAGTCGTCTTCATCATTATATTCTTTTGCAAGTGCAAACATCAACTTTAATAATTTCTCATCACTATTATCAATATATTGATGTAATCTTTGACGAATTTGTGTTGTTTGCATAGTCTGTCCCATTTTTAACAAATTTACTTATAAATTATTTATATAATATTATTTCAGAGTTAGAAAGTTAGGTTTGGAAATTATCTTTACCAAAATCCGATTCCGATAATTGCCGGACATAAATACGAACGCAGAAATCAAAAAATGACTATCCAGCAAATATTAAAACAATATTGGAACCATGATGACTTCCGCCCGATGCAGGAGGAGATCATTCAATCTGTTTTGCTGGGGCATGATACACTTGCGCTATTACCAACGGGAGGTGGTAAGTCGGTATGTTTCCAGGTGCCTGCACTTGCAAAGGAGGGTATATGTATTGTGATTTCTCCTTTGATAGCCTTGATGAAAGACCAGGTTGAAAATCTGAAAGAAAAAGGTATTGAAGCGGTTTCAATTGTTTCAGGCATGGGTAAGCATGAAATTGATATCGCGCTTGATAATTGCATCTATGGCCAGGTTAAATTTTTATACCTCTCACCGGAGCGTTTGCTGTCTGAACTGGTACGTGAGCGTATCAAATACATGAAAGTAAATTTGATAGCAGTTGATGAAGCGCATTGTATTTCGCAGTGGGGATATAATTTCAGACCGCCTTATCTCCATATAGCTGATCTGCGTGACTTACATCCTGATGTACCGGTTTTGGCGCTCACCGCAACAGCTACCGCCGAAGTGCGGGAAGATATTCAGCAAAAGTTAAGGTTCAGGAAACCAAATATTTTCAAGAAAAGTTTTGAGCGTAAAAACATCAGTTATGTGGTACAGAATGCTGAAAATAAGCTCCGAAAACTGCTTGACATAGCAAAAGGCATAAAAGGCAGTGGTATAGTGTATGTGCGCAGTCGCAAAGAAACTGCTGAAATTGCTAAATTTTATAATGAAAATGGCATTAAAGCCGAATATTATCATGCAGGCCTGGAAGCCGGGCTTAGATCTCAGAAACAGGAAAACTGGAAAAATAACCGCACCCGGATCATAGTTGCTACAAACGCATTTGGTATGGGCATCGACAAGCCCGATGTCCGTTTTGTGATTCACAAAGACCCGCCCGAAAGTTTGGAAGCTTATTACCAGGAAGCAGGCCGGGGCGGGCGGGACGAAAAAAAAGCCTATGCTGTTTTATTATATAATCCGTCGGACAGGTTAAAGCAGGAAAAGAAATTTGAATTGAGCTTTCCATCCATACCTGAAATAAAACAGGTATACCATTTTCTTGCTAATTATTACCAGCTTGCTTATGAGGCAGGCGAAGGTTTAAGCCTTGACCTTGATTTGGGCGATTTTTGCAGCCGTTTTAAACTGGACGCTGTAAAAACCATTAATTCCTTAAAATTCCTGGAACAGGATGAGTACCTATCATTTAACGAAAGTGTTTTTTTGCCGTCTCGGTTTAGGTTTGAGGTGCTGAATGAACAATTGTACAACTTTCAAATTCAAAATCCGGGATGGGATCCTTTTATTAAAACTTTATTACGCTCATATGGGGGAGCATTTGAAAATTATGTGCGTTTGAGAGAATTTGATCTTGCCAGGCGAACAAATATGAACGTTCAGCAGGTTATTGACGGCTTAAAACAATTGCAGGATTTTAAAATTTTAAACTATCAGCAGCAAACTGATATGCCCCAGGTTACCTGGTTAAAGCCCCGGCAGCATGTAAATGCTCTTTATATAAATAAAAAAGCGATTGATGAGCGAAAAGCTACCTATCGAAAAAAGATGGAAGCTGTTTTTGCCTACGCTGAACATAAAAAATGCCACAGTCAGATGCTATTAGCTTATTTTGATGAGCCTAATGCTGATAAATGCGGCGTCTGTGATGTGTGCCTGGAAGAAAAAAGAAAAAGAAATGCTTCCGAAATATTTGACGATATTACCAGTGAAATAGTACAACTATTAGGTAACACGTCAATGGACCTTGCATCCCTGGTAACCTCAACCAACATAGGTACTGAAAAAGAAAAAATTGAAACTATCCGGTTATTGCTTGATGCCGGTAAAATAAAATTTGCCGGTGAGAAGCTCGTTATTGGATAACCTGTCGATTGGATTATATTTTCAATTACAGGATTTAAATTTTAAGGTTCAAAAGCAAACTATAATGCTTTAAAATACCTGTTCGATTCGTGTCCAGAAGTTAAATCCGAAAATCAGAAAGAAATATAATTCCTTAATTTAACCTTAACCCCTCATCTAATAACCCATAACGGTATTTCAACTCTTTACATACGCCCTATTCTGTCTCAAAACAAAATTTTATTTGGTATGATTACAAAAACTATCTTAGTGTAATAATTACACTAAGATGAATAATTTCACCGATTAAAACCCCACCTTTGCCGATGAAAATAAGGCGTTCATCTATTTTATAAACTTTTGTGTAACGTTTTGTAATTAGGCTCGTCTTATGGATGTATTTAAAAATTACAAAAACACAATTAATTGAAGATCATAATATTAAAAAAATGAAAACAAGAATAACCGCCATAATCACAATGTTTATTGTAGTATTAGGCATTACAAAATCAACCTTTGCAGCATCTGCAAACAATGCAACTGTTACTGTTTTAACTGATATCAGCGCCGTGAATAAAATTGAAGTTCATGGAAATGTTGAGCTGTTTATTTCTGATGGCACAACTGACCAGGTAAAAGTGTATAACAAATATTATTCTGAAAGCGCATTAGTGCAAAGCAAAAATGGTGTATTACGCATATCATCTTATACACCTGAAAAATTGGTGGTTTGGGTTACTGCTAACGACCTTCGTTCAGTATCAGCCTATGACAATGCTGAAGTAAAATCATTCGGTAACATATCAAAAATTGAATTTAATGTTGACTTGCATGATAATTCATCAGCAAACCTAAATTTGGATGCTTTCAATGCTAATGTGACTTTGACAGACCATGCAAAAGCTAATTTAAGTGGTACAGCCACAGAATATAATTTAACCCGTAATATTGCTACAAGCGTAAATAATTATAATTTTAAAGTGAATCAATTCACTGAAAATAAGGTAAGCATACCGGCAGAGAAGAATGATAATATTGCCGGTCTCTAATACAACTTTTGCAAAAGTTCAACATATAATCTGGAAAGCTATCTGTTAAGGCAGGTGGCTTTTTTTTTGTATAAGCCTGAAATAAGGTGTATCTATTTTATTACGTATTAATTTAGTATCAACCCTTATATTAGCAATTATTAAGTGATCAAATCGTTTATGTTTTGTTAGTGGGAATTTGTCAATAAAAATTTAGCAGACTTATAAAAATGAAATTATTCCAATTTACAATTTGTAGTTTTTTATTGCTTATTTTATGCAGCGGCGCTAGTATATCACCTGTAAAAACAAGCGCTATATATGTATCTGATTACGAAAACGTATTAGGGACCTCGTTTGAATTTAAAGCCCTTGCATTAACACCTGCAAAAGCCGAAGCTGCTGAAAACGCAGCATTGAGCGAGATTGATCGCCTGAATAAAATATTGAGCGGTTATGACGCATCGAGCGAATTTAGCATTTGGATGCATGGAGAGAAAAGACCTGTTAAAGTTTCTCCCGAACTTTATGAAGTATTATACCTGTTTGATAAGTGGCGGGTTCAAAGCGGTGGTGCTTTAGATGCCTCTGCAGAAGTTATTGGAAGGGTTTGGAAGGCTGCAGCAAAAAGCAATCAGCAACCTACTTCCCAGGAACTTTCCGCGGCAGTAGCTACTGTAAAGCAATCTCATTGGAAGTTGGATGAAGTTAATCATACCGCAACACATTTGGATGATGCTCCGCTAATGTTAAACTCGTTCGCAAAAAGTTATATTATTAATAAAGCCTGTAACGCCGCCTTGGCTTCGGGAGGTATAACAGGTGTTGTAATAAATATCGGTGGCGATATTGTAGTTAAGGGTGATCATACAGAGCAAATATTGATTAGCAATCCAAAAGCCGACGCTGAAAATGACTTACCTATTGCAAGGTTAAATATAAGTAATAAGATGGTTGCAACAAGCGGAAATTACCGCAGGGGCGAGTTGGTTAATGGTAAATGGCATTCCCATATTGTTGATCCGCGTACAGGATTGCCTTGCGATAAAGTGTTAAGCGCAACAGTTGTTGCAGATAATGCTACCGATGCCGGTGCGCTTGCTACCGCCTTTAATGTTTTAACACCTGAAGAAAGCAAAGCTCTGGCAGCAACCATACCGCATGCAGAGTTTATGCTGATAACCAGTGATGGAAAACGTGTGGAAAGCAATGGATGGAAAGAACTTGAATTACCGGAAAGAAAAATTGCAATAACTAAATCTGCTAAAGCCTCATTTGCTGATAAAACATGGGACCCCAACTATGAATTAGTTATAGGTCTGGAATTAAAGCAGATTGAAGGTTTTCGTGTGCATAGCCCTTATGTGGCAATGTGGGTGGTAGATAAAGATAAAAAACCTGTACGTAATATTGCACTTTGGTACCGTAAACCAAAATATCTTGATGAAATGCCAGCATGGTATGATACTTATTATGGAAAATTTGCAGATGCCGACCGTAGTGTAAGCTCAACTACCAGCGCTACAAGACCTGCCGGAAAATACACTTTAAAATGGGATGGTAAAGATGACAAAGGCGAATTTGTAAAACGCGGCATTTACACCATAATGATAGAGGTTGCACGCGAACATGGCACCCATCAACTGATGACCAAAGAAATTGACTTCACCAAAAAGCTGCAGCCAATAACTTTGCCGGGTAATATAGAAGTAACATCTGTAGTTCTTGATTATGTTAAAAAAACAAAATGACCAATAAATTTTTAAGGTCTAAAGGTCACTTGCATAATAAGAAAACCGAAACGGCCCCAAAAGCTTTATGGAAAAAACGTACAGCTGCCCTTTCTCGCTGGCTACATATCTATCTTTCCATGTTTAGCTTTGTTATTGTATTATTTTTTGCAGCGACAGGCTTTACGCTCAATCATGCCGATTGGTTTGATGGTAAGGAACAGGTTAAAAAATTTACTGGCAGGGTACAACTAAAATGGGTCAAGGTAAAAGATACGGCGGCTATTGCAAAGCTGGAGATTGTGGAATTACTGAAGCATCGTCATCATATTAAAGGCGATGTTAGCGATTTTATTATTGATGACAATCAATGTTCAGTTTCATTTAAAGGGCCGGGTTATAGCGCCGACGCCTTTATTAATAGGGATAATGGCGAATACAAGCTCGCTGAAACCACTATGGGCCTCATAGCTATTATTAATGACCTACATAAGGGCCGCGATACTGGTAAAAAATGGTCGTATTTGATTGATGCTGCTGCGATTTTTATGTGCCTGATTTCTATCACAGGCCTGCTGATGATTTGTTTTATGAAGAAGAAACGCTTTAGTGGCTTTCTGCTTATGGCAGTTGGAATATTAGTGTGCTATTTTGTTTACCATTTCCTGGTACCTTGAAATATCACATCTTGATATAAATTATTTAATAAAAAGACCCGCTTCTCTCGAAGCAGGTCTTTTTATTAAATAATTTCTTCAATCCGAAATTAAAACACTTTTTATCTTTTACTTTCACCTCTATTTTTCGCTCCAAACATTATTCTTCCTGTCTATATCAGGAAGCTGATGATCAGGATCAAGCTCAAGAGACTGTATGGCAGAGGTTGATGGGTACATAAATGTCCAAATGCCACCACGCTGCCAAATATTTACAGGTAATTGAATAGTTTCTGTTTTACCATTAGCCTGAGTTATTTTTAAGATAACTGGCATAGCTATTTTTTCTTTATTAACCAGAGTAATAAGGGAGCCGTTAGCAGCATTATCTTTTACATATTTTACAGACTGTATAGCCTGGTCAAGCTTCCAGGTTGTGAAGAACCATGGTTGAAAGAACCAGTTCAAATCTTCACCTGATGCGTCATTCATTGCCCTGAAAAAATCATAAGGCAGCGGATGCTTAAATGCCCAGTGTTTAATATACTCATGAAAAGCATAGTCAAAACGGTCAGGGCCAAGCACAACATTGCGTAGCATATCCAGCCCTAATGAGGTTTTAACATAATATTGGCCATACTCATTTTGAGCTTCCGGAGCAACCATAAGCGGATCTTTTTCACGTAGCATCATGCGGGAAATTCCGTTTGCAGCTCTGTTTTTAGCGTTAAAATATTCGCCGTTATTAAATTTTTCTGTAGCATATTGATTAATGAAAGTATTAAAACCTTCATCCATCCACATATACTTGCGCTCGTTGGAGCCAACGATCATCGGAAACCAGTTATGGCCTATCTCATGAGTAATATCCCCCCAAAGGGCACCATTTTTTAAATTGCTTAAGCAAAAGATAATGCCCGGATATTCCATACCCAAAGCAACACCTGATACACTTACTGCGGAATTCCATGGATATTCAAAGTATTTATCCGAATAAATTTCTATACTGTATTTCAGGTATTCAGTTGATCTGCTCCATGAATCATCACCCGCGCTTTCAATAGGATAAGTACTCATTGCGATTGCCTTATGGCCTGAAGGAAGGTTTACCCTGGCTGCATCCCAAATAAATGCTGTTGATGCTGCCCATGATACATCCCGGGTATTCATCATTTTAAAATGCCACGTTAAAGTGCCTTTACCGGTATGAGTGCTTTCTTGGCCAACTTCTTCTGGCTTAATGATCATAACCGTTTTATCACTTTTACGTGCTTCTTCAAGCCGGCTCTGCTGGGTGGCGGTAAGGACTTTATCTCCGTTTTGCAAATCGCCAGAACCAACAACTGTCATATTTGCCGGGGCAGTTATATAATAATCGTAATCGCCGTAATCACAATAAAATTCGCCTAACCCCATATAAGGCAGGGTATTCCATCCCTCAACATCATCATAAACACACATCCGCGGATACCATTGTGCTAATTCGTAAACATAGCCTTGTTTAAACTTTTTACGGCCCATACGATCGGCACCGTATATTGGTATGGAAAAGCTATAATTTACTTTTACTTGTATTTTTTCGCCTTTAGGCCCCATTGGAGTATTTAAGCGCAGCTGCATGCGTGCATCGGTAATTACTGGGTCAACTTTATATGTTTGGCCTTTATACGTTACTGATACTGATTCAATGTGATATCCGCCACGGTTAAATCCCTTCACATCAAAACGGTCGCCGCCGAGTGGAACTGTAGCAGCCCCGCGCGAATCGGGTTTAAACAAGTTTTGATCCAGCTGCAACCATAGATAATCCAGGTTATCAGGGCTGTTATTAGTGTAGCTGATAGTTACTTCGCCGGTAATGGTAGTATCCTGATCAGTTTCATTCAGACTGGCTTTGATCTGATAATCAGCTCTGTTTTGCCAGTAATGCTGCCCGGGTTGTCCGCTGGCGGACCGTGTATCGCCACTTGTTACCGGCCAGGTGATTGGACCGAATACATCCTGATGGTCATATTTTATAGAATCTGTTGTTGTTTGTGCTGATGCTGTTGTAATGAGAGTGAATAAACTCAATACACTTAATAAATAGTTAAGTTTGGGATGGTGCATTTTTTCTAAATGATATTTTTTGCCGCAAATTAACCAAATAAATTATGAATTTGATAATTGTAAGAATGTTGGTACAAAGGAAGTTGTTTGAACTAAGATTTATAGGATTTAATGATGTTAGGATTTTAAATGGTTCATTAAAACAAGGTTAAGAACAATGATCTTATAATTCTTTAATCCTATAAATCTTAGTTCAAATATTTAATTTGTATTTTTGTTAGTATTGAAACAGTGATAATGCACCCAAAAAACAAAGAACAATTAGCCGCATTAAAAGCTGTGGCTAAGGCTTTGAAGATTACCTTTGAGACTGACAAAAAATCGTCTTATGATCCTGAATTTGTAGCTGAAGTGTTAGCAGGAGTAAAGGCAAGAGAAGAAGGTAAAAAAGGACGTCGGGTAGATGTAGAGAATCTATGGAAATAGAGCTTTACGAAAAAGCAGATAAAGATTTTGAGTACTGGAAAAAATCAGGAAATAAAGCTGTTCAAAAGAAAATACAAGAGCTTTTTATTGATATGAAAGAACACCCTTTTGTGGTGTTGGTAAGCCTGAGCCGCTAAAGTACGGGCTAACTGGAAGATGGTCGAGACGTATCAATGGGGAGCATCGAATTGTATGCGATGTTACTAATAATATTATAAACGTTTATTCTTTAAAGGGACATTACTAGTCCCTAAATCTAACCAATAGATTTCTTAAGCATTCCTAAAACTTTTATCCTCCCCAATTGATATAATTTTATCCGGCTAATTATCGCATTTTAGCCGCTCAATAATTTGCTCATGAATCACCTCGCTAATTCCACATCGCCATATTTACTGCAGCATGCCAATAACCCGGTTAACTGGTATCCCTGGGGTACGGAAGCATTGCAAAAGGCAAAGGATGAAAACAAACTGATTTTGGTAAGCATAGGTTATTCGGCCTGCCATTGGTGCCACGTGATGGAGCATGAGAGTTTTGAAGATGAAAAAGTTGCCGCTGTGATGAACGAATATTTTGTTTGCATAAAGGTTGACCGGGAAGAACGACCAGATGTAGATCAAATTTATATGAGCGCCGTTCAACTGATGAGCGGTCGCGGCGGGTGGCCGCTAAATTGCATTTGCCTACCCGATCAGCGGCCTATTTATGGGGGTACTTATTTTCGTAAAAACGACTGGACAAGCCTGCTGTTTAACCTTGCCGATTTCTACAAACAAAAACCGGCTGAAGCAGAAGAATATGCAATAAAACTAACTGAAGGTATACAACAATACGAATCTATTGCTTTTGTTGAAGAACAGCAAACATATACTAAAAGCGATTTGGAGCTGATTGCAGATAACTGGAAAAAATACTTTGACAAAAACGAAGGAGGTCTGGGTTCTGCACCGAAATTCCCGATGCCAAATAACTGGATATGCTTAATGCGTTATGCCCATTTAATGAAGGATGAAAATGTTGCAAATGCTGTAAAACTAACCCTCCATAAAATGGCTTTCGGTGGTATTTACGATCATATTGGCGGAGGCTTTGCGCGATATTCGGTCGACGGGCGCTGGCATGTACCTCATTTTGAAAAGATGCTGTATGATAATGCCCAGCTGACCAGTTTATACTCGGAAGCTTATACCTGGAACCCAGACCCACTCTATCAAAAAGTAGTTGGCGAAATAATCAGTTTTACTTTAAGAGAATTAACTTCACCAGAATATGGTTTTTATTCAGCCCTGGATGCTGACAGTGAAGGTAAAGAAGGTAAGTTTTATATTTTCACAAAAACCGAGATCGAAGAAATATTAGGAGAGGACGCTAAATTGTTCTGCATCTATTTTAATATTACAGAAGATGGCAACTGGGAAGAAGAAGAATCAAATGTATTGTTCCGAAAAGAGAGTGATGTAATCCTTGCACAAAAATTAGGCTTACCTGTTGAAACACTCATCGAAAAAATTGAAGTATCACGCCAAAAGGTATTTGAATTTCGCAGCCACCGGGTACGTCCGGGATTGGATAATAAAATACTGGCATCGTGGAATGGGTTAATGCTTAAAGGCTTGTGCGAAGCCTATCGCACCTTTAATAAACCAGATTACCTCGATACTGCTATAAAGAACGCTGATTTTATATTGAATAACCTGGTAAATAGTGAAGGCAGATTAACCAGGATTTACACCTCACCTAGACGGCAAAGCCCTCACCCATCCTCTTCAAAGGAGAGGACTTTAAAAGGAGAAGATGCTTCTACCTCCCTCTCCTTTGGAGAGGGTCGGGGTGAGGCGACTTACGGCCGGGGTGAGGCAATTGCATTTTTAGATGATTATGCAAATATAATTGATGCCTTAATTGCTTTATATGAGGTTACCTTCAATGAACAATGGCTCAGTCAGGCAAAAAAACTAACTAATCAGGCCATTGAACATTATTATAACCAAAGTAATGGCGTTTTCTTTTATACAGCCGATGATGATGAACAATTAATAGCAAGAAAATCCGAAATTATGGATGGTGTAATACCAGCGTCAAATTCTGTAATGGCTCGAAATCTTAAAAAGCTTGGCTTGTTATTTGATGATGAAAAATATTTAGAAATATCTGCACAGCTTTTAAAAAACATATTTCCGCATTTGGCAAAATACCCTTCTTCTTATTCTAACTGGATAACGTTATTAATAGAAGAGATACTTGGAATTTACGAGATTGCTGTAACAGGTGAAAATTCTGAAAATGTGCGCATGGAAATTGAAAATAATTACATCCCAAACAAAATTATCTTGGGAGGTAAAAAAGGAAGTTTACCTTTGCTGCAGGACAAGTTTGGAGCCCTTACGCAAATATTTATTTGTAAAGACAAAACCTGCGGACTACCTGCAAGTAATATAAGAGAAGCTTTAGAACAAATTAGGAATGTCTGAATCTCGAATTTGTAAATGCAGATTCAGATGAATTAAAAACAAAAATACATTTACAATGAAGATTAACCCCCAACACGTAGTGTCATTAACTTACGATTTGTATGTTGACCAGGAAGACGGCTCAGAAGTTTTAACAGAAAGTGCTTCTGAAGAGCAGCCATTAACTTTTTTATATGGAGCAGGACAAATGCTTCCAAAGTTTGAAGAAAATCTAAGCACCCTTTCAACAGGTGATACTTATGATTTCCGTTTATCTGCCGAAGAGGCCTATGGAGATTATGATGAAGAAGCCGTAGCTAACTTACCTTTAGAAATGTTTAGAGAAGCCGAGGTTCCGGAAATAGGCAGTATACTTCCATTACAGGACAATAACGGAAACCGTTTTCAGGGCCAGGTAGTATCAGTTGCTACGGATTCGGTAATTGTTGATCTTAACCATCCAATGGCCGGTCAGGAACTTCATTTTAAAGGAAATATATTAAATGTTCGCCCGGCCACACCCGAAGAATTGTCACACGGCCACGCCCATGGACCGGATGGCCATCACGCGCATTAATGTGAGTCTGTAGTCCTAAGTCTATAGTCTTAAGTCAAGTGATAGATTCAATTTCGTTTGGACTAAGACTTTAAATTTTGGACTTTAGATTTGAGACTCAGGACTTAAGACTTTTCAAAGTAGAAGACCTTACAATAAGCTTAGGCTTTATACTGATAATTTTAGGAATAACAATAGTGTCATTATTTTCCTTTTCCTGGAAATATAAATTCGCTATTGTTTTCCCCATATACATACTAAATTGGTCAATAGTGGTTATGGACGGACTTGTTATTTCCGTAAATGCCTCATTTGAATAGCCGCATATCCCTAATTCAGATGGAACTTTGATTGATAAAGCGCTGGCTACTTCAAGCACCCCTAAAGCCGAAAAATCAGATGTGGAAGCAAAAATCGCATCGGGCGGCTCGGGTAAACTCAGTAATTTCCTTGTTGCTTCAGCGCCGAGTTCTTTAGTCCATGCATTTTCAATAATAAACTCATTTCTTACCGGCAAATTATATTTTTTCAACGCGTTAAGATAACCGGTTTTTCTTTGCGTGAAAATGTTAAGATTTTGTGGGCCTTCAAGCAATGCAATTTTTTTATATCCCTGTTCAATCAGGTGACAAACAGCCTCAAAAGAAGCCTGTTCATTATCATTTATCACTTTTAAGGTTTCTAATTCATCCACAACGCGATCAAACTGGATAAGCTGAATGCCTTGTTCAATCACATTTTGAAGGTGCTTGTAATCATAACTCTCAACCGAAACGGAGATTACAATACAATCAACATGCTGGTTAATTAAAGTATTAATGCATTTTATCTCTTTAGTATACGACTCGTTAGATTGGCAAATGATCAAGTTGTACCCTTTTTGGTAAGTAGTGTCTTCAATTCCGGCTATAACGTTCGAAAAGAAATTTTGGTTTATACGAGGAACAACTACACCAATAGTCTTGGTTTGCCCTTTACGTAAGTTTGACGCCAGTGTATTACGCTTATAATTAAGTTCGGCAGCGGTTTTTAAAATTAGTTTTTTGGTTGTTTCATTTACATGACCACTATTATTCAATGCCCGGGACACGGATGAAGCAGTTATATTCAGCTTTTTGGCAATATCATAAATAGTCGTCCGTTTTTTTTGTTTCATTGGGGAAATTGTAAAGATGAAAAATAAATTTTGGCAATCGATTGCAATTTCAAAAAATAAATTAATTTCGTCCATTAGAAATACAAATTATAAACAGTACTGTCTTCAGTCGAAATTTAATAAAAGAGCATGTTGTTATTGGGCATTGATATAGGTACTTCATCTGTAAAGGTTTCAATTATTGATGCCGTATCACAAAAAGTTATTACATCAGTACAATATCCTGATGAAGAATCACCGATTATTGTCTTACGTCCAGGCTGGGCCGAGCAATCACCCGATATATGGTGGGAGCAGGTACAGCGGGCAATTGAATTATGCAATAAGACAGGTAAATATAAACCAAATGATGTTTCGGCAATAGGTATTGCTTATCAAATGCATGGATTGGTATTGGTTGATGACAATCAGAAGGTATTGCGTAACAGTATTATATGGTGCGATAGCCGAGCGGTTGAAATTGGTGACAACGCTTTTAAAGCAATAGGAGAGGAGCGTTGTTTATCCTATCTTTTAAACTCACCGGGTAACTTTACAGCCTCTAAATTAGCCTGGGTAAAGCAAAATGAGCCAGCAATATATAATCAAATCAATAAAGTCATGCTTCCTGGTGATTTTATTTCCATGAGATTGACTGGTGAAATTACAACTTCTGTTTCTGCTTTATCTGAGGGTGTTTTTTTCGACTTCAAAAACAATCGATTGTCTAAAGATATTGTTAATTACTTTGGTTTTGATGAGCAGTTGTTCCCTGAAGTAAAACCTGTGTTTTCAGCACATGGATATTTGCTGCCATCTATTGCACAAAAACTAAAATTAAAAACAGGTATTCCAGTTACTTATAAATCAGGAGATCAACCCAACAACGCGCTTTCATTAAACGTTTTAAATCCTGGTGAGGTTGCAGCAACGGCAGGCACATCAGGAGTGATTTATGGAGTAAGTGATCAGTTAGCTTATGATCCACAATCACGTGTCAATACCTTTGCCCATGTAAATTATACAGAGCAGCAAAAACGCCTGGGCATACTATTATGTATAAATGGCGCAGGCAGTTTATACCGCTGGACAAAAAATACTTTCGGCTCAACCGAAAATTATTTGCAAATGAACAATAAGGCTAAGGACGCTCCAATGGGCAGTGATGGTTTACGGGTATTACCTTTTGGAAATGGTGCCGAACGCATGCTAAACAATAAAATAGTTGGCGCGCACTTCCATAATATCGATCTAAACATACATACGCAAGCACACCTGCTTAGAGCAGTACAGGAAGGGATTGCGTTCGCATTTCGCTATGGTTTGGATATTATGCGGGAAAACGGAATGAAACCTACAGTTATCAGGGCGGGAAAAAACAACCTGTTTTTAAGCGAATTATTTACGGAAACCTTTGTAAATATAACCGGTGTGCCGGTAGAACTGTACAAAAATGATGGCAGTGCAGGTGCCGCGCTTGGCGCTGGTATAGGTGCACAAATTTTTTCATCGCCTGCGCAGGCTTTTGAGCATATGCACCCGGTACAATTAGTTGAACCATCAACAAAACACCTGGAACCGGTTTACCACGAATGGAAGGCTTTACTTGAAAAACAATTAGAAAACGAATAAAGTTAAACCATAGTGAAATTCAACCGGTATGTCATTTCGAACGATAGTGAGAAAACTTATACGCCAAGCATAGTCCGTTATGCATTGCGTATAAGTTTTCTCCTCGTTCCTCGATCGAAATGACATGGATATTTAAATTACTAATTCAATAACTCACTAATTCAACAATTATGATAACCACAGGAGAAAAAGAATTTTTTAAAGGAATTGGCCAGGTAAAATACGAAGGGCTGCAATCAGATAATCCGCTGGCATTTCGCTGGTACGACGAAAATAAAGTTGTTGCGGGGAAAACGATGAAAGATCATTTACGTTTTGCATGCGCTTACTGGCATTCGTTCTGTAACAATGGCGCCGATCCGTTTGGCGAACCTACCCATTTGTTTCCCTGGAGCGTAAAGGTGGATGCTATCGAGCGCGCTAAAGATAAAATGGATGCAGCATTTGAGTTTATCACTAAAATGAACCTGCAGTATTACTGTTTTCACGATGTTGATGTGGTTGATTATACTACCGATATTAAGGAAAACGATAGGCGCTTGCAGGCATTGGTTGATTACGCAAAACAAAAGCAAGCAGCAAGCGGAGTTAAATTGCTTTGGGGAACATCAAATCTTTTCTCCAACCGCAGGTATATGAACGGAGCTTCAACTAACCCCGATTTTCATGTTCTTACTCATGCCGCTGCACAGGTAAAAGCTGCATTGGATGCTACCATTGCTCTTGGAGGTGAAAATTATGTGTTTTGGGGTGGCCGTGAAGGTTATATGACCTTGCTGAATACTGATATGAAACGCGAGCAGGAGCATTTTGCTAAATTCCTGCATGCAGCAAAAGATTATGCCCGCAAACAAGGTTTTAAGGGGACATTTTTTATCGAACCAAAACCTTGCGAACCAACTAAACATCAGTATGATTATGATGCCGCTACAGTATTAGGCTTTTTGCAAAAATATGATTTGATTAACGATTTTAAATTGAATATAGAGGTTAACCATGCTACGCTTGCTGGTCACACTTTTCAGCATGAATTGCAGGTGGCTGCAGATGCAGGATTGCTTGGTTCTATTGATGCTAACCGTGGTGATGACCAGAATGGCTGGGATACCGACCAATTTCCAAATGATATAAATGAAGTTACCGAAGCAATGCTGATTATATTGCAGGCAGGTGGTTTCCAGGGTGGGGGAATAAACTTTGATGCCAAGATCCGCCGTAACTCTACTGATCCAATTGATTTGTTTTATGCCCACATCGGTGGCATGGATATTTTTGCGAGAGCGCTGATTAATGCTGATAATATTCTTCAAAAATCTGAATATAAAAAATTACGCAAAGATAGGTACGCTTCTTACGATACAGGTAAAGGAAAGGCCTTTGAAGAAGGAAAATTATCATTGGAAGACCTCCGCACCTATGCTATTGAAAATGGAGAGCCTAAAACTATAAGTGGTAAACAAGAATATTTGGAAAATTTGATAAACAGATATATATAGTTATAATTGTCAAACCAACACATTATATAAACCAATAAAACCAAAAAATCAATTATGAGTTCACTCAGCACGCGTGATTACATTGTATTCCTGATATACTTTGTAATTGTCGCCACCTATGGGTTTTGGGTATACCGCAGGAAAAAACATGCAGATGCCACTTCAAAAGATTACTTTTTAGCCGCAGGTTCATTAACATGGTGGGCCATTGGCGCGTCCCTAATCGCTTCTAACATTTCAGCCGAGCAGATGATTGGTATGAGCGGGAACGGCTTCAAAATGGGTTTGGCAATATCAACCTACGAATGGATGGCTGCGGCTACTCTTGTAATTGTAGCAATATTTTTTATTCCTGTATATCTGAAAAATAAAATTTTCACGATGCCGCAGTTTCTTTCGCAACGGTACAATGAAAATGTTGCGCTAATCATGGCCATATTCTGGTTGTTATTATATATAGTGGTAAACCTTACATCGATATTATATCTCGGAGCCCTTGCCGTGAACTCAATTTCAGGTATAGATTTTAGAGTATGCATATGGAGCCTTGCTGCATTTGCCATCATTATCACATTAGGCGGTATGAAAGTGATCGGTTATACCGATGTAATACAAGTATTCTTTCTAATTTTGGGCGGATTGGTTACCACTTATATATCGCTGAACCTGGTAGCGGAACATTTTGGGCAGGAGGGTGTTTTTAATGGTCTTAAGCTGTTATCCACTCATGCCAATGATCATTTTCACATGATATTAAAAAAGGATAATCCTAATTATTTTGACCTGCCAGGCTTAACTGTTCTTATAGGCGGTATGTGGATTGTTAACCTTAATTACTGGGGCTGTAACCAGTATATTACTCAGAGAGCTTTAGGAGCAGATCTTAAAACTGCAAGAGGTGGTATATTGTTCGCGGCGTTTTTGAAGTTACTAATGCCTGTTATAGTGGTATTACCTGGGATTGCGGCTTTTGTATTGTACCAGCAAAATATGTTTCACCAAGACCTGATGCAGGGCGGTGAGATCAATCCCGACAGGTCATATCCTGTATTGCTAAATCTTTTGCCGTCGGGGTTAAAAGGGCTTTCATTTGCGGCATTAACAGCAGCAGTTGTAGCTTCATTAGCAGGTAAAGCAAATTCAATCGCCACAATTTTTAGTTTAGATATTTATAAGAAAGTATTTAATAAAAAAGCAACTGATAAACGACTGGTGATTGTTGGTAAAATCACTGTAGTAGTTTGCATGGTTATCGGCGTTGTTATTTCGAAATATATGGGTATTGATAAAAAAGGTGGTTTTCAATATATTCAGGAATATACAGGCTTTGTTTCGCCAGGTATTTTTGCCATGTTCATTCTTGGCTTTTTCTGGAAATATACTACCTCAAGCGCAGCAGTATTTGGCGCTGTTGGCGGTTTTATATTATCGGTGTTTTTTAAATTTTTACCCACGTTTGCTAACTTGTCTTTTCTGTCACCGTTGGGTTTTTCAAAAGCTAATGATGCGGGTGTTTACGAAATACCATTTCTTGACCGTATGGGATTTGTATTTATTATCTGCGTGATAGGAATGCTTATTATCAGTCATATCGAAAACCCTAAAGGCGATAGAGCACATGGATTGGAAGTTGATACTTCTATGTTTAGGACGTCGCGGTCATTTGCCGTAGGCGCCTTAATTATTGGTGGGATACTGGTTGCCCTTTATTCTGTATTCTGGTAGAAAATAAACAATCAAAAAAAAATAGCGATGAGTTTCAAACCCACCGCTATTTTTTTTGCCAGCATATTAAAGAATGCGCTATTTTTATCGCCAAATAATACATAAACATGTTTAGTAATTTAGAACAAACATTCCGGTGGTTTGGCCCTTCTGATGCGGTTACATTGGCAGCCATCAGGCAAACAGGAGCAACCGGAATAGTTAATGCTTTGCATCATATTCCTTGCGGAGATATTTGGAGTTTAGAGGAAATAAAACTTCGTGATGACATGATTAAAGCCGCAGGTATGCGGTGGTCGGTTGTGGAGAGTGTAAATATCCACGAAAGTATAAAAACAGGCACCAAGCAGAGAGATGAATATATTGAAAAATACATCATTACGCTTAAAAACTTAAGCGAAGCAGGTATTAAAACTGTATGTTATAATTTTATGCCTGTATTAGACTGGACGCGTACCAATATCGATTTCCGTTTGCCAAACAATGCATCTGCTTTAAGATACCACGCCCCAGCTGTCGCCGCTTTTGATCTGTACATACTTGAACGTGAAAACGCATTTAATGATTTTACCCCGCAACAGCAGCAAGATGCAAAAACTTATTTAGACAGTATCAGCGCTGAAGAAAAGGGGCGCTTAGTTAATACGGTTATGGCCGGTTTACCGGGTACCGGTGAAGTACTTACCATTGATGAGTTTAAAGACCATTTGAAAAAATACGCAGAGACGGATGCAAAAGCGCTAAAAGAAAACCTTGCTTATTTTTTAAAGGCCATTATTCCGGATGCTGAAGGGTTAGGTATAAAAATGTGTATCCACCCTGATGATCCTCCTTTTCCAATTTTCGGGTTACCCCGGGTTGTTTCAACCGAAAAGGATTTGTTGGATGTAGTAAATGCTTGTCCGTCTGTAAGTAATGGCATAACTTTTTGTACCGGTTCATTAGGTGCCAGGGCCGATAATGATCTTCCAGGCATAGTTAATAGGTTAGGTACGCATATACATTTTCTTCATTTGCGAAATGTGCAGCGTGAACCGGGCGGCAGTTTTTATGAGGCAGATCATTTAAATGGCAGCAGCGATATGTATGCGGTTATGAAAAATGTGATCCTTGAACAAAAGAAAAGGTTGGAAAGTGGACGGGATGACATCGCTATCCCTATGCGGCCTGATCACGGGCACAAATTATTAGATGATTTTAATTATAGCACATACCCCGGTTATTCGATAATTGGAAGATTAAAAGGTTTGGCAGAATTACGTGGTTTAGAAATGGGAATTAAAAGAAGTATTATCTAATCAATAAATACCCAAGATTAAAAAGGTGGCTTTTTAATAATAGTGAATATTTCCTGCGATGCTATTGAACTGGTTTGTGCTTTAAGTTTGATGCTGAAAAAAAAGAGGATAAGAAAAATAATGATGATATAAATAAATGTTGAAAATGACTTTATCTTCATAAGATAAATTGATAAGGGTTAGATTAATAGAACTATTATTTTTTGTGGCAATTATAGATATTTTTTTTAAGATGCCCATCCCGTGTTTTCACGGTATTTTATCAGCCTCAATAAAAATTAAGCATCCCGTTTGAAGTAACCCAACATTGTATAAATATTCGTGATAAAATTGGTTCTCCATTCAATGTTGCTGGTAAGAATGTTCTGTCAGCTTCGCTAAAAAGGCTAATATCCATATTAAAAGTATGGTTATATTGATAATAAGCAGAAATAAGATGAACTTTATAATCGGCCAGCCTTCCGCCCGGGCTTATTAGTAATTCAACATAAGCATTAAAAAGATTAATATTAATGTCGAAAGTATCAAAAGGTACTTGAAATAAACTTACATAAGGAATAAAGCCAAAGTAAATCCCACCAACCTTAATAGGACGTGTAACTATATCGTCTTTTTTTATTTTTTCGTCGAAAAAAAAGAATAGGTTCGTTCCTGTATCTAATTGTGCTTCAAATCTGTAGGTATTTGTATCATAATTATAACGTTCAACTAATCTGCCCTTGGTGTCATAAAAATTCCAGTTACCTATTTTTTTTCCATTATTGTAATTTCCCAATGCAATCGGGGTTTTACGTTGATAAAATGCCTTGTATGATCCTTGTTTAATGCTCCTATCTGTTTTTAAAACATAAAAACGTTCAATCACGGAATCTGTAAGTCTATTTTTCCTTTCAACAATTTCCTGGGCAAAACAATTGGTTAGGTATAAAAAAGCTATAATAAAAAGAAAAGTTTTTTTCACTTATTCGTTTTTGAGCAATATAAATTAAGCAAACTCAAATTTAAAATTAATTTTTAATTGATTTGATTGTTTTAGCCTTTTTAATATATTTAACGATTTGGATTAATATTGTTTCCAACTAATAGTTATAATAATATAATAGTATTATTGAGCTTTTTAATTAAAACGTAACACTTAACAGCCTTTTATAGTATTAAAGTATATGAGAATTGTTATGATAATATTAGGGATGTTGCTTATTCAAAAGATATCCTATGCTCAAAATTTAAATTTATATAATAAAACGGTTACGTCTAAAGTTTTAGATCAGTCAAAAATTAATCGTTTAAATAAAACCGCTTTTGATATCTATCTTGAATTTCCCGATTCGGCCCATAAAATAGCTGCAAATGCGCTTATACTTTCTGAAAAATCAAAATATGCTTTTGGTAAAGGCAATAGTTTTTTAAATCTGGGAATTATCTATTGGTCACAGTCATACTATCCTATCAGTTTATTTTTCCTTCAATCGGCAATAGCTAATTTGCCTAAAAATAAGCCGCTTTATCTTTCAGATGCTTATGCATTTCTTGGACGGACTTATGCCGATCTTAAAGATTACAAAAAAGCATTAAGTTATTTAGATACCTCCATGTATTTTGCTGGTAATAATACTGAAAGGATATCACAAGTTTATTTTGAAAGAGGATATGTTTATTATAGCCAGCAAAACTATAATAAGGAGCTTGGACTTATAAAGTATTCATTAAAGCTTGATAAAAGTATTAAGGATGAACAAAATATAGCAATTTTATACTCCTATTTGAGTAATATTTATTTTCATAAAAAGGACTACAAAGCTGCATTGGCATATGAAGATACATCATTCAATATGAGCAACAAAGTTCATAACAGACGTTTGCGCGCCTATATATATCTTGATTATGCATTGATAAATAATGAATTAGGTAGGTACAATGACGCTATCAAATATGCTCAAAGGGGTATAGCACTTTCTGATAGTATCGGCGTTATAGATGCAGAAACCAAATGCTATTCGGCTCTTATTAAAGGTTTTGAATTGAAAAATGAGCTAAAAAGAGCACTGATATATCAAAAAAAATACAATTCGGTAAGTGACAGTTTAAATACTGTAGCTAAATTAAATACAGTAAAGCTTGTTCAAGATTATTATGATCTTAATTCAAAGATCAACAGTTTAGCATTGATCAGGCTCAGCAATAAAAATAGTCAAGCTAAAATAAGAAATCAAAATATATTAATAGTAGTGCTATGTTCATCGCTGGTTATATTAACAATAGTATTATCTGCTACCTATTATTTTTATAAGGAAAAGAAACTGCTAAGTAACAAATTACAGCAACAGCATAAAGCACTTTTAAATCAAACGCAACTGATAGAGGTGCAAAAAGTTAATTTGCAAATGGTAAATAGTTTTAAAGATAGATTATTGGCAGTAATTGGTCATGATTTGCGTACTCCAATAGCCAATTTAAGCAACATAATTGAAATGTTTGAAACAGGTTATCTAAACGCGGAAGAGGTAAATGAATTAATGAAAGATATTAACTCAATTGTTAAGGGCACTGAATTGACCCTTTCAAACCTGATAGAATGGGCTGGAAACCAGATTAAAGGAAGAACTATAAACTCATCAAACGTTGATATATTTTTGCTTGGTGTTGAGATGGAGCAAACATTTGCACACAACCTGCAATTAAAAAGTATTACGTTTATTAACCATGCGTATCCTGGCCGGGGAGTGCTTGCCGATGAAAATCACCTGAAAGTAATATTACGTAACCTTATAAGTAATGCCATAAAATTTACTAATCAGAAAGGTAGTATCATTTTATCTACCATAATAGAGAATAATGAAATGATCGTTGCTGTTCAGGATAACGGGAGAGGAATGACAAGTAAAGAAATGGAAAAACTTTTTCACGCAAGTACTCACTTTTCAAATACAGGTACATCAGGAGAAAAGGGAACGGGAATAGGTTTACTTTTGTGCAAAGAGCTTGTTGAACTCAACGGAGGCCAATTAAAGGTAGAATCAATTTTGGGTAAAGGGAGTAAATTTTATTTCAAATTACCATTAGTAAAAGCATATGCTTAATTAAATTGGCATAATAAATCATTTTAATTTAAGAGAAAATTCAACTTCTTAAGGTAAATAACCGATTCAACATTTATTAAAATTATATTATTGTCATAATTTAGTAATTAATCACATCTTTAGGCGTTCTAAATCCGTTAAATCATTATCCCGGATAAACCAGGATAAGCTTATTGCAGATACTCCTAATTATTAATTAATGACTTTTTTAAAAAATGTACTTGAACCGCCTGCCTATGGTTGGAGAGATGAATGCGGTAACTTAACAAAACCTGATTCCAGCCAAATTCTAAAACAATTTTTTTCACGGTTAAATGTATTCAGGACCAAAAAAAACTGGCTCTCTTTTACCAGTTGGCTATTAGTTTTATTTTTAGCCCCATTTTTATTTTTATTCATTTTTAAATACTTCAGTATTAAAGGGCTTATAATTGCCTTTATTTACAGTATGATAGTTATGGGTACACATGGTACAATTTGGCATCATAGGTATTGTACCCACAGAGCATATAAATTCAGTAATAAATTTTGGAGATTTTTTACACAAAACCTTACCCTGCGAATTATTCCTGAAGAAATATATACTATTTCTCACCATGTACATCATGCGCTATCTGACCAGCCAGGCGATCCATACAATGCACAAGGCGGATTTTTGTATTGTTTTTTGGCGGATGTAAATCATCAGCCTATAGCCAGGAATATGAGCGAAAAGGATTATGACAAATGTGTTAATTTAATGAGTCATACCGGGATAAAACCTAATACTTATGCACAATATAAAAAATGGGGTTCCATTGTTAACCCCGTACGGGCAATTATAAGTATTATTCTTAACTGGGGTTTTTGGTTTACTGCGTTTTTTCTGATTGGCGGTCCAGGGTTAGTATGTGCAGTTTTTGGTGCAGCAGGCGTTTGGGCGGTAGGTGTGCGTACGTTTAATTATGAAGGTCATGGAAAAGGGCATGATAAACGCCAGGATGGGATTGATTATAATCGTGATGATATGTCAATAAATCAGATATGGCCCGGTTATGTAGCAGGCGAATGGCATAATAATCATCATTTGTTTCCTAAAAGTGCAAGGTCGGGCTTTAAACCTTACCAGGTTGATATGGCATGGTACTATATCAAATTTTTAAGTATAGTAGGAGCTGTAAGTTCTTATAATGACTCAAAAAAACAATTTTACTTTGAGTATTGTGATAAACCTAATGAGGTGATAAGTAGTGCAAAGTCCATAATCTTAAGCCCTGAACCCGTATTATTAAGTGAGGAGTTTTGAACCCTTAGTTTGATACAAGAAATCTTGAGTCTTAAGTTTCAGGACTTAAGACTTAAGATTTCCTTACTTCGTTGTATACTTTTTTCAAGGGTATCTGTGAAATTTGCTTTTCCGATCTGAAATACCAGTCGTGCTTTCTTTAATTCCATCATTACCTGTTCGCTGCTTACTTCAGTAATAACTAGTTTTGTGCCATTTGTTTTAATGTCTTTATTTACATCTTTTAATACTTGTATGCCTGTAGCATCAATAACAGGTACATTTTTCATGCGTATGATGAGTACTTTAGCAGGTTCTCCTATTTCCTTCATTGCATCTTTGAATTTGTAAGCAGCGCCAAAAAATAACGGGCCGTTTATCTCAAAAATATCGACGCCTTTCGGAAGGTTATATTTTTTTAAATCCCCATCCTGGTTATCAGCCGAATAACTCAATTGTTCAACCGAGCTTGTTTTCATCATCTCTCGCATAAACAGGAATGCGGCCAATATCATCCCTATTTCAATAGCAACAGTTAAGTCAATCAATACAGTTAAAAGGAAGGTTGTTACTAATACTGCCGCATCACTTTTTGATATTTTCAATATGGAAATAAAGTTTTGCCATTCGCTCATATTATAAGCTACAATAATTAAAATTCCGGCAAGTGTCGCCATAGGGATCATAGCTGCCCATTTGCCAACAAATACCAATATGGCAAACAATACAATGGCATGGGTTATACCTGCAATTGGAGTACGCCCTCCGTTTTTTATATTGGTAGCTGTACGGGCAATAGCGCCTGTTGCAGGGATACCGCCAAAAACAGACGAACATATATTTGCAATGCCCTGGGCTATTAACTCTGTATTTGATCTGTGATTTCCGCCCATCATCCCATCGGCCACTACAGCTGATAACAGGGATTCTATGCCACCAAGCAGAGCAATGGTGAATGCCGGTTTTATCAATTGCTGAATGGTTGCCCAGCTGATACCAGGTATAACCGGATGTGGTAGGGATGAGGGGACTGACCCAAAACGACTACCTATGGTTTCGACCGGGAGTTTGAAAAAATAAACAACTAATGTGGTAGCCAGGATGGCTATTAGTGAACCGGGTATTTTATGGGTTACCCTGGGCCATAGTTGGATTATTACAAGGGTAGCGGCCCCAATTATTACCGCATAAAAATTTATTGAAAAAATATTATCGCTATAGACTATCCATTTATTTAAAAAATCTGATGGTACATTTCCCATTTTCAGGCCGAAAAGATCTTTCATCTGGGATGAAAATATAATTACGGCGATTCCGGTAGTAAACCCGACAATTAATGGGTGGGGAATAAATTTTATAATGTTGCCAAGTTTGGCTACACCCATTATAATAAGAATTATACCTGCAATAAAAGTGGCAATAACTAAGCCATTTACCCCAAACTGCTGAACAATCCCGTACACTATTACAATAAATGCCCCGGTTGGCCCACCGATCTGGACTCGGCTTCCGCCTAACGCAGATATAACAAAACCCGCTATAATTGCAGTAAAAAGTCCTTTTTCCGGAGAAACACCCGAAGCTATTGCAAAGGCAATTGCCAAAGGCAGTGCTACAATGCCCACTATTATACCGGCAATAACATCTTTATAAAACTGTGCCCGCGTGTAATTCTTTAAGGTATCTATTATTTTAGGTTTAAACATCATTACATTACCTGTTTTTGAGAATAAGCTTTTTGATATATTTCAACTGCGAATACAGGTAAGGGGAGTATTATGCCTGAAGTTGTTTAGATATCAAGGAATGCGGTAAAAATAATAAAATTTGCCTGGTTTTTTTGTACAATAAGCTTAACTGCATTTGCACAAACAGTTACAAAAAAGAGGACAAAGTAAAAAGAACTTCGACTTTAGGACGGAAAATTCATAATACGTTTCATATGCCAAACATTATAGTGGTTATAAAACCAAGCATGTAAAGAAAGTTGAGAAGGTTAAACACTAACTTACATTCGTAACAAAACAGAAAAGCCGGGAAAATACTCCTGGCTTTTCTGTTTTGTTATGGTTATTAAAGCAAATAAATAAATTTAATGAAATGAAAGTATTTTGTTACATAAGCACTAGCCGATTTACAAATAGAATTTTTACCTTAGTAAACCAATTAGGCTTGTTAACATCGTATCAATGAACCGAAAATTATTTTACTTGTTTTTCTTATGTGTTGCCTTTTTATTTAATCCAAAAGCATTTTCTCAGACCAATTCAATTGGCATATTTGATGGCCAGAACGACATAGGCAAAGTTAAACATACGGGAAGCGGCAGCTACGACAGCAAATCACAGGAATATAATTTATCCGGTTCGGGAACAAATGTGTGGGCAACACATGATGAATTTCATTTTATGTGGAAACGCATGAAAGGTGATTTTATACTTCGTACCAACATTGCCTTTATTGGCAAAGGCGTTGAAGAACACCGTAAAATAGGCTGGATGACAAGATCGTCGCTTGATACAAATTCAAAACATATAAGTGCCGTCGTTCATGGAGCCGGGTTAACTTCGTTGCAATACCGTAAAACAACCAGTGGAATAACAGAAGAAAAGAAATTTGATCTTACTTCGGCTGATGTTATCCAATTAGAAAGAAAAGGGAACACCTATATAATGTCTGTAGCCCGTAAAGGCGATTTATTTGTAAACCAGGAAATAAGCGATGTTGACCTGGGCGATGATGTATACGTAGGTTTATTTATATGTGCCCATAATCCTGAAGTAACGGAAAGGGCTGTTTTTAATAATGTTAGGATTGTTGTCCCTGCACCACAGGGACTGGTAGCTTACAGGCAATATCTTGGGAGTGATATAGAAATACTTGACCTTGAAACCCAAAACAGTAAAATTATTTACCAGTCGCCAAAATCATTACAGGCACCAAACTGGATGAAAGATGGCAAACATTTACTTTACAACAGCGATGGGCTGCTATACACCTTTGATCTTAAAACTACAACACCTAAGGTTTTAAATACAGGTTCCGCTATTCATAATAATAACGACCACGTGATATCATTTGATGGCAAATGGTTAGCCATCAGCAGCGGTGACCAAACTGGCAATTCTATTGGCTGGGTTTTACCTGTTACCGGTGGCGAGCCACGCCGCCTTACGCCAATTGGCCCATCCTATATGCACGGTTGGTCGCCGGATGGAAAGTATATTGTGTTTTGCGGTTCTCGCAACAAGGAATTTGATGTTTACAGGATTCCTTCTGCCGGTGGTCCTGAAGTAAGGCTTACAACTGCTCCGGGCCTTGATGATGGGCCGGAGTACAGTCCCGACGGACAATATATTTACTTTAACTCTGTACGCAGTGGTTTAATGCAGGTTTGGCGGATGAAAGCTGATGGCAGCGAACAAACACAGCTTACCAATGATGACTATGATAATTGGTTCCCCCATGTTTCGCCAGATGGCAAATGGATAGAATACATTACCTTCAATAAAAATGAAGTAGCCCCCGGCGATCATCCTTTTTATAAACATGTTTACCTGAGGGTGATGCCTGTTGGTGGAGGCCCGTCAAAAGTTATAGCTTACCTTTATGGTGGCCAGGGTACGATCAATACGCCATCATGGTCGCCAGATAGCAAACATCTTGCATTTGTTAGTAATTCATCTTTATTATTTCCTATATTTCCCACTGCAACTAACTAAAAACTTATGAACAAATCACGCAGAACATTTATTAAAAATAGCACATTGGCAGTTGCCGGTACAGCTTTATTACCCAATCATTTATTTGCTGGAGAAAAGAAAATTGAAAGAGTAGGGGTACAGCTTTACAGTGTAAGAGGTACAATGGGAACTGATCCGGTTGGCACTTTGAAAAAACTTTATGACGTTGGATATCGCCATGTTGAGCATGCAAATTATATAGACCGTAAGTTTTATGGATTCGAAGCAAAAGGGTTTAAAAAAGTATTAAACGATATTGACCTTCAAATGCCAAGTGGCCATACCGTAATGACTGCTCAGGATTGGGATACATCAAAAGGAGATTTTACCGATAAATGGAAATATACCATTGAAGATGCGGCCACAGTTGGCCAGAGATATGTGATAAGTCCATGGCTTGATGAAAGCTTGCGTACTGATATGGACGCGTTAAAACGATTTATGGACCAGATGAACAAATGTGGTGAGCTTTGTAAGGCACACGGAATGAAATTTGGCTATCATAATCACAACTTCGAATTTAAAACAAAGATTGGCGATGGTGATTTATATGATTATATCCTCACCAATACTGATCCAAACTTAGTAGCACAGCAAATAGATATTGGTAATATGCTTGGCGCGGGTGGAGTTGCTTCAGACCTTTTAAAAAAATACCCCGGCCGTTTTGAACTAATGCATGTTAAAGATGAAATAAAGAGTGACACAAAAGGCAATATGGATGGTTATGACAGTACCATACTTGGACAGGGAGTGATGCCTGTGAAGGATATTGTAAAAGCAGCAAGGAAAATAGGCGGAACTTCTCAGTTTATTATAGAACAGGAATCTTACCAGGGAAAAGACCCGGTAGATTGTGTAAAAATTGATTTACAAATGATGAAAAAATGGGGATTTTAACAGTATTCTTTTAACTTTCGTTTTCATTTGAGCTTTTCCTGCAGGAATTTAAAAATTTCACTTAAAAAGTTATAAACCCGGTTGCTTCTGCAATTAATATAGTGTTGAATATATTAATAAATGTTAAGTATACATGATTTAATTAAACAATTGCACATTAAATGAACAGGCGTACAGTAATAAAAAATCTGGCTTTAGTTATTGGTGGGGCAGCACTGCTTCCATCCTGTATGAAAAATAATGGAGGGCTCTCTATTCACTTTAAACATTTGAATATTAGTGCAGACCAGGAAAATTTGATAGGGGATATATGTGAAACCATCATACCTAAAACAAATACCCCTGGCGCCAAAGACCTTAACCTGCATTTATTTGTATTAAAAATGCTTGATGACTGTTATAAAAAGAAAGATCAGCAGGCATTTATGGTGGGTTTAAATCAGTTTAACGATATGGTTAAAAAGAAGTATAACAACTCATTTAGTGACCTAAGCGTTAAGGAGCGGGAAGATGTTTTAACTGCGCTGGATAAAAGTAGCAAGTCTGCCGCCGATCCATCAAAAAGTATTAAACCTGTTCGTGATTCACAGAAAAGTCTTGACGTAGCTAAAAAGAAACCAGATGTACCTCCGTTAAACTTTTTTTATGGAGCAATAAAACAACAAACTATATTCGGTTACACCAATTCTAAATATTTCATGACAAAGCAAATAGTTTATGAATTGGTTCCCGGAAGATATAATGCACATTTTCCTGTTAAAAATCTCAAGACAGTTTAAATATGGCTAACTTAAATACCGACAGCGTTAAAGGACGCACGTTTGACGCCATTGTAATAGGTTCCGGAATGAGTGGCGGTTGGGCAGCTAAGGAGCTTACCGGAAAGGGGCTTAAAACGTTAATGCTGGAGCGTGGTCGCGACGTTAAACATATAAAGGATTATCCTACCACAAATATGTATCCCTGGGAGTTTGAACACCGGGGCGAAATACCGATGGATGTACAGGAAGCAAATCCTGTAGTTAATCGCTGTTATGCCTTTAGGGAAGATGCAGAACATTTTTTCGTGAAAGATCATGAGCATCCTTATGTGCAGCAAAAGCCTTTCGACTGGATACGCGGTTACCAGGTTGGTGGAAAATCGTTAATGTGGGCAAGACAAACTCAGCGATGGAGCGATTTTGATTTTGAAGGACCAGCAAGAGATGGGTTTGCAGTTGACTGGCCCATACGTTATAAAGATATTGATCTCTGGTATAGTTATGTAGAAAAATTTGCAGGTATTGCCGGTAATAGAGACGGCATCCCGGAACTTCCTGATGGTGAGTTTTTGCCGGCATATCCTTTGAATGACGTAGAGGATTATTTTAGTAAACATGTAAAAAGTAATTATAAAAACCGGCATGTGATTAGTGCCAGGTGTGCACATCTTTCCAAACCTAATCAAATACATATTGATCAGGGCCGTACACAATGCGAAAACCGCATATTATGTCAGCGAGGCTGTCCATTCGGAGGTTATTTCAGCGCTAATTCATCTACCATACCATGGGCATTAAAGTCCGGTAATTTAACATTAAGGCCTTTCTCTGTTGTACAATCTATCATTTATGATGATAAATTAGGCAAAGCCACAGGTGTGCGTGTTATAGACTCAAAAACAAAGGACGTAATAGAATATTATGCCCGCATTATTTTTGTAAATGCTGCAGCCTTAAATACTAACCTGCTATTATTAAATTCTACTTCCAGCCGTTTTCCAAATGGCTTTGGTAATGATAGCGGAGTTTTAGGTAAATATGTTGCTTTTCATAATTATTCGGCCCATATAGGTGCCGAGTATGATGGTTTTAAAGATTGGACAACCGATGGCCGTAATCCTGCGGGTGGCGGTTATATACCACGTTTCAGAAATGTTTATAAACAGGAAACGGATTTCTTACGTGGCTACGCTTCTGGTTTTAGCGCTTATCGTTTCAGACAGCATAAATACGACGGAGTAGGGGCCACATTAAAAGAAAACCTGGTAAAAGGTGACCTTGGGCCTTGGTACGTAGGTTCGCACATGATGGGCGAAACCATACCAAAGGAAAATAACTTTGTAAGTCTTGATGCAAAACAAAAAGATGAATGGGGTGTGCCCCTGTTGAATATTTCTGTTGATTACGATGATAACGACGAGAAGATGAAGAAGGATTATGTAGAACAGCTTAGCGAGATGTTTACTTCAGCTGGTTTCACTAATATACGACCTTCAACTAACCACCAGGCTCCGGGGCTGGATATTCATGAGATGGGTGGCGCACGTATGGGCAATGATCCTAAAACTTCCGTTTTAAATAAATGGAACCAGGTACACACCTGTAAAAATGTATTTGTAACTGATGGTGCTTGTATGACCTCAACTTCATGCCAAAATCCATCGCTTACTTATATGGCTTTAACTGCCCGCGCCGCAGATCATGCCATTAGGGAAATGAATAAAGGGAATATTTAGTTTGCCCGGTTAAAAAAGTTTAAAAGTCATCTTCAAGAGAGAGGATTTAGATATGAAAATGAACGATTTTAACTTAAAATATTTATACAAAATGACTTTAAATCATCTTTAAAATGCAGTAAACCCATTATTGTGTTAAAAAAACACAATGAAAATTTGACCAATAATTTTTTGTTCATACATTTAGCGAAGTAACCAATACATAAATTTATTTAACCTTTTATTATTATAATATGTCTGCAAATACTTATGACGCGATTGTCATTGGTTCAGGGATTTCGGGCGGTTGGGCTGCTAAGGAGTTAACTGAAAAAGGCCTAAAAACCATAATGTTGGAACGGGGCCGTAACATTGAGCACATTAAAGATTATGTTAATGCGAACAAAGCTCCCTGGGAGTTTCCACACAGGGGTGGCCGTACGCAAAAAATGATCGAAGATTATCCTGTGCTAAAACGCGATTACCCGCTTAATGAAACCAACCTTGATTATTGGGCCAGTGATAAAGATAGCCCCTATGTTGAAGTAAAACGTTTCGACTGGTTTAGGGGATATCATGTTGGCGGCCGCTCACTGATGTGGGGAAGGCAGTCATACCGATGGGCTGATTTCAATTTTGAAGAAAATTTAAAAGATGGGATCGGGGTTGATTGGCCTATCCGTTATAAAGACCTGGAGCCATGGTATGCCTATGCTGAGAAATTCGCAGGTATATCAGGTAATAAAGATGGTCTTTCTGTACTTCCTGATGGTGATTTTATGCCTCCTATGGAAATGAATTGCGTGGAGAAAGACGTTGCTGCACGGTTTAAAGAACATTATAAAGAAGCCCGTTCATTTATAATAGGACGTACCGCTAATATTACTGTTCCTCATAATAACCGTACTAATTGCCAGTACCGCAATAAATGTTGGTTAGGTTGTCCGTTCGGCGCCTACTTTAGTACACAATCAGCTACTTTACCTGCTGCTATGGCTACTGGTAATCTAACCCTTCGTCCATGGTCAATAGTTACCCGGATATTGTATGACAAGGATACTAAAAAGGCTAAAGGAGTTGAGGTGCTGGACGCTGAAACAAACAAAACTTATGAATATTATGCCAAGGTAATTTTTGTTAACGCATCAACATTCAATAGTGCCTGGATATTAATGAATTCGGCAACAGATATTTGGCCTGGTGGCTTAGGTAGCAGCAGCGGCGAACTTGGCCACAATGTAATGGATCATCACTTAGGTGTAGGCGCTTCAGGCACTGTTGAAGGTTTTGAAGATAAATATTACTTTGGGCGAAGGGCAAATGGTATCTACATTCCCCGTTACAGGAACATGGGTGGTGAAAAACGCGATTATATTCGTGGGTTTGGTTACCAGGGTGGCGGCGGCCGCGAGGGCTGGAGCAGGGATATTGCGGAGATGAATGTTGGAGGTGCGTTTAAAGATGCATTGACTGAACCGGGTACCTGGACAATGGGTGTTGGAGGCTTTGGCGAAACGTTGCCTTATCATGAAAATAAGATTACGCTTGATAAAACCAAAAAGGATAAGTGGGGATTGCCTGTTTTAGCTTTCGATGCTGAAATTAAGGACAACGAAAAGAAAATGCGTATCGATATGGAAAACGATGCCAAAGAAATGCTGGAAGCTGCCGGTGTAAAAAATGTAAGAACACATAGCGGTAATCCTTATTTGGGAAGGGGTATTCATGAAATGGGCACAGCACGTATGGGTCGTGATCCAAAAACATCTGTATTAAATGGCTGGAACCAGGTATGGGACGCTAAAAATGTGTTTGTTACCGATGGGGCTGCAATGACATCAGCAGCTTGTCAAAATCCGTCACTTACTTATATGGCGCTTACTGCCCGCGCAGCTAATTATGCTGTTGAGGAATTGAAAAAAGGAAATGTATAAGCCTCACCCTGCCCTCTCCAAAAGAGAGGGTTTGAAAAAGAGCGAAGTTAAAGTCCTCTCCTTTGGAGAGGATTTAGGTGAGGCTAACTACGCTGTTGAGGAATTGAAAAAAAATAACATCTAACCGTTTGAAATAAAAACCATGGCTGAAAAAACAGAAGCTGATAAATCTAACCCCTCAAGGAGGGAGTTTCTTAAAACAAGTACTCTTGCCGCGGCAAGCTTTATGATTGTTCCCCGGTTTGTGCTGGGCGGTAAGGGCTATATAGCACCAAGTGACCGTTTAATTGTTGCAAGTGTTGGTGTAGGCGGTAAGGGTGGAGATGACATTTCTCATTTTAATAAAACCGGAAAAGCAGAGATTGCTTTTTTATGTGATGTTGACGATGTGAGGGCTGCAAACTCTGTTAAAAGCTTTCCTAAAGCAAAATATTACAAAGATTGGCGCGAATTATTTGATAAGGATTCAAAGAATTTTGATGCTGTGTCAGTTTCAACACCCGATCATACACATGCAATAGTGGCCTATCATGCTATGCAGCTTGGAAAGCATGTTTATGTACAAAAACCGTTAACACATGATATTGCTGAGGCACGGTTATTAACAGAAGCAGCTAAAAAATATAAAGTGGTTACACAAATGGGTAACCAGGGTGCATCAAACGATGGTACACGCCAGTTAGCAGAATGGTATGATGCTGATATTATTGGTGATGTACACACTGTTTATTGCTGGACAAACCGTCCGGTATGGCCACAGGGAATTCCATGGCCAACTACAAAAACCGAAGTTCCCGCAACATTGAATTGGGACTTATGGCTGGGTACTGCTCCATACAAAGATTACATAGATAATTTGGTTCCGTTTAACTGGCGCGGCTGGTGGGATTATGGTACTGGAGCACTTGGCGATATGGGTTGCCACCTTGTGGAAGCTCCATTCAGGGTACTTGGTTTGCAATATGCCAAAGATGTACAAGCAAGTGTTGGTACTGTATATGTTGGTGAGTTTAAACAAGGGCATTTCCCCGATAGTTGTCCGCCTTCGAGCCATATTACACTTACTTTCCCAAAAACCCATAAAACAAAAGGCGATATTACCCTGCATTGGATGGATGGCGGCATACAGCCGGAAAGACCTGAAGAATTAGGGGCTAATGAACGTTTTGGTGATGATGGTAATGGTACTTTATTTATTGGTACCAAAGGCAAAATGATGGCCAGTACCTATTCGGCAAATCCTTTATTATTGCCAACTTCACGTACTAACGAAGTAAAGGTTAAGCAAACAATACCGCGTGTAACCGGACAATCGGATGGTCATTATGGTCAGTGGATTGAAGGTTGTTTGGCCGGATATGGTAAAACGCAATTAAGTTCATCTTTTGACGTAGCCGGGCCTTTAACTGAAGCTTTGTTAATGGCAAACCTTGCTGTTAGAGGACATGACCTTAAAGGCGGCCATATTAAAATGCTTTGGGATAATGATAATATGCGGATAACAAACTTTGACGCAGTTAATCAATATGTTAAACGGCAATACAGAGAAGGCTGGAGCATATAATAATTTTGAATTACTGAGTTAATGAATTATTGATTTTAAAATCTTATAATTGGCATACTAATCAATAACTCAATAATTCAGTAATTCAATAAATAAATCAGTAATTCAATAATTCACTAATTCAATAATTGAAAAATGAATAGAAGAGACGCCATAGGCAGGGTTGCCCTCATCATGGGTGGTGCTGTGATAGGAGCAGATTTTTTTCTTTCGGGATGTAAACCCAACACTGCAACTCAGGTAAGTGACCTGTTTGATACTAATCATGTAGCCTTTTTAAATGAGGTTGCTGATACTATACTCCCTACAACAAGCTCACCGGGTGCAAAAGCAGCAAATGTTGGTCAGTTCATGGCTGTAATGGTTAGGGATTGTTATACGCCAGAAAATCAAAAAACATTTTTGGAAGGTGTGAAAAAGCTGGACGATGCCAGCCAGAAACAGTTCAGCAGCAAATTTATGGATTTGACACCACAGCAACGGACCGAGCTCCTGGTTGCACTTGATAAAGAGCAAAAGGATTTTACTACTAAAAGAAATAAAGATATGGAAGCTGATATGTTAAAACATAAAGGCGATGCAAAATACAAAGCTCCTAATACGCCTAATCATTATTTCAGGATGATGAAGGAGTTAACTTTATTGGGTTACTTTACTTCAGAAGTAGGTGCAACAAAAGCTTTACGTTACATTGCAGTACCTGGACGTTATGATGGCTGTGTACCTTATAAAAAAGGAGATAAAGCTTGGGCAACGTGATAATTATTGAATTAGTGAGTTATTGATTTATTGAATTCCAATTTATTGAATTAGTGATTTATTATTGAATGAATATCGGAAATTAATAAATGAATAATTCAAAATTAGCCTTGCAAATCAATAATTCAATAACTCACTAAATCATCAATTCACTAATTAAAATGAATAGAAGAGACGCCATAAGTAGAGTAGCTTTATTAATGGGCGGTGCTGTTATAGGTGCCGATTTTTTTATTTTGGGATGTAAGTCCTCAACTTCCCAGGTAAATGATTTGTTTGATGCAGAGCATGTAGCCTTTTTAAATGAAGTAGCAGATACTATCCTGCCGACAACTACTTCACCAGGTGCAAAAGCCGCGAATGTAGGGCAATTTATGGCTGTGATGGTTAGGGATTGTTACGCACCAGCAGATCAAAAAACATTTTTGGAAGGCGTAAAAAAAATGGACGATGCGAGTAAGAAACAATTCAGCAATAAGTTTATGAATCTTTCTTCAAAACAGCGTACCGATTTGCTTATTGGTCTTGATAAAGAGCAAAGGGATTTTACTTCTAAAAGAAATAAAGATTTGGAAACTGACATGCTAAAGCATAAAGGTGATACAAAATATGCAGAACCTGATATGCCTAACCATTATTTTAGGATGATGAAAGAGTTAACTTTACTAGGTTACTTTACCTCGGAAGTTGGTGCTACAAAAGCCTTGCGTTATATAGAAACACCCGGACATTATGATGGATGTATGCCTTATAAAAAAGGTGACAAAGCATGGGCGCTGGACGACTAGACTAATTGTTGAGTTAATGAATTATTGAATTATTGATTTTTTTTAGATTATTAATAATTAAGTACGCAAATTCAATAATTCATTAAATCATTAAATCATTAACTCAAAACTAAATATTCAATAATTCACTAAATCAATAATTCAATAATTAACATATGAGTCATAGAAAACTCCGCATGGGTATGATAGGCGGGGGAAAAGATGCTTTTATAGGAGCTATTCACAGGATTGCAGCCAATATGGATGGCCAGATAGAATTGGTTTGCGGTGCTTTAAGCATTCACCATGATACCGCAATTGAAAGCGGACACATACTTTTTTTACCTGACGATAGGATATATACCAATTACGAAGACATGATTAAGGCGGAAAGTAAACTTCCGGCTGATAAACGCATGGACTTTGTAACTATCGTTACACCCAATTTCGCACATTTTGGACCGGCCATGCTTGCTTTAGAAAATGGTTTTAACGTGGTGATAGAAAAGCCAATAACTTTTACTTTGGATGAAGCCAAACAGCTTAAAAAGAAATTAGATGAAACAGGCTTGATGTTATTATTAACTCATACCTATTCTGGCTACCCAATGGTTAAAGAAGCAAGGCAACTTGCTAAAAATGGAGCTTTAGGTAAGATCAGAAAAATTTACGTGGAATACAGCCAGGGATGGTTAAGTAAGCTATCAGAAAGAGAAGGTAATGCCCAGGCTGCCTGGCGTACAGATCCGTCAAAGTCTGGCAAAAGCGGTTGTATGGGCGATATAGGTACACATGCGGCACACTTGGCTGAATACATTTCGGGCAAGAAGATCACACAATTATGTGCATCACTAAATACCGTTGTTGATGGGAGGATGCTGGATGATGATGGTGCGATTTTATTGCGCTTTGAAGATAAAGTGACCGGCGTACTTACTGCGTCTCAGGTTGCTGCAGGGGAGGAGAACGCATTAAAAATTCGTGTTTATGGTGAAAATGGGGGGCTTGAGTGGGCACAGCAGGAACCTAATACGCTTACTTTAAAATGGCTGGATAAACCGGCACAAACCTTAAGAGCAGGTTCTAATTACGGTGACAGGGAATCAATATATGCTACCCATAATACCCGTACACCGGGAGGACATCCGGAAGGATACCTGGAAGCTTTTGGTAACTTGTACCGCAATTTTGCTTTAACATTAAGTGCAAAAATAAATAAAGAAACACCTAAAGCAGAATGGCTTGATTTTCCAGGCATCGAAGATGGGATAAGAGGCATGGCATTTATTGAAAATGTCGTAAATTCAAACCATAGCAATGAAAAATGGACAGATTATGTAATTTAGAAGATGTGCAGATGAGTAAATGTGCAAATGTGCAGATTTAAGAATGACTAATGACCAATGACTAACGACCAATGACTACAATTAAAGGACCAGCAATATTTATAGCACAATTTATAGGCGACCAGGCACCATTTAATAGTTTGGAAGCTATTTGCAACTGGGCAAAGAATTTAGGATACAAAGGGGTACAGCTTCCAACCCTCGATGCACGTTTTATTGATCTGCAAAAAGCGGCTGAAAGTAAAACCTACGCAGATGAATTAAAGGGACGTGTTAATGCCTGTGGTTTGGAAATAACAGAACTTTCCACCCACTTGCAAGGCCAATTAGTTGCGGTGAATCCTGTTTATGATCAGCTTTTTGACGGCTTCACTCCTGAAGCTTATCGGAACAACCCAAAAGCACGACAGGAATGGGCCGTTCAACAAGTAAAATATGCAGCAAAGGCGTCACAAAATTTAGGATTGAATGCCTCCGTTACCTTTAGCGGTGCGTTGCTTTGGCCTATGGTTTACCCATGGCCACAAAGGCCTGCAGGTATTGTGGAAACGGCTTTTACTGAACTTGCTAAACGCTGGGAACCAATTTTAAATATTTACGAAGAATGCGGTATTGATCTGTGCTACGAAATACACCCCGGTGAAGACCTGCATGATGGCATTACCTACGAAATGTTTTTGGATAAAGTGAAGCAGCATCCTCGCGCAAGTTTACTTTATGATCCATCTCATTTTGTTTTGCAATGTTTAAATTATTTGGAATATATTGATAATTACCACGAACGTATTAAAATGTTCCATGTTAAAGATGCCGAATTTAACCCCACAGGAAAGCAAGGAGTTTATGGCGGCTATCAGAACTGGATTGACCGCGCAGGTCGTTTCCGTTCATTAGGTGACGGGCAGGTTGATTTTAAAGGTATTTTTAGCAAGCTCACTCAATATGATTATAAAGGATGGGCAGTATTGGAATGGGAATGTGCGCTTAAACATCCTGAAGATGGCGCCCGTGAAGGTGCTGAATTTATTAAAAACCATATAATACGAGTTACAGATAAAGCATTTGATGATTTTGCTGCATCAGGATCTGATGACGCATTTAACAGGAAGACACTTGGTATTTGATAGAAATATCCACATATTTATACGCCAATTATTAAACTAACTATAACCTAAAATTATTAAAATGCAATCTATTAACCGTACTCAACTTTTTAGGGCAAGTTGCTTGTCCCTATTAGTAACATCACTATCGTTTGGAATTCGTGCTGGGATCATTAACAAACTGGGTATTGAGTTTCAACTTGATAAAACGCAGCTTGCATCAATTGTAGCTACTGCTTTTTATGGATTTCCAATAGCAGTTGTTATAGGAGGTTTTATTGTTGATATTATAGGTATGAAAAGGTTGCTGGTAATGGCATTTATATTTCATCTTGCTGGTATTCTGCTTACTATTTTTGCAACAGGTTTTTGGACACTTTACGTATCTACCCTACTAATAGGATTGGCAAACGGTACAGTTGAAGCAGCATGTAACCCATTGGTAACAGCCTTATATCCAGAAAGTAAAACTACAAAACTTAACCATTTTCACTTATGGTTCCCAGGTGGGATAGTAATAGGAACCTTAATTGTGCTTTTATTAAATCAAATCGGTTTAGGATGGCAGATACAGGTTGGAATAATGCTTTTACCAACGCTCATTTATGGCTATCTGTTTTCACGTCTTGATTTCCCTGTTACCGAACGTGTTGCTTCAGGGGTGTCAACTTCAGGTATGTATAAGGCTCTTTTGAACCCGTTATTCATATTTATGTTCATCTGCATGATTGGAACTGCAATAACCGAATTATTTACAGGTCAGTGGATAGATGTATTATTAAAAAATGTAACACAAAATGCAATCCTGATATTAACTTTAGATACAGGTGTAATGGTAATAGGCCGTGCATTTGCAAAACCTGTTTTAAAACGTGTTTCTCCACAGGTTTTATTATTGATATCTACTATTCTGGCTGCAACAGGCATTTACTTGCTAAGCACATTAACCGGTAATTCTGTATTTTTTGCGGCTATAATTTTCGGAATGGGCGTTTGTTATTTCTGGCCTACGATGCTTGGTTTTGTTAACGAAAACTTACCTAATACAGGCGCGATTGGTTTAAACCTGATGGGTGGGGTTGGCATGTTTGCGGTATCTATTTATACTATTTTTATGGGCAGATACTATGATAACATTGTTAAAGAAGCGGGTGGCAGCAATGCCTTTGCAGGTCAAAAAGTTTTGCAAACTACATTGGTTATACCTATAGTGTTGATCGTTGCTTTTGCAGGCTTGGTTATTTATATGCGTTCAAGAAATAAAACTGCTCCATTAAAAACTGCTGCTGTTTAATTGTAAAACATTAATTGTAATTTTAACTTCTATATATCAATAATTTTATCTCATGAAGAAAGTTTTTATAATCTTAAGTATATGCTCGGTTATTACGGCATGCGGCGGTAACTCTAAAACCGGAAGCGCTGATAGCGCTGCAGCGGCTAATCAAACCGCTAAACAACAGGAATCAAGTGCTGATACCAATGCCAATAAAATAGGAACTGAAAGTTCTGGGGCATCTACAGATCCAGGAGCAAAGCTAATAGCAGCAAGCGATTGTAATACCTGCCATAAAGTAGATGTAAAAGTAATTGGCCCTGCGTTTAAAGATGTGGCTGCTAAATATCCGGCTACCGAGGCAAACATTGATACTTTAGCAAATAAAGTGATCAAGGGTGGTAAAGGTCATTGGGGCGATATTCCTATGGCTGCTCACCCTGCTCTTTCCCAGGACGATGCAAAACAGATGGTTAAATTTGTCTTATCTCTAAAAAAATAAGCTTAAAAATAATTTAGCCACGTAAATATATATCATGACCTCAACAATCAGAGTCAAACTATCTACAATGATGTTCCTGGAGTTTTTTATCTGGGGTGCATGGTTTGTAACGATGGGAACCTATCTCACTAAGACACTAAGCGCTACAGGAACACAAAACGCAGGCGCCTATGCAACACAGGCTTTAGGTGCAATTTTAGCCCCTTTTATTATTGGATTAATTGCCGACCGCTATTTTTCCGCTCAAAAAATACTGGGAGTTTTACATTTAATTGGTGCAGCATTATTATGGTACGAAACCACGGTACCTACCTTTGACGCCTTTTACCCTGGCATCTTAGCTTATATGATTATTTATATGCCAACACTTGCTTTGGTAAATTCAATATCATTCAGGCAAATGCAGAATCCAAGCAAAGAGTTTCCATGGGTAAGAGTTTTTGGAACCGGCGGTTGGATAGTAGCAGGAATTATAATAGGATATTTAGGCTGGGAGCAAACGGGAACGCTGGTGTTAACATTCAAAATGGCTTCAATTGCATCATTAATATTAGGTGTATTAAGCTTTACCTTACCTAATACTCCTCCGATTAAAAAAGGACAAAAAACTTCATTGGGCGATATAATAGGTTTAGACTCAATCGGATTGTTAAAGAACAGGTCGTACCTCGTATTTTTCCTGGCTTCGGTAGCAATCTGCATCCCACTTGCTTTTTACTACAATTTCACTAATCCATTTTTAAATGAAGTTGGCGTTAAACGTGCAGCAGGCATACAAACTTTAGGTCAGGTCTCCGAATTCGCATTTATGGTGGCAATGCCATTCTTTTTTGTTAGGCTTGGGGTTAAAAAGATGCTGGCTATGGGTATGCTGGCTTGGGGCTTACGTTATGTGTTTTTTGCTTATGGTGATGCAGGCAATAACTACTGGATGCTAATTGCAGGTATTGTGATACATGGTGTTTGTTATGATTTCTTCTTTGTTACCGGGCAAATTTATACTGATAATTTGGCAGGGGATCGTTTCAAAAGTGCGGCCCAGGGTTTTATTACACTGGCAACTTATGGTGTTGGGATGCTAATAGGCTTTTATTTATCGGGCCCGATCGTTGACCATTGGCAAACTTCGCCAACCACACATAACTGGCAAACCATTTGGTTAATTCCGGGAGGAATTGCAGCAGCAGTTTTATTATTATTCCTTTTATTTTTCAGGGACAAAAATCAAATTGAAACTAAACCGGGTTTGGATATAGAAGAACCTGATGCGCAGGTACAAATATAATATTAGTATTTATGGCGATTAAGCAAAACCGAAGATCAGCAATCAGGAATATCGTTGCCGGAACAGCAGCAATAACTGCAGCAGGTATGTTAGCATCATTTAAAAAAGAAGAGATAAAGGAAAAGCTCTCTGAAAAGTTAAAGGGCAATATCAATCATTCTGTTTCTCCCTGGTGTTATCATGAATTAACACTCGATCAGCTTTGTATAACTGCCAAAGAGATTGGTATTACAGGTGTAGACCTTTGCGGGCCGAAAGATTGGCCCACACTTCAAAAACATGGAATGTATTCTCCCATGTGTAATGGCGCTGAGATAAATCTTACCGATGCTTTTGGTGATACACAGTTTCATGATACGTTGGTAAAGAACTACACCGAGATGATCCCGCTGGTTGCTAAGAATGGCTATACCAACCTGATCTGTTTTAGCGGCAGCCGTAGGGGAAAAGATGATGAAACCGGTTGGAAGAACTGTGTGGAAGGTTTAAAGAGACTGATTCCGCTTGCTGAAAAACATAAGGTAGTGCTTTGTATGGAGTTACTTAACAGTAAGATAGATCATAAAGATTACCAGTGTGACCGCGTTGAATGGGGTGTTGAGCTGGCAAAGCGGCTTAATTCCGAAAATTTTAAGCTGTTATTTGATATTTACCATATGCAGATAATGGAAGGTGATATTATCAGGAATATAACTGACTATCATCAATATATAGCCCATTATCATACCGGTGGTATACCAGGCAGGCATGAAATTGATGATACACAGGAGTTATATTACCCGGCAGTGATGAAGGCAATAGTGGCGACAGGATTTAAAGGGTACGTAGGGCAGGAATTTGTCCCCAAACAGCCTGATAAGATTGCGTCTTTAAAAAAGGCGATTCTTATTTGCGACGTTTAGATGAGTATCAAGTACTTAGTATCAAGTATCAAGTAGAGAATATATAAAGTATCTTAACCATTGTTTTAAATTGTCTTGATACTAAGTACTTGATACTGAAAAAGAAACCAAATTAAATAAACTAACCAATGACAACAAGAAGAGGATTTTTAACACAGGCGGGATTAATTTCCGCTGGTTTAATGATAGCACCTAACCTGCTTTCTGCTAAAACAAGTAAAATTGTAGGGTTACAATTATATAGCTTGCGCGATCAATTACCTAAGGATGTAAAAGGGAATATTGCTAAGGTTGCCGCCGCTGGATATAAAGAGGTTGAGACGTTTGGTTATTCCAAACAAAAGGGATTTTGGGGTCTTGATGCAAAAGCTTTCAACAATTTATTAAAAGATAATGGCCTTTCAAACCCAAGCGGGCATTATGACTTAAATCAGCTTTTTGTAGAGGGAAAAACAGACAATCTTGAAACATATATTGAAGCAGCAAATATTACCGGCTCACAGTACATTATAGTGCCTTCAATTAATGGCGAAGTTTTAAAAAGCGCTGATCAATTTAAGGGGGTTGCCGAAAAAATGAACAAGGCAGCAGAATTATGCAAAAAGTCCGGCTTGAAATTGGGTTATCATAACCATAACTTCGAATGGAGGCCCGTTGATGGCACCACTTTTTACGATGTGTTATTAAAAGAAACCGATCCGGCCCTGGTACACATGGAAATGGATATTTATTGGGTAGTAAGAGCAGGACAAGATCCGGTTAAAATTTTTAAACAGCATCCTGGCAGGTTTGCATTATGCCATTTAAAGGATATGGATAAAACCAATCATAACCTGAACACTGAAATTGGTAAAGGTACTATCGACTTTAAAAATATTTTAAAGTATGCGAAACTTGCCGGGTTAAAACATTTTATTGTTGAACAAGAAAATTATATAAATATTGATCCATATGTAAGTATAGCAGAAAGCGCTGCATATGTGAAAAATACTTTACATGTGTAATTGGTGAGTAGTTGAATGAGTTTATTAGGTTAATTGAGTGCCGAGTTACAACACTAAAATGACCAATGACTAATTACCAAGACAAATGAACCATGAACTAATAAACCAATAAACTAATATATGAGATACTCAATTTTATTCACTGCATTATTAGCAAGCAGCTTTTATATGGCAGATGCACAACAAGCAAAGCCGGAGGATACAGAAACCTGGGATCCTATACCTAAAGTGGTGACACCAGGCAAATCATGCGGCGATGCACCTTCAGACGCTATCATATTGTTTGATGGTAAAAATTTGGATCAATGGGTGCAAAACAGTGATGGATCCCCTGCTAAATGGGATGTTAATGACGGTATATTGACTGTAAACAAAAATTATGGGAATATCGAAACTAAACAATCCTTTACTAATTACCAGTTACATATTGAATGGCGCGAACCAGCAGATTTAGAAGGCTCCGGACAAGCCCGGGGTAACAGCGGTGTGTTTTTAGCATCACTCGGAAAAGGTGACGCAGGATATGAATTACAGGTATTAGACTCTTATAATAATAAAACATATGTTAACGGTATGGCCGGTAGTATGTATAAACAAGCTATCCCCTTAGCTAACCCTGGTAAGAAACCCGGTGAATGGCAAACTTATGATGTAGTTTGGACAGCACCAACTTTTAATGAAGATGGTACTGTTAAATCGCCGGCAAAAGTTACTGTAATTTTTAACGGCGTGGTTGTGGAAAACAATTTCGAATTAAAAGGCCCAACTTTATATATTGGCAAGCCTGTTTATAAAAAACATGGGGCCTCACCTATAAAACTTCAGGCTCACGGCGATAAAAGCAAGCCCTTAAGTTTTCGCAATATATGGGTTAGGGAATTGTAATATTCTAAACAAACGTCATATTACATAATTAAATAAAGGTGTAACCCGGGAAGATAAATTATTGCATATAATTATCTTCCCGGGTTATTTCTTTACTGACTTTTAAACCTAATATAAAATTTTCCGTATAAGTTAAGTGAGCTAATGGAATCTTTAAAAGCAAAACCAGCCACAGCTTGATTGAACCAATATAAAGTGAAAATTTATAAATATTTTATAATAACCATTTTTCTATTTGCCGCTTTACCTGGTTTCCCCCAAAATCAAAGCCTTAAGTTCGAACATATTGGCACAGCTGATGGATTATCACAGCTAAATATTAACTGCATCATCCAGGACAAGAACGGATTTATATGGATAGGAACAAGGGATGGGTTAAATAAATATGACGGGTACAAGTTTACCATTTACAATTATAGCTCTAAAGATGATAATTCATTGAGTAATAGCTATGTACAGGATATTGCCGAAGACAAGGAAGGTAACTTATGGCTGGCAACTGAGGGCGGCGGCATAAATAAATTTGATGTAAAGCACAACCTGTTTACAAGGTACCGTCACGATAATAATAACCCAAATACTATTTCAAATAACAGTGTTAATAAAATTAAAATAGATGTTGATGGCAATTTATGGATTGGAACTGAAATAGGCGGATTAGACTTTTTTAACGTCAAAACAAAAAGATTTCATCATTATGGAAATTCAGGTCATCATGAAAAAAATAACATTGGTAATAATGTGCGCGCGCTATTAGAAGATTCAAATCATAATTTATGGGTAGGGACTTTAGGAGGAGGTTTGAGCATGCTGGACAGAAAAACAAATACATTTAAAAGGTTTCAGCATAGTAATATTGATAAGAAAACTATTTCGGGGAATGATGTTTCTTGTATTTTTGAAGATAACAGCCATCATATTTGGGTTGGGACCCAAACAGACGGTTTAAATTTATTAGATACCCGCACAAATACATTTACTCATTTTATTTATGACGAGAAAAATCCAAATAGCATTAGCTCAAATGATTTGATCTGCCTTAACGAAGATGAAGAAGGGAACTTATGGGTGGGTACCGAAAATGGAGGACTTAGTATTTTAAAGAAGGGGACAAATGAATTTTATAACTATGGCCATGATGAAATTGATAAAAGTAGTATAAATGGTAATTCTATCTATTCAATATGCAGGGATAGGTTAGGAAATATGTGGTTAGGTGCTTTCAGTGGGGGAATCAACCTTTTTAAAAGAAGTACTAAAAGTTTTAATCATTTCAGGCATAATTCATTTCCAAATAGTTTGTCTAATAATTTTGTCCTCGATCTTTTTGAAGACACTGAGAATAATATTTGGATAGGTACAGATGGAGGTGGTTTAAATAAATTCAATCCTAAAAATGGTAGTTTTATTACCTATAAACACAATCCGTTAAATAAAAACAGCATTTCTGGTAATTATGTGCTGGTAGTTAAACAGGATTATGATGGCGACCTATGGGTTGGGAACTGGGCCGATGGTATTAATATATTAAGCGCAAAAACTCATCACTATAGCTATCTTAAACACGACCCCGCAAATTCGAATAGCCTAAGCGGTAACAATATTTACGCAATTGCTTTTTCCAGAGATAAAAAAGCATGGATAAGTACGTTTTATACTGGTTTAAACGAATACGACAAAAGAACCAAAACTTTTAAGCATTATAAATTTGATATTAATGATAAGCATAGTTTAGGCAGTGATATGATATTTTCCATTTTGGAAGATAAAAGGAAAAATTTGTGGGTAGGGACATCTGGCGGAGGCCTTAATCTCTTAAATCGTAAGACGGGTAAATTTACGAGATTTCAGCATGATAAAAACCGGAACAGTATAAGCAATAACACAGTTGCCGACATTTTTGAAGATCATAATGGTAAATTATGGCTAAGTACAAATTCAGGATTAAATGTTCTTGACCCGGAAACGCATCATTTTAAATGTTTTACAAAAAAAGATGGTTTGTCAAGTGATATTATCAATGCAGTAAGAGAAGATAACAATAAAAATTTATGGATAAGCAGCAACGGAGGTTTATCAGAATATAATTCGATAACAAATACTTTTAAGAATTTCACTACCGAAGACGGTCTTCAAAGCGATGAATATAAAGCTCACTCTGCATTAAAAGCCAGTAATGGTGTTTTATACTTCGGAGGGGTGAATGGTTTTAATTCCTTTACTCCAGGGCGGATATTAAAACCTGTAGGTTTTTCTCCTTTGGTCATAACTACATTTGAAGTATTTAATAAACCACTTGATGTAGCAAAAAAAGCTGATGACCCTTCTCCTTTAAAGCAAGATATTTCAGATACTAAATCTCTCACTTTATCCTATAAGCAATCAGTATTTTCTTTGGAATATGCAGCTCTTGACTATGTCTCGTCCAATAAAAAAAGTTATGCATATATATTGGAGAATTTTGATAAAGAATGGAATTTTGTTGGAAGCAGAAACACTGTTTCATACACCAATATCCCACCGGGAAACTATACATTTAAATTAAAGTATCAAAATAGTGCGGGCTTATGGTCTCCGGTTAGCACGGAGCTTAAAATTACTATTGTACCGCCATTTTGGTTAACATGGTGGTTTGATTTATTTTGTGTGTTGTTTATCATTGGCAGTGTTTATGCGCTATTCAGGTATCGCATTAAACGTATAAAATTACAAAAATTAATACTTGAAAAACAAGTACAGGAACGTACAGAAAGTCTGGCCAAATTGACTATTGAAGAGCGTGAATCGCGTCAGGCAGCTGAAATCGCCCGTGAAGAAGCCGAGAAAGCGAATCAAGCAAAAAGTATTTTTCTAGCCATGATGAGCCATGAAATACGTACGCCTATGAATGGTGTTATTGGTATGGCTACCCTGCTAACAAATACTTCACTTACTGATGAACAACTGGAATATGCAGAAACCATTAAAAGTAGCGCCGATGCATTATTAAATGTGATAAATGATGTCCTTGATTTTTCAAAAATCGAGTCAGACAGTATGGAATTAGAAGAGGTGGATTTTGATTTACGGGATTGTGTGGAAGGTGTGCTCGATGTTTTTGCTGTGAAGGCATCACAAATTGACCTTGTATACCAATTGGATTATGATGTTCCATCACAGATAATAGGTGACTCCTTAAGATTACGACAAGTTTTAATTAACCTGGTTAGTAATGGAATAAAATTTACCAATAAGGGGGAAGTATTTATTAGCGTAAAAGTCGCAGAGCAGAAGATCAATGATATAGTATTGAAATTTAGTGTACGCGATACGGGTATAGGTATTGCTGATGATAAATTAAATAAACTATTTAAAGTTTTCTCGCAGGTTGACTCAAGTACAACCCGTAAATACGGTGGAACTGGCCTTGGATTGGCAATAAGTGAAAAGCTTGTTAAGTTAATGGGCGGCGAAATAAGTGTAGAAAGTAAAGTTGGAATAGGAACAACTTTCTCATTTACTATAAAAACCAAAGCCGGTCATAAAACGAAGCGTAATTATGTTTATTTAAATACTGCAGAGTTTAAAGATAAACATGTTTTAGTGGTTGACGATAATTCAACAAACAGGGAAATTTTGGAAGTTCAGCTTAAGCAATGGACGTTTGTACCAATTATGGCTGATTCTGGAGCGCAGGCATTAGAAATACTTTCTTCAAAAAAACATATCGACCTCATTATTTCTGATATGAACATGCCCGGAATGGATGGTGTACAGTTGGCAAAAAGGATAAGGAAAAACCACCTGGATTTGCCAATAATTTTATTAAGTTCAATGGGTAATGAAGACAGCAGAAACGAAGCATACTTGTTTAATGCAATATTAACCAAACCTGCCAGGCAACAAGTATTATATAAGCATATTGTAGAACAGTTAAAGGCACAGAGTAGCGGAATTAAAGAGATTGAAACAGTGAAATCGCTATTTTCAAAAGATTTTGGGAGACAATATCAAATGGATATTTTGATTGCGGAGGATAATCTTATTAATCAAAAGCTTGCTGAGCACATATTCATTAAAATGGGTTACACTCCTGATATTGTAACAGACGGGCACGAAGCGTTAAACGCATTGATCGGCAAAAAATATGATATAGTGTTTATGGATGTGCAAATGCCTGGGATAGACGGTTTAGAGGCTACACGTTTTATACGCAAAAATATGGATTACCAACCAGTAATTGTAGCTATGACGGCAAATGCTATGCCCAAAGATAGAGAAGTATGCATAAAGGCCGGAATGGATGATTATTTAAGCAAGCCGATGAAAGTAGCCGAAATTATGGATGTTTTAGAAAGATGGTGGAAGCATAAAAATGAAATTAGTGCTTAATCGATTATCTAAAGAGTATAGCAAATGATTAATATTTACAGAATTAATCATTTTAATCCCTTAATCTCAATACCTATTCCTTTAAATAAAATCCTATTGATCATTAACTAATAAGTTACAATTAAATATTAAATGAAAAAGGTAAATTCACCTTTAAATTTAATAGTTAAATTATGAGATCAATTTGTAAACCCCTTTCCTTTTATTTTAGTCTTTTTTTGGTTTTAATTGGCATCAGCGCGGGCGTAAACGCTAAAGCAGCTGAAAGCTATTATTATGAATTAAAAATTTATCATCTTAAAACCCAGACCCAGGAAGATCGCCTCGATCAATACTTGCAAAATGCATACTTACCGGCTATGCACCGGATGGGCATTAAAAATGTCGGCGTATTTAAGCCGGTTGAAAGCGATACCTCAGGTAAGCGGGTTTATGTTTTAACTCCTTTCCGTACCTGGAGCCAGTTTGAAAACCTTGAGCAAAAATTAATGGGTGATAACGAGTATGTTACTGCTGCAAAAGATTATATCGATGCACCGTATAATGATGCGCCATACACCCGTTTGGAAACAATAGTACTAAAAGCATTCCCTAAAATGACTGAGCCTGCTGTTCCTAACCTTACAGCTAACAAAACCGACCGTGTTTATGAGTTGCGCAGTTATGAAAGTGCCACTGAAAAATTTAATGTAAATAAAGTACGTATGTTTAATGATGGCAATGAAGTTGCTCTTTTTAAGCGGCTTGGTTTTAACGCGGTATTTTATGCCGAAGTTTTAGCAGGCAGCCACCAGCCTAATTTAATGTATATGACTACATTTAACAGCCGGCCGGACAGGGATAAACATTGGGATGCTTTTTCAAACGACCCGGAATGGAAAACCTTAGTTGCAAAACCAGAGTATCAGCATAATGTTTCGAAGGCTGATATTATATTTTTGCACCCTACTGCATATTCAGATTTTTAAATGACGCTTGAAAAACGCGACTATGATGCTGTAGTTGTAGGCTCCGGGCCAAACGGTTTGGCTGCTGCAATATTGTTACAGCAAAATGGATTGTCAGTTTTATTGCTCGAAGGTAAAGAAACAATTGGCGGCGGACTGCGCTCCGCTGAACTTACTTTACCTGGTTATATACATGATATTTGCTCAGCTATTCATCCGCTTGCTGTAGCATCTCCTTTTTTTAAACAGCTTCCGTTAAATGATCACGGACTGGAATTTATTTATCCGGAAATAGCAGCGGCGCATCCCTTCGACAATGGAGCCGCTGCTATTCTTAAAAAATCAGTTGAGGAAACTGCAAAACTGCTTGGCGCCGATGAACAAGCTTACCTGGATTTAATGAAACCAGTCGTAAAAGACTGGCCCGCTATTGTTCAGGATATTTTAGGTCCTTTGCATTACCCCGAGCACCCTTTTGCACTTGCTCGTTTTGGTTTGAAAGCGTTAACACCTGCAACCCTTTTGGCAAAGCGGTTTAAAACACCAGAAGCCAAAGGATTAATTGCCGGAATGGCGGCGCACTCCATACAACCATTAACAAACATAGCAACTTCGGCCACAGCTTTAGTATTAATGGCTTTAGCACACTCCGATGGCTGGCCGATTCCGAAAGGAGGTTCAAATCAAATTGCCAATGCATTAGCATCTTATTTCATTTCCCTTGGAGGAAAAATAGAAACCAATGTTTATGTGCAGTCTTTGGAGCAACTACCATCAGCCCATGCGGTGTTGCTTGATGTAACACCAAGGCAATTGCTGCAAATTGCCGGGCATCGCTTTTCAACCATCTATAAATGCCAACTGGAACGCTATAGATATGGAATGGGTGTTTTTAAGGTAGATTGGGCGCTTGATGCTCCAATACCGTTTACAGCCCAGGAATGTAAACAAGCCGGCACAGTTCACATCGGTAACACCATAAAAGAGATTGCAGATTATGAACAGCAGATATGGAGAGGCAAACTACTGGAACAACCATTTGTGCTGTTGGCCCAGCCCAGCTTGTTTGATCCTTCAAGGGCACCACAGGGAAAACATACTGCCTGGGCCTATTGCCATGTGCCAAAAGGTTCAGAAAAAGACATGACCGAAGCCATTGAAAACCAGGTTGAACGTTTTGCACCAGGTTTTAAGAACACTATACTGGCTAAACATACCATGAATACCGCTCAGATGGAAATCTATAATCCCAATTATATAGGTGGTGATATCAACGGAGGGGCATTTGATATTAGCCAGTTATTTACCAGACCTGCATTACGGCTCTCACCCTATAAAACATCGGCAAAAGGTATTTATATCTGCTCTTCTTCAACCCCTCCCGGCGGTGGCGTTCATGGCATGTGCGGTTATCATGCGGCTAAGAGAGTGCTGAAGGACATCTTTAATCACTGATTTTAGTTGATTTAGCAGATTCCACAGATTTTAAACGCATTTTTTGAAAAATCAGCATAATCAAATAAACCAGCTTAATCAATGGTTCAGACAATTGTCCATTATCAAAATTTTTGTTCGATATCGATCACTTTTTAAATATTTTAATTAGTAATTGTTTGATTATTAATTATTTATCCTTGGTACAGCTATTGCAAACTCTATTGCTATACAAAGTACTATATGGACAAAGAGATTACACAGGAAGTTTCATTGCAAAACAGAAAAAAGGCAATTTTAGTGAGCGTTGTGGTTACATCAATTCTCATAATTGCTATTTGGATGGTGCGCACAGCCTTTAAATCTTCTATAAAAAGGTCAGAAATAACTACGGCTGTTGTCGAAACCGGTAACATCGAAAATACCATTAACGCTACCGGAGAGGTTTTACCCGAGTTTGAAGAAATTTTAACAAGCCCCATCAACGCCTCTATTAAAAATGTGATTATGGACCCAGGTAATAAAGTGAGTGCCGGACAATCTATTCTTACCCTTGATAAATCAGCTACCCAAAATGATTACAACAAGCAGAAATTTCAGCTCGAGTCAAAACAAAATGAGATAAAAAAGTTGAAGCTCGATCTGGATAAAAGTTTCTTTGATATTCAGTCAAACAATGATATCAAACAATTACACATCGGCAACCTTGCTGACGCTGTTGAAAACGCCAAACGCTTGTACAATGCTGGCGGAGGAACTCGTGAAGGTATTGAACAGGCCGAGCTAAACTTAAAAGTAGCACAGCTTGAGAAAAAACAAATTGAGAACGAAATAAGAAACAAGCAGCAAACCATGCAAATCGAAATAAAAGAGGCGCAAATTGCTGCTGATATATTGCAGAGCGATCTCAATGCCTTGCAACACAAATTAGATCTTGCTAATATCGTTGCAACCCGCTCAGGTGTGGTAACCTATGTAAATAAAAATATAGGAGCCAATGTTAAGGAAGGTGAGTCACTGGCCAGGATAGCCGACTTGGGAAGTTTTAAAGTTCAGGGCAGCATTTCAGATAATTCCCTCGATCAAATACACGTGGCGCTCCCGGTTATTGTACTTATTAATGATACCCAATTACGGGGGCATGTAGTAAATGTTTCTCCGTCAATTCAAAACAGCATCATATCATTCGATATTCAATTGGACGAGCGCAATAACAAGCAGCTTCGGCCTAATATGAAAGTAGATGTTTATTTGATTACTGCTACACATAACCACATAATGCGAGTTGCAAACGGCCCGGCATTTAAGGGGCCATCCTTGCAGGATATTTTTGTAATAAATAACGGGAAAGCAGAAAGACGAACTGTCCATATCGGTCTTACCAATTTTGATTATGTGGAGATAAAAGACGGCGTAAAACCAGGTGACGTAGTGATCACATCGGATATGAGTGAGTTTAAAAATTCAAAGGAGATTACTATCAACTAGTGAGTGGTTTATTGGGTTGATTAAGTTGATTCGGTTATTATAATCCTGGCAATCCTAAAATCTTATGAATCATAATTCAGACAAATGAAACTTATATATATTATATTATTTTTTACCATCAGCTACAATGGATTTTGTTCCGTGAGCAGCGATACTACATGGCTTTCGCTGAAACAGGTGGTGGAAATGGCAAAGGCTAATTCAATTGCGGCGAAACAAGCCAGCACTACCCAGGAAACAAAATACTGGTTATGGAGAACTTATAAATCAAACTATCAGCCTCAATTATCTTTAAGCGGAAATTTACCCGGCTATTTTAAAACAAGTACCCCGGTTGTACAACCGGATGGATCCATATTATTTCAATCTATCAATTATGATAATTCTTCAGTTACTTTAAATTTTAGTCAAAGCATAACAGCCACAGGAGCAACTATTTACGGTATGACACAGATGCAGCGCTTTGATGATTTTAGCCGGCATAATGTTTTATACAATGGTGTTCCATATGCAATAGGCTTTAGTCAGCCTTTGGGTCAGTATAACAGTTTAAAGTGGGATAAAAGAATTCAACCTTTATTATTTAATGAAAGCAAACAGGCCTATATTGAATCGCAGGAACAAATATCTGTCACTGTAACCGGGTATTTCTTTGATCTTTTACTTGCCCAGGTAAACCTGGAAACGGCAGAAGCCAATTTTACAAATACCCAAAAGATATTGAAAATTGCCAATTTGAAATTCAGCCTGGGAAAAGTTTCAAAAAATGAAATTTTGCAGTTGCAGTTGGAGCAGTTAAATGCAAAAAAAGCTGTGGGTACGTCAAAACGTGATATGGAGATAGCAACTCTTAATTTACGCAGCTATATTGGCCAGGAGGGTGATCATAAAATTGTATTGTCAGTTCCTGAAACCATTAGCCAGATGACGGTAACTTCTGAGAGGGTTTTAGCTGAAGCATTTGAAAATCGTTCGGATGCCATAGCATTTGTAAGACGTGTTGCTGAAGCAAAAAGGGATGTTGCTTTAGCGCATGGACAAACAGGTTTAACAGCTAATTTGACTGCAAATTTAGGAACTTCAAATTCGGCGGGTAGTATTCCTGGTGTTTACCGTTCACCACAAAACCAGCAATTGCTGCAATTGCAATTTTCGATACCTGTATTAGATTGGGGCCGTTCAAAGGCGAAGATAAAAACAGCCGAAGCAAATCAGCAATTTACGGAATATTCGGTTGAACAGGATAAACAAACCTTTAAACAGCAAATTGTAACGCAGGTATCCTTGTTTAACGAGATGAAGGAACAATTGGCATTTACAGCGGAAGCCGATAGCATTGCTTCTGAAAAGTATAAAATTGCCAGGGAACGGTACGTATTAGGCGACCTGAGCATAACCGACCTTAGTATAGCTTTCACCGAGAATGACCAGGCCAAAAGAGATTATGTTCAATCGCTTCGTGATTTTTGGAGCGCTTATTACCAATTAAGGTATCTGTCACTGTATGACTTTGAGAAAGATGAAAAAATAACTTATAAATAAATGAAGAAGAAAAAACAAAAAATTCCCTCTTTTTTGCTTGCAAAAGAGAGGGTGGTCGAGCGAAGCAACGACCGGGTGAGTTAATTCGCCGAGCGACATTAGCGTTAATGCATTGCGGCGATGACTCACCCCATCTACGCTGCGCTGGATGACCCTCTCTACGGCAAGCCGTAAAGAAGGTAAAAAAATAACTTATAAATAATTCAATAATTATATATCAATCACTAATTCACTAAATCAATAATTCAACATTAAAAACCATGATACGATTACAAAACATTGAAAAAGTATACCGCACAAGTACAGTGGAAACCTTAGCATTGAGCAGCATTAACCTTGATATTGCAAAGGGTGAGTTCTTATCTGTAATGGGTCCATCTGGCTGCGGTAAAAGCACTTTGCTAAATATTATGGGGCTGCTAGATGCTCCGTCAAAAGGTCATATCAAAATTGATGATCAAAAGACAGATCATCTATCCGATAAACAGCTGGCTTCATTTCGGAATAAAAAACTTGGTTTCATTTTCCAAAGCTACCACCTTATTAACGATCTGCAGGTACTTGATAATGTGGAACTCCCATTACTTTATCGCGCAAGCACCGCTAAAGAAAGAAGAATGCTTGCAACTGAAGCGCTTGAAAAAGTTGGACTGGCTAATCGCGTAAAGCATTTTCCTAACCAGTTATCGGGCGGTCAAAAACAGCGTGTAGCCATTGCCAGAGCCATTGTAGG